>JAPYOP010000003.1:0-125505 GCA_029938115.1 Colwellia sp. | reverse complement strand
TTTATTGCGCTTTTAATCTGCGTTAATCCGCGCTAATCTGTGGGCAAAAAAAAGATCTCTCGCCCGCGAATTCACGCAGATGTACAAGAATCAAACTATAGCGTAGTAATAGTCTGTGTTTATTGCGCTTTTTATCTGCGTTAATCCGCGCTAACCTGTGGGCGAAAAATTTCTATTTTTTATTTTATTGCGTACCACCAATCGTCATTTCATCAATTTTTAAAGTCGGTTGTCCTACGCCCACTGGTATGCTTTGGCCGTCTTTACCACAAACACCAACACCTGCGTCGAGTTTAAGGTCGTTGCCAACCATTGAAACCTTTTGCATTGCTTCAGGGCCACTGCCAATTAAGGTTGCGCCTTTAACTGGCGTAGTGATTTCACCATTTTCAATTAAATAGGCCTCAGAGCTTGTAAACACAAACTTACCAGAAGTAATATCGACTTGCCCACCGGCAAAGTTAGGTGCATAAATGCCCTTTTTCACTGACTTAATGATCTCTTCAGGGCTTGATTCGCCTGCCAACATATAGGTGTTGGTCATGCGAGGCATTGGTAAGTGTGCATAAGACTCACGGCGGCCATTACCGGTTGGCTTAACGCCCATCAGCTTGGCATTATGCTTATCTTGCATGTAGCCTTTTAAAATGCCTTTTTCAATTAAAACATTATATTGCCCAGCAACACCTTCATCGTCCATGCTTACTGAACCACGGCGATCAGCCATAGTCCCGTCATCAACAATAGTACAAAGTTCAGAGCAAACTTTTTGGCCGATTTTACCTGAAAAAGTAGATGAACCTTTACGATTAAAGTCACCTTCCAAACCATGACCTACCGCTTCATGCAATAAAACGCCCGGCCAACCGGCTCCTAATACTATCGGAAAAGTTCCTGCGGGTGCAGCAACGGCAACTAAGTTAACCAGTGCTTGTCGAACAGCTTCTTCGGCATAACTAAGATAACGCGCTTTACCCTGCTCCACTTCAAAGAAATAACTATAATCAGTGCGAGCACCACCGCCAGCACTAGCACGTTCACGTTTGCCATTGTCTTCAACTAAAACAGAACAGTTCAGCCGTACTAAAGGACGAATATCTGTGCCATAAGTACCATCACTAGCGGCTACCAATACTTTTTCATAAACACCTGACAAACTAACAATAACTTGGCTTACTCGGCTATCTGCCTGCCTTGCATGCGCTTCAACTTGATGCAACAAATCAATTTTTTGCTCCTGCGTTAAACTGCCAAGGGGCTCGACTGCTTGATAAATTTTAAGTGGTGACTGACGTTTAAAGGCTTGAACTTGTACACCTTTACCTGCGTCAGCAATGCCTTTAGCAGCATCTGCGGCTTGTTGTAAAGCTAAAGGTGAAATATCATCAGAATAGGCAAAGCCTGTTTTCTCGCCCGAAATGGCGCGAACACCAACTCCGCGCTCCATATTATATGAGCCTTCTTTGACTATGCCATCTTCAAGCATCCACGATTCATGCTGACTAGACTGAAAATAAAGATCAGCAAAATCAACTTTTCTTCCCATGATACTTTTTAATGTTTTAGATAAAACTGCATCATCAATTTGGCTATCGGCTAATAAAACTTGTTCAACACTATTCATTTATAATTCAACTTAACATTAGTTTTTAGTAGCATGCTTCAATGGCATACTTGCTCGAATTTTTTTAATTTCTTCTGAAATATATTCACTGCTAATAATCCCTTCACCTGTTTCAAGGCAAGCTAAAATTTCGCCCCACGGACTGATGATCATAGAATGTCCCCATGTTTCTCGGCCATTCTCGTGAACACCTTCTTGCCCTGCGGCAATTATATATACTTGATTTTCTATTGCTCTTGCTTGCAATAATGTTTGCCAGTGCGCTTTGCCGGTAACTCGAGTGAAAGCACTCGGTACGGTAATAATATCAGCACCCAGTTTCGTTAGCTTTTGATATAACGAAGGAAATCGAACATCAAAACACACTGTTAAACCAATATTAGCGAATGGTGTTTTTACTATGCGCGGGCTTTTTCCTGCTTGAGTAAAACGTGATTCACAATAATTCTTCTCATTATCTTCAACATTTACATCAAATAGATGAATTTTATCATATCGAGCTATTAACTCACCATTTGAACTAAAAGCGCAACTGCTATTGGTAAATTTTTCATTATCATCCGATAATATTGGAATAGTGCCAGCAATTAAAGTGACACTATATTTTTTAGCTAAAATACCTAATGCTATTTGTAATTCACTCATTTTTTGAGCTGGCTGTACCTGGGTATTTTGCGCTAATTGTAACTGCGCTTTGTCACCTGCACCAAAAAACAAACAGCACTCAGGTAAAACCACAAAATGCTCGCTAACGGTTTCTTGAGTTAGCTTCTCTAATAACTTAGCAATTGTTTGCAGGTTTGTCTCTACACTGGCTTTAGAGTTGAGTTGAAGTGCGCTCAGTTTAACCATCATTAAACTCTTCTAATGGTTTATCTTCTTCAAAAAGGTCTTGTTCATGGTCTATGCTAGGCGATTTAAATTCTTTAAAAGATTTATTCTTCTTAGGCTTTTGCTGTAATGATTTAGTTTCATCACTACTATTTACAAATTCAGGTGGTTTAGAGCGACCAACACTTATATCACGACTCTTTCGGTTAACTTCTTTAAAGTTAAGATTGTTAACACTACCGGTTAACTCAAAGTTAATCTCAGAAACGACTTGAGACGTAATAACTTGATCTATTGCAACACCAGCTAAAAACACCACCGGATTTAATGTCGCGATCCAAGCTAACACGGGTAAACTAGACGTTAAGTTTGGTCTGTAAGACATTTTATAATCAAGGGTGTTATTAACAAAACTAGTATTGCCTTTTATATATAAATCGCCTGCCGAGCCATTCATACGCGTGTTATCTGTATATAAAATACCTTCTTTTATATGATAATCGCCTTTAATATCTTTATAAAACATACCATCGCTGAAAATATCCCGAAAATCTAAGGTTAATTTTCTGACAATAGATTGCAAACTTAACACTGAAAATATACGTGCTTTGTCGCTAACTTCAGCTAAATAACCATCATCTATATTGGCATTTAGTTCACCGTTTAAATGGCTAAATCCAAATTCATGCGGGCCACCTTGCCAATTTAAATCAAAATTAAGTTTGCCACCACTATCACGAATAATAGAGCCATAACCTAATTGTTCGAACTCATACTCAATATTTTTTAATGATAATATTCCACTAACACTTGTCGTCGATATGCTTCCCTGCTTTTGCCATTCACCCGATAAATTAAATTCGGCTCGTTCTCTTTTAGCTTTAAAGTTGTCTATTTTAATGATGTTTTCATCTGTGCGCCGTAAAGAGAAACTCACTTCCCCAAGATTTAAATTATCCACTTGGCAGCGATCACAATGAAAGTTAATTTTTGGCATGTTAGCAAAAACATTATCATCGGTTAACCGTGGAGCATCAGCTTCATCAGCCTGAGGGGTTTGTTCAGTTTTTTTCTCACTTGAAGCGATTTTTTCCGGATTTGTTAGCTGAATAAAATCGGCATTAATATCGACACCTTGCTCAAACCAGTCAGGATAAAATTTAAGCTGACTGCGAGTTTCTTTGGCATTGAGCTGTAACAACCACCAATTGGTTTTATCTAATAAATTAAAAGAAACATTATGTAAACGTTGCCCTAATAAATCTAATTTAGCGACTGTTCCTCTAATCCGTTCTGGTTTAGAAAATAAAGCAGGTGATTTATCTAATGAGCCTTCAACATCTTGAGGAACTTCTTGCTCACTAGAAACCGTATTAATAATATCGAAAATGAACGGCTGCCACTCATGAACATCTGCTTTATCAAGGTTTGTAGTGATATGAAAACCATTCATAGGCAATAACATTTTTTCATTACCAAGTATGATATGAGCGCGAGAAAAGTGAGTAGTTTCATGGGCTAAAACGCCAAAAAAACTAAGCTGTTCACCATAAGATGCATTAAAGGTAGATTGCTCTAACTGACCATTCACTTCAATTTTTAACGGTATATGTATTTGCGCTGATTTTTCATAAGGCTCAGGAAGTGCAAGCGCTATTTGTTCTAAATTTGAGTCAATATTAAATTGATAAGTAAAACCCCCACCATGATGCTGATATAAAGATAAATCACCTTGCCACTTAAGTTGACCATCAATATATTTTTGTAGATCAGCAGAAACATGAGGTTGCCAATCATCTTTTTTCCAATCCGCATTTAAGACAATATGGGTATCATAATAATCTGACTTATCTTTGCCATTTATCGTTAATGTCAGCGGTAAGCCATGCCAATTTAAAGCTAAGTTCTTTGTCGATATGATGTCATTTTCAAAAGTTAATTGGCCGTTTACTTGTTTGAAATTCATCCGTGGCGTTTGCAATGCAACGCGATTATCTACAAAGTTAATTAAGCCACTCGCAACAACATTTTCTATCGCATTCAAGGGTAAATTCAAATGAAATTCACCTTCAATATCGCCACTAACTTGCAGTTGTTGTAAAACACTGCCGACACTATTTTTAAGCGGGCTTTGCACCATCAAATTAGCAACATGTGTTGCCGATGATGACTTAATTAAAGTGTCTACCGTTAACGTTTGCCCATTACCTAAATCATCAATAGCAGCCTGCACGCCACTAACATCAAGCCCAACTAACTCACCTGAACGACCAGTAATTAACATACTATTGTTAGTAAAATTTAGATTGGCTGAAAACTCTTTAATTGCCGGCCAATCATGACTAAATTTAAATGTCGCGTCTTCCAGTTCAGCGTTAACAACAAAGATTCCAGATTTATCAGCAAAAGGAAAATTCGCTAAAGGACCATTGACTAATACTTGTGCCTGCTTAATTTTTCCATCAATTAAAGCGTCATCCAAATAATTTACCAAGTCATTGCTCATAGTCGTTAGTGGATAATAATGCCCTGCTTTACTGGCGTCGCCATCTAAAATATTGGCCAATAAAGACATAGTCATTGGCGTGTTGATTTGTGAATCAACAACTAAATCACCTTGCAGGGTCAGTTCATCAGAATTTAGCGAAATGTCACTAACGAGTAGTTGCCAGCCACTATCCGAAAAAGATAAATCAACCGTGGCAGCTAATGTTTGATATGGGATAGGAGCAATAAAGTGCTGGTTAAAATCCAATGCGCCTTGCTCTGCAGCTAAATTAATATGTAAATTTTGTTGTGCAAAACTTACCGTTCCAACAAGATTATCAATGCCGGGCACACCTTGGCTATATTTAGTAGATGTATTGGTAAAACTAGCTAAGGCTTGAAGATCATTGGCCGTTTTTTTCAGATATATGTCATTTGCTTGACCATTAATATCTAAATTAGACAGTAAATCTCTGGTATTTTCTGAGCCAATAAGTAAAGGTGACACTTGACTAATTAATGCTAAATCGAATGACGATAAATAAACAGAAATGCTTTCAGCTGTTTTATTCACTTGCACGATCATTTCTTGTACGTCTTGCTGATTAAATTGTAATAACATCGGCGTGCTATATAACTTAAAACTTGCCGGTTTTTTTCCTTTCACTAACAATAACTGCCCAGAACTTAACGCTAAGCTATGTGTTAAATTATTTGTTGGAGCATTTACTTGGCTATTTTCTTGCCAAGTTATCAGGTTGTCATGTAATGCTATTTGTAACCGCTCTATAGCGCCATGTTGAATTTTAAACCATGCTGAAAAACCGATGTCAGCTTTAGTTTTATCATTGTCTATCGCTAACACGCTATCAAGCCAAGGTGTAATATCAAGATGATTAGCCTCGACATACATCATGCCCTTTAGTTCATCAACAGACTGACCGCTAATATCTATTTTCAAGGCTAAATTATTTGAGCTTAATTCATCAACAATGATATTGCCTTGTGCTTGATGACGTTCATCACTGTTTAACCAGTTTAAATTATTAATCCGAAAATGACGTTCTAATGAATTGTTCTCGATTGAGACTTTACTATTAACTAAAGAAAATCGATTAATACGATTTAGGAAAATATTTGAAATTTTCTGAAAGCCGTTAAGTGGCTCTACTGCGTTTTGAGGCGTATTGGTAATCTTAACATCTGAACTTTCTTCACTGTGCCAAATACCTTGTGCTAACGAAACAACCGCACCATCAAGGATCAAATTACTTGATATTAAACGCTGCGTGGTTATTGTTGCCCAAAAATCAACCTGTACTTCTAGATGTTCGATAAAAACATAGGCATCTTCAACATCAACTAAAGTGACTCGATTAGCGACTAAAGTTGGCCCAGAGCTTTGCCAATTCATCCCTAAGCTGCCAATTACGACATTAGTTTGATTATTGTTATTGATATAATCTTGAAAGTCTTGGCGGTAATTCTCAACGTAAGGCAGAAATAAACGAAACGCACTGATCAATACCGCTAATAATACCAACATGATAGCAAGTATTTTATAAAAGCGGTTTAGCCAGCGGTTAGATACGCTTACAATCGACATTAATATTCTATTTCCTAAAAACTTAGATGCAACTACCTAGTTACATCATTACTACATCAAACTGTTCTTGCGAATACATAGTCTCAGTTTGTACTTTTATTGATTTACCAATGAATACTTCAACTTCTGCAAGGCTATGAAATTCATCATTAACTAGAAAATCACTCACTGCAGAAGAAGCATAAACAATAAATTGATCGGCATCATGAGCACGATTTACTCGCACAATTTCACGCAAAATTTCAAAACAAACAGTTTCTACTGTCTTAAGATTACCACGACCAGTGCAAATAGGACATTCACCACATAAAACATGCTCTAAACTTTCACGAGTCCGCTTACGCGTCATTTCAACTAAACCTAATGATGAAAAGCCATGCACGCTATATTTTACGTTATCTTTCGACATTGCCATGTCTAAGCTACTCAATACTCGGCGTTTGTGATCTTCATTATGCATATCAATAAAATCAACAATAATAATGCCGCCCAAATTTCTTAATCTAAGTTGCCTAGCAATGGCTTGAGTTGCTTCAATATTTGTACTGAAAATGGTGTCTTCAAGATTACGGTGCCCCACAAAGGCGCCTGTGTTTATATCAATAGTAGTCATCGCTTCTGTTTGATCAATAACTAAATGCCCACCTGACTTTAATTCTATTTTACGGTGCAGTGCGCGTTGTATTTCTAACTCAACTGAAAACAAATCAAAAATGGGTTGCTCACCAGGATAATATTCCATCACTTGCGTTAATTCAGGTACAAACTCTTGAGTAAAGGCAATTAGCTGCTCATAAGTTAATTTAGAATCAATTCGAATACGCTCAAATTTAACACCAACAAAATCCCTTAACACTCTTAATGATAAAGATAAATCTTGATACAGCGGCATTTTAACTTGTTTACGCTGCTTACGCTCTTGTACTTTTTTCCATACTCGACGTAAAAATTCAGCGTCATGTTTTAGCTCTTGCTCACCTGCACCTTCACCGGCAGTACGAACAATAAACCCTTGGTGTTCATCGCAATAAGGACTCACAATATCTTTTAAACGTTTACGCTCAGCAACGTCTTCAATACGCTGAGAAATACCTGCGTGGCTAGCATGCGGCATTAAAACAAGATAGCGCGAAGCAATGGTTATATCGGTAGTTAAGCGAGCACCTTTTGAGCCAAGCGGATCTTTTACCACTTGTACCATTAATAGCTGGCCTTCATGTACTAAGCTGCGAATATCAGGCACATGATCCTTTTCTTCTTTTAAAATTAGCTTGGTATTGATATCTGATGCATGCAAAAAAGCGGCTTTATCTAAGCCTATATCAATAAAAGCTGCCTGCATCCCTGGCAGTACACGAATAACCTTGCCTAAATAAATATTTGAGACAATGCCACGTTTTGCCTCACGCTCAATATGAACTTCCTGTAAAGAGCCATGCTCAATTAAAGCAACGCGTGTTTCACTCGGTGTCACATTGATTAATAACTCACTACTCATTTTGTTTTAATCCTTATTTTTGACCAGCCTTCGCAACTCATCACTAATTATTAGACTCTTGAATACTTGTTGGCAAACCAGCCTGCGCCAGTAATTGCGCAGTTTCATATAAAGGTAAGCCGACAACGGCTGAATAACTTCCTCTAATTGTAGTCACAAATTGACCACCTATGCCTTGAATTGCATAAGAGCCTGCTTTGTCACACGGCTCTCCTGTTTGCCAATAACGTTTCATTTCATCAATGGTTAACGCTTTAAATTGAACTTGAGTTTCTACTAGTTCGCTAATTATTTCATTTTTATTCGCTTGGCCTTGGCTTATAGCAGTAATGGCTGTTAGCACTTGGTGTTGCTTATTTTCAAGGCGCTGTAATGTCGCAATACAATCTGCTTCATTTAATGGTTTACCTAATATGTCACCATCAATTACCACGCTCGTATCAGAGCCAATGACAACAGATTGTGCTTGTTGTTGAGCAGACAAAGCTGCAAATATCACTTGCGCCTTTTCTTGTGCCAACCGTAATACATAATTTTTTGCACTTTCATTATTACGCACAGATTCATCAATATCAGCGGCTTGGGTAGTGAATTGATAACCTAACTGCGCCAATAATGATTTTCGTCGCGGGGATTGTGAAGCCAAAATTAGTTGTTTCATAAAGAGTGGACTATTTAATGGAAAAATGACGACGCACTTTACGAAGTAAATAAAAGACCCAAGGCCATAAAACGATCGTAGTTATTACCGGATATAGATAACTGGGAAGAAAAGTAACATCAATTAAAAAGCGTTGTAGCCAAAATACCACTAAATGATATAAGGCAGCCAATACACCGGCAATTAACGCTTGTTGCCAGATAGAAAAATTACGAATCTTTTGAAAATTTTCCGCGACAATATAAACCGAGATGGCCATTGCAGCAGCATAAACCCCTAGAACAGAGCCTAATAATACATCTAACAAAAAACCCATGATCCAAGCAGTAATAATATTCACACGTGCCGGTAACGCCATGCACCAGTAAATTAAAACAATGAGTACCCAGTCAGGACGAAAGGCATCAACACTAAGTGGTAGCGGCATTATGCTTGCCATTAAAGCGACCAATAACGTTAGTAAAATGATGACACCATTATGTGCGAACATTAGCTAACCACCTTAGTTTTACTTTTAGCTTTGGTTGCAGGCTGAGCTTTTTTTGAGCTATTTTTATTTTGCAAAGCTTTTGGCGTGGGCGAGAAGATACTGGCTGGTTCATCATTTGATAACAATAACAAATATCGCAATCTATCTATTTGGGCGATAGGTGTGCTAAATACCCGCATAAACTCTCTCGATTCATCATGACTAACAAATGACACTTGAGAGACAGGATAACCTTCAGGGTACTTTCCACCTAATCCTGAAGTGACTAATATATCGCCGTTTTTAATGTCAGCACTTTGCGAGACAAAAGTGTGGTTTAACTTATCAATTTGGCCACTACCTGTAGCAAGCAACCTCAAACCATTGCGTTGAACCCTAACAGGTACGGCATGAGAGATATCTGTAATTAAAATGACTCTCGAGCTAGTTTGTCCAACATGTAATATCTGTCCAACGATACCCAGCGCATCAATTACCGGCTGACCGTCATAAACACCGTCACCTGCACCACGATTAATTACCACTTGATGGCTGTATGGATCGCTATCGACAGATAAAATCTCTGCCACCATCTTCTTTAATTCCCCACGAAGTGGTGACGCAAGTAAAGAACGTAAGCGCTCGTTTTCTTGTTTTATAATATCAAGCTGCATCGCTTGTTCATGAAATTTCAATTCATTTAAACGGTATTGTTGATTTTCTGCCAATAGCTGACGACGAGTAGCTACATTCTCAGACGCCCATGTCATCGCTTGCTTAGGGGTATTTGCAAGATACTGCAAAGGGCTTACCATTGACTGCAAATAGCCACGGAAAGATTCAAAACTGGCCGTTTTATGGTCGAAAAAAATCAATAAGGCAGAACAAAACAGCACCAAGACAAGTCGGTGCTGTGGGGAGGGACCATGTTTAAAAATTGGATTCATAGAAAACCAGTTACGGGTTGATAGCTTCTAGTTATGGTTTGCTTTCATCAATTTTCTCTTATTGTTAATCGCTAATTTATTCGCAGATATTTAATTCAAGTACAAGGAAAAGCACGGAGTTGACGTTAGTCAATGAGTACTTTTAACGCCGTAATTGGGTTAAATGACAAAGAATAAACAGTGATTCTACTCATATGAGAAAAGATCACCACCATGCATATCAATCATCTCTAGGGCTTTACCGCCACCTCTAGCAACACACGTTAAGGGATCATCAGCAATGACTACCGGAATACCTGTTTCTTCCATTAACAAACGGTCTATGTCTCTTAACAAAGCGCCACCGCCTGTAAGTACCATACCGCGTTCAGAAATATCTGAAGCTAGCTCAGGAGGAGATTGCTCTAATGCCACCATAATAGCACTGACAATGCCGGTTAACGGCTCTTGCAATGCTTCTAATATTTCATTGCTATTTAAGGTAAAACTACGTGGTACACCTTCAGCAAGGTTTCGGCCGCGCACTTCAATTTCAATTAATTCTTCACCAGGATAGGCTGAACCAATTTCATGTTTAATGCGCTCCGCAGTGGCTTCACCAATTAAACTACCAAAATTACGACGGACATAGTTGATGATTGCTTCATCAAATTTATCACCACCAATACGTACCGATGATGAATAAACCACACCATTTAAAGAGATGATGCCAACTTCGGTTGTACCGCCACCAATATCAACAACCATAGAGCCAGTAGCTTCTGACACTGGCATACCTGCACCAATAGCGGCTGCCATTGGTTCGTCAATTAAATACACTTCACGAGCACCTGCACCCATGGCAGATTCTCTAATAGCACGACGTTCTACTTGGGTTGAACCACAAGGAACACAAACTAAAACTCTTGGGCTAGGACGTAAAAAGTTATTACTATGCACTTGTTTGATGAAGTGCTGCAACATTTTTTCAGTTACAAAAAAGTTAGCAATAACGCCATCTTTCATCGGGCGGATAGCTTCAATATTACCCGGTGTACGACCCAACATTTGCTTTGCAGCCATACCAACAGCAGCAACACTTTTTGAGCCACCAGCACGGTCTTGACGAATAGCAACCACTGAAGGTTCGTTCAATACGATACCTTGGTCTTTAACATAAATAAGCGTGTTGGCTGTACCTAAATCGATAGATAAATCATTAGAAAACATACCACGTATTTTTTTAAACATAAGCTCGAAATGTCCTGTGAAAATGCGACTTCAATAGCGCAATAAGTTAGAGCGAAAATTATTCTTAAAACAGATCGGACAATCATACCTGAGTATTCAAATCAATTCTATTATGTCAGTTGTTTTTAATGAATAAAGTCAAAAATAAGCAGTGGCTAGTTTCGAGTGGTTAGTTTCGAAAACAACTCACTGAGCGTGCAGTTTTTGCTACTCGAAACTTTTCTTACTCGTGACTTCGCTACTTCGTCACTTTCTTGCTCATCATTAATTATTGATTTCTCGTTGATAAATAATTCTATCATTACCGCGAAATAGTCCAAAAGTAGCTATGGCCGAGGGGTTATCATCATAAGGCAAATCATCTAAGCCTTCATCAACGCCGTTCCAATTATACTTTAACCACAGCGGTGTGGCATCATAAGTAAAGCGTACTTTTCCTTGTGAGCCGTCACTGGGTTTGAGAATTAATAATTGCGCTAAGCCCGAAGCAAAAGTCCCTGCGCCCGATGTTGACGTTAACGTGGTTGGGCTAATTGCAGGTGTTAGATTGGTATTATCAAGGGTGTAATTAGTGGTAGTCGTTCCATCAAATGCAGTACACGAATCAATTGTATTCGTAATAAAACTGCTTCCATCCCAAGACTGAAGTGCCATAGGCAAAGTTAAATCACTGGTTTCTGGACCAAAAGTGTGTTCAATATTCCAACGACCAAAACCTACAAAACCATTTTGGGGTGATACCGTAGGTAAACTAATACCTTCAATATCATCTGAGTCTTTTATTTCGTCAATAGTAATATCATATTTAACAAAAAATGGTGCTCTTAATGAGTTAGTATTTCTAAGATAAGTAATCGTATCTAAATTCGAAAAAGTATAAGTCATCACCCCTGCTGATGAAGATGGCGGAAGTGGCAGGCTGCCCTCATTCTCATCTGCTATGGCTACCATTTTAGTAACTGCATCTAAACCCTTAGCTTCAGTATCTTCACCTGGAAATGTACGGTCAATATCGCTCGCGACTAACTTTTGATAATCTGTTTCAGTATAATTTTGTGTGGTAACGCCAGCCGCATTTTTAGCGGTAATGGTAAGCTCAGGTAAAAACAACGCTTCATAACCAAACGGTTGACCTGTATAGCTAAATGAACTTATACCATCAGTACAATAATGTTCAAAAAAACCATCATCTTTTGCTACATCAAAGTGATCAGGGGTAAAACGTCCAACATTACTGGTTAATGATGAAATAATCACATTATCACTACTATAGTCATTATCACGTGCTTGAACTTGTAATAAGCCTACTTCACTATAATTAGCGCTAACCGTTGCCATACCATTAGAGAAGCTAGCTGAAGTCAGTGAAATATCAGTAAAGCCGGTTAAGTCACTAGCTAAAACAACTGTTTGACCATTGATACTTAACGTACCATCAACGCCCGCAACGGGGCCGGTACGCGTTGCTGTAAATTCAACTCGATCATCGCCGTTAGGTTGATAATTAGTAGTAATATTAGCTGCTGCTGTGCCAAGAGAGTTATAGGCTATTATTTCAATATCAAAATCTACTCCTGCTTTATGAATGCGATTATCACCCGGGGTCGTTGTAGAGTTGTCTAAAGTAATAACACCTGATTTAGCCGTCACGACTAATTGTTTAGGACTCACCCAAAAGTCGTTACTATTTCCAGATAAGATTATGTCACCGTCATCATAATGTGCATGTAAGCGAATTTGACCTGCGTCTAAGTAGGCAGGATTAGTAAGGGTTGCTTTGCTTTCAGCGCCAAAATTCAACGTGATATTACTGGTATATGTTGGGTATTTCGCAATTACGGTACTATTCACTTTAAAGTTTAGTCCCGATGTTCCACTTGGTGCGGTATTTTGTTGTGATAACTCAACATCAACATCCCCAATAAACATTCCAGTACAAACACCGCTTACATTTTCAACCGCTTGTAATTTCACTATATCAGTAAAGTTATCACCGCTAGTTTGGTTAGCAATAGTTGTACTCTCTGCTGCGCCATATAAAAAGCGGAAGCCCGCATCGGCAAAGACAAGATCACAACTTGAGCCACCACCATCATCACACACTAAGGTATTATCAGGCGCTATAGTTGGATTAGCCACTGATAAAGTTAATGTTTCAGCCGTGGTATGGTTAAAGTTAACCGTAGTATATCCCGTAAAAGTAGGCGAACTTATCGTTGAGCTATTACCCTGAAAATCTAAGGTGACAGCATCTGCGCTTAATGTCGAACAATCACTATTAGTACAGGCTTTAATAATTACTGATTCGGTATCACAAGTTAAACCACTACCATCATGGGTTATTTCAAAATGATCAACGTTACCACTTGAACCACCACATAAGTCACCTACTCGCACATTAGATATATCTTCATAGGTCACGGTTGCAGTCTTTTTAATTTTCAATGATTCATAAACTGAAATAACACCAACATGTTGAACTTGATCTTTAATTTCAATTTTTTTAGCGCCATATAGAACAGCATGAACTTGAGCATCATTTTTTAAATGAAAATCTTTATAGCTAACAAAAACTAAATCTTCTGCTGAGCCAGCAATATTAATTTTAACATCACCTTCAATATCAAAATGATCAGATTGACCATTTACATAAATAGTGACTGCACCGTTAACAAAAATTTGTACATCATCACTAATCTCTAACTCATTAAACCAATATATACCGGTATTAAATGTAATTTGAGCACTCCCCTCAAATAGGCCGTTATCTATTTTATAAGTGCCGCCTGAGGCTAAAAAAGTAACGTTAGCACTACCCTTAATGGTTAAATTATCCATTTCAGTTACTGCATTATCGCCGCTTGGCCCAATAGTTGAAGTGCCACTACTTAACGACATATCATTGGTTGCACTAGTCGTTTCAAAAGAAGGCAAAGTAAGCGCAGGTGCCGCTGTACCATTAGTAGTACAATCAACACTATCACAGGTTTTATGAGAGCCTGTTTTATCTGTTAATGTTGGAAAAGTAACAATATTATCACTATCATTTAATAATCGGCCTGTTTGTTCAAACTTAAGCTCTGATGATGCGTCATGCCCTTGAATAGAGTCAGGAAAATAAGCTGCACATGAATTTTCACAACCAGAAGACGAGAAAACAATATCACAACTCGTTCCGCTACCGTCATCACACACTAAAGCATTACTAACAGTCACACTAGAGTCAGTACTGACTGACAAGGTAAGAGTTTCTTCAGTGCTGTGACTATAATTAAACGTAGTAGACCCTATAAAGGTTGGCGAACTAATAGTTGAGGCATTTCCTTGAAAATCTAAACTAAGTGAATCTGCTACTAAACTTGAACAATCACTATTAGCACAAGCTTTTATAGTAACAGATTCATCTGCACAGGTTGATGCAAAGGCATCGTGAATTATTTCAAAATGATGAACAACAATCGCAGCACACGGTGTTACATCATCTTTAACGGTAGAAACTTCAGCCGATGTCAGAACATAATTAAACAGTTGGATTTCATCTATTACACCATCCGCTGAGCCACCAAGTGCCGATGCAGAGGTACTATTATTATCACCAAAATATAGTTCCTCCATGCTTGTATTAAGCCCTTGAGTTAAGCTTTTGCCTGTATAATCGTTAAGTGATTGAGAAACACCATTAAGATAGATTTTGACCTCATCATTAATTGCGTCCCATGTCACAGCTATATGCACCCATTCAGACGATGCAAAAGACTTACTATTTGTATATCGTTCAGCTCTGTCGCCATCAGGCTCTGTTGCTTCAAACTCTAAGTAGCCACCAGGCCAAATATACATCAAAAACTGAGCGCTAGAACTAGTCGAGGCATCAAACAGTACTTTTGCCTCTGAAATATCGTCCCACGCATTATTACCTCGATACCAAAATGCAATACTGCCTTTGTCTCCTAATGTATTTACATCCACACCAGTATTTATAGCATCACGCATTGCTTTATCATTATTATATGGAATATCAGATGCTTGACATGAAATGGGGTTGTCAGTTGTTGACACTATATTGCCGGCGGGGCTTGCGTGATTATTATTACCAGAACTGTCTAGTATTGAGTCGCTACCACCCCAGCTACTTTCTTCAAGCTGGTATTTGGCAACATTATCTCCTGTTTCTGCTTCTCCACCATTACTAAAACCCTGAGTATAATCGGAACCATGGTCTCCAGTATCTTGCCAATCACCCGTACCGTCAGGTATACGGCGGTAGTTATGAGTATGAGAACTGGCCATATCTGAGTCAAATTCTAATGCACATGCCTGATCTTGCTGTTCAGTGATACCTACACTTAAATAGTCGATGGTTTTACCATCGGCGTCTTGCAAAATCACATCGAAGTCTTTGTGTTTTTTAGGAAGTTCTTTACTAGTGCCAACAACTAGATAAGCTGTATTTTCCGCTACGATACCCGACAATGAAAAAGTAGAACACTTAACCTGTCCCTCAACTTTACAGGCTCGAACAGACCAAGCCTGATAAGTTGCTAGTGGGATAGAGGTATCTAATAATTTAACCTCAATAAAATTCTGATCATCCATGCCTATTTCATTGATGGTTGCTTTGCCTTTATAATGATCAGAGCAAACGGCATACAGAAGATGGCAATAGGCTAACAAGAATATACCTAGCAGTACTTTAACAATACCCATCATATTCCGAGAACCTTAACCTTAGACAAAGTGTTTTGTTGTGTAATAACAAGGTAGTTATTTCTGGTAATAACTAATTGTAGTAATTTGACGGATTTTCTCATTATTGACTTTATACCTAATGCATACAACAAAATAATGTAGGATCTATTTAGATTGTTGCAACAAAGGTACCGCTAAGTACTTAAATATGCAATATAAAGCGACTTGAATACAAAAATTAAAGACTGTTTTTTGGCAATAAAAAACCCCGCAGTTGCGAGGCTTATTGTAAGAATTACTTGGATACGTCAAATAGCGATAAATAACGGTTTAGCTGAATAGTCTTTTTTTACTTGCTAGCGCAATTAAACCTAAAGCAAAAATCATTAACGTTGAAGGCTCAGGAACAGGTGTTGAGTCATCAGTTTGAGCTACTGAGGCTCTAAAATAAAAAGTGTCATAAAAGGTATTTTGATCAGAGTCTGATATTTCAAAATCCAAATCTTCTTTCTCTATTGGACTTAAAGCCTCTATATCCATATCAAGCGGAATGTTCCAATTCCACATACTTGATATTTCTTTATTATTTAAATTATCACCATCATCTAAAACAGTATTAAAGACACTGTTCCAATATTCAAATGCTTGTACAAACTGCCCTTCACGTTTGAACTTAGCGAGTAACTGTTCACCGCTAATATCGGAAAAAATATCGTCAATGGTAGGAATCCCATTTTCTCCAGCAAAATTCCAACCTGAATGGTAATCAGCTTCAAATAACAAGTTATAGTTATAATCTGAATCAATAAACCATATCTCAGAACTTACATCAGAAACCCATGCAATATCGTAATCAACGCCATCATAATTATAAACAATATAATCATCACTCGTTAAATCATTCACATTCAAAGGGAGTATAGTTGCTTGAGAAACACCAGCAAACAATAAAGATAAAGCAAGACTTACTTTTATAAACAACTTAATCATCAAAAACCTCGACAATGAAAAACAACAGTGCAATACAACTAATAAAGCAAAATATAGACCAACTATTTATTTTATATATTATTCAATAACTTAATATGAGTTGATATTCAAACATAAATGAAAATGTAAAGAAAACAGACATTAACATTTTTATAACAAACTATAAGCTTTTAGCTTTAATCTCAATTGTTCTGGAAGTAAAAATACCCGCGACATTACATTGCCCAGTGCTTGTAACAGTATAATAGGTAACACCTGAAACCGTTGCATCTTCTATGCAATCTACATCTACCGCTTTACAATTTTCTAAGCCTTCAATAGCAGAAAAATCATATTCGCTATCAACTGTACATGTACCACTGCTAGGTAAAAGAGGAAACAGAATACTCATCTTTTGTTGTGCTCCTGCCTGTGCGGCTTGAAATGCGCGCGTACCTATAACTTCATAAGCAATAGTTTCTGCATTAGAGCTAACCATTTTAACTAAGGCAGAGCCTAATAACGACATGACCACAATAATAAATATAGCAATAACCAGCGCACTACCATGTTGCTGATTTTGAGTTGTCAAATTTAGAGCTGATTTATGGAACATTTAGCACCTGTATTTCATTGTTAAAGGTAACTTGCTCATTGTTTTTTTCAAATTGAAGATGTATTTGCACCATAGCATTACGCTGCAAAGTTGCCGCTAGAATCTCAAAGGGATTGGTATTAACAATGTCTTGCGCCATTAAAACATTACTGCTTACTGAATCAGTTCTCAATAAGGTATTATTTTGCAAACAATATTCCACTGTGCCATTGATAAAATAAAGCCTTTGCGTTGGTGATTCTTCTGCAAATAGTACGCTATTATCTAAGGTAATAACCCATTCATCTCCAGTAGCAACAATGCTATCAACACCATGTACTTTGCCATTATTATTATCATAAACATCATCCGAAGTTAATGGGTAAACAATAGCGCTCCAGTTACTATCAAAGGTTTCATTAAATTTAATTACTTTAATTTCATTACTAGCCACTTCAGGCATGACCGGAATGTCAGTATAAATTGTACTTTCAATAATGGGGGTAAATTCCAAACACTGGTTTGCATTGGTTAAGATCAAACTATTGGGTAATGCATTTCTAACATCTCTGTTTAGTCGCTCCACAGCAAACCTTGCTGATGATACTAACTGGTCTCTTGCAGTAGTTTCAGTATAAATTTGGGTGCCAAATTTGATAAAACTAGTGATCGATGTAGCAAGTACTCCTAAAATCACAATAACGGTGATCAATTCGATCAAGGTAAAACCTGATGATTTATTTCTCGTTAACTGCTTCATCAAAAATTAGCTCGGTAAGTTGAAAAGCTCATTGAAAAATCAGTCGGCGTAGTGATTGTAACCGTAATCAATTTGGCTGTTGATATATCACCAGTACAACTGCCGTCATAAGCGCTGTCGTTACACACACTAATACTCATTGCATAGCCCGTATACAAACTTAATAACTGCCCTTGCGAGTTTTCAACTTCCCCTGCGTTATAAAACGATCCGTACTGTAAACCATTGTAATCATCTACATCATTAAAATCCGTCCTCGTTTCAGCCCCTTCGGCTCCCATAACAGATGAGCAAGTTGGTGCATCCGTTTCACCACAGCGAGTTAGTCCTCCGGCCATATCTGAATTTTGATCGAACGCTTTTTGCTGCATTTCATTTAGCATTGATTGCGCTAATTCAGCAGCTTTTACTTGATGCAACTGTTCTGCACTTTGTTGTGCAATAGGGTATATAAAAGATGTTAACACTGAAAATGAAATAGCTAATACCACAATGCCGACAATGGTTTCTATTAAGGTAAAACCTTTTTGCCGAGCGTAATAAAAAGCATGACTAAAGTGCATAGATATAGCCCTCGCTGTTTATCTTTATTGCTATTGAACTTTCACCTGTAGTAGTTAAGGTTATTTCACAAGGGTTTAGGGCAAGACAACCGAGGGGTTTACCCAAAGATGAAAATGAAAAATTTAACAAGCTTTCTGAAATAGAAAAGCCGACACTATGATCACTGTCAATGACAACTGTTGTAGTATCTCCTGCATAAGTAGCTTCACATGTACTAGCATTAAGTGTTGTTGCTAACAAGCCGATAGTGGATGAACTTACTTTAACCAACTGACAGGTACTATTATTGGTTTGCTGCATGGTACGAAGTTGAATTGCTCTAAGCTTGGTAATTAACTCGTCACGATAAGTATATTCTTCAAAACCATTAGAAGAGTAAAATTTTGGCAACACGGTTGCCGCCATGATAGCGATTAAAATCACAACGACAATGAGTTCAATTAACGTGAAGCCTTGGTTATATCTATACTTTATTCTACAAATATTCATTGAGCATAAAGTCCATAAGAGTTTATTTAAACACAGGGGTTAACCGTTATAATTGGTTGACTTGTCTGTGTCGCTTGCTGGTAAGTCACAATGCATGGTTCTGTATCTGAAAACACATTTCCTAATGATCTTGGAAAAACCATCAGAATGCCGCTAGTCGTTAATTTCATTCTAAAATCATTACTGTCTAAATCTAAAATAAGCTTCCAATCTGAAGTTCTAGATTTAGGATACCCATAGTGAATATCTAATACTGTACCGTCCGTTAAAGTAATTGTTGGCTTCGGGCTAATACTTGATGACAGCTTTTGGTTCCCTGCAACAATGGACTTACCATAGACTAGCGCTGATGCACTTTCCATAGCCGCTTTTACACCTTGTAAAGTTGATGTTTGTGCATCGGCTTGTAAGTTTATATATTTAGGCACGGCTGTTACCGCTAAAATACCTAAAATAACAATAACTACAATTAATTCTATTAGGGTAAAACCTTTATTATTCATTTTACTGTTCTCAACTGCGACTACTTTATTTCAGCTTATGACCAAGTAACTATTTGAAAATGACTTTAAACATCTTACCTTAGTTCTTTATTCACTGGTTAGTTTCAGATACAAAAAAAGAGGGCAAGCCCTCTTTCTAACTAACAAAAACAAATATTAACAATCGGTCAAATCTTCTGTAATTTGAGGACGTGTTTCGCTATCTACGGCATCAGCATATGTAAGCTGACAATTAGCCGGTGTGGTAGCCTTTGAGTGTTGAAAAACGCCTGCAGCCGATGCAGTAATATCTGAACCTGAATCCAAATCTATTAATTTACTTATTCCCCAAGCCTTTCCAGTCGTTCCATCAGCACCAGTATCATCTGCTGCTGCAGGGTAACCGTTAACTAAAGCATAAAACTGCGTACCTATTTGAATTTCACCCTCGGCACCTGTTTCGCTTTCGATTAGCGCTTTAGACTGTGCAAGTGATACGGCACTTTCAATGCTGCCCTTAACACCTTCCATTACAGATTCGCGTGCATCTGTGGTTAAGTCAATAAATTTAGGAGCAGCGGTAACGGCTAAAATACCTAAGATAACGATAACTACAACTAACTCAATTAAAGTAAAGCCTTGCTGTGTTTTTTTCGGTGAATTAATCAATTTCATAATGTTTCCTATATTCCTAAATGTAGAGTTTGATGATATTTTTATTATTGTCTAAAATACAGCCAAGGCTCAGCTGGTTAAATTTAATTATTTACGTATACAATCACAGAACTATTTGACGGTTCATAAGTAAAACTATTACCTACCGTTGTGCTATCTGATGGGTCTTCATATTTAGTGGTATCACCAGAACTACGGGCTAATGATGCTTTTAAATAATAATGACAAAGATCGCTATCATCTTTAGATACAAAATAATCGACAGCGCTATCAACATCTAAATCGGTGGTCGATGTAGTTGGCGGTTGTTGCAAAATTGCATTCCACACTTCGCTACAATTAACATCAGCTACAGCCGATACAGCCGTTGTACCAATAATATAACCAGGTCGAACATTGTTATCAACGTCTTCAACCGATAAATAAACCGTTGTACCGTCATAACTGACAAAGTTTTTCTTTGGATCACCACCGTCATTAGGTCTTGCTTCAGCTTCCCACTGTGCTCTTGCTAGTGAAACACCCGTAGCAAAGCCGCCAGCCATGCCTTCGATATTTGCTTGCTTTGCTTGTGCGGTTAAGTCTAAAAACTTAGGAATTGCCGTCGCAGCTAAAAAGCCTAAGATGACCACGACTATCACTAACTCAATCAAAGTAAAACCTGAAGCTTTATTCAAGTTCACTTTATTATTTATACTAACCATACCAACCTCACCTTATATCTCATTAATTTGATTGTAACAGTGATTTATTTACTAAGTCACTTATTTAACGCTATTAATTACGGTTTAAAACAAAATAATTAATAAAAATTGCTAATTTGGCCCAAACACCTTGCTTACTTTGCCTCTAGCGCGATCATATTGAAAGTAACTACCGTCATGAAGTACATAATGACATTGACTAGTCTCAGCAATTTTTTGTTCATTTAAGGACTTATCTTTAGAAGTATGTACTTCTATTGCACTAACCGAAACATTCATCAAATTCATTGGTGTTTCCATTACCAGTAGCCAAATGGCTTCACAAGGCAGTTGAGCTTTCGGCACATCTATCCAACCGGCGCGATTAACTGAAATTGCTTGTTTTTCTTTTTTATTCAATGAAGCTAATAACACAATGTTCGGCTGTTTATCCATCATCCATTGAGCATGTACTGTATTCACCTTCGTATTGAAACTTTGTGCCATGGTAGCAAAACCAGCGTTAGTAAAATTTTCTTCACTTTCAATAAAGTAATTAATAAAAATAGCCATCAATACACCGACTAGTGCAACAATAACAACAAACTCAGCTAGTGACTTTTCCTTTTTTTCGCTATTCGATACCATAGAACAAAACCTTTGTCGGAATGAATTCCAACCTACCTTGTAGGACGTAATTTATTGCGCGTTGTATTCAACTTACTACAATGAAGTATCGAGTCATAAATGACTAATAGCGAATACGTCTGCTGAGACTTCGCTATTTTCGTGACTCGAAACTTTTCTTACTCGCATACTGTTACTTCCCCTGCATGGCTGATGCCATATCCCACATAGGTGTAAATATCCCTAAAGCTAGTACCAATACCATAGCGGCAACAACCACTAATAATAGCGGTTCGATTCTGGCAGTCAGTGTACTTAAATCGTAATCGACTTCCCGCTCATAATAATCACCCACTTCTTTTAGTAGCTCATCTACTCGCCCAGTTTCTTCACCAACCGCGATCATTTGCAAAACTAGTGGTGTGAATAAAGCGCTCGCAACAGCCGATCGTAACAAGCTTTCACCACTTTCAATAGACACACGCATAGCAATAATCTTTTTTTGCATAAAACTATTATCAACAGCATCGGCCACAAGCGTTAGCCCAGTTGTCATCGGCACTCCTGCTTTTAGGATAATGCCAAAACTATGAGAGAACCGAGCTAAAATTGAACGTTCAATAATACTACCAATAATAGGTAACTTTATTTTTCGTTTATCCCACTGATAACGACCTTTTTCGGTTTTTAATGATTTCTGCAGTGAAAAATAAGCAAATACGCAGGCAGCAAACATATGAGGCCAGTAATTTACAAAAATGCTTGAACTAGCAATTAAAAACTTAGTCGCTAAGGGTAAGTTCGCCCCTAACTTTGCAAACATACTGGTAAAAGTAGGGATAACAAAGATATTCATAATAACGAGTGCTGCAGAAAGTGCTATGAGCACCATAGAAGGATAACGCAATGCGGTTTTAATACGTTTCTTTGTTGCTTGCTCTCGTTCTAGGTAATTGGTTAATTTCAAAAATGATTCTTCAAGTTGCCCAGTGTTTTCACCTACATGTATTAAAGAAACAAACAGCTTACCAAAAATTTCAGGGTGCAGGTTTAACGCTGAGGATAAAGTGTAACCACCTTCTAGTTGGCTACCAATATTAACTAAAGCCTTTTTAAGTGTTACCGAGTTGCTTGAGTCTGCCATACCATTGATCGCACGTAAAATAGGTACGCCTGAGCGCATCAATGCATACATTTGTCTAGAGAAAATAATTAGTTCATCTAATGTGACCTTGTTGAAACCAAAAATTTCACCGACATCTTTACTGGCAAGGCTTTCACTTTTCTTTTCTGCTGAGGCTGAAATAGAAATAGGAGTAATACTTTTACGAAGTAATTGTTCCGCAACCGCCGAAGTGCTCGCGGCTTCCATAGCACCTTTGACTTGGCCACCGTTATTATTACGACCGATATACTTAAATGATGCCATAAATTACTCTTTTACCTGTTTCAAGTGTCGTGCTCGCTTCGCTCGTGACGACCTACATTCTATCGGTGCCATTGCTTTTGTTGAACTTATACTTTTCTTAATATCTATTGAATGTCTACCGTTTCAACTAAACGCAGCACTTCTTCTACCGTAGTAACCCCTTGAATAGCATAATTAAAAGCAGCTATAGCTAAAGGCGTAAAGGTAGGGTTTTCTTTAGACAATCGAGTGAAGGCTTCTGTATCATCTTTTTTAAGAGCGGCCATCATTGGCTCATTCATTTCTAACAACTCAAAAACACCAATTCGGCCTTTATATCCACTATATTGACAAGACTGACAACCTTTACCACGAACAAATTTAGCCGTATTGACTTTGTCCCCTGCTAAATTTGTTAACCACAATAACTCTTGTGGATCGGGCAAATATTCTTCTTCACAACTTTCACACACGCGTCGAACTAAGCGTTGAGCAATAATGGCACGTAATGAGCTACCGACTAAGAAGCCTGCCGCGCCCATATCAATTAATCGTAATGCACTGGTTATAGCATCGTTAGTATGCAGTGTTGATAACACTAAGTGACCCGTTAATGCACCTCGTAAACCAATTTCTACGGTTTCTTTATCTCGCATTTCACCAACCATCATAATATCTGGATCTTGACGAAGCGCGGTACGTAATACCATTGAAAATGTTAAATTGATTTTAGGATTAACTTGTACTTGGTTAATACGTGGCAAACGATATTCAACCGGATCTTCTACCGTAATTATTTTCTTACTCGCTACATTTAATTCACTTAAAGCGGCATAAAGCGTGGTGGTTTTACCGCTACCAGTAGGGCCTGTAACTAATACCATGCCATGAGGTCGAGTAATTTGATGACGCACACGTTTGATTAAGTCATCTGGCATACCGGTTTGATCAAACGATAACAAACCTGCTGATTGATCAAGCAGACGCATAACCACTGATTCACCATGTTGTACAGGCATAGTTGACATACGCACATCAATACTATGCCCTGAAATTTGCAAATGAAAACGTCCATCTTGCGGAAGGCGTTTTTCAGAAATATCTAAACCTGCCATTAACTTCAATCGCAAAACCATAGCAGAGGCAATTTTACTTTCTTTTAAAATACTCTCTTGTAAAACACCATCAATACGTTGGCGAATTCTTAATTGATTTTCATCCGGTTCAATATGAATATCTGATGCGCGCATTTGTACCGCATCTTCAAACACTGATTGTAATAACTTACCAACAGTTGCATCACCCGTTTCATCAATGAAAGAGGTTGATAAATCAAAGCTAGAAGATTGTTCATACTCTTCTTCTAATTGGCTTGCAAAAGATTCTATATCTGCAGTTCTGCGGTAAAGGCCATCAAATGCTTCAAACATTTGCGAATCCATAACTACCGCTAGCTCTAGCCTTTTAGGTGCTAATAATTGTTCGAGTTGATCAATAGCATTTAAATCAGCGGGATCACTCATACCGATAACAACGGATTCACCTTTATCTTCAACAATCAGGGCGCGCAACCGTCTCGCATGCACCTCTGATAATAAACTTGCGCTTTCTGTGGCTATTCTTCGCTGACTAATATCTAAAAAGGGCACATCTAATTGTTGCGCTAAAAACTCTAAGAGTTGACGTTCAGATAAATAACTTAATTCAATTAAGGTATCACCTAGTTTTCGACCCGTTGCTTTTTGGCTATTTAACGCCTGCATTAATTGTTCGTTAGTAATAATGTGTTCATGAACAAGTAAATCGCCTAAGCGCATTTTTAATTTGGGAGCTGCCATGTTATTTATTCTCCTAAAGCTTGCATACGTTGTTCTGCAAACTCCGCTGATGATGCTGATAAATTTGCTTTAGTTAATGCAAGTGCATATTCATTTACAGCCAGCAAAAACTGACCATTTTTGTCATAAGTAATAGCTAAACCTAAATGCCAGCGACCACTATAAGGCTGCATTTTGATAAGTACTTGATAAGCACTAATTGCACTTGGAAATTGCTCAGTTTGTTGGGCAATACTAGCAAGCATTACCTGATACTCTTCATTTTCAAGCGAAGCTAAAGGCTTCAAAGTATGATACGCCGCTTTACGTTGTCCTTGTTTTAATAGAACACGTGCTTTTAACAAACGTAATTCTGAGTCTTGTCTGTCTATTGCAATCCCCTGAGATAATAAATTAACCGCTTGTTGATAAGCCTTTCGTCCAAACCATAATGCCGCAAGCTTTTTACGCGCTTCTTTTTTCTCTGGGTTTATTATCAAAACCTCTTCAAAAAGTTGCTCTGCTTTAGTTAATTCATTTAAATTAATTAATTTTTCAGCTTTTTCTAATTTTCGGGCTATCAATTCTTTCGGGGTTAACTGACGCCGAGATACTGACATTTTGCTCTTGCTTACTTCTTGCGGTATTGATTCTGTTGGTTGACGAACGATAGTTCGAGCTACATTTTTGGGACTAGTTATTTCTTGTTTTATTGATTCTGATGATTCTGTTGGTTGATGGACTGAAGTTAGAGCTACATTTTTGGGGCTAGTAACTTTTTGTTGTATTGATTCCGTTGGTTGACGGACTAAAGTTAGAGCTACATTATTGGGCTTAGTAACTTTTTGTTGTATTGATTCTGTAGATTGACCAACTAAAATTCGAGCTACATTCTCAGTACGGCTTTTAGTTAACTGCTCTTGCAAATTCCAAATATAAAAACCAAGCGCATTTAAACAAAGTAATACAACAGCGCTTATTAATACTACTTTTAACGTAGATGCTTTTTGAGGTGCAACAACGGTAATAGGTGCTTGCCCTTGTTCAGGCGCACGCTGATCTAAATCCTTTAGCATTTGATTGATAACACTCACAATGCAACTCCCAAAATATAAAAAGAATAAGCAAAGTAACCAAAAACAAGTAATAGCAAACTTGCCACACTTATAGTCAATGTATTTATTGAGCCAATACTGCTAAAGTCGTTAGCAATACTTTCAGTATCTTTTATAGCAGCACTAAGCTGTTTTTTGGTCATTTGATAATGCCCTTGTCCATAGCTTAACATTAGCATTTTATGACATAAAACGTTGACTATTCTAGGTATACCTTTACTCGCAGTGGTGATTTTTTTACATAACTTGCTCGAAAATAACGCGGCACCTTTATAGCCCGCTACTTGCAATCTATGCTGAATGTATTGCTGCACTTCATTACTATTCATTGCCCTTAACTGGTAAGAAAAGGTAATACGCTGTCGCAGTTGTCTAAACTCAGTTTCAGCTAAACGTTGGTCCAATTCAGGCTGAGCAAACAATACTACTTGCAGTAATTTTCGTGTTTCTGTTTCTAAATTAGTAAATAACCGTAATGCCTCTAAACTTTGTGCCGGTAATGCTTGCGCCTCATCAAGAATAAGCACAACAGAATGGCCTTTGCTATGTAATTCTAACAATCTGTTTTGAATACGCTGCGTTAATAGCTGCGCCGACATCCGCTGCGCTTGTTTCACACCGAGTTCAAGGGCAACTGCTCGTCTGAGTTCATCTGGGTTTAAATACGGATTAGGTATATAGGCAGTAACAAAATGCTCAGGAATTTCATTGAGCAGTTTGCGACATAGTAATGTTTTTCCAGTTCCGACCTCACCAACAACCTTAATAAACCCTTCACCTGTTTTTAATGCTGTCATCAATACCGCTAGCGCCTCTTCATGAGGCTCAAGCGCTAAAAAAAAATTGGTGTTTGGCGTAAGAGTAAAAGGTAACTCTGTTAAGCCAAAATGGTATAAGTACATAAATGTTATCTATTTATTAAGAGCTAACTTTATTAATCATCAACGGCTTCTTCTTCAGGGAACCATTTTTTCAATAATGTACGGGCATCTTGTAATTGTGTTTTCCAAGTATCTTGACCAATAACTACCGGCTTAAGTAAGATCACTAACTCGCGTTTTTGAGTTGTTTCACTGACACTTTTAAATAAACCACCTAGTAATGGGATATCACCTAACAGCGGTGTTTTCGATTCTTGATCAATTTTATAAGTTTCAATTAAACCGCCAATAATAACTATTTCACCTGATTTAGCCCTAATAATCGTATCAGACTCTCGAACTCGACTTTGTGCTAAAGGTAATATCAAAGTTTCATTACCAATTTGAATAGTTTTGTTTTGTTCATCAGTTAACGTAACCGACGGATGTACATGCAAAATAACACTGCCATCTTCCGCTATTTGCGGTGTAACATCCAAAGCTATACCCGAGAAAAATGGTGTCAACTCAATTTCGGGTGTTGTGGTCGTGGAAGTTCCCGTAGTCGTGGTATTTGAAACATCGGTTACAAAGTATTCATCTTCACCAACTTTGATGACCGCTTTTTGATTATTCGTTGCAGTAATTCTAGGGCTAGATAATACTTGTACATTGCCTTGAGTTTGCAGTAAATCTATCACGCCACTAAAATCTGGACCTGAAAAGCTCATTGACGTTGCTCCACCTATATTACCAGATATAGGGTTGCCACTTATATTACCACTGGTGCTAAAGGTAAAATTGGTATCACCTAAACTGCCTAATACTTCGTTCCAATGAATACCTTGTTGATAATCGTCATTTAAAGTGACTTCCATTATTTTTGCTTCAATAATAACTTGGCGATGCAAACTTGTTTCGGTACTAGCAATAAACGCTTTAACCGCAGCAATTTCTGCCGGTAGCCCTCGTACTGTGACCAAACCGGCTAATGGCGAAATAATAACTGAACGCCCTCCTTCTGTTCCGACAAAAGCAGTAAGCGTTTCTTTTAACTCAGTCCAAAAATCAGATTCATTTTCAGTATAAATATTAATGCCGCTGCTACTATTTTGCCCATTCTGTCCATTCTGCCCGTTCTGTCCGTTTTGACTATTTTGGCTGCCCTGACTATTACGGCTACCACTATTGCTGTTACTGTTGCTGTTATTACTGCTATTCGGATCGTTTTCTGAGACACCACCAGAATTGATCGTTGTGCTAGAAGTACCAAATCGTTTCAAAAACAGATAGTTTAAGGCGAAAGTTTCTGCACGAATTCCCGCAGGATACACCTGAATCACATTGCCATTAACACGAATATCAAAACCATAAATATCTTCAATTACTCCAATTACTTCAGTCAAAGTAACATCGGTTAAATTTAATGTGATGCTACCACTAACATCAGGATGAATTGCAATGCTAAAAGCTGAGCCTTCAACAATCGCAGTAAAGAAGTCTTTGGCGGCAACGGATGTTGCCGATATTTCCAATCGTTTTTCTGATAACAAGCCGTGCTTAGCCTGCGCCATATTTTGCTGCATTAATTCCTGCTGTACTGAATCAGGAATATTGGTTAATGGCTTAGGGGCATTTAAAGCTTTAGTTTCATTAATTGCTTGCTCTAAACCCTCATCCATATCAGCAGGATGGTTTGGTGTGCTTTGACATCCTGCGAATGTTAACAATAAGGCTGAAATAGCAATTTTCAATTTTGATTGGTTCATAGTTTTATTTTTCTTTATCATTCTTGAATTCAAGGCTTAAGTACTTACACTCATTGGCTTTTATTTAACAACACTTGTTTTAACGATATTATTTTTAAAAATAGTTAATTTAAGGCGCTTTGTTTTACTGCGTAATATAACACTTTGATCATTAACAGCGGTTAATTGGTACTCGCCAATATAATCAAAAGTTTTTAATACCTTACCGCTAATTACAACCGTATGAATACCGTCACCATGGATAATAGATTCCAGCACCATTTTCTTACCTGTAGGAGTTACCGCGCCTGAAGCACGGTGTCCGAAAGGTCGAGTAGGATCATTCTGAGCGGCAAACGTTTGATATGACATCAATATAGCGACATAAAAAAGTAAGAAAGTAATAGTCAATTTAAACACCGACAAACTCCTTTTTAGTACCCAAGCTATACATTTCTATTTCCAATTCATTTTGAGGGTATTCTGTTAATTTGAAATTAAAATCTTGCCAGAAAAATTTCCATGATAGCTTTTCAAGTTGTAATAAATAATCACGTAAATCAAAATAACTGCCTGAAAGTTTAAGTTTAATACCATGACGGTATAAATTAACTTGCGAGTAATTAGTTCCCTGTGCGGAACTAGTTTTATCATCAGCAGTTGAACTTTCTGGTTTATCCAGCAAAGGCTGCGCACCTAATAGCTCAAAAGATAATAATGACACACCTTTTTTAAGTTTTAATAAGTCAAGCAGGGCATAACGCATTTGTACTGGACTGATTAAATCACTCGTTAAGGTCAATAACTTTGTATCTATTTTAGCTAGCTTAGTTTCATACTGAGCAATTTTATTTCTAGTATCTTCATTAGGATCACGCTGCAAAGCCGCTTGCATTTCAATCACTGATATTTTCAAGGTTTGATTACTTGATTGCAGTCGTATCATTTGCTGAGAAGATTTTTTATTGCTGATCATTTGAGCATCAATAAATAGATAAAAAATAATAAAGAATACGGCAACTAAACCACTTAAAAAAATGAGATATTGTTCTCTGACTGTCAGCTTTAAATAATTATCACTGTACTCTTGCCATTGTTTATTCATGGGAGGTTACTCCGTTCACTTTAGAGCTAACGGTAAACTCAGTAATATTTTGTTCATTTTCAGATAATTTAAAATGAGAAAAAGACTTCCCCGACAATAATAACGAGTTTTCAAACCCCGCCAACCAAGCCGGCACTGCCTCTGGTGATAATGCTAAACCAGAAAAGGTCATATTATCGTTGTTTATATTTATTGATTCTAACCGAATATCTTGATGGTGTAATTGAGCTAATTCATCCATTGCAGCAGCAAAGCCTGCAACATACGTTATATTTGGGTTAGTTAGCTTGGCATGCAATGCTTTTTTATTGCTCATTAAGAGTTTAATGGTTATTAGTTTATCCGCTATTTCCCGATCAACCTTGCGCGCTTTTAATTTCGTAGTCAGTGTTTTTATTTGCTTAGTTTGGCTATTGTTTTCTTGCTGAACAATGGCGAGCTTCACTGTAAGTGCTTGCTGAGTGTAATGGGTTGCAACGGCCCATCCAGCCATAACAAAAAGCACTAACCCCCAAACAATAGCTACGCGACTTAAGGTTAATAACACTTTATCTGGCAGTAATTCAGCTTGTAACAGGTTAATACTATACTTGCTAGCACCTTTACTCAGACTTGGGTTAACTGGCATTCATAAGCTCCTGAGTTTGTTCACTAATTCTAGCGTCATACATGGTTGCACCTATAGCAGCCGCATATTCACGCTGATCTTTATAAGCTTCTGGCAACGCTAACAATGTAACGGGAATATGAGTATTTTCAGCAAGCTTGCGAGCAAAGAAACCTTCTGACTCAATAGGTAATAATACTTTAATATCTTTAATAGGCGCTTGTTTCAATTGTCGTTCAAAATAGTCAGAAGAACGTTGAATTTCTAACGCCAAACTATCAATAACAACCATAGCCAATTCATCTTCTGTTTTATTCGCTATTTGACTAAACCCACGTAAACGGCGATTAAAATACAACTTACCTTGCTTAACAATTAACAAGACTATTTCTTCATTTGGCTGCTGACAAACCAGCAAACTGGCGTCATTTTGCGTCGGTAATAAGTTTGCAAAAGCAAACTCTTCAATCGTTATGCTAGCAACTCTTGCAGTACCGGTATTAAGCACCGACACCATTTCTTTCAGCTCACTTATAGGGGAACATACCACGTTGATTTTTTCCATCCCACCCGCAAGTAAAGGTCCATCAAAATAATCCAGTACCATATTTTCAGGAGAGATAGGCACTAAATCTTTAATTTGCCATTTAAGCGCAGCAATAACTTCAGACTTAGGTACTTTAGGCTTTTCAACTTGCACTATATGCGCTTGCAAGGAATTCAGCACAAGGTGACATTTGTAGGTTAAATCGTATCTTCTTTTTAGACGTTCCATCACGCTAGTAAAATCAGACGACTCAATATCTCTTCTTTTAAAGATGGCTTCTTCAGTTGACTCGATCTCGTTGCTTATCACTTTATCTGATAGAGGGATGATACATAAGTTTAGGGACTTTCGCTGAAGTGCAATTCCAACCAATTGCTTTGGCTGTTTTTTTGAAAAAATGTTACTTATTTGTGTTAATAAAGACATGTATAAGTGCTGTATTATTTTGAGTTAAGGTATTAAACTAAAATGCTAAAAAAGCATTTAAAAGAAGTACTTCTAACATTATCCTTTATTGCTATAACCCTGCAAGTATTTTCGCTGATTTATTAGCTTTTTTACGATTAAAGCTTGAGAGTACATTTGACCTACAATGACCATTTTATCTGATTTACAACAATTGCATCACCCATTATTTTCTCAACACAATGTGCAAGTTAAAATAAAGCGTGATGATTTGATCCACCCAATTATTTCAGGAAATAAATGGCGCAAACTAAAATACAATTTAGTTCATGCAAAGAAGCACAGAAACATTAATGGTGTATTGAGCTTTGGTGGAAGCTATTCTAACCATATTCATGCACTAGCATTTGCTTGTTATCAGCAGAACATCCCTTGCATCGGTGTGATACGAGGTGAAGCAATTTATGCTAATAATTTCACTTTGAGCTGGGCTAGACATTGGGGCATGAAGCTTATTTTTGTTGATAGAAAAACCTACAAATGCCGACACGACAGTCAATACATAACTTTATTGCAGCAAGAGTACCCTGCTTACTTCATCGTGCCTGAAGGTGGCAGTAACGAACTAGCAGTTCCAGGTGTTGCTGAAGTAATAACAGAATTAAATCAACAAACAGAGTTCGATACGTTAATGACACCTGTTGGTAGTGGCGGTACTTTGGCAGGATTAATTGCTGGAGATAAAAGTAATGGTAATACTGATCACAAAATATTAGGGATCGCTGTACTTAAAGGTGCTGATTACTTAGTTAACGATGTAAAAGCATTATTGCCTGTTCAAGCAAAAAAACATAATAATTGGCAGATATTAACAAATTTTCACCGTGGTGGTTATGCTAAATTCTCTTCTGATGATGTAATGCGTATAATGGAGTTTAGTCAAACAACAGGCGTTGATTTTGAACCGGTTTATTCAGGAAAGATGGTTTTAGCCTTACTCGACTTACTTGAACAGGGATATTTTAAAGCCGGTGAGAAAATTGTGTTATTACATACTGGTGGTATGCAGGGCCTTGGCGGCATGATTGAACGAGGCATTTTGAATGCAAAAGATTGGGCTACTCCGAAGTCATGTGATAACGAATAGCGCTTACAATAAGCCATTACAATATAAAAATAAGCCACTAACTTAACAATTATTTTCCCGCGAATTCACGCAGATTAACGCGAATTACAAAACTTTAAAAAGGAGAGAAATAACAGCAACATGCTAGCTTTTTATTCGCGTTTATTCGCGGGCAGTGTTTTTCTCTTTTTTCAAGCATAAAAAAACACCGTAGCCTCAAATGAGAATACGGTGCTTTTATCGTATAGTTTTGTCGGAATAAATTCCAACCTACACTAATTTATGCTTGTGCAATAACAATCACTTTGATGCTAGTATCAACATCAGTGTGTAAGTGAATTGCGATATCAAATTCGCCAGTTTCACGAATTGCACCTAATGGTAAACGTACTTCAGCTTTAACAACTTCAACGCCAGCTTCAGTGATCGCATCAGCGATATCACGAGTACCAATTGAACCGAATAATTTACCTTCGTCACCAGCTTTTGATGCGATAGTAACTTCAGCTAATTCAACAACTTTCGCTGCACGAGCTTCTGCTATTTCTAATACACCAGCTAATTTAGCTTCTAATTCAGCACGACGTGCTTCAAAGTGCTCAACGTTAGCTGCAGATGCAAATACTGCTTTACCTTTTGGTAATAAGTAGTTACGTGCATAACCTGATTTAACAGATACCTTGTCACCAAGGCCGCCTAATTTGGCGATTTTGTCTAGAAGAATTACTTCCATAATAAACCCCTTTTCAGCTTACTTGTGTAAGTCAGTGTATGGTAACAATGACAAGTAACGAGCGCGTTTAATCGCACGAGTTAATTGACGTTGATATTTAGCAGCAGTACCAGTGATACGGCTAGGAACAATTTTACCACTTTCAGTGATATAATTTTTTAAAGTTGCAATATCTTTATAATCAATAGATGTTGCGCCTTCCGCTGTGAAGCGACAAAATTTACGACGTCTAAAAAAACGAGACATAATATTCTCCTGACTTAATTCTCTATGGTGTTATCTAACAATAAATAACAGAAAACTAGTCTTAATTAATCATTTGTATTTGCTGAGCATGTAAAACCAGTAACGGATTTCCGTTTCGTGATTCGTGACGGTTAATAAAACCACTCACTTTTACATTTTGTCCAGCAACTAATTCACGAGTTAAGTGTGATAATTCACCTGTAGCAACAACTTGTATTCTGACAAATGCTTGTCGATTCAAACCAGCTTCATTTTGTATAGACTTATGGTCTATTGAAAACTGATTATGAACAATACCTGCTGGGCTGGTTGACTGTCTTGGGGCTTTCACCACAATACCACTCAACGTAAGGCAATTTTCTTGCATAGAACCTTGCAAAGAGTCTTGCGAGCTATCTTGCAAAAAAGTCACAAATTACTTATTCGCTAGCAGCTTCTTCAGATTTCTCTGGTGCAGAGGTCTCTTCAGTTTTAGCAGCAACTGGCGCAGCAGCAACATCTTTCTTAACTTCACGACGATCGTCACGACGGTCATCTTTAGCAGCAGCCATTGGCGATGCTTCAGTTACCGCGTCTTTAGTACGCATGATCATGTTACGGATAACAACATCGTTATAACGGAAAGCTGTTTCTAATTCATCAATAACTGACTGTGGCGCTTCAATGTTCATAAGAACATAGTGTGCTTTGTGCAATTTATTGATTGGGTATGCTAATTGACGACGGCCCCAGTCTTCAAGACGGTGGATTTTGCCTTCAGCAGCATTGATCAAGTCGGTGTAGCGCTGGATCATACCAGACACTTGTTCACTCTGATCAGGGTGAACCATAAATACGATTTCGTAATGACGCATTACGAGCTCCTTACGGTTGTAGCCTCATAATCTGGCTCAGCCAACACCAGTTGAGGCAAGGAACAAAAAGTTCAGGCTGAATTAAGGACGCGTATTGTAGGGAAAACAAACAGAAAAAGCAAGCAACAAAGATGAGATTCTTAAGTTACTTGCTACCGTTCGTTCAAAGACTAATGTTAATCCAGGGGATTATAGTGGGATAACATTACCGTTAACATTTAATTGGCCTTGGGCAAAGCTCACTTTAAAGCTCAATTCATCTTCTTTCTGAACAATAAGGCCTTGCTGTACGTACATATCAACCATAGGTGCTAAGCCAAGTTTAGCGAAAAATGGCATAGGCGCTTTGCCATTAGCATCTGCTTTAACTGCAGCCATAATTGACATTATATTGGCTTCATCGAATAAGTTTTTATCAATACTAATTTGCATTGTAGATTCAATTTTACCTTCAGCAGTTTCAACACTAAAATCTTTAATTTCAATAACAGGGTCATCCGCTAATAACTTGGTGGTTAATGCTGATATTTTCTCCATATTTTCTAGACTAAACATATCTTCACTATCGGCTGAAATTCCAGTCATTAAAGTATTAACGTCTTGCATCACATTAATATTCAAGCTATTCAATACCACGTCTAAATTAGCATTTTCTAATTGCTGACCCGCTGACTCTATTTTATTAATATTGTATTTCATACTAACTTTCATCAAATCATCAGCCACCGCTGACATTGCACTAACCAACAATTCATCTAAAGAGAAAGTAATATTTCCAGTCGCATCTTTTGCTTTTATAGCAGATATTGAAAAATTGAAATCACCCGTTGAAATGGCATTACCTTGATAATAACTTCCAGCTATGAGTGTTTGGTCTAATGAAAATTCAACCTCTTTAATAGAGAAACTTTCATCACTGGTTGTTACGCTTAAACCAGCCCAAGAGAAGTCACCATATAACTTATTGTCATTTTCTAAGGTGAAGTTTCCAACCGCTTGCGCAGAATCAACGGTATTACCATCAATTTCTTTTGATACTTCATCAATGACAAATTTAGAAACTATATTCCTCGAAAATGTTAACAATCCACTTAAATGAATCTTATTATTAATAAAGTTTCCTATTTCTTCATCAATAAGCAATTCTTTAAAGTTAATATTAGCTTGCGAGTAGCTGAGTGCAAATTGTAAACCTTCATCAGTAAACATTACCGGGCCAAATGATAAGTTTTCTTCAACAATGATAGTGATATCTTCTATCTCATCGTCTTGTAAAAGAATAGTCATTTCAGTGACTGCTTTACCACCAAACCAATTACGTTCAAAACGAGTAGCGTTAATAGTAAGAGCTGGATTTTCATTTAGCTTATCAACACCTGCTTGGTGTTCAGTTTCCACAATACTACCAATAAATTTTGGCGCAACTAAAGCAGCTGCAATTAATAAAACAATAACAATAATGAGTTTTTTCATTTGATTCGTCCTTTGAATATTTCCATTTAGTTTTAAAAAGTAAGCTTTATTTTGTTAACAGTTTAACTATTTATTTTATCCGTTGTCTAACCATTTCAAATAAACAAACCCCTGTAGCTACGGATACATTTAAGCTTGAAACACTACCCGCCATTGGCAGTTTTACTAATTGGTCACAATTCTCTCGCGTTAAGCGGCGCATGCCTTTGCCTTCAGCGCCCATTACCAATGCCATAGGTCCAGATAATTTAACATCATAAAGGCAAGTATCTGTTTCACCCGCAGTACCTACTATCCACACACCCATTTTCTGAAGGTGCTTCATCGTGCGAGCTAAATTAGTTACCTGAATTAAAGGCACTGATTCGGCTGCACCCACAGCAACTTTTCGTACAGTTGCCGTTAGTTTAGCGGCATTATCTTTAGGAACTATAATCGCTTGTACACCTGCAGCATCCGCATTTCGTAGGCAAGCGCCTAAGTTATGCGGATCGGTAACGCCATCTAAAATTAATAAGAAGGGCTCAGTATTTTTCTTTTCCGCCGCTTGAATAATATCATCTAAATCATTTTCATTAAGCACTTTGCCAGGTTTTACTCGGGCTACAACACCTTGATGTTGTTCGCCATAGCTTTTATCGTCAAGTACGCGACGTTGTACCATTTGAGCAGCAATACCATATTTACGCGCCAAATTAATAATAGGCATTAAACGATCATCATCACGACCTTTCAATAGCCACATTTCAATAAAGCGCTCTGGTGCGTTTGCAAGTAGTGCGTTAACCGCGTGGATACCAAATACTAACTCTTCATTTTTTGCCATGCTATTTACTACCTTTGTCGTGCCTCGCGCTGCTCGTGCCGAACTACAATTAAAAACCAATGTAGCTCGAAGTTTGCGGCGACAAAGCTAGCCTTTATTTTTTTGTGTTTTTACGAGCATTCTTGCCGGGACGTTTTTTACGTTCACTGCGTTTTTTGGCTTTGCTTTTTTCTTTTTTTGGCTGCTCTGATTCGCTTTTACTTTTACTTTTACTTTTACTTTTGCTTTTGCTTTTGCTTTTAACTTTTTTGCTAGGCTTATTATTAGTCGTTTGGCGTTTATCACCATCAACCTCATTAATAGCAAGATCAATTTTCTTTTCATCAAGGTTAACAGCAGCAACTTTCACGGTAACGACATCACCAACGCGATATTTAACACCGGAATTTTCGCCTGTTAAGCACATACGCACATCGTCATAATGATAATAATCACGACCAAGAGAAGTAATATGCACTAAACCTTCAATATGTAATTCTTGTAATCGAACAAACAGTCCAAAGTTAGTAACTGTGCTAATAACACCGCTAAAGCTATCACCAACGTGATCTTGCATAAACTCACATTTTAGCCAATCACTTACATCACGAGTAGCTTCGTCGGCACGACGCTCGGTCATAGAGCAGTGTTCGCCCAGCTCAATAACTTCTTCGAGTTTATAATCGTAAGAGCCTGCATTAGCGGTGTTTTTTGCTTGCGCCTCTAAAATAGCCTTAATAACGCGATGAACAACCAAATCAGGATAACGTCTAATTGGCGAAGTAAAATGACTATATGATTGTAAAGCTAAACCAAAATGTCCTAAGTTATCACTTTGATAAACCGCTTGGCGCATCGAGCGCAGCAGCATAGTTTGAATTAGTTCCTGATCAGGTCTGCCAGCTACTTTAGCCAAAATATCACAATAATCTCTTGGTTCAGGTTCTTCTCTTTTGGGTAATGAAAGACCAAGTTCAGATAAGTAACTTACAAATTTAGTATATTTATCTTCACTGGGTTTATCATGTACTCGAAATAATCCAGGCTTGTTGTGCTTCTCAATAAACTTAGCGGTAGCAACATTAGCCAAAATCATACACTCTTCAATGATTTTGTGAGCGTCATTACGAATAAGTGGCACAATACTTTCAATTTTTTTATCATCGTTAAAAAGAAACAATGATTCCTGCGTTTCAAAAGCAATAGCACCGCGTTTATTACGAGTATCACTTAATGCTAAGTACATATTTTTTAAATTTTCTAAATCTGGCACTAATTTATGATGTTCTTTAATCAACAATTCATCGCCATCAAGAATCGACGCTACTTTTGAATAAGTAAAACGGGCATGTGAGCGCATTACCGCCGGATAAAATTTACTGCCAGATAACTTACCTGCTGAACTGACCGTCATTTCACAGACCATACAAAGTCGGTCTACATCAGGGTTTAATGAACATAAGCCATTTGACAGTTTTTCTGGCAGCATGGGGATAACTTGGCTTGGAAAATAAACTGAATTTCCACGAGAAATAGCTTCATCGTCTAAGGCGCTGCCATGTCGTACATAATAACTAACATCCGCTATAGCGACCCACAAACGCCAGCCACCTGATTGTTTAGGCTGACAATAAACGGCATCATCAAAATCTCGGGCATCTTCACCGTCAATAGTAACTAATGGCAAATCGCGTAAATCTTTACGAGGCAACTTAGCTGACTCTTCAACTTCATCAGCGATACTTGCCACTTCTTCTTGCACCGTATGTGAAAATTGATGGGGCAAATCATGAGCGCGCAAAGCTATTTCAATTTCCATACCCGGCGCCATATGGTCGCCTAAAACTTCAATAACATTACCAATAGCGTGAGATCGTTTAGTTGGTCTTTGTACTAAATCCACTACCACCATTTGCCCATGACGAGCACCTAACTTGGCTTTGGGATCGATTAGTATTTCTTGTTTTATTTTTGTATCTTCTGGTACGACAGAGCACACATGGTGATCAACATAAAAACGACCGACAATAGGCGCTTTTCTGGGCTCTATCACTTCTAGAATCTTAACTTCTTTACGGCCTTTTCTATCGGTGCGATCGACTAATATGGCTTGTACTACATCACCATGAAAGACACGCTGCATTTCATGAGACGAGATGTAAAAGTCTTTGCCTCGCTTGTCTTTCTTAGCAGGATCATCGGGCGTAAAAAAACCAAAACCATCTCGATGGCCAAGTACTTTTCCGGTTAACAAACTACTTTTGTCTGGTATAGCATATTGCTTGAATTTATTGAAAACCAACTGACCACTATTTTCCATGGCACGCAAACGTCGTTTCAACCCAACAAGCAAATGTTCTTCTTGATATTTTAGTGTTTTAACTAAAGTGTTGAATGTTGGTGGTGGCGAACATTTTTCAATAATAGAGAGCAATAATTCGCGTGAAGCGACTGGTTTTTCGTACTTTTTAGCTTCACGTTTGGCGTGGGGATCGTTTAGGGTCACAATAATGGATTACTTGTAATGAATTAATAATAAGAATTTATTTAAAACAAGTATATCACAAACTAAAGTAGTGAAAGTTAATTTGTATAATCAGCTCTTTTAGCCGCAGCAATTACATGTCCGGGCATTTTTAATGCTAATTGATTTTTCAACTTATTGATTTTTTTATAAGTGGCTTTATCGTCAGTTATTGCATGATGAAGTTGAGAATAAAGCTCAGGGTAATCTAACGGGCTACCATGGCCTTGTTGATAAATAGTTGCTAAACGCATTTGAGCGGCAAGATTATTCATAGAGGCGGCAGCTTTTAAAAACACAACGGCCTGTTCAATGTCCGCTTGCATAAATTTACCTACATGGTAATAGCGTCCCATTTGTTCAAGGCTTTCAACTAAACCTTGATCGGCTGCCAAACGCATATAATGCAAACCTAATTCAATATCTTTTTTGACACAAACCCCATAAGCCAACATATCGCCCCACAAAAATTGATAAGAGGGCATTTTAGCTTTAAGCGCGCGCACTTCAATATCTTGTACTAGCTGACACTCATCTAACACTACCTGACTTAAATGTTTGTTTTCTTTAATTAAACTAAGTAATTGATCATCGGTATAGATTTGTACGGCAGTTAAGTTTTGCCCACATACTGCAGGGGTAAAGCAAATAATAACCAGTATTAATAAAGCACGCATGTATATTCCAACCTAAAAGTTACTTCCAGTTATTATATCGACAGATCATTGTAAAACTAAAGAACGACGCCTCATAATACCCACTATGAGATAAAAAGAAGTTGATAAAGCATTCTAACTGAAAAAAACATGCAATAAAAAGACCAACATCAACTACTTTTAAGTACAATTTTGTACAAGCATATAATTGTGTAATCATGTAAAACTAGCTAGTATCAATTAATAGATAATAGCGCTGTAAAGGTGGTCTTAAACTAAATGATTGTAGAAAAGCAACTTACTGAGTTAAATATAGGTCATTACGTTACTGAGATTGCTAAGCAAAAAGGGACTTTCTCATTAAGTGCTCCTGGTCATATTAAAAGTAATAAGGTCATTAATTATCTTAAAAACAAGGGTGTTATCTCTGTATTTATTGATGACACTAAGACTCTTGCTCAGGAGAGTAAAAATAAAAGCAAAGCTGAAATTGCAGCTGAAGTTAAACAAGCAAAAGCAATATTCAACGAGTCTAAAGCAATTCAAAAGGAGCTTTTATCTAATGCCTTAAGTGGTGCCACAATTGATTTAAAACCTGTAGTAGAAGTGACCAACAAAGCCGTTGATGCTATTTTTAATAGTCCTGACTCTTTAGCATGCATGGTAAATATTAGAGAGAAGGATGAATATTTATTAGAGCATTCTGTCTCAGTATCGGTTTATATAACTATTTTTGCCCATCACTTAAAAATGAGTAAAAAAGTTGTGCAAAATCTTAGCGTAGGCGCTTTTTTGCATGATATTGGAAAAATAAAAATTCCTGATGCGATTTTAAATAAACCCGGTAAGCTCACTGATGAGGAGTTTACCACGATGAAAACGCATGCAAATCATTCGATTGATATCATTAAAAAAACGCCAGGAATTAGCAAACTCAGTTTGGAAATTGCCGCCCTACACCATGAAAAATTAAATGGCGAAGGTTATCCATTTCAAGTTGAAGGTAAAAATATTCACAAATACGGCCGTATGATTGCCATTTGTGATATTTTTGATGCGTTAACGGCAAACCGTTGCTACAAAGATGGCTTTCCTCACAACAAGGCTTTTTCAATTTTACGAGAATTGGCTAAATGCAACCATCTCGATACTAATTTGGTTGATCAGTTTATTCAATGTATTGGCGTATTTCCAATCGGCTCACTTGTGCAGCTAGAATCTCGAAAACTTGCCATAGTTGAGCAACGAAACGAGAACGACCCTACCAACCCTAAAGTACGCTCTTTTTATAGTGTTAAGCTAAATCAATACCTCAATACTCAAAACATCGATTTAACTGAAACTGAAGACTTTATTGTCAAGGCTGTAAGGGCTGAAGAGTTCGATCTAGATATGAATACAATTGTTGAAATGCTACTAATGGATGGTTAGTGCTAATTTACTTGCCTATGCATAAAAAACAATCCAATATGTCAATGCCCCCTAATTCAAAAAACTAATAAAACAGGTATGCATATGTCTGAATCCACTGACGAATTAGAGCAAAAATTAACGAATGTTATTGAAAATTCACGAGCCAATGCTGAAATAGCCCAAAAATTATTTGATATTGAAACACAAATATTAACATGTAAAACTAGCCAAGAATTACTGCAGAAATTACTTTCTTCAATTAAAGAAAAATTTAGCTTAAGTGGTATTTGTTTATTACTGGCTGAGCCGACACCTATCAGCTATTTACTTAGCGGTAATATGCAATCAAATTGGCATCAAAAAAATAGCAAAAATATTGCTCTTGAGCAGCTGCAAAAGTTACATCCCAACAGAAAACCCTTTTTAACTAATCACATTGTAGATATCCAAACGATTATACCTGCAAGCTTTATGGCCAAAGCAAAATCGGCAGCGTTAATTCCTTTAATAATAGAAGATAAATTGTTTGGGAGTTTGCTATTTACCGATAATAATAAGGAACGATTTCAACCTGATTTAGGTACTTTGCATTTAGAGCAACTTGCCGTAAAAGTAAGCTTATGTTTATCTAATGCTTTGATTAGAGAGCAGCTTGAATACATGGCTCATTACGATAGGTTAACGGGTGTTGCCAATCGTCGATTGATGGAGTCGTCGATTAATGAAGAGCTAATTCGCCAACGCCGTTACAATGTACCTTTCTCTTTGCTTTTTATTGATTGTAATAAATTCAAACAAATTAATGATACTTACGGCCATGACTGTGGCGACAAAGTACTCACTTATGTGGCAACACAACTGCAAGAGCTAATTCGTGAAAACGATAGATGCTTTCGCTATGCAGGTGATGAGTTTGTTATCACCTTAGCAAGTCAGACCTACCAAGAAGCACTCTTAGCTTGTAAGCGGTTAACTGAGTTTTTTCAAAACAATCCTATGCCTTATCAAGGTAATCACTTACCCATTACAATCAGTTGTGGTGCAGCGGCGAGTGATGGTAATAAAACGATGGAAGAGCTTTTAAAACAAGCTGATGAACAATTATATTTACATAAAAAAACAGGGGTAACGGTTTAATCTACGAATAAAATTAGCTCTCTAGGCAAATAACTCAGAGCTGAGTTATAAATTGTTTACCTCAACAAAGTTCTTTTTGTCGAGGCTGGCTAAAAATCAAATAGAAAAAGATGAGCCACAGCCACAGGTTGTGGTTGCATTTGGGTTGTTAACAACAAAACGACTGCCTTCTAAACTTTCAAGGTAATCAACTTCGCCATCAACTAAGTATTGTAAACTCATAGGGTCTATCACCATAGTTACGCCTTGCTTTACTATAGTCATATCACCATCATTTATTTTTTCGTCAAAAGTAAAACCGTATTGAAAACCAGAACAACCACCTCCGGTAACATAAACTCTAAGCTTTAACTCAGGATTTTCTTCTTCAGTGATCAAAGACAATACTTTCTTCGCCGCTGCATCGGTAAATTTAATGGGTAATTCTGGGGTTGAGATAGGATCAGACATGGAGCTCTACTTTTACTAATAAGGGGATAAACTTTAAAATCGCGGCAATTATCTTAAACCTGACTAATTTAATCAAGTATTATTGTTTTATTATTCTATAACCCAAGCTAGTGTCTTATTAAGCTTTTGATATTTTTGCCATTTACTCTTTGTCAATATTGCAGACAATTGGATTTTTTCAGGTGCAAAATTACCTGGTAAGGTAAAACTCCCTTCAATAACCTGAAAATATTTGAAACTAAATGAGAGCTCTTTTCTAGAAACTGATGATATATTGGTTAACTTTAACTGACTCGGCTTATTATCTAAACTTCCTATGACAACCAAATCAACATAACCATTAGCATAACGTTTTTTTAACTGTTGCTGCACTAAAATAACTTGAAAGTTGTAATGATTAGGGCTTTGACTTGCCGTTAGCTTAATATTATCAATAACTAAGCCATTCGCTTCTTTTTCAGGTGCCATCACTTTTTCATAAAAAGCGAGCTCCTTCTTAACCTGATAATGTTCTATGGACATTTTCTTCAATGTTGATTGGGCATTTTGACTGGCTAACTGTTCTACTGCTAACTCAACTTCTAAAGTATGAATACGTTCAACTTGATCAGCTTGCTGTTTATATAGTCCTTCAAGACGAGACTTCTGCTGTTCTAGTGTAGTATTTTGAAAATTATGATAAAAATTACCAATCCTGTACCCTACAAATAAACAAAGAACGATTAATGTAAGTAAGAAAAGTGCCGATTTAAACGGCCCTAAGCGTTCCGTTACTACAGTGAGATTTATTTTTGCTAACCAATTCATTTGTAACGTATAATGACCTTATAGAGAATAAAAATTAAATTACATCAATAAACTTAGTTACTGATAATGAGCTATATTAGCACAATAAGAAAACATTTAGCCTTACCCAAAACTTCATGGCAAATTTGCATACTTGCTATAGTAGGCGGCTTTGCATCAGCATTATTAGTAGTTTTATTTACCTTAACTATTGAAGAGATCCAGCAACTTTATTTAATTGAGCGTGATAACTATAACACCTTAGATGGGGTAAGTCGTTTTGATTTACCTATCATAGGCTCAATCGTTATTTTATTGTTTGCTTGGCTAACTGGTTATAAATATTTAAGAACAGGCATTCCTTTTGTACTACACCGATTAAAAATTGCCCACGGCATTATTCCTTTAAAAAACACTTTAAATCAATTTTTTGGCAGTGCAGTAGCGCTTGCATCAGGTTTTTCTGTCGGCCGAGAAGGTCCTGCGGTACATTTAGGTGCGGCCGCTAGTAGTTATATCGGTAGTTTACTAAAATTACCCCATAACAGTATTCGCACGTTATGCGCTTGCGGAATTGCTGCGGGCATAGCGGCAACCTTCAATACACCTATTGCAGCCGTACTATTTGTAATGGAAGTGATCATGCGCGAATATAAAATTCATATTTTTATTCCTGTCATGCTAGCCTCGTTAGTCGGCTCTTTGGTTACGCGAAATATTTTTGATGTATCCCATAATTTTGAATACTTTCATAAAATAGAACTTATTCCACAGCATTACATCCCTTTAATTATGTTGGGTATTTTACTTGGCACGCTGGCCGCCGCTTTTAATAAGACTTTAGTAACCGTTATTAGTCACAGCACAAAGCTTCATATAGTGCCTAGACTTATGTTAGCTGCAATGATCACGGGTAGTTTAGGCTACCTAATTCCCGGCGCTATGGGTGTTGGCAGCGGCGCCATTGATGTTTCACTGTCTAACAATTGGCATATTGGCTTTTTACTTAGTCTACTAGTAGCAAAATTTTTAATGACCACTTTTGCCCTTGGCTTAGGTATTCCCGGAGGAATAATCGGGCCCATTATAGGTATTGGCGCTATTGCAGGTGCATTGGGGGGCGCTTTAGTAATGCAATTACTTCCTGGAGAGCATTTAGGTAACGATTTTATTTTAATGGGTATGGCCGGTTTTATGGCGGCAAGTTTAAATGCTCCACTCGCGGCATTACTAGCCGTAGTGGAATTGTCAGGACAATTAGAATTAATACTACCTGCGATGATAGTCATCACCGTTGCTAGCATTATTTCAGGACAGCTATTTAAAAACCGCTCTGTATTTACCATGCAACTTGATGTGCAAGGTTTGCCGTATCGTACACCTCCAATAGAAAAAACATTGCAAAAAATTGGCGTTTTAGCTTTGATGATTAAAAAGATTGAGCTATTAGAGCGGGCCTCTGAATCAACTATTGCAGGCATTATCGTGACAAGCGATATCAAAACACCTGTGGTTAATAAAACCATAAAAAGAGTAATGAAGAATAAACAACTTATTGAACAAGTTGATTATTACTGGGCTGAGTTCAATGAAAATATTCCTTTAGTGCATGAGCAACAGAAGAAGAACGTCTCATCAGAAGAAATAGTAATTGAGTATCAAATATCAGAGAAAATGAATTTGCATAAGCTTCATCCGTTATCTCATCAGGCAACATTGGCGGAAGCATATTTAACCCTTGTTAATGATCGTTGTGGTGGCGTTTATATCTATCAGGATAATATGGATGACATCATCGGTATGGTTACATTCGAGCAAATTAGACAGTATTTGGTTAATGGCAAACTCATCAAAGGTGTATTGCCAACTGAAGTACCAGCACGTCCATGTGTAATTGAAGGGAAATCAAATAATGAATGATTTTTTAATAAACAATATTTTATGGTTTAAAGCCTTTCATGTGATTTTCATGGTGGCGTGGTTTGCTGGAATATTTTACTTGCCACGCTTATTTGTTAATCATGCTGAAACTAGCTCAGTGGAAGTAGCACAACAATTAAAAGGCATGGAAAAGCGTTTACTCTACTTCATCACACCTTTTGCTGTATTAACTATACTACTGGGCTTAATGCTAATTTTCGCATATGGTCGTGCTTGGTTTGTTGCGGCTAAATGGTTACATATAAAACTAACCCTAGTTGTTTTTCTACTGGTATACCACGGCTACTGTTTCAAATTAGTTAACGTTTTTCAACAAAACAAAAACACTCGTTCAGGGAAATTTTATCGAATTTTTAACGAAATTCCCGTGCTCGTGTTATTTGTAATAATTATTTTGGCCTATGTTAAACCGCTATTTACTTAGTTTACGCGCCTATGCTCTTAGCTCAGGAAAAGCATCATAACCTTTGTAGGGGGTAATTTATTGCCCTTTTGTCGAACTTAGTACAACCTACAAAGAGTATATTTATAATTTAATCCTGAGTCCTGAGTTGCCTATATAACCGTGTGGTTTTATTAGTATATTTGGGTTAACGTTTAAAACGATAAACATAATGCATGGTAAAGCCACCTAGCATAATAAAGATAACACCAAGAACTAAAACCAAATCATTATAATGATGACTAGCTTTGATTGTATTTTCTAAACGATATATTCTTCGGCCATCAGCAACACTTTGTACAAATTGTTCACCTAAATAGTCAGGCATAACAAGATGTACCTCATCAATTCGATCTCTGTTACCAATCAGACGCTTTTCTCTTTCTTGAGGTGATTCACCAATGACCATTAAATGTCTGGTGGTAAATTGTCCTAAAGGTTCTCCTTCTTTAAGCACGCCAAAAGAATAATATTCATAAGTATAGTTTGAAAAAACAGCTTTAGAGCCACCTAATAATACCGTAGCAATACCGAACACAATCATAAAGGCAGCTTGAACATATAACCGCTTTTCTTTTTGTTGTTTAGTTATTCGAATTTCTGTTGCTTTGGCTGCAATCTCTGGAATATGCGCTAAGCTTTCTTTGATATAACTTTCGTCTAAACTTTCAATTAACGACATCGCATCTATAGATAACGCTGCAGCTAATTTACTAATCACTTCAAATGAAGGTGAGCCTTTGTCATTTTCTAATTTTGATAAGTATGATTGTTCAATACCTGCCGCTTGCGCGAGCTCCGGTTGAGTTAAACTAGCGCTGTTTCTAAGTTGTTTTATTTTTTCATTAAGCTTCATAGCTTTTCCTTTTAAGTAATGATTTCACAGCGAATTCTCAGCTATCATATCAAGAATAACGAGATGAATATTTACACATATTGGTGAATATAAGGAATTTTCAACATATATATATAAATAAAGAAATAACAATGATGCTTAGTTTCGCTTTATCCTGAACTCCCCTGCAAATTAAAACTTACTTTTATCATTCTAAAAACCTTAAGTTTATGCTATATTTCCGCAAATTTTTCGTGCTTTATTAACTGCGGCATTTATCTAAATGATGAAATTTCAAGGTAGCAATATCCTCTCAGTATCTCAGTTTGATCGCGATGCTATTGCAAGAATATTAGATGTTTCAGCGCATATGGCTCCCTATGCAGCTCGTCAAAAACGTTGCACTGTGCTTGAAGGTGCAATTCTAAGTAACCTGTTTTTTGAACCTAGCACTCGAACACGTGTTAGTTTTGGTACTGCTTTCAATTTATTAGGTGGCTATGTTCGTGAAACTGTTGGTCAAGAAAATTCATCATTAAGTAAAGGTGAATCCTTATTTGATACTGCACAAGTTATTAGCGGTTACTCTGATGTTATTGCCATGCGCCATCCATCAATGCATTCAGTGGATAAGTTTGCAAAAGGCAGTACAGTGCCTGTAATTAATGGGGGTGATGGTGCCAACGAGCATCCAACACAAGCCTTGTTAGACTTATTCACCATACAGTCTGAAATGATGCATTATCAAAAAGGCTTAGATAATCTTGATATCGTGCTAATGGGTGACTTAAAGCATGGCCGTACGGTACATTCACTTTCAAAGCTACTTAGCCTTTATAATAATGTGAAAGTAACCATGGTATCTCCAACTGCATTGCAAATGCCTGATAGTGTTATTTCAACACTGGAAGATGCAGGTCACCAAGTAATTATTACTGATACCATGGCAGGTAATTTATCTTGCGATGTTATTTACCAAACTCGCATTCAGCAAGAACGTTTTGCGAGTAGAGACGAAGCCGACCTATATCGTGGTCATTTCAGTTTAAACAAAAGTATTTATCAGCAGTATTGCCGTGAAAACACCGTGATTATGCACCCGCTTCCAAGGGATTCTCGCCCTGAAGCCAATGAATTAGATACCGACTTGAATGATCTAGATAGTTTGGCTATTTTTAGACAAGCACAAAATGGTGTTTTAGTAAGAATGGCACTATTTGCCTTAACATTGGGTGTTGAAGATCAACTAACGCAATACGAGAAAGACGTAAACTGGCACACAAATAAACGCTAAATATTCACTAATAATAATTTTTCTGAGTGAAAACTGATCTTATTCAGGTCAAGTTTATACTCAGTCACGAAAATACCAATGAACCAAAAAAGAGTTTTACTATGAATGGATCAACTAATCTTTTAACAAGCAATTCAGAGCAGCTATTTGCACAAGCAAAAAATGTTATCGCTGGTGGCGTAAACTCGCCTGTACGTGCATTCAGTAGCGTTGGTGGCACACCAGCATTTATTAAACGAGCGGAAGGTGCCTATATTTATGACGCCGATGATAATGCTTATATCGATTATGTAGGCTCATGGGGGCCGATGATTCTAGGTCACAACCACCCCGCTATTTTAGATGCAGTAATTAGTACAGCACAAAATGGCTTAAGTTTTGGTGCACCTACTGAATTAGAGATTATCATGGCGAAAAAAGTACGTGAATTAGTGCCGTCAATGGAATCTTTGCGTATGGTCAGTTCTGGCACAGAAGCAACGATGAGTGCTATTCGCTTAGCCCGTGGTTTCACCAAGCGTGATAAAATTTTAAAATTTGAAGGTTGTTATCATGGCCACGCAGACTCATTGTTAGTAAAAGCAGGCTCTGGCGCGTTAACTCTAGGCGTACCGAGTTCCCCCGGTATTCCGGCTGATTTTGCCAAGCACACATTAACCGTTAGTTATAACAATATTGACGAAGTAAAAGAGATTTTTGCTAAATATCCTGATGACATCGCTTGCATTATTGTTGAGCCTGTTGCAGGCAATATGAATTGTATTCCTCCTTTAGATGGTTTTCTTAAAGGCTTGCGTGATGTTTGTGACGAATACAGTTCAGTGCTTATTTTTGATGAAGTAATGACAGGGTTTCGTGTTGCATTAGGCGGCGCACAAGCACATTACGACATTACGCCAGATTTAACTACTTTAGGTAAAGTAATTGGCGGTGGTATGCCTGTTGGCGCATTCGGTGGCAAGCAAGTAATCATGGATTACATCGCCCCAGTCGGCCCGGTTTATCAAGGTGGTACTTTGTCTGGTAACCCTATCGCAATGGCAGCAGGTCTAGCTTCATTAACTGAATTAGCAAAAGGTGATAAACATCAACAGCTAAATGCCGCAACTGAAAAATTAGCGATGGGTTTAAAAGCTGCCGCAGAGCGACACGGTGTCGATTTAAGTATCAATTATGTTGGTGCAATGTTTGGCTTCTTCTTCACTAGTGATCAAACACCAATCAGCACTTTTGAACAGGTTATGGCTTGTGATAGTGATAAATTTAAACGCTTCTTCCATTTGATGTTAGAACACGGTATTTATTTAGCACCATCAGCATTTGAAACGGGGTTTTTATCAACTGCTCATACAGATGAAATAATTGAAAAAACCTTAGAAGCAGCAGCGAAATGTTTTTCACAATTGTAATAATTGAGTAATTAAAAAACTGCCAAGAGTTATCAGTTAGTCGCCGATAACTCTTTTTCTAACCATTCAAAACCTTCCTGCCAACCTAATTCTAAACCAGAAAAAGACTTCAAATTCCAATCATCTACTATTCTGACCTGAATAATGTCTTGGGTGACAGATTCACCTTTATTAGTGTAGTTAACAATGGCTATTGCTTTTAAATTAGCATGAGAGCCTATACTCAATTTAGCTTCAAATGAGTATCTATAAGGGTTGATTTTATTTATCAAAATACCAAAGTTATAAACAAAAAGTTTCGATATTAATTGATGCAATTCTTCAACCATTTCCATTGATATTACAATATGTTTATTGATTATTACTTCAGCAATACTATCGCTCAAAATATTTATAGAACAAAAACTTAGTTTATGTTTCATCCGCCCCCCTAAAATACACTTACTTTTTTTAAGATAATTTAGCAGTTATTCACCTTGTTGTACAATAAACAAACAACACATCACTTATCAAACTCTGTTAACATTAACAAATAAACTGATCGAATAATTGTACTGTCACCATTTCTCCAGCTGAGACCTTACCTTGTTCAGCCGCTAAAACAATAAAGCAGTTTGCTCGTGCTAGGCTTGATAAAATGCCCGATCCTTGAGAACCAGTCGATTCAACTACATTTTCACCTTGGTCATTAACACTAACCACGCCGCGTTGAAAGTCCATTCGACCAGGCGACTTTCTTAAGTCACTCACACATTGTACTTGTAGGTTAGTGCGCTTTAATGCTTGCGCATTTTGCATTTTTGTTAATGCCACTATCGCTAGTTGATGAAAGGTTACTAGCGCAGAAACAGGATTACCCGGCAAACCGAAAAAGACACTATTTGGCAATTTTCCAAAAGCAAACGGCTTACCTGGTTTCATCGCTATTTTCCAAAAGCCAATTTCACCTAAATTATCTAAAACTGTTTTAGTATAATCAGCATCACCAACGGAAACACCGCCCGAAGAAATAACCGCATCGGCTTGGCTGTCAGCACTAACAAAAGCGGCTTTAATTGCCTCAAAATCATCTTCTATTATACCAAAATCAATAACATCTATATGCAACTTGTCTAACATGCCGCGTAAAACAAAACTGTTACTCTCATAAATATCGCCCGAGTTTAATACTTGCCCCGGTAACTTTAATTCATCACCCGTAGCAATTAGTGCTACTTTGAGTTTGCGATAAACAATCACCTCTTTAATGCCCAATGAAGCCAACACGCCGATATCTACCGCTGACAATTTATGTCCTTGGTTAAGTACATGCTGACCCCATCGAATATCTTCACCGGCATTACGGACATGGGAGCCAAGCTGCTTTTCTTCAAGAAAAGAAATTTGATCCGCTGCAACTTTCACATTTTCTTGCATTTCAACACTATCACAACACTCAGGCATTTTAGCGCCAGTCATAATGCGTATACATTCACCTACCTTACATTCACCTTGAAAAGGCGCACCAGCCATAGAACGACCAACGAGGGTTAAGGTATTACCTTGAGTTAAGCTTGCAATAGCAAAAGCATAACCGTCCATCGCAGAATTATCGTGGTTCGGCACATTAAGTGGGCTGGCAATATCTTGCGCCAAAATAGCGTTAAGTGCTTGTGTGATCGGCAATGTTAAGGTTTCAGTCACCGGTGTTATTTGTGACAACATATTTTCTAGTGCACATTCAAAGGGTAATAAACCTGGCGCGGAACAACAATCAGACATAACAAACTCGCTTAACTTAGAAGTATCTACAATATTTTTAATGACACTATTATCACTTAATTAGACATAAAAGTAATAGTGCTTTGTCTTTTTAAAATACTTAATTCACGCATTTGTTGATTCTAATCAATAAGCCTCAAATCAAAAAATATTATTATGATCAACATTAAATGATATACTCAATTCTTAGTCATTTGGCTAAGAATTATACTTTACACCGAGCTGAAATAGCTAACGCCTTGTTTTAAATAAACAGGCAATGTAATTTCGAGCCGTAGCAGACATCTCTTTTGAAATCTCTTGCTGCCAGGGTTAACAAGGAAACGCGTTAGCCTCCCAACATTTGGAAAGGTGATATGTTAACAGACAACTTTGGCCGTAGGTTTTATTATCTACGCCTATCAATTACCGACGTTTGTAATTTTAAATGCAATTACTGCCTGCCTGACGGTTATCAATGTGATCAACCGCGTGATTTTATGTCACTTGACGAAATCAAACGCTTAACTTCAGCGTTTGCAGGTCTTGGCACTGAAAAAATTCGCATTACCGGTGGTGAACCTGCCCTACGTAAAGATCTCCCTGAGATCATTGCAACGTGCAAACAAACTCCAGGCATTAAAAAAGTCGCGATAACCAGTAACGGTTTTAAGCTACCTGAGCATTTGCCTCAGTGGTTAAATGCTGGTATTGATGCCATCAACATTAGCATCGACAGCTTAGATCCAAGGCAGTTCCTTGCCATTACGGGTCATAATAAACTCGATACCATTTTAAAAGGTATTGATATGGCGCTGGCTGATGGACGCCCTACCGTTAAAGTAAATACGGTATTGATGCGCGAGTATAGCGGTAGCGATATTCAGAGCTATTTAGACTGGTTAAAAGATACCCCCGTAACGTTACGTTTTATTGAGCTAATGCAAACAGGTGATAATCAAAAATTCTTTGATGCTCAGCATGTTCAAGGTTCGCGCATTAAACAAAATTTGATTTTAGATGGCTGGCTACCGGTTATCCAAGACAAAGCGGCAGGACCGGCGCAAGAGTTTTATCACCCTGATTATCAAGGTCGCATTGGCTTGATCATGCCTTATTCTAAAGATTTTTGTGATAATTGTAACCGTTTACGCGTTAGCTCTTCAGCCAAATTACACCTGTGTTTATTTGGTGAAAATGGCTTATCTTTACGCGAACAATTACAGTGTGATGACATTGAGCCTATACAAGCAAAAATATTGTCTTTGCTTGGCGATAAAAAAGCAGCGCACTTTCTTCACGATAAACTCACTGGCGGTACCAAGCATTTAGCCATGTTAGGTGGTTAGCATGTTACCTATTGATAATTCTTCACAAAACACTTTTGCCAATACCGAGTGTTTGGGCGTTGTACTTGCGGGCGGCTTATCTTCTCGCATGGGACAAGATAAAGCGCGGCTGAATCGAAATAACCGTTCTATGCTTGAGTTTTCCAAACAAGTTCTGAGTGACTCAGGACTTAGTCATATTGTTGTCAGTGGTGATAATTACGATGTGCCTGACAAAATAAAACAAACTGGTCCAGTTAGTGGTATTTTAAGTGTGCTGTCACATTTTCCTCAAGCTAAATCACTGTTAATACTACCGGTTGATTTACCTTTTATGACCGCAAAAGCGCTAGCTGACTTGCGTCTTAAAGGGGAACTAAGTCAAAAGGCTACATATTTTGAAGGCCATAATATTCCACTATATTTACCTAATAACGCCTACTTAGAAATATTTTTAGCACAAGCTTTTACTGAAAAAGAGAAAAGTAACCAACTTGATAGTTCCCAGTTTAAAGACTCTCGATTTAAAGTAAGAGGTCCATCAATTAAGTCGTTGTTAAATCAAATACCACATCAAGCTATTCAAAGCGGTGATGTGAACATTTTGTTTAATACCAATACGCCACAAGAATGGCAACAAGCAAAGAAACTATTTAATTTATAACAGTCTTTTGTAGGTCGGAGCTTGCTGCGACAAAAATAAAATTTAAAAAGGAAAACCTTATGTCAGCACATGGCGGCAAAACTTTTATTCCCTTAAACATTGCAGTGTTAACCGTGTCAGATACACGTACGGCAGAAAATGATACTTCAGGCCAAGCCTTGATTGAGCGCCTAACCACTGCTGGCCATAACTTAGCTGACAATGCGATTGTCATTGATGATGTTTATCAACTTCGTGCCCAAGTTTCCAAATGGATTGCTGATGACAGCATTAACGCGATTATTTCAACGGGCGGCACAGGTTTCACCGAACGAGATAACACCCCTGAAGCATTAATGGTTTTGTTTGATAAAAATGTAGAAGGGTTTGGTGAAGTATTTCGTCATGTATCATTAAGCGAAATAGGTACATCAACTATTCAATCACGCGCCTTTGGTGGCATTGCCAACAAAACAGTGGTTTTATGCGTGCCCGGCTCAACCAATGCTTGTAAAACAGCTTGGGATAAAGTGATTAAAGAGCAGTTAGATGCTAGCCACAGACCTTGTAATTTTGTACCACACTTAAATATTACAGCACAGCAATGCGAGACTCGTGGCTAATGAGCAATTCAACTCCCCCTAGCTTAGAAACTGAATCAGCACAAGAATCAACACCTGAACTTAGCCACTTGAATCAGCAAGGCGAAGCTAACATGGTTGATGTAACTGAAAAGGCGATGACTTCACGCACAGCAACTGCGCAAGGGTTTATCAAGATGAACCGCGCTACATTTGAATTGATCACCACAGGCAAGCACAAAAAAGGTGATGTCTTTGCTGTTGCTCGTATTGCAGGTATTCAAGCTGCTAAAAAGTGCAGTGATTTAATTCCGTTGTGTCATCCATTAATGCTAAGCAAAGTGCAAGTTGATTTCACCCTTGATGATGACAATTCACAAGTTAAAGTCACAAGTCTTTGTCGCTTAACCGGACAAACTGGCGTTGAAATGGAAGCATTAACTGCCGTTTCTGTCGCTTGCTTAACCTTATTTGATATGTGTAAAGCGGCTGATCCAGCTATGGAAATTCATAGTATTAAAGTGCTAACCAAAGAAGGTGGCAAGTCAGGAAACTGGCAGAGTAAATAAACCTGTAGGCCGTAGCTTGCTGCGACAATCGTAGGCGCATACTACGACAATAGGTAGGCACTTGTCCTCTACCTACAAAATAATAAATAGGAAAGTTCATGATCAAAGTCGTTTTTTTTGCAGCCCTTAGAGAGCAATTAAATTGCAGCGAATTATCGTTAAGTAGTGAAAACTTAACGACCATTGCTGATTTAAAAGCTGAACTAGCCAGTAAAGATGATAAATGGCAACAAGTCTTTGCTAATAGCGCTTTATTGTCTGCTGTAAATCACGACATGGTTAACAGCGAACAAGCTATTGAAGCGGGTGATGAAGTCGCTTTTTTTCCTCCCGTCACTGGTGGCTAAAAAGAAGAAGTGAGTGGCAAGTTGATAGTTACAAAGAAAGGTAAATAAATGACTGAAAATACCTCCCCTGAAATATCGATACAAACGACCGACTTTAGTTTAGCTGATGAAGTTGCCTTGCTTGAACATGAGAATGCCTGTGATGGTGCGGTTGTTACCTTTACTGGTCGAGTACGCGACAGGAACGAAGGTAAGCATGTTACTAGCTTAACGTTGGAGCATTATCCTGGGATGACAGAAAAGTCACTAGCGAAAATCCTCTGTACGGCAAAAGTACGCTGGCGACTTGGTCGAGTAAAAGTGATCCACCGTGTTGGCGAACTTTTTATTGGCGACCAAATTGTTTTTGTTGGTGTTACTAGCAAGCACCGCCAAGACGCTTTTGCTGCCAACGAATTTATTATGGATTACTTAAAAGTACAGGCACCTTTTTGGAAAAAAGAAAGCACAGAGCAAGGTAATAACTGGTTAGACGCCAAAACAAGTGATGAAAATAAAGCGGCCAAGTGGTAACTCATGTCAAACAATTCTTGGTTTAAAATATTTGTACTCATACTTACTTTAAGCTGGAGCGGCTCTGCGCTTAGCTCATCAGAAAAACCACTTCGTATTGCCGTTGCTTCAAATTTTACGCCGGTATTAAAAAAATTACTTATTGAGTTTCATCAACAAACTAACATAGCGACACAAATAATCAGTGGCGCAACCGGTGTGTTATTTTTACAAATCAAACATGGCGCGCCTTTTGATATTTTTATTGCGGCTGACAGCACACGACCCTTACAACTTGAGCAGCAGAATTTAGTATTAACCAATAGCCGAAAAACCTATGCTCGTGGTCAGTTAGCATTGCTATCAATGAATTCAGCAGCACAATTAAATGATTTAAAAAAAGTTCCTCAACGCTTTGCTATCGCCAATCCCAATACCGCACCCTACGGTAAAGCGGCCAAGCAAACACTAGCGCATTTAAACTTGTGGTCACGGTATCAAAGCAAACTTATTCAAGGCATTAATGTTAACCAAACCTTTGCCCAAATTCGAAGCCAAGCGGTTAACAGTGGCCTAGTGGCTAATAGCCAACTTGTGCTAAATAACTTAAGCGGTGCTATTATTCCGTTAAGTTACCATCAACCAATAGCGCAACAATTAGTGATCATTAAGAGTAGTAAAAACATCAATGAAGCCAAACGCTTAAGTGACTATTTATTATCTGCTGCTGTTCAAAAGAAAATCATTCGTTTTGGTTATGCTAAATTTACTGATGGTGTGTTAAACATAACAAAGGCAGGCTCATGATCAATCCAGATTTACTTGCCCTATATACAACCTTAAAAATGGCCGCTTTGACCACAGTGATTTTATTACTCATTGGCACGCCACTCGCTTGGTTTCTCGCTAAAATGCAAAGCCGTTTTAAAGTAATTATTGAAGCAATTGTCGCCCTGCCCTTAGTATTGCCTCCAACTGTTTTAGGCTTTTATTTACTGATCGCTTTTTCACCGCAATATTTACCAGGAGAACTGTGGCAACAAGCAACAGGCCAACAGCTCGCTTTTAGCTTTTCAGCCATTGTTATTGGCTCGGTACTTTATTCCATGCCTTTTGTGGTACAGCCACTGCAAAAAGCATTTGAACAATTAGGAGAGCCTCTACTTGAAGCTGGCGCTATGCTAGGTGCCGGCCCAATGGATAGATTTTTCAATATTGTTTTACCCATAACTAAAGCCAGTTTTATTACTGCGGCTAGTTTAGGCTTTGCCCATACGGTTGGCGAATTTGGTGTTATTTTAATGATTGGCGGTAATATTCCCGGTGAAACAAGGGTACTTTCTATTGCGCTCTTTGATCATGTTGAATCGTTTGATTATGCTAAAGCACATATTTTGGCAATCAGCTTATTAGCTGGCTCCATGGTACTTCTGTCAGCCATTTATCTACTCAACAGACCCAGCAAAAAAATAGTTCAGAGGGGACGAAATGACTCTTAACCTCAACTTTAAAATTAATTTAAATCCATTTAATCTAAGCATTAAACATGAATTGTCTTTACAAGGCATTACTGGTATTTTCGGGCATTCTGGCTCAGGAAAATCCACGCTTTTACGTGCTATTGCAGGCTTAGAAAGAAACATCAATGGCTCGATTATATTGGATGATATTTTCTTAATTGATAGTAACGACAACACCTTTGTTAAAGCAGAGCAGCGACACATTGGTTTAGTGTTTCAAGACACTCGTTTGTTCCCTCATTTAAATGTCTTAGACAATTTGAAGTTTGCCGCTAAGCGCTGTCAAAATCGCCGCTTAGATTTCAATGAGGTAATTAACTTAACCGAACTAGGTTCACTATTACACAAGCATGTTGACGAGCTATCTGGGGGACAAAAACAGCGAGTATCACTAGCAAGAGCCATTTTAACCGAGCCAAAGTTGCTCTTACTAGATGAACCATTGAGTGCCCTTGATAGACAAGCAAAAATTAACTTACTTAGGTTAATGCTTAAAGTACAACGCGAACTGCAACTGCCTATGCTTTATGTCAGCCACTCTTTGGATGAGCTACAACAAGTATGTGACAAACTATTGGTATTATCCAAAGGCAAGGTCATTGGTTATGGTGGGATTCATCACATGATCCACCAGCTAAATTATTCTCAAAATGAAACATCGGCAGATGACTTTATCCATCAACAAACAAGTTTGTCTCTACCAATTAAAACACTCAATAATGGGCATGGTTTAGCGGTACTCTCTTTAAGCTCTTCATTAAGCGAATGTGTCGATATTTATTTACCTGCGCTTGGTGAAAAATCAGTTCAAATAAGTGAAAAAACAAATGAACAAACACTGCGCTGTTTCATCTTAGCCAGTGATATTAGTATTTCATTAAGCGAGCCATTAAACTCTTCTATTGTTAACCACCTATCGGCTGAAATAAGCTCGGTTAATATCAAGGGCAATAACGTATTGATTACGGCAAAGTGCAACGAGCAAGAATTTTTTGTCAATATCAGCATATTTTCACAACAAAAATTAGCACTAAGAGTTGGGCAAAGTGTCTATTTGCAATTTAAAGCGGGTGCAGTTCGCACTTACCTTTATTAAGTTCCAAGACAAGTTCGCTGTATGGGTTCAAAAAAGATTTAGATAAGAGGAAACAAGGTGTTAACAACGCAAGAACAGCTAAAATATTCACGGCAAATCATGATGGACAAGATTGGCGAGCAAGGTCAAATAGCCCTACGTAATGCCAAAGTACTAATTGTTGGTGTTGGCGGTTTGGGTAATCCCGTTAGCTTATATTTAGCCGCAGCCGGTGTTGGTACTTTATATTTAGCTGACGGCGATACTATTGAGCTCAGCAATTTGCCTAGGCAGATCCAGTTCAATGAACAAAATATTAACCAAAATAAAGCAGATACTGCCGTCGACAAGCTTAGTCAACAGTTTCCAGACAGTAACATAGAAGCCATTGATGACATGCTAGATCAAGAACTATGTGATTATTACTTACCACAAGTAGACTTAGTGCTAGATTGCTCAGACAATATAAAAACGCGCTATTTAATCAATCAAGCCTGTGTCTCATATAAGGTGCCTTTAGTAATAGGCGCGGCCACAGGTTTTGATGGCCAGCAACTAATAGTTGACCCAAGAGATGATAACAGCGCCTGTTATCATTGTTTGTTCCCTGCAAGTGAAAAAGCGCCGGCAAACAATTGTCAAACACTCGGTATTTTAGGTCCAGTACTTGCCATTATTGCGGGTATGCAATCTTTGCAAGCAATAAAGCTACTTACCAATAATAAGGCTCAAATTAATCAATTGAATTTGTTTGATGGTTTATCAAATCAGTGGCAACAGTTTAAGATGAAAAAACAAGAAAGTTGCACTGTCTGTGGTGGAAAAGCTTAGAATATCTGTATTAACTTCAAAACTATAATTATTCAAATTGCAGCCATTTCGTTCGAGTTTGAGGAGAAAGCACGGAGTTTATAAGTATGAATGAGTACTTTTGACAACAAAATCGAGCGAAATGGCAATAAGCTGTATTAGTTTATTTAAACAACCCCATATTTCTATCGGTCACCGCTTCACGCCATCCCCCTAACCATTGTGATTTTGCATCAATATTTTCATATGGACAATTTTCTTTTGATTTACCACTAAGGCCTGCTTGATAACCGTTTGAATGCGCTCTTCCCAATTTATCTCTTTTCTGTCTTCTCATTTTTAACACCTCGTAACTATATAAAACACCTTGAAAATCATCACGATAATAAAATAAATTCGTGATGATGAAACTACGTTGTGGCCAGTTCTGTTATTCATTAATATCAAAAAAACAACAAATCGACGATTCATTTAAAAGGATTTCAACAAGTGTTGCAAGCGACAAAATACAGTAGAAGAACTCAAGAAAGTAACACAAAGGTTAATAACCGTTGTCTATTTATTGTTCTATAAACTTCTCTCAAATAAAACATGCCTTTAGAGGAATGCAATCATTTTTTTATAGAATAAGGTGATATAAAAATGAAAATTTATAGATAAATTTAATGTAAAAAGAATTTCACTAAAGCGGTTAATAACCAGAATTAAAACATCGATAGCCGCAATGGCAATAATTCACTATAATTTACTTTTACAATATTAATGCAGAGTTTTTATGCTACACAAGATCATCGGAATTGCAGATTTTTTCATTCCTCAAAGTGTTGCAAAAAACCCTAAACTTCAGAGACTCGCAAGACGATATCAAGCGGTATCTCGAATGCAGTTGATTATAGTTTCGAATATGATCATTTTTAATATTCCTCTGCTGCTTTATGGTGAACCCGGCCGTCCCTTACCTTTTATTATTTTAGCAATCATTGCCAGTGTTTCACTGGGGTTAATGACAATGTATTACTTTCAAACATTCATCATTCCGTTGCTAATTGCGTTATTAGGATCCGTTGGTTTTATGCTCTACGGCATGTTAATGACAGGTGGCATTTCTTCACCGTTTGTTTTTATGATTATGACCTTGCCAATTGTCAGCATTACTTTTGGTGAAGCCATTGTAGCTAAAACACTCTACGCCACCATTGCATTCAGTTTTTTGACCGTGTTTATTTTTCAATACACTGGAATACCTCTGACTGAACAAGGGGTACCTTTTACTTCTTTAGAGCAAGCTATGTCAATTCTTGGCGCGCTAAGCATAACTATTTTTGGCGGATTGCATGCAAAATCAGAAATAAACAGTGTTCGAAATGCACTAAAAACAGCCAAAGAAGCAGCAGTACAAGAAGCAAGAATAGACTCCCTTACTAAGCTTTGTAACCACAGAGCATTTATAGAAAATGGCGATAAAACAATTGAGAAATGGGTACGTAATCAGGGAAACAAAGCTTACCACTCAACTCGAAAATTATACATGTTAATGATCGATATTGATTTTTTCAAAAATGTAAATGATAGCTATGGTCATTCTACAGGAGACTTAGTGTTAATTGAGGTTGCAAAATCTTTAAAAAATACAACTCGTAACTTCGAAACCATTGCTAGACTTGGTGGTGAAGAGTTTGCAGTATTATTAGAGTGTGATAATAAAAAAGACGCTTTAGAAGCAGCCGAGCGCCTTCGAATAAACGTTGAACAAACACAACTCATGCAAGGAGAAAAAATCATATCAGTGACAATATCCATAGGTATATGTCAATGGAACGTAGGAGAGGATTTGAATGCTTTGCTGAAAAATGCCGATATTGCACTCTACACCGCAAAAGAAACAGGCAGAAATAAAGTTACTTTCAAGAAGAGGTAAGAGCAATAAATGATAGACAATCAAAGTCACTTGAATAGCAGCTATGACGATGTAGGTTACTTTGTTATTAGAAATTATTTTAGCGCATCTGAAATTTCATCCCTTAGAGAAGTCATATTAAAATTCCATCAATTGTGGAAAAAAGACAACTTGAAATTCTACCAAGATGACGCTTTCAATTCTTCTTTAATTACCGGAAGTGAGTACTTAGAATTTGATGATAGAGTGAAGGTTTTTAACTTTATCAGTTCAAAAAAGATGATGGATGTGGTCGAATCGGTTATACCTGTTAATCCAGCTTTTATGAATACCCAATTATTTTTCAACCCTGTTAATCCTCAATTAAAAGACTTTTGGCATCGAGACTGTCAATACGACCATGACATTGAAATACAAAAGCAAGTCATTCATGAGACTCAAGTAGTGCACCTTCGAGTTCCTTTGTTTGATGAACTTGGTATTGAACTAGTGCCAGGTTCACATAAGCGGTGGGATAATGATGAAGAGTTTGATGTACGACAAGAAGAAAGGGGCCGAGTGAGTAATGAAAACCTATCTTCCGGTAAACAAATTAAATTAGCCGCTGGCGACCTGTTGGTTTTTTCGGCAGACATGATCCACCGAGGCCTATACGGATTGGATCGATTAGCGTTTGATATTTTAGTGTTTGACTCGGCCGCTAATTTTATTGATTATGTCGATGACGATTGTTTACCCGATGTTTCAATGTTAGATAAAATTGAAGATCCAAGGTTATTTGTTAATACACTTCATTTAAAGTCGAATAGTTGATTCCTCGTTTGTAATTATTGAGCATCCATTGCTCAGTAATTAATGCGCAATGGATGATATGAAGAGGAATATAACGAGTTTAATGGATAGCACTGTCAAACATTTGTAAACGGTTAATTAGCAAAAAAGTGCCTTAAACTATCATCAAGTAATGGGCCCCAGTTTCGCCATTCGTGACCAAAATTTACTTCTTTATATTCAAGCTCATATCCCTTTTCTAATAATATATTTTTAAACTTTCTACCTTCAATTTGATTATCATTTTTCTTACCAAAACTTAAAAATATCTTAACAGGTAATTTTTCTGCTGCTTTATAACGGGCAGAAATTTGTTTAAGCATCTTGCTGTTCGCTGGTGATTGCATTGAAATCCCACCAAACTCTTGGTGTGCCATTAAACCAAAACATGCTGCGTTATAACCACCAAAGGAAAGCCCTTGAATGACCCGGTTTTCTCGCTTATTACTGGCAGGATAATTTGCTTCAATTGTTGGGAGTAACTCTGTCTTATAAAAATCGACATAATTTTGATTGCAGAAAAACTGTGAATTACGGCGGTTATTATCCAAGTTTTCTGGGTCTCTGTTATCAACAAAAACAGCAATTACTGGCTCAATATTGCCTTCTGAAATTTCCCAGTCTAAAACATCAACCATATTACCTGAGCCAATATACCACTGACCATCAGCTAAATAAATTGTTGGAAGCTTAGCATCTGCTTTCATCTTGGCTGGCGTATAGACGCGGTATTGAAGTGAGTAATTAAAGACCTCACTTTTTATTATAATGTTATCCGATAGGGTCCCTTTCTGGTTTACAAAGGCAGCGGAATTTGCCTGATTAAATACCAAAGCACAAATACAGAAGCTGCAGTATTTTAATAATTGATTGAGTGTATTCATATTAATACCTAAGTTATTAAAGTTTATTAATGCTACGTTTGATGGATAATCCGACGTAGGTTTTACCTTTCATTCAACGAGTTTTTAAGGCTGCTCATTTGAGCAGCTAACATACCATCGATATAACTTGACCAAGTTTTATGCTCAATGAGTGAATCACTGTTTACGGTATATTCCAAGTTGATTTTTGAACCATGATGGTGTGCTTTGATACTCACTTTCATTTCCCCCTTCACACCTTTATTTCTTAACTTGCCAAGAGCGCCATTCCACACTCCCTTTTTCACTTTGATTAAATAAATCGATCGCATGGTGTACGCCTCTTTCAGTAGAAGAACAATGAGGCGATATGATAGCTGTTGTTAAAGTATGCCCATGTAAAACTTTTGTAAAAGTGCTTTCTTTGAGCCACTCGCCGCTTAATCCATTTTGGCAGGTGTATTGAAAGTAATGTTGCATAATCACTATCTCAATTTATGTCCTAAAGCGTGCTAGAAACTTATGAGATGAAAGTTTATTTAGAATTGATACCCTATGGCGAAATCTCACTCAAAACGAGACCCCTCCTCATTTTAAGCTGTGACAGTTAACTATAGTTTTTTGTTACCCGTTAGTGACTTAAACATCATTCTTGATATTCTAATTTAAACTTAATCGCTTCATCTTTGTTCTCAAATTTAATACTATCACCATCGATGAATTGATTTCCTTTGAGGTTCACACTGCACCAGATTAGTACTTTTTCAAAATCTAAGTTTACAAGGCTTACCTTAGTCCATTTTTCTGCATATCTCATTTTAATATCCCATGTAAATTTTACTTTTTATTAAAATTAACCTCATTAGAAGAAACGTCATAACCAATTTCTGTTAACTTATTTATAAATATAGATTTTTCACAGCCATTAACTGTTTTGCAGTTTTCAATGTAGAGCTTTATAGCTACCGCGTTTCCTTGTATAGATGCTTTATCTAACCAGTACAGTGCTTTATTTATTTCTCCAGCGCCTAAGTATAGCTTTGATAAATTAACTTGCCCTTTTGAAAAGCCATTTTCAGATGATTTTATAAAGTATTTGTAGGCATTATCTAAATTTGATTCAATATGTGAGTAGGTCATAAAAGCAAGACCTTTATCATTGTACATTTCAGCTAGTGTTCTGTAGCTTTTATTAATTGAAATGCTATCAATGACAACATTGCCATATAGCCTGTTATTTATAGGACGCCTAACCGCTAAAATAGCATCATCATTATAAAGGTTTTGCAATTGCTCAATAGTGAAGCTATGTTCATCGGCATTAAAGTACCTTGAATCATATGTCATTCCGCCTTGAACATCTCTGATCAATGAAGATGATTTTGTATAAGTAAAGCCACCATAAATTAAAGATACTAATCCATTATTTACACTGACAACCTTGCCTAAACGATAGTGCTGATTCGGTCGAGTATTTTTATTGATTTTATGATAATTAATAAAGTAAAAATCATGTTTCCGTGGTGACTGAATATGCGCTTGTGTAAGAAGATTTTCTTGGTATTTTACATATTGCCAATAGACTAATGCAAGCACAGATAAAAACAGCCCTGTATACATTGGAAACATGAAGTGGAATTTGAATGTGTTCTTCTTAATTGATTTATATAAACCTGAATCAATAGAACTATTATTTAGAATATTATGACATTTTACACAACTCAATATGATTTTTTTCTTTAGCGGAAAAAAAGGAATTGATTCTAAAAACAAAAATGCATATTTAATTTTTCCTTTGATGTTAAATTGATCAAAATTACAATGTTCACAAGCTAAATTACCAACCTGTCCTCCATTCAATGTAAAATAACTGTACTCCAAATTAATCTCCTTAAGGCTCTGCAAATAACAGCTCTTAACACTTTATCAAAACAGCCGACTACTTGATATCTACTTTTAGTAACCACTTGTAAAACAAGCTGCTACTATCGTTTTATCAATGCCAAATAAATTAACTAAGGCGATGGTTACCCAATTACTTTTTTATAAGCTTATCGTAGTCAGCGAGCAGATCTCAGCTTATTGCTTTAATGCTACCATGGGCGGAATTGAGCTAGCTCGCCATGCAGGTATGAAACAAGCCGCAATGGAAATAAATAATAAACTCATTAATGCACTGCCATAAATTATTGCATCAAAACCATTAATACCAAACAACTGACTCGCTAACCAATTGCCACTAAAATAGGCGCCTGTGATACCGACAACTAAACCAATAAAGGTTAATTTAATACCGTATGAAAGTATTAAAAGTAGCACTTTCGCTTTATCTGCACCAATGGCCATTCTGATACCTATTTCACGCGTTCTAAGATTTACCATATAACCCATCACACCACTGACACCACTAATAGTGATAACTAGAGCAATAACAGAAAACATTGTTAATAGTTGCGCTAAGAATCGCTGTAGGGCTACGGAGTTATCTGCGGCTTTTTGCAAGGTTTCAAATTTAGATAAAGGTTGTCGACTATCTAATCGTGCAACAATATCTTTGATATCCTGAGTAAATGTTGCTGTGAAGTTACTTGCTTGACTGCCCTCATACTTTGCTAATATTGCAATATGAGCAGCGCTTGCTTGTGCCATAGGTCGATAAATTTGAAAGCTAGATTCAACTGCGGCTCCGCCTTCTCGAATATTTTCAACAACGCCAACAATAGTTAGCCAAGTTTGCCCTTGATCGAATGAAATATTGTGATTAATGGCTGATTCATTAGGCCACCATTGGTTTGCCAACTTTTTATTAATAATAGCGACTAAAGCGCCGTTATCGTCATCATCCGCAGTAAAATCCCTTCCCATCAGTAGGTTACTTTCAAGCAAGTCAAAATAGCCATCAGTTATTGGACGAATAAAAGTCTCGGGGAGCCTATCATCAGCATTAAAGTCTCTATCATCTAACTGTACTGCTTGACGTACTTTATTATAATTAACGCCAACCGTATCGTTAGGATAAGTCATACTCAGCGCTGATGAAGTTACATTAGGCAGTTTACGAACTTCTTGCAATATTTGCTGTGATATCTGCCATCGCTGTTGAGCGTTATTATAAACAGTCCAGTTTAAATCAACTTGTGAAATTTCCACATGCTTAGCACTAAAGCCAACATCGACACTTTGCAAATTATTCAAGCTTTTAATGGTTAACCCTGCGGCGATAAGTAAGGTTAATGACAACGCAAACTGACCAACTAGCAATGTATTCCTTAAAAAACCATGGTCGGTAGAATATGATGATTTACCGCCTTCTTTTAACGAGCTCACTAAATCAATTTTACCAAAACTTGGCACTATGCCCGCGATGATTCCAGAAAAGGTAGAAATAAATAAAGCAAAAAGCATAACCGTACTATCAATGCTAATTTCACTGGCAAGTGAGCTAAAGTTACTCGCTAAATCTTTTAGGAAACCTAGCCCTAAAAAGGCGAAAAGCAAACCGATCAAACCACCAAAAAGAGAGAGTAAAATGCTCTCTGTTAGCAATAATTGCGCTAACCTTGCTTTGCTTGCCCCAAGTGATGAACGTACTGCAAATTCACGTTTTCGCTTAGCATGTTGTGATAAAGTTAAGTTAGTCACGTTAGCAACTGCGATTAAAAACAAAAGTAATGTAGTTGCTAATAAGGTGTATAAATAAGGTCGACTACTTCTTACCAACTCATCATGTAATGATAAAGCCGAGGCACTGACATTAGCATTTTCTGCATAGGCTTCAGGGTATGTACCACCTAATTGTTTAGCGATATTTGCCACATCGGTGTTTACATCAGCTAGGCTATAATTTTCTTTTATTCTGGCAAAACCAGACATCATTCGCATCCCTCTGTTTGATAATGCATTTTCACTACTGCGCCATGGGCAAGATGGAATAGCCATATAAACATCATTAACATCAGGGAATTGGGGGAAATGGGGCAAAACACCAATAATTTTGTGGCTACGATTATTAAACTCTACACTTTGATCAATAATGTCGGTCTTACCGTTAAATTCTTTTTGCCAAAACTCGTAAGTTAATACCACCAACGGTTCAGCGCCAATATCGTCTTCGCTTTCGGTAAAGACTCTTCCGTGTATCGGGGTAAGATTTAACATATTAAAAAAGTTAGATGAAACAACGCCCGTCCTCACTCTGACCGGATCGCCATTACCATACATGGTAAAGGTCATATTGTGGTATTCAGACATTTCCTCAAACGTTTGTGACTGTGCAGAAAAATCAATTATTTCAGTAGCAGAGAAACCATAATTTTGCTGCCTTGATAAATCTTGCTGCTGTAAAATAACAAGCTTGTCACTGTCTTTAAACGGCGTAGCTTGAAACAAGAGTCCATTGACCACTGAAAATATCGCCGTAGTTGCACCAATACTCAACGCAAGGGTCAGCACTATAATTAAGGTGGTCATCGGTTGCGAAATGAACCGAGAAAACGCGTAACTAATATCTATAGCAACATTTTCTATAAAGTTATGCTGAACTTTATCAACATCATTTATGTTAGAAGAAACAGTTGTTTTTGACATGATTAAGCCTCAACTGCAATTTGACTTGCAACGATTTTTACATGCTCTTGAACTGACTTGGCGTCATCTGGTGTAACACCGCTAGAATGACTAACAATTTCGCCATCAAATAAATTAATAGTTCTGTTAGAAAAATGAGCATAACGGCTGTCATGAGTTACCATGCAAATAGTAACGCCTTGTTCATTAAGTTCAGATAACAACTGCATGACCGAATCGCCATTAACTGAATCTAAATTACCGGTCGGTTCATCCGCCAGCAATAATGTTGGATTACCGACTAGCGCGCGTGCAACTGCCACACGTTGTTGTTGTCCGCCTGATAACTGATTCGGTAAATGGTGCGCTCGCTCGGTCATATTGACTCGTGCAAGTACTTCATCAACTTTGGCTTTTCTTGCGCTTTTCTTCACACCACGATAAATAAGCGGCAGTTCAACATTTTGGCTTACTGTCATGTCTCCAATTAAGTTAAAATCTTGGAAGATAAAACCTATTTCTTTATTTCTTACTTTTGCCATCTGCGACTGAGATAGTTTAGCCACCGACACATCGCTAATTTTATACTCACCGCTCGTTGCTTTATCCAGTAGACCAATAATGGAAAGCAAGGTTGATTTACCACCGCCAGATGGCCCTTGTATCGTGACATAATCCCCTTGACTAATAGTTAAAGAGATTGCTTTTAAGGCATGAGTTTGAGTGCCATCTGTATGATATATTTTGCTGAGATTATTAATGTTAATCAGTGTTTTTGAATTAGACATGGAATATTTACCTTCTATTATTTTTTGGTTAGCAATAGTGAGTTAACAAGACAGGTTGATATCGTGCCAATAGATAACTTCCGTCAACATGCTAGTAGAGTGTTATGGTTGAATGTTTTTGTAATGCTGAGGTATCAGACATAATGACTTTATCGCCATTATTGAGACCACTAAGCAGCTGTATCGAGTTGGTTGAAGTTGCCCCAATGGCCACTTTAGTTTTAAAAGCGGTTGAATCATCGGCAATCTTATAAAAGTAGGCGGTTTTGCTATTTTTCCAATGCGCTGGTTTATCAACTAACAGTACGTTGTCTAAACGTGTCACTTCAATAATGCCATTAACCCTTAAATCAGGTCGCACTTCACTAGGCAGTTCTTTGGCTAGTTCAACATCAACAGTTACTGTGCCATTAACTACGGCGGGGTCTATACGAGAAACCACACCGCTAATTTTGCTTCGACGCGTATCAATTTCTACTCGTTGGCCTATTTGAATATCTTTCGCTTGGCTTTCTTGCACACGTAGTTGCGCTTTTAAACTCGTTTGGTCTGCCACGCGTGCTAATGCTGTTCCTTGCGATATTTCTTGGCCTTCTTCAACAGAGATACTTTGTAAAACACCATGAATTTCTGCCCGTACATTCAACAATTCAACTTGTTGTTCTAATAAAGAAACTTGTAGTAATTGCTGCTCTACTTTAGCCAACTCAACATTGAGTAAACTGGCTTGTAATCTAGGCAATTGTTTTAATTCAAAGATGGCTATTTCTAACTCTAAGGTCAGTTTTTTCTCCCGAAGAATTGCTTCGTTATACTGATATGTTGGAATGATTTTTTTCACTCGAAGGAGTTTCTTTACTGCAGCATCTTCTATTGCTTGTTGCTTTTCAATTTCCAAGAGTTGGACATCAGCATGTTTTTTTTGCTTTGCGGTTATGTGTGTTTCCTTTAACGCTTTAAGCTGAGCTTGTGCCACTTTATAATCAATTTTTACGCGCTCATATTGCTGTAATAATTCAGGAGAAGATAAACGAAGAATAATACTTTCAGGGGTAACTATTGCACCGGGCTCAAGTTCACGTTTAATGACTTTGGCACTGACTCTAGCCGATAACCACTGCCTATGATTAGAGATAAGATTCCCCGGAGCTCTGACATCTTGAACTAAGCTGCCTGATTTAACCGTAGCAATTATTATTTCTTCAAGGGAAAGCTCTGCCGCTGAGTTTTCATCACTAGACCAAAAAAAAGCACTAATAAGAGAAAGTAATGTAACTGCCGCCAAAAAAGAGAGAGCATAGAATTTTATCGATTTATCATCATCTTGTTGAGATTCTAAAATGGTTTGCATAAGACACCGTTTAATCGATATTGCTTGTATCGACCACTGTTACTTTATAGATAAGGTAACTTTAACGGTGTTCTATTGTGTTTTCAGAGGCAATCGGTGAGCTTCAGCATGTTGTGGATGAGTTGCAGTTTTCAACGACAAAAGTAGGGATGATAAATCATCAAAATAATATCGATGACTTATCATTAACAAAAGTGACCTAAAATTAATAGATCACTTACCTTGATAATGATGCTTAACCGTGTTGATAAATTCCAACCATGTTCCTTCTGGTTGCCATACAGAGTGCATCTCTTGTCTAGCTGTTGATTCATCAACGCCCAACTGTGTAGTTTGATAAAGGTAAGCAAAGGCTGATGCTCGATAATTTAAACGACAATGCACTAACACTTTTTCTTGCTGATATGTTTTTATTAACTCAACAAATTGTTGAAAATCGGCCAGTTTCGGCTCATGCCAATCCACCTCAATTTGCTCAAAAGACATGTTTAACGCAATACTTTTTTCCTGTTCATCATCAAAGTTACCGGGAATAAGATTGATGATATGTTGAAAACCATTTAGTTTTAAGGAAGTTAGCTCATTTAGCTTCGGCATGCCTGCACTGGAAAACACGGGTGATAGTTGTCTGTAATTTCTAATTTCAGACAACAAAACCGCCGAGTTTTGAGAAGATTCATCTTTGACTGCACTGCTTTTAGCTGGTGGGATTGTTGTCACTAAGCTTTGACTGTTAGAAGAAATTAGGGTGAGTAACAAGATGATTGTCTTAAAATGTTTGTTCATGTTGACCTTTAGTATTTATGTTGATGCTAATATTGAAACCAATAATGCTGGTGATGTTTATATTGATAATGAGAATACGCAGCAAATTACGGCTAAAAAACTAAGGCGTTGCATTGAGTCTTTTATACAAAATATCACGATAATTCCGACTAAGTTTCACACTGGTATTATCACGTAAAATAATCTTATAATCGCCACTGTCCAAACTTATAAGCTCTCTTACATAAAATAAATTAACAATGCTAGAGCGGTGTACGCGTTGAAAACCTTGGTCGTGCAAACGTGCTTCCATATTTTTCATGGTTTCTCGTACCAAATGAGACTTCTCTGGCGTATGCACACTAATGTAGTCTCCTTCTGCTTCAACCCAGTAAATATCACTTGATTCAAGTAAATATACATGGCCATTTGAGCGTATAACTAAGCGTTCATTACTTAACTGTGTTGTGCCTTGATTTTTTTGCAGTGATACCTTGCTTAGCCCTTTTGTTTGCGTTAATAAATCGGTGAGTTGCTCACTACGCTCGGCAATAGAATTTTTTAAAATTTGCTCACGGGCATGCTGCAAACTTTCTTTAAAACGAGCATTGTCTATCGGCTTCAACAGGTAATCTACGGCATGGGTATTAAAGGCTTCAATGGCATATTCATCATAGGCCGTTAAAAATATCACTGGCGGCATATGTTCAAGACCTACGGCATGAACCACATCAAAACCGTTTACCTTTGGCATTTTTATATCAAGAAAAACTAAATCAGGTTGCAGCGATAGTATTGCTCTGATGGCATCACTGCCATTGGCACACTCGCCGACAATGTCGATATCTTCTTCTTCTTCTTCTGCAAGACGAAGAGAAACGCCCTCTCTAGCTAATGGCTCATCATCAACAATCAATACGCGAATGGTCATTTTTGCTCCCCAATATTTATTGATAATTTCATCAATACCGTCACACCACCAAGGTCATTGTTATTGATAGAAAACTCATACTGCGTGCCATAGAGTTGCTGCAACCTTGACTTAACATTAGTTAAACCAACACCTTCTTTGAAGTATCGCCCTTCAAAATCACAACCTGCACCATCATCAGTAATATTGATAATTAACCACTCATTTTCAATAGTACAGCTGATGGTGAGCTCTCCTTGACCTTCTTTTTCTTCAAGACCATGTTGCATGGCATTTTCAATTATAGGCTGCAATAACATTGCCGGTACTAGCGTCAACATAGCTTCATCATCATAATTTTTTTTAATACTAATTTTATCGCCAAACCGAACCTGCTCTATACCAAGGTATTGCTCTACATGATGCAATTCTTTTTGCAGTGGTATCCATTGCTGCGTTTTATCGTCAAGGGTGTTTCTAAAAAAACTACTCAAACGATTAATCATTTCTGTGGCTTGCTCTTTTTCTGATTTCATTACCAGAACAGAAATTACATTCAATGTATTAAATAAAAAATGGGGATTGATTTGCATCTTTAATGTTTGCAACTGAGATTCTATTAACTGATGGTTTAGCTGGCTCGCAATCAGTTCTTTTTGCTTAGCTATTTGTGAGAAGTTTTTAATATTAATATTGGTGACCAAAATGGTGTAAATAATGGTGTTAAATAGAAATAGATTATCACCAAACAAAAAGTGTCCTATGTGTTGCCAAGGCTGATAAGTTTCCATACCTGGCGCCATGTCAGCAAAAAAATGGTAGTGCAAACTAATTAACAACCCTGAAGAAAGCGACAGTAAAAGTAAAAAGAATGCATGTAATAACAGCGCTTTAAGCCAGTTATTTGGTTTAATCGGGAATAGCATCGCTAAATATAAAACAATGGGTGTTAAAACTATCCAAGGCAACCAGACTCTCAAGGTAAAAAACTTTACATGGGAGAAAAAGTTCATCTCAAAATGATGGCTAGTTAGCCAGCTTGATGCTTGTGATAATGCGGCAAAAAAGATTAAACCAAGCCAAATAACAAACAACAATAAAACTACATCTCTAGTGGCAAAAGTTTTTCTCATTTTTTTCTCTTTTATAAAACCCATAAATTGATCTTCTTTTTTTATTTATAGGGGGCATTTCATGTGTAAATTCGCATAATGTACGCAAGCCTATTATGTACAATACGGTTATCGAGCTACAAATAATTATGTAAGGCTTTAACCTTTATATCCACTTGGATATAAACGGTTTGTATTATAGTTGAAGCTCACCTGTTTTTTGTTATCTACAGATGAAAATTCAGCTTCAATTAAATCCTTTTCAAAGTTATTCAAATATTTTAGCTGATTTTTCTCTATGTTAAATAAATAGAGCGCTCCTGAGGACTCGCTTTTATATGCGGCAACAATAAGTAAGTTGCCTTTACGGGTTTTACTGCTGATGCTGATTTTTTTATTTGGAAAGGTGCTGATAAGTTGCTCGTTAACTGTTTTACCTACAACTGCAACTAAGTCATCAAAAGTATTGGTTATAGGTGTTGACAATGACAGTGATGATTTCAGTCTGTTTTTTATTAATCCTGTGTATACGTTAAGTTTATATACAGTCGCTAAACTATCTGGAAGTGAATTCATTGATGTAGAACTGATCAATATGTGCTTTCTGTCATTAGGTAAAGTGTCGATAATATCACCCCAACCAAAAGTTGCCTTCTTTTTTTTAGCACGACTGCCGATTTTCTTTTCACCATTACTATAACCATAAATCACATCAGCTTTAGAGCTATCAAAATTTATTGCAAATAGCTCACCATAAAACTGAGGTTTATCACTCCATTTAACCTTATCATTAACTTTAAATACCACACGCTCATTATTCACCCAATAGTAATCACCAAGTAGCAATGTTTTTGGAAAGTTAGTTAAACCAAGTATTTCATCTGTTTCTCTGTCACGAAAAACTAAAGATGATATTCCATCTAAGATGAGAGATATGGCTAAATATGTGCCATCGGGTGATATTTTTATATTTTTATAATGAATTTCTGAAGAGTTGCCCTTGGCGTAGCTAGATTGAGAAAATACGACTAAGCAAATAAATACAGAAGAAGTTAATAATTTTTTTATCATTTTTATGTACTCGTCATTTATGAGTTTACAATAGATACATTTGTTATTGATAGATAAACAGAATGCATGATATGTGCTACTTTTGGCCAATGAAAAATCAGGTTACCAGACAAAACTCGTCACCAAAAGAGCTGTGCGTTGAAGCTCTAGCAATTATAGACCAAAGGATGGTTTTTGTAGACGAACATATTTTCAGACGCTATAGAACAGTCATTCTTAACCTGGTATTGGAAGAAGCTTAATCCACTATTAAAATAGCTGGTTTTCCAAAGTTTTACCGTTTATTAATTGTCGATATGACCATTTTTGTTGATGACACATTTGTAAAATCTGAATATCTAAAGGCGTTTTACCACCATTTTTTTGAACACTGATCAGGTATTCTCTATCTTGAGAATTCACCACGTCAACGACTTGTTTCATTGATTTTAAGCCCTCAATTAAACCAGACTCTTGTTTCTCCATACGCAAAGTAAAGTAGCTATAATCAATATCATTCGCTAGGGTTTTATGACGCTGCAATATGCCTTTATCTAAATAAAGTACTTGTTGGCATAGACGCTCAAGTTCATTTAAATCGTGAGAACTTAAAATAAAGGTAACTTCGCTAGCTAAAGAGGCGACTAATTGTCGTACTTCTCTCGCGTGTAGTGGGTCAAGTCCTGAAGTTGCTTCGTCAAGCATTACAATATCAGGTGTTCCCATTAAAGCTTGCGCTATGGTCACCCGCTTTCTCATACCATGTGATAATGCATCAGGTTTTTCATTTAAGGCATCAGACAGGCCCACTAAATCAAGGGTTCGTTCAACTTCAAACTTACTTTTCTTTTTATTAAAACCTTGTAGTTGTCCATAAAAACTTAGTTGATGAGCAATAGAAAAACGAGGGTCTAATTGTGCATCTTGTGGTAAAGCGGCTAATCGGCCAAATGTAGCCTTACTACCAGGTCGCGCACCAAATATCTCAACACTACCCGAACTTGGTTGAATATAACCACATAAAACACTAAATAACGTTGTTTTACCTGCCCCATTAGGGCCAACGAGTGCAACAGGCGCCCCTTTTTCAATTTCAAAATCGACATTATTAAGCGCTTGTTTCTCACCAAAAAATTTATTCAGTCCCGTTACTTGAATCAAAGAACTCATAGTGAACTCCTTTTCATAATAATATTTCCTACCAGTAAGTACCCGCACACCTGAGCTAATGGAATGTAATAACCACTAAGAAACACATTCTTTTGGTTAATTACGTCACTTAGCTGCACACCGGGAATAAGATAAGTTAAATAAATACTCATGCCTAACTTATATTCAATAAAGGCGATACCAATAGGAATTAATCCAAAAAACAAAAAACTGACAATTATGGCTAAACGAGCTGAACGGATGAAACTATTAAAAAAAGCCATTAAAGCAATAAACGGCATTACTGCAATAAGGATACTTTTGAATATATCCAATGATTTTATTAACCCAACAAAAAATAGGCTTGCATCTCTATAGCTTGCCATTAATACAGTAGCAATAAGTGTACATGCGATTAATACAGACAAAATTAACACTTGCCCCAAAAATCGACCGAATAAAATTTCAGACCTTGTCGCCCGTAAAGCAATAAATCTTAAAGTGCCTCTACTACGATCTGCACAAGTTTGATCACTTGCCGCGATTAAAGAAAAAATAGGAAAGGAATAAACTGCCACTACCCAAAATACCGAGAGTTCAGGCACTGGCCAGCTAAGTAGCTCTCTCATGCTTGCGCCACTAAAAATTTGATAGGCGATGGTTACAAAAATATCAGAAGAGACTAGTTCTTGAGCAGTGCTGATGGCGTAATAAAAAATAAATAACCAAGCCGTTGCAAAAGCCGCTATAGCTATGCCTCCCCGTTTAGTTAAAAACATTCGAATTAATTCAAACTTCGCTAAACACCAAATCCGATGAAAACTGTGCAGTTCTAGCATTTACCTTCCTATTTTTTCAATTTATTGTTTATTATAATTTCATACTAAGCTATTGCTGCAGTGCAATATGACACTGAGTAATCATAGATAAAGCAATTGATTCTGGCAAATCTCCACGAATATACTCGCTACCTGCAGGACCATTAACCTTTTTACTAAATGAGTGAGACACTTGTGCCATAGCCATCACTTCATCTTTACGTGAAGTAGGCCCTAATAGAGCGATATATTTAGCCTGAGATGCGCCAGCAAGCTCTTTCATCCAGTCTGCATCAATATTTTTATTATGAGTCATACAAATGAAAGCATCAGATAATTGAAAACCACCTTGTTGTGCTGCTTTTCCTGGCATTAAATTCAACACATTTTTAGCTTTAGAAAAATTAGCTTCGCGGGCATAACCAACACGGTGATCAACCACAGTCACTAGCCAACCCAGCGTTGATGCCAGTTCAACCACAGGCTCTGCATCAAGTCCTCCACCAAGCACCCATAGGTGTTTAGGTGGCGTAATTTTAGCTATTGCCCAGTGATTATCTCCTGCAACGTGTACTGATTGCCTATCGGGTAATTGCTCTTTTAGTCTATCAAAACCGTCAATTAGTTGAAGTTTAGCATTATCATCAGCAGTACTTTCATTCAAGGTAGAAATAACAAGTTCACCTGACTCATCAAATAAAACCCAGTGATTGATATGGTCGCTAATGTTTGCTTGAAAACATTGCAGCAAATAACTGGCTTGCTTGTTTTGCATACGGTGATAAAGCGTGGTTAATAATTCATGATGTTGAGGCGAAATAGCTTGAATCAATACACCAACTTTACCGTTACAACCTAAACCTAAACTGGCGGCAAAACTCTCTTCATCCGCAGTATCGTAGATAACATAGTCGGTTTGTCCCATTTGCCATACTTTTTGCGCACGACGAATCACATCAGACTCAAGGCAGCCTCCACTGACCAAACCATAGCTTTTACCCCATGGACTGATCATCATCATCGCGCCTGGCCAGCGATAGCTTGAGCCAGATTTAGTCACTACGGAAGCGCACGACCATTGCTCTTCGCTATGTTGTGATAAATACTTTTCAAGTAAATGGTATAAATGATTCATTGTTCTATCTTACCTTTATCCTAACCTTCACTAAAGCTTCAACTAAAACCTTTAAATTTTCCCTAACGCATTCAATACTCGCTCTGGCGTCATCAAAAAACCCATACGAGCACCAGTAGCGTTATACATGGTTTGAGCAACAACAGCAGCACCTATGAGCGACTTACCGGTCCCACGAGCGTAAAAAAGGACCAACACTGTCATAAAACGCTTCAAACAATACTTGTGCTTACCAAAAAAAATTAGCAGTACTAAGAAGTTTATAATCTAACAGATTTGCATTAATGTTTTCACATGTTTGTTCATCAAATATCATTTACTCAAAGAATGAAAGCCCATGCAACAGATAGCTGCGTCAATGATTTTATTTTTCATCACTGGCGGATTAATAATAGTGCCACAGTATTGAGTCGCTAAATAATCAAGAATCTTGTTTGTTCAGTGGCTAGATCTGCTTCAATTTCAACAAAGTGTGCCCCAAAGAATCTGAGCGTATTAAAAGCTTTAAAAATTTGGTTCCTCAAAAGTAGACATTAAAACAGGGCTCTTTCTAGTGAAATCATTAGCTTTCCTGTCTTAGCAAAGATAAACAGGAAAACTAATGGTCGCAACAGCACCTTGTGAGTTGGTTCGGTTTACTAATGACAGCTCACCTTTATGGTTTCTTATTATTTGTCTACTTAAGGCTAAACCGATGCCTGAGCCCGTAGCTTTGGTAGTGTAAAACGGAACAAATAAGTTTGCGGTGTTGGCAATACCACATCCTTGATCTAATACTTTAATGACAATCTGCTGCGCTGTTTTACAAACCTGTATTTCTATACTCTTGTTTATATTCTTGTTTATATTTTGGCTGTTTAAATCATTGCTTAAGTTATTGTTTGGAGTTTTGTTTGCGTTCTGCGCTTCTTTAGCATTTTTAATCAGGTTTAATAGTACTTGCTCAAGCTGTCCCTTATCTGCGTTGATAAATAAGGCGCTAGATAAATTCACGGTTACTTGTTGCACTAGGCTAGTAATATCGTTTAACAGTTCGGCTAAATCAAAATTCTGATAATTGGGTGATGGCAGTTTAGCTAAGTCTGAATAACTGTCGATAAACTGCAACAAGTTATTGCTTCGACTATCTATAATCTTAATAGCTTGCTGACATTTTTCAGCCGTTAAATTAGGCATTTCAAGTAAGTTTTGGCTTAGTGTTGAGATAGGTGTTAAAGAATTTCGCACCTCATGATTAAGAATTCGGATAATATCTTGCCAAGCCTGCTGCTCATTTTTTTGCAGCTCTAGCGTAATATTATTCAACATCAGTAAGTGATAATTATTGCTATTGTCTTTGAATTCACTTTGTCTTATCTGCCAGTTACTTGTCATATTGAAGGCATTGTTTTCAGAAAAACGCCATAAACCGTCATGTTTTTCTAAGCCTAACTTTTCAGCCGGACTTTGCTTTAACGTTTGCCATGGCACTGAAAATAAAAGCCCTACTGCCGGATTAGCATGCTGCAGCTGATTTTTTTGATTAAGAATAAGGACTGGTGAGTCTAATTGCTCGATAAGACCATACAATAAAAACATCTGCTGATCGTAACGATTTTTACTTACTTGCAAGTTTTGACTTAAAGATGATAGTTCATCAAACAATGTCGCGACAATGCCCTGAGAGTAAGGTGACTTAGCTCGGAGACTGTAGTCTTCCATTTTTAGTGCGTCAACTAAGCTTGTTAAACTGTAATAAGGCGCGATAGTTAATCGATATATCGCGACAACTAAGCTGCAATATATAACGATAAGCAACAAACTGAGTGTTAACCAAAGAACCCAATCAAACTCAAGAGCAAATCCAGAGGCAATAAAGATGGCTATTGTTGGTGATATAATTGCTATAAGCAGCCAGCCAAGCCGTTGTTCTAGGCTAGGCTGTTGCTCTGGGCTATGTCGCTGCTCTAGGCTAAGATTTTTGGTCAATTTGATATTTCTCTAATCGTCTATAAATTGCATTTTTTCCTAAACCCAATAACTCACCTGCTTCTATCACTCTTCCTTTCGTTTTTTCTAAGGCTTGTTTAATTAATCGCTGCTCAGCCTCATCAATGGTCATAAAGGGCATGTCCTCACTCGAACTTATCGTCAACGGCTCATTTAAGCCGCTGACTTGAATCTCATTTGAGTCACTTAATAAAACAGCGCGCTCAACCACATGGCTGAGTTCACGAATGTTTCCGGGCCAGTCATATTGGCATAAGGCCGTCTTTGCTTGTTTTGACAAAAAGAGTCCCTTTTTATTGTACTTATGACTTTTCTCCACCAAAAAATGCTCGGCTAACGGTAATATATCTTCTTTTCTTTGTCGTAATGGCGGGATATCGAGCACGATGGTATTGATACGATAATACAAGTCTTGACGAAACTCACCGTTAGCAATGGCCTGTTGAAAGTCGATATTACTAGCGGCAATTAGCCGAACCTCTGCCTGCAAAGTTTTACTTGAGCCGACCGCTTCAAACTCACCTGACTCAAGCACACGTAATAGTTTAGGTTGTAAATTTAGTGGAATAGTACCAATTTCATCGAGAAATAAACTGCCTGATTGTGCTGCTTCAAAGCGCCCCATGCGATCTTTTTTTGCATCGGTAAAAGCACCTTTAGTGTGGCCAAACAGCTCACTTTCAAACAATGTTTCAGGGATCGCGCCCATGTTCACCGTAACGTAACTTTCACTATGTCGAGCTGAATGTTGATGAATATAACTGGCTAGCAAACTTTTACCTGTGCCATTTTCACCTGTTATTAGAATTGGCGTGTCTGTTACTGCAAGCTTTTTAGCTTGAGTAAGTACTAACTGCATGGCAGCAGATTCTCCCAACATGAATATATCTTTCGTTGGTCGCTGCGCTTTAAGACGTTTGTTTTCTAGTTGCACAGATCCTAATTGAAATTGTTGCTCTATTAAACGAATTAAGCGCTGATTTTTCCAAGGTTTTTCAATAAAATCTTTAGCGCCAAGCTTAATAGCTTCAACGGCAATTTCTACGGTAGACCAGGCTGTCATAACAATAACGGGAAAACTATAGTTTTTGTCTTTTAAGGTTTTCAACATGTCCAAGCCTTCTTGGCCAGACGTGGTATCGTATTGAAAATTCATATCTAGCAACATTAAATCAACTTGTTGTTCGGCTATTTTATCTAATGCTTGTAATGGAGAGTCCGCTTCAATGACGTTAAAGCCGTAATTTTCGAGCACAAATCTAGCGGATAAGCGCAGGTCACTTTGATCATCAACAACAATGATTGTTTTTTTCATTTTATCTTTATCTTCTGTTAATTGTTTTTTATTTATTGGCACTAAGCTTACGGGCTTAAAATAACATTTATAAATAGACGCAGTAGCCACATGCCTACTGCGCACTTTAACATGACTTATTTAACATTTAGTTAGTACTTATTCATTTCTCAAGGCCTTTATCGGGTCTGTCGCAATGATCTTTTTCGCAGGAAAATAACAAGCCGCTAATGCGATGATAATTAACGCCAGTATACAGCTAGAAGTCATCAACCAATCAAAACTCAACCATTGATTAATATACTGCTGTGCCCAACTATAAAGTACCACGGCTAATACCAAACTTAATACAAAACCTGTCGCGATAGGCGTAAATGAATCGCTAATAAATTCAAATAACATTCGTCGACTTTTAGCACCTAACGCCATACGAATACCTAGCTCATAACGTCGCATTTGACTGTTATAACTAATAACACCATAGATACCTATCGCCGCCAAGAGCAAAGCAAAAACACCTAATACTAAGCTTAACCACAAAGTGAGTTTTTTCTGGTAAACCAACTGCTCATGAATGTCTGAGACTGAGCTGAAACTCCATACTTTGATATCAGCAAAGTGTTCATCAAGTAAATTAATAATATCCGTTTTCGCTAAAGCTTTACCATCTTGCATTCTGATGATGAAATTTGTGCGAGAGTGGGGGAAATACATCATCGCCCCCTGCGTTTTATCATCGTTGTAAGGATTATAAATGTTGTCTACTACGCCAACCACTGTCCAAGTATCACCACCAGCTGAATAAACTACCTTACCAATAATATCTTCAACTTTTCCGCTACCATCACCAATACTAGCAATAATTTTTGTCGCAGCAGTTTTACTTAAAATGATAGTGTCACTTGCTTCCCTGGCTTCTTGCTGATTAAAACCTCGGCCAGCAAGCATGGTTAAACCAACCGTATTAAAATAATTGTTATCAATGTTTACAAAAGATAAGTGACCTAACTTGACATTGTCGCTATTAAAAATGCCAGTATTACTACTGCCATGCCTGATAGGAGCATTACTAGTACGTGATATCTCTGTAACACCGTCGAAGTTTTGTAATTGCGCAAGTAAATCACGAGAAAGCTGTCTTTCACTTTCTTTTTCTGGGTAACCTTCACCAATATCAAGCTCCAGATGATATAGGTTTTCATCTTCAAAGCCTAGTGGATGATTAAGCACATTAAGCGCGTTATTCATTACCAAAGTGGTGATTACTAATAGTAGCGTTGCTAAACAAATTTGACTGGCAATTAAAATATTACGAACTTTGCTATTTATCTGTGCGCCAGTGCCCTTACCACTTGACTGTAACTGTAAAATTAGCTGTTTGTAATTAATCAGTTTTAAGGTAATAAGAGCAAAGATCAACGACAACGTTAAGGTGAGGATACAAGCAAAGGCTACTGACGTTATGTCTAATGATAACTCCGCTAAACGTGGCAAAACGTTACCTGCTGTAATACGCAATAGTTTTATAATCCAGCCGGCAAGAACTAGACCGATGATCATTGAAGCAGCACAGAGTAATAAGCTTTCTAACCAAATATTAAAAAATAGATGTTTGAGCTTTGCCCCTAGCGTTGCTTGAATCACTAATGCTCGTTGTCTTTGTGCTGCTCTAGAAAAGAATAAGTTAGTAATATTGGCACAAGCAATAAGTAGCAACACCCCTGCACCCAGTAAAATTAATAATACGATATATTTATTATCACCTATGATGGCAATTTGTAAGTCTTGGAATTGGGCAATAATTGCTTGATGTTTCGCATTGCCAACTCTGCCATTTTGTTGAAATATAGGATCAACAAGGCTATTAAACTCGTCGCTTACTTGGGTAATAGTTGTTGCTGGCGCTAACTTACCAATGGCAGCTGTTTGACTGTAGATATAGTTCCATGTTTCTTCATCTTGACCATGAAAATCCCACGGTAACCAGATTTGTGAGTTAGCATCGTCAGCAAAATTACCCGGCTCAGCAAAACTGGAAGCAATAACACCGACGACTTTATATTGCTGTTCACCTAGGGTAATATTTTGACCAACAATATTGCCATCTGCACCATATTCTTCACGCCATAATTGTTCGCTAATTAGCGCGCTTGCCTTGTTGTTATCAATGCTTTCTTGCTCGGTAAAAGCGCGACCTATAAGAATAGGTGTACCCAACAGGTCGAAATATTCAGGAGTAACATAACTGAGCTCTATTAATGGTTTGTCGCGTAAGCTTGCTAATATTGCGTCGCTGCGAAATACCAAAGCCATGGCCTCTAAGCTTTTTTGTTGTTGATACATTAATTTTTGGGCAACAAAGTATTGTGAACCGGAAAACTTTCTTTCACCTTCTTGTAATTCTTGCTCCATTAAAATGAGACGTTGGGCATCTGGATAAGGTAATGCTTTAAACAGTAATAAATGGTTAAGACTAAAAGCAGCCAACAAAACACCTAAAGTTAATGACAAAGTGAAAACGGTGGTTATTACAAAACCAGGTACACGAGACAAGCTAACCGTGGTTGTTTTTATCTCGTTGAATAATGTGCTCATACAGCCTCCTGTAAAGCAATATTGTCTAAAATAACACCGTCTAATAAATTAAGCTTGATGCTAGCGTGATCCGCATATCTTGGATCATGCGTAACCATACAAATGGTGGTACCTTCTTTATTTAAGTTATCTAATAATGCCATCACCAAGTCACCATTTTTTGAATCTAAGTTACCTGTCGGCTCATCGACCAGTAGTATATTTGGCTTACCAACTAAGGCGCGGGCGATAGCAATACGCTGTTGTTGCCCACCAGAAAGCTGATTAGGCTTATGTGAACATCGATGCTGCATTTCTACCTTTTCTAAACTGCTCATCACTTGCTCATTGACTTCTTTAGCAGACAATTTAGGCTCACGATATTTTAACGGTAAGGCTACATTGTCATAAACACTGATTTCATCAATTAAGTTAAACGCTTGAAAAATAAAACCTATATGTAAATTTCTAATTTCAGCTCTTTCATCATTGGTTAAGTTGGCTACTTGCTGATCTTTAATCAAATAACTGCCGTCGGTTGGTGTGTCCAACAAACCTAAAATGGATAACAGAGTTGATTTACCACAACCGGAAGGGCCCGAAATTGAAATATAATCCCCTTCATATATGGCCATATTAATGTCACGAAGTGCATGTGTTTCCATGTCTATTTTTGAGTAAACTTTACTAATATTCTTTAATTCGATAAGTGCTTGTTTGTTCATAATTTTGTCCTTGTTAATCTGTGATAGTCATCGTGTGGTTTTGTAGCCAGCTAGAAGTATCTGAAACAATAAATTGTTCTCCTTTGCTAGCGCCTGAAAGTAGTTCGATATTATTGCCAATAATTCGGCCGAATTTCATCGTTCGCTGTATTGCCGTTTGTTTGTCAGCATCTAAGGTAAATACCTGCTGACTTGAGTTAGCTTTAACGCCAACGGGATGTTTTACATAAAGCGCATCGTTAAGCATGCCTATTTCAATTTTCCCTTCAACTTTTAGTTCAGGTCTTGCATTTGCAGGCAGTGCTTGGGTTATATCAATATCAATAAGCACACTGCCATTGGTAATGACTGGGTCAATACGGTTCACTACGCCTCTAATCAACGCGCTTCTGGTATTTATTTCTGCTTGATGACCAATGGCAATGTCTTGTGCCTCACCTTGTGGAATTTTAAGTTGTGCCATCATCGTTTTACTACTGGCAACTAACGCCAATTGCTCTCCGGCGGCGACACTTTGCCCTAACGTTACAGGTAATGATTGCAATACCCCTTCAATATCTGCACGAATCACCAAGCCCGCTTGTAAAGATAGTTTCAATGCCAAGTTTGCTTCAAGTTGTTTAGCAAACTGACCTTGTACCGCAATTTTTTCTTGGTGTGCTTTTTCTAAATGAGACAATCTTTTCTGCTCTATTTTCAGCTGCTTTTCAAATTGGTTTTCGGTTAATTTTGAACGTTTAAACTCTATTGCCGATACTATACCTTTGGCCGCTAAACTAGTTTGAGCTTCAACTTTCAACTTCGCTGCCGCTAAATCAGAGTTAATTTTCACTAAATTAGCTTGGTGCGCCAAATACTCACTTTTTTGATTAATTATCAATTCACGTAAACTGGCATTATGTCTAACTAATTCCATTTGAGCATTATTAACTTGCAATAAAAGATCGGGGTTACTTAATTTCATAATAACAGTATCGGCCTCAACCTGAGTGCCTGGCAATACTAATATTTCTTCTATTGTCGCTATCGTGGGCGCAGTAAGTAATCGCTTGTGCTTCGAAATAAGTTTGCCGAATCCTGAAATAGTAAAAGGTAAGTCACTTTGTTGCACTGAGGCAACTCGAATGTCGCTTCTGACGATTTTCACATCTGAACTGGGGCTATTAAATTGCCAACCAACAAAGGCTAGTGCACAAGCAATAAAGGCTGAACGCTTTAACCATGGTACTTGTTTAACTTGAGGCTTTTTCTTTATATCCATTATGTTCCCTACACGAGTGTGAAATATGCTAATTAACTTAATGTCTATATAGCCAGAGACGTGCCAACCCGTAAGCGAATGATTTAAAAGGAATAAATAAAAACAGAGTTGCATGTTATATATTGGTTGTACCGAAAAAGGGAATTTTTTCTGAAAAACGTGAAAAGGTATAAGGTATAATGTAACGTTGTAAGTTGAATATTACTTAGTGCTACAAAATAACCATTATAAATATAGCGGGATACGCTGAAAGTACTTTAAAAGCATGACTCCCTGATAGCTTATAACGAAGGCAATCACCTTCAGATAATTGATAAACATCAGAGCCAATGGTTATTTCTAATTCTCCATTTAATAGGTATACATGATGTTCTAAGTTAAGTACTGGTGCTTTTTCAGAGCTCATGAACGTATGTGCTGGTAATTCACATTCAACGACTTCACAACCTAAATATTCGCTAGGGGGCGAAACGGAAGTTCGCTTATAACCAGTACTAGGATCTACCCAAACAGATTGTTCTTCCCTACTAATTAATGGCCTAACTTTCTTTTCAGCTTGCATCATTAAAAATGACAATGGCAGATTATAGCTAGCACACAATTTACCTAAGACACTGGTAGTAGGACTAACATCACATTTTTCAATTCGATGAAGTGTCGCCTTACTTACACCTGATTTTTTAGCTAATTCATCTAATGTTAAGCCGTTTTCATTTCGCAAGGCTTTCAACCTGAGAGCTAAAGACTTTTCAAAATCAGTTATGTGTTTTTCTGACATACAAGATCCTTCAACTGCTGATGAATGCTAGTTCAATACGACTAAGATAAGTTCTTTCTTCTTTAATCATTAAAAAAAGTCTGTTTTTTTAAATATTAAAGGCTGTACAAAACTGTGTTCAATCGTCTCTAATAATTGACCAATAATCACTGTTTGCTTATTAATATCAAAACTATTGGTAACTTTACAAACGACGGTGAAACAGCATTGATTTAAAATAGGAGTGCCTTTACTGGCTTGGCCAATATCCACTTTTTTTTCAATATTACTTTTATCAACATTCCGGCCACCGAATAGCCTTGCAACATCTTCTTGTCCGACACCAAGTTGGTTAATGGAAAATATCCCATTTTCCAGAACTCTACTTGTCACAAGACTTTCTTTAGGTGCTGAAATAACGATATGCTCTTTTTCTACTTGAGAAACCCATGCTAACGACATGCCTAATGGGTTATCTTTTTCTCCAGTCAATATAACCGAAACGCCATTGATAAACATCTTATCCCTCGACTACTAATTTATCGTTCTGTTAATTTTATAAACACAAACACTGTACTCATATAAGAGATTTTATTTTCATATACGAAACAATCTTTGTCAATTTAAACGCTGTACATCAAAAAGGAATATTCTTTGTACCAATTATATTATTACCCGTTGAACGCTAGCATGGCTCCACACTTCATCCTCGAAGAACTGAGAGTAGACTTTGAATTAGTTTTTGTAGATAGAGAAAGCAATGCACAGAAATCACATGATTATTTAGCGTTAAACCCCGCTGGACGAATTCCCACATTAGTAGATAATGGTTTTGCTATTTTTGAAAGCCCAGCGATCTGTATATATTTAGCCGAGGCGCACCCTTCTTCAAATTTAATACCTAAGGTCGGAGATAAAAACAGAGCACTATTTTTTCAATGGATGATGTATTTATCAAATACAGTGCAAGCAGAGCTAATGATGTATTTTTATCCTCAAAAACATACCACCAATGTTAAAGCTGCAAAGAGCATTATCGAGGCACAAGAAATTAGGGTAACAGAAATGTTTGATCTGCTTAACCGAGCGTTTGAAAATAAAGACTTCCTCATTGGAACAACTATCAGCTCCTGTGATTATTTTTTGTTTATGCTAGCCGTTTGGGCCGATGAATTAAAAAAACCACCTTTATCATTTAATAATTTATCTAAGTACCTTCGTAAATTAGCCCAACGAGACGCAATTATTAACGTGTGTAATAAAGAAAATTTGAGCCTTGCTGATTATCAGTAATAAAATCCCAAAATATGATCACATTGTCAATTTTATGCCCTGACTCATTTTTGAACTGGCCTATATGCTATGTTATTCATCTAGTCTGTGCTTTATATTGTTAATTCATAATATTGTTTACTCACATTTTTGGCGCTGATTTGTACAACTAACCCACTCACAGAGGCTAGTACCTCGCGGGGAGCCATTGTGACGATATCTTTAAGGAGGTCTTGTGAAAAATTTTATCGTTTGTTTTTTATTAACTCTTTCTGTAGCAAGTAATGCGGCAACATTTGAAAAAGAAATTGTTGCGGCATTAATAGAGAGAACAACCCATCAAGTTACTTATGATGGTTCATATTTATCTATTCCATACCCCAACGGGGACGTACCTAGCAATATTGGAGTTTGCACGGATGTTGTTATTCGTTCATACCGAATACTAGGAACAGATTTGCAGCAGCTTGTTCATGAGGATATGCGTGATAATTTTTCATTGTATCCATCTAAACGAATTTGGGGCTTAAATAATACCGATAAAAATATAGATCACCGAAGAGTTCCTAATCTACAAACCTTTTTTACAAGACACGGTACGGTATTAAATAAATCAAACCATCCAATTGATTATAAGGCGGGTGATATTGTCACTTGGATGCTTGATGGTAGACTTCCTCATATTGGCATAGTAATCAATCGAGTTAACCCTAAAACAGGTAACCCTATGATTGTGCATAATATTGGTCGTGGTCCAAAAATAGAAGATATGCTGTTTAACTATACGATTACAGGGCATTATAGGTATGTGCCATCGAAATATAAGTCTCTCGATTAGAACAAATAACAGTGTTCATCGCTTATTTTCAGCTTAGCAAGGTCTATGAACTTTAGGAATATAAATGAAATCTAAAATTTTTTTCACAAAACAAAATACTCTAAAACTGTTTTTCGAATCAGCATTAATCATTTTTAGTGTTTTGCTCGCTTTGTTTCTTAATGAATATAGAGGTCAACTTAAAGAAGAACAGCATAAAAAAGTTGCCATGCAGATGCTTAAAGTTGAACTTCAATCAAACTTAGAGGCACTCAATGAATGGCGTCCATATCATCAAAAGGTATTAAAAAACCTTAACGATGCACTGAACCTTAATGATAGTAGTAGTAAATTATTCACCGAAAATGGTGTTTTAATATGGAGTTTAATGCCTAAAGGTGTTGTACAGCGAGTAATTGATAATGGCTCATGGCAAACGCTAAAATCTTCAAATGTACTTTCAACTGTTGGTTTAAATACAATGCTGACCCTCTCTAAATTATATAAACATCAGGCTCAAGGTGTTGAGTCTACTTTAAATAATATTTTAGCCATTCTTTCGGCGCGAGAATCTTTAAAGAGAGAAAATCAGAGAAGCACAATTATTTTGTTAAGAAATGCTTTTAATGAAGTGGTTAGTCAGGAAATATTTCTAATTAAGAAGATCGAACAAGCGCTTGTCGAAATAGAAATAGAAGAGAGAGAATCTAATAATTAAATAAGTGGGTTGGAATTAGGTGGAAACCTCTTAATTAATCACACAGTAATACAATGTTTTTTTTAGTTTTTTATCAATTAAGATATTTACTTTGAAGCTAATTTGTTATGTTTGTAACTAATGCCTTTTATCGTAAACAGTCACTTGGATATGGTCTTAGCTAATGAAAAAGTATTTAGTTCCATCAATACCTAATAATTTATTTAGAAAGTCAGCCTTAATTGAGCAAATTGACGAGGCCTTTGAACGTGAGGCGAATTTAGTCTTTATCAAAGCACCGTCAGGGTATGGTAAGACTTATTTAATGTTAGATTATGCTCAGCATCTATCCGAAGTCGATGGAATTGCAATTTGGCTAAACTTTAATGAAGAATATGACTCGAACGAAGATTATTTTTCATCCTTTATAGGCGTATTAACATCTGCAAATGTATTAAGCTCAAGTTTCTTTTACGATGAAAATATCTCATTATTTAAACTAGTGGATGCTATTCTTGATGAATTAGAAAGTTGCCGTCAAATTATTTATTTCTTTATCGATGACTTTCATCAGCTTAAAGGAACAGAAGTTAGTGATGCACTGAAGCAGTTTTTCTTAAACAATAACCCATCGATTAAAATTCTATTAACAAGTCGTGTCGAATTGCCTTTCTCAACAGCTAAAGCTTACATAAATGATCAAATAGTTAAAATATCTCACCTAGAACTGGCATTTACTTGCAATGAAATAAAGCAATATTCAGACTTATTTCATTTAAATTCATATAGTTTAGTCGAATCAGAAACAATAGTAGAACAAACGGGTGGCTGGCCAGCGTTACTATCTTTAAACAAGAAAAATATTAACTTTGATGCTGATTACCAAGAGCTTTTATTTAATAAAGCTAACTCTAATTTATCTGAGTTTTTATACCAAGAAATTATTACTAACTTTACTGATGAGCAAAATATTCAATTGTCAGTTTTGTCAGTGAGTCAATTTCTTTGTGAGCCTTTAATACAAGAGCTGCTTGATGATACCAATATTAACTTAATTGGACTTGAGCACATTCCTTTATTACAAATTGACACCCCTTTATTACCACCTAAGTTTGAGTGGTTTATCATTCAGCCCTTATTAAGGGAATATTTAGAATTTAATTTTAAAAACAATGATAAGAATCAGTACGTCCATTTACACAAAAAAGCCGCTAATTGGTACTTATCACAAGAGGTTTATGTTGAAGCAGTAGAGCATTTAATTAAAGCAGAACAGTACGTTCAAGCGATAGGTATTCTTGAGAACAACGGAATCAATATTGTTGCTAGTGGAAACTTTATTCGCTTTAAAAGGCTGATAAAAAAAATACCTTACAAACACGTTTTTTCTAATGTTTCGCTGCTGATATTACAAGGTTGGTATTACACCTTAAATTATCAGCACAGCAGTGCTATTGCGATTGCAGAACAGATAAAAATAATGATGGCTGAAAATGATGAATTGAAAATCGCATTGGAATTTCATCTTATTGGTGTTGAGGGTGCTATAGATCTGTTTTCAGATAAATTTCATTTATCTATAGAAAAAGCAGAATATGCTTTATCAAAGAGCCCTTTAAATTCTGAATATATGGAAAACTCCATTAGGGCTCAATTAGCCATTTTTTATTTACAAACGGATCAATTTTCACCCTTTGAAAAATTAAAAAATGAAGCTCATTATTTCTCTAAGGGAGGTAGTTTATTTTTTAGCACTATTTACTCTTTTGTTGCTTTTGCTATGAAAGAGTTTACTCAAGGAAAACTTGATGAGTGTTTAAAAATTTGTGATGAAACTGATATTTTTATTGAAAGCTGGTGTAATGAAACTCGTTTAGGCCATATTGTTAAAGTTGTTAGGGGGATGGTGGCATATATAACAGGTGATTTAACATTAGCAAAATCACTTTTTGAAACTTCAGGGAAAATAGCAAGTTATGTGTCTGATCCTTTATTACTCGCGTGGTATTATCCACTTCATATTAGGTTACTAGCTGATTTAGGCTTACAAGTACAACAAGAAGAGTTGATTGATGATATTATGTCATTAGCTAACTCTAGGCAAATTAGTATCAGTAAATGCCCATTAATATATGAAGTAATGAATTGTCATTTCTCTGTTAATCATGCTGATGATGCTTTGGCAGTGTTTAATCAGTATAAACATGAGTTAACATTAGCTGATTACGGAGATAATTTTCACTTATTGTCGAATGAGGCAATGTTGCATAGTTTAATATTAAACTATGAAGGACAGTTAGAGCAGCAACAGACGTTGTTATTCGATTTAGCTGCGTCTTATGAGGCTTCAGGGCGAATCATTCAACAACTTAATTGTTTGATCCCTTTAATAAACTCAGCCATAGCATCTAAAAATAGCTCTTTAGCAAAACAAAAATTAAAAAAAGTCGTCACCATTGCTTCGAGCAGCAATTTAATTCAAATGTTTGCTAAATTAAGGCCTGAAGCGTTAGAGTTTCTTACAGAATGGGCACTTTCTGAGTGGTCTCCTAAGCGAAAATTATTTATGTCAGAAGTTTGTCGTCGGTTTAGTCAAGAATCATCTGATTTACCTCTTTCCAGCTTTCAAATTGAACCCTTAACACACAGTGAAAAAAATGTGATGGAATTGCTAGCTTTAGGTTACTCCAATAAGGTGATTGCCGGAAAGTTAGACGTTTCAATTAATACCATTAAATTTCATTTAAAAGTGATCTTTTCAAAATTAGGTGTCAGTAATCGCATCCAAGCAAATTTAGTCTACTCGCAAAATAAAGGCCAATTTATTGATTGAAGGCTATAGTAGAATGGATTCGATTTTATTATACCAAGACAGTAGTGACGAATAATCTGCAGGAATAGTTTCCTTTGCCCAACCAGCAAAACCACAAACAACAAAGCAATCAATGTCTGCTTGGGTAAGTTGTTTACCTACAATGAATTCACGTTCAGTTAAATGTTCTTCCATAGCTTGCCAAAAACCATCTAAACGAAGTTTGCCGCGTTCTATCAATGCTGGAATTTGCGGCATGTCAATTTTACCTGGCATGGCTCTATTTTTGAAGAAATCACCTTGGTTTCGTAGTATCTCAGCAATCGGCATTAACCCTTCTGTATAGAGTTTATGCATCCAACCAATAACTTGAGCATACTCTGAAGGAGTAGTGCCAAATAATGGTTTTCCAGGATATAGGTGTTCTAAATAAACACAAATAGCAACACTGTCGGTTAGCACAGTGCCATTATCAAGTTGTAAAGTTGGTAATGTTGATGCTGGGTTTATTGATGTAAACTCATCATTAAAATGTTCACCTGCACGTATATCAACTTCAGTGGTTGGAATATCAATACCTTTCATTTTTAGAAAAATCTTTATTCGTTGTGGGTTAGGTGCCACAGAAAACGTGTATAATTGCATATCAATGATCCTTTGTTATTTTTAGATAACCGGCTAAATTAATGCAAATAATAGTAACATAGCCGATCACCTTCTTATTAGAGTAGTTTTTCTTTGTTGATAAAGTGCCTATCTTCCAAATATCTGACGTGCTATTACCATGCGTTGTACTTCATTAGCGCCTTCATAAATCTCCCCTATTTTACAGTCACGATAAATAGCTTCTAATGGGAATTGGCGACCATCACCTGCCAGCTCTTTAACAAAACCATAACCACCACAAACTTGAATAGCATCACGTGCTATATCGCCAGGTAAGGTACTACCAATAAGTTTTGCCATGGCGCACATCCCTTGTACATTAGGTCGTCTTTTATCATTTATTAACGCGGCTTTAATATATAAATTACGTGCATTTTCTAACTCGCTTGCATAGCCCGCCCATTTAAATTGCCAGTATTGAAATTGTGATAACGGTTTACCAAAGACTTCACGTTGTTTCATATAGTCAGCAGAAAAATCAAAGGCTGCTTGCGCCATGCCTACACCACAAGCGCCAATACCTACACGGCCTAATGTTAAGGATGTTAAAGCGGCCTTTAATCCCTTACCTTCAATACCTACTAAGTTTGAGTCCGGAACAAATACATCCTCAAAATAAACATCAGCCGTTAATTGGCAGTAATTACCCATTTTTTTATCAGGCTCACCAACGCTTGCGCCATCACTATTCATATCAACTAATAACATGCTCATGGCATCGCCCTGTTTGCATAAAACAAACATATGGTGAGCAACGGGCGAATTAGTGATCCAACGTTTGCGACCGTTAATTTTATAACCACCATCCACTTTAGTGGCAATAGTTTGTAAGGCGCGCACGCTTAAGTCGGTACTGGCAGCGGGTTCAGATGTGGCAAAAGAGCCGACTATATCGCCAGAAATTAATTTAGGAAATAACTCTTTTTTCACCGACTCTTGAGCATGTTTTAAGGTGTTGCCAAAAAGGATCAATTGAACATCAATTAATGCGGCAGCAACACCAGAGCTGACATAGGCAATTTCTTCTAGCATTACCATAGTGGCAAGTGTTGGGAATTCTAATCCTGCGCCACCGACTTCTTTTTCAAATGGTATGGCGAACAATCCGGCTTCACCCATTTTTTTAGTTAATTCCCAAGGAAATTTTTCAACGTCTTCAGGGGTCGTGTTTAATTCATGGGCGATTGGTCGTAATACTTCATCGGCAAACTTTCTTACTTGCTGGCGAACTTTAATGGTTTCTTCTGGTAGCCACATATCGTCATATAAAGTATCAGCTAATCTTGTGGGGTTTTTATTAGAACATATCGTCATTGGAGGCTCTCTATTTAATTGAAAGTGCTTGTTGGTATTCAGTTATTAGTTTTTTTACTAAATCAGCAATGCTTATTATCTCATTCACACCACTAACGCCTTGTCCTGCCGACCATATATCCTTCCAAGGTTTGGCTATTATTTTGTTATTTTGATCTCTTTCTTCTTCATCTGTCATTTCTGCGCCAATATCAAAACCATCGGGTGTGGGTAAATTGGCTAAATCAAAACCTGCCTCAGTTACACTTTGTTTTATAAAATTGGCTGGAATACCTGAAATTGCATTGGTGTAAATGATGTCTTCAGCACTTGATGAAACCACCATGTTTTTATATTTTTCATTGATTTGACATTCTTTAGTGGCGAGAAAACGTGTGCCCATATAGGCAAAATCAGCCCCTAAGCATCGAGCTGCAGCGACTTCTGCTCCGGTGGAAATACAACCAGATAAAATAAGTGTTTTATCAAAGAATGCACGAAGCTCTTGAATAAGCGCGAAAGGATGCAATGATCCTGCATGCCCACCAGCACCAGTTGATACCGCAATCAAACCATCAACTCCTGCTTGCATGGCTTTTTTACCATGACGAGCATTAACTACATCATGAAAAACAACACCCCCGTATGAATGAATAGCGTCTACCACATCACTAATCGCACCAAGTGAGGTAATTAATAGGGGCACTTTATGCTTAATTAAAATGTCTAAGTCAGCATTGACTCTAGGGTTTGTTTTATGAACAATTAAGTTAACGCCAAAGGGAGCTACTTTTCCCCCTGTTGATTGTTCATAAGCTTTAAGTGCGGACTTTATTTCAATGATCCATGCTTCTAAACCTTCGCTGGTACGTTGATTTGCCGCAGGAAAAGTACCAACAATGCCAGCTTTACAGTTTTCTATCACCATGGTGGGCGTTGATGCTAAAAACATCGGTGCGCTAATTACAGGTAGTGATAAACAGCCTTCAAACAACTTAGGAATTGGCATAATAAATACTCTATTAGATAACAATAATATCTATTGTAGAAAAATTTAATAGCCGTTAATATTGACGTTAATGACAACTTTGTGGACATTAATGACAAATACGGAGTACAGATAAGTGAAAGTAGCAATAATTTCAATTGATGGTTGTTATGGCTCAAGCCTACATGGGCTAGTTGACGTGTTTGTCGTGGCTAATGCTCATATAAAAAAACTTTCTGCTAACAGTGTGCCGTTTTTTAAATGGCAGTTTTTCACCAGTGCTAAGCACATTATTTCCACCAGTAATGGTCTTGCTATGAACCATGATTTAGCTGAAGAATCACAGGAGCATTTTGATGTGGTTTTTATTCCAGGTGTTTTATATGAAGGTGCTGATGCATTTAACCAAAAATTGCAATTACATAAGGCTCTTTATCAATGGTTAAATAAACAATATGCAGCCGGTGCTATTATCTGCGCCAACTGTACTGCGACTTTCTTCCTAGCTGAGTCAGGTTTATTAACGGGTAAAAAAGCAACAACGGTATGGTGGTTAGAGCACTTATTTAAACAGCGCTATACCAATATCTCATTAACTTTTGAAGATATTTTAGTGGAAGAGGGGCGGATTATTACCGCGGGTGCTGCAACATCACATTTTCAACTGGGATTATTATTGTTAAAAAAATTTACACCAGAAATTATCGTACAACAAACTGCAAAAACGATGTTAATTGATACTCGTAAGGTAAAAATATCACCTGAACAATTAATATCGGTATCTCGAGAGCATAATAATGACTTGGTTCAAAAAGCTCAAGAATGGATGCAAAACCACTTAAGTGAGATGTTTACTATCACTAAATTAGTTAACAATATAGCGTGTACTGAACGAACATTAAACCGACAATTCAAAGACACGTTAGCAATAACGCCAATGAAATATATGCAAAATCTACGAATAAATACGGCTAAGTACTTATTAGAAAGCAGTGATTTTAGTTTAGAACAAATAATTGAACAGGTCGGATATCAAGACCGAAGTGGTTTTTCAAAGCTGTTTCATAAATTGGTAGGAATGCCGCCAATAAGTTATCGGCGGCAGTTTGATAAATAATGTTATGACACTAAAAAAGAATCAGTCCTGTTGTTTTTTAAGTAAATAAGCAAGAAATAAAAACAAAGCAACTTCACTGACAGTTAGTATTTTTGCAATAAACACAGGTAAAAAGGTGAACACTTCATCAGCAATAAAAAACGCCATTGCTCTCATAAAGGCAAAAAGTATTAGCATAATAACCGTGACTTTAACCACGACAGGTTTGAATTCACTTGTCGTTGGCAGAACTGATAAAAGTATACCCCAAGCAAATAATAGTGCTCCGCTAAAACTAATAAAGTAATAGGTTAAGGCACTTGCTGAAGGAATTATGCTTAGCCCAAATACACCAAATAGAAATAAACTACTAAAAGCGAGTGCACCAATTAAGCTAAACGCTAGACCAATATTTTTAATTAACATTTTTACTCCTAAATATTATTCTGATGCTTATAATATAATTTCAATACTTTCACCTGATGCACGTGATACACATGGGGTAAATAGTTTCTGATTCACTTTTTCATCATCGTTTAATACTAAGTCTTTATGATCAATGTTACCGCTTGCTACTTTGCACTTACAGGTACCACAAATGCCATTTTCACATGATATAGGAATAAAAACCCCATCCTCTTTTAATACTTCAACAATTGATTTATCAATTGGTATGTCATAGCTTTTATCACGACCTTTAATGGTAAGAGTAAAAGGCTTAGTGTGCTTATCAATGGCATTTGAGTTACTAAAACTTTCTTTATTAAATTGTTCATCTTTTAAACCTGCCAGCGATGATGATTTTTCAATAAAGTTCATAAATCCATCAGGACCACAAACATACACATCAGCAGAATTATTATCCTTCATGATTTGTACAGCATTAACCGGATCGTGCGATTCATCATCAATATAAACGTTAATATTTTCAGAAAATGGTAAATGAGCCCAGTGATCTTTAAATACCCACTTAGAGCGTGTGCCAATACAATAGTGAAACTCAAATGGTGTATTCGACATATGTAATGACCACGCCATTGAAAGCATAGGCGTTATGCCTATACCACCGGCAAATAAAAGCACTTTTTCCGCGGGCTTTAAACTAAACAAATTTCGAGGTTTGCTTATACAAATAGTATCGCCTTTTTTGAAGTTGTCATGTAGTTGCTGTGAGCCTCCACGGCCATTAATTTCTTTTTGCACGGCAATTACATAAACATTATCACCATGAGGGTTATTACATAATGAATATTGGCGAATTAAACCTGATGTAACTTCAACATCAATATGCGCTCCTGGAGTGAAGTATGGCAATATAGTATTTGAACTAATCGGTTTAAACGTATAAGCATTAATGCCATCGGCAACTGTTTCAATTTTATCAATGCGCACTTTCATTGAGCCTGAGTTTTGTACTACAGCTTTATTATCTTCAGTGTATTGCTTTTGTGCTTTATTGAAAGATTCGGCACCAAGGCCAACATTCACTAATTCTTGTTTCTCCAAAATATCTTTACCAATAACCCATGCCTTCCAGTTACGATATATCGGCATGTTTGGGTATAAGTGATGAATAATATGACGATTTTGACCAAAATAAACTTTGGCAAAGGCACTGTCAAAGCCTCGGATGACTGATGTTGTTTTAAATGGGCTGACTTCTTTAACTTCACATTTTTCTGGAGGATGTTGTACATAAGCAAACATATAGATAGCAACCGCAATACCGATACGCTGTGGAATGATGTACAGCATGGTGAATTCATACCAGTAACTTGACGTTAAGCCAATAGTTAAAATAGCTAAGTATGTGATCATGCCGAGTATATTGGCTACAGACGTTATTTTAGAGGCAGTATTACGATTCTTTATTGACCAATACGACCAATAAAAGTCATGGGTGAACACTCTAAACGTACGTACCAAAAAGTTACCTTGATATAAGTAATCATCGGGATCTTCTTTACCACAAGTATCTCTATGGTGAGTTAAATGCTGATGCCTAAATAAAAGCACTGGCATTTGTGGGTATGGAATAAAGGTTAACATTGAGGTAACTATGTCATTAACAGTTTTATTACGCGCCATGGTAAAATGCGAACCTTCATGCACCGTTAATATAAAAATAAAGAAGGTATAAGTACTCAACAATACTAACCAACCAACGGATACTTGGTCATTAAGCCACAAATGTCCTAAAATTAGCCAAGCCACTAATGATAGAAAACAAGAAGTTAATATCACCCAGTTAATGTTTGGCACATAAAGTAGCTTTTTAAAGTCAGGTCGTTGAGCTAGCTCCGCTAACTGCTGCATTGAATTTTCAGGAATTATACTTTTTGTTATAGAGCTCTCAGAGGATAAATTTTGCACTATTGAATTCATTTGACTACTCTTTACTTAATGTACCGATTGGTACATAATTTATAGTTCATTTAGCTCTAAGTAAAGAAAAACTTATAAAAAAGAACTTAAATTGTTTTATGCTGTATGATTTTGCAAGGGTTTAAAATAAAATGATTATCAACAACTAACTGTTTATTAATATGATTTATAACGAATAAGGATTTTTATGGTAAGGCCTATAAAAGCTGGCGAAGGTAAAGGAAATGTTGACTGGACCAAAGAAAAACTTATTCAAGCAGCGGCAAGTCAATTTGCACTCCATGGTTTTGAAGGGGCATCGTTAAGTAAAATACGAGAGCAAGTAGGGGTAAAAAACTCAACTATCATGTATCATTTTAAGTCTAAGCAGGGACTTTATTTAGCCGTAACTAAACATTTAGAACAAAGTTTAAGTGACTTTGTTGAACGAATTGTTAAGCACCATAGCTGCTTGCCTGTGATGGAAAGGTTTAAAGTATTTTGCTTTGAACTACAAAGATGGTGTGGAGTAGAGCAAACATTTGCATCTATAATTGTTCAAGAAACCATGAATAAACAGTTACACAGTGCCGATAGTTTTATTTATCAGAATATCGGTAAACATTTTGAGCAAGCGATTCTTTTTTTACAAGGCTCACCAATTGACCCTTTGTGGAGAGAGATAAATTGGCAAATATTTATCGTCAATTTAATTTTTTCAATCTTAGTTGGACAAGCGATATCTATCGCGGTACCTATAACATTAGGTATTGATGAACAACGCTATAAAACGGAACAGCTTAGTGAGGTTTTAAGGATAAATTTAATTGCTAACATTAATGACCAACAAGCCGTATTAATTTTTTTAAATGATTGATATCTTTGTTCTTAACTTTTTTCTCGATATAGCATTATGGTAGAGTTTTGTATTAAGACAACCTCATTTTTTTGAGTGATGAGTTTTAGTTCAAAAATCACAATACCGCGATCTTTTTTACTTTTTGACAGACGCTTTTCAATACAGGTTAGCGTGAAAGAAAGTGTATCTCCCGCTCGAGCAGGGTTTGGTATTTCAAATTCATGTTTCATTGCACCAATACCCGCATAATCATTGGTGTCATTAAACAACTTTGAAGCGATACAAAACAAATAAGCGCTAGGCGCTGTTATACCGCCATAATAACTGTCTTTAGCCGCAACAGGATCGGCATGAAAGGGCTGTGGATCCCATGTTATAGCAAACTCAACTATATTTTTTTCTATCAACGTAAAGTTGCCACCTTGCCATGTTTGGCCTATGGCACAGTTATCAAAATTTATCATCTTTATGTCTTTTAATAAGATTGGTTTAATGCTTTGAATTTGCTTGAGTTTTTTGAGTCGATTCTAAAGCTTGATCTATCCATATTACTTTGTCTTTTGCGCTTTAAGCATATTAAATGCACGATGATCGTCACCAATAGTTTATATAGCTGAGGTTTAGTTTAGTTATTAAAGTCGACCAATAATCCCTTTCCCGATAATTTCTTTCATTATCTCTGACGTACCACCGTAAATACGTTGCACTCGGGCATCAACATAGAAACGTGAAATTGGGTACTCTTGCATATAGCCGTAACCACCAAACATTTGCAATGCTTGATCGATGACTTTACCTTCCATTTCGCATGAACTGTATTTCGCCATACTTGCTTGCACAGGTGTTAACTTCTTCATTGTTAATAATTCCTTGTAATGCTCAAGCATTACCCGGTGTAATTCAGTTTGAGTTGCCATATCTGCTATTTTTTGGCGAATATCTTGTAGTTTTGCCAGTGGAGCACCAAAAGCCTGCCGTTCTTTTACGTATTCTACCGCTAAGTTTAATGCGCCTTCTGCATGAGCAACTCCGATAGCTGCACAACCTAAACGCTCACGTGGTAGTTCGTGCATTAGCCCTAAAAATCCTTGGTCGAGTTCACCGAGTAGATCTGCTTCGGTAACTTGCACACTTTCAAAAAATATTTCTGAAGTATCAGCAGCATGTTGTCCCATTTTATGAAGGTTTTGACCACGTTCAAAGCCATCGCTATCGTCATCAACTAAAAATAATGAGGTACCTTTAGAGCCAGCAACGTCTAAGTTTGTTTTAGCGGCTACTATATAAAGTGAAGAGTTTTGGCCATTAGTGATAAAGGTTTTTGAGCCACTGATACTCCAACCATCATCAGTTTTAGAGGCGGTAGTTTTCATACCTTGTAAGTCACTACCCGCGCCAGGTTCAGTCATGCAAATTGCGCCAATACAATGACCAGACACCATGTCTGGTAGGTATTTTTGTTTTTGCTCTTCTGTGCCCATATTTAATACATAATGAGCTGCAATGTCAGCGTGTACTAAAATATTACAGGCTAACGAGAAAAAACCTGCTTTGGCTAATTCTTCAGTGACTAAAAAGTTGAAATCAACACTTACACCAAATCCGCCGTATTCCTCTGGGATATCACAACATAAAAAGCCTTGCTCACCCATGTGATGCCATACAGACTTAGGAATTATTTTATCTTTTTCCCATTGTTCGTAATGTGGCGCAATTTCGTTTTCGATAAAACGAACAACGCTTTCTTTAAAAATGTTTAGCTCTTCTTGTAATTCTGATTTCATTTTATTGTCCTCTTGTCGATTACTCTGATTTTATATTGAATCAAAGCAGCTATTTAAGCACTTTACTAGCAATCATTTGTTCGATATACGTTTGACCATAGCCTAAATCAGTCAATACCTGTGTTGTTTCTTTAATATTAGGTTCAGTAATAAACATTTTATCGTAAGTAGTAGTAAATTTAACTGCTGGCGCAATTTGCTTGATGCTTTTACCTGTCGGTGTTTTTATTTGTACAACCATGTTTCGATCTTTCATTAATTGTGAACTTGCTGCTTGAGATACCGTTAAAACGGGTTCAATACAGGCATCTAAGGGAGCAAATTTTTCTAGCCAATAGCTCAAGCTCTTTTGCTTAATAATTTTAGTGATATCATCAATTAGTAGTTGCTGATCTAAAGTAAGGGCCGAGTAGCTCCTATTTAACCAATTAGGACGCTCTATGCTGTCAAAAAATGCGCTTGCAAATTTGGGCTCTAAACTGCCGATAGAAAGATACTTATCATCTAAAGTTTGATAGTAACCATAAAAGTGACCGCCGTTTAACACTGTACTGCTTAGTTTTGGATCACCTGATTTTCCAATGGCAACAGCGCCAGCACCAAACATGCCAGTTAAACTAAAAGCTGCATCTGTCATGCTGATATCTAAATGTTGCCCTTTGCCTGTACTAGCGCGAGAGATCAAAGCGGCCAAACCCCCCATTACTGCATGATGAGAGCCTCCGGCAATATCGGCTATTTGTGTACCACTTAATGTTGGTCCTGTGGCTTGTGTACCACTAAAGCTAGATAAACCACTTAAGGCTAGGTAGTTAATATCGTGTCCGGCACGGTTTTTATAGCAACCATTTTGACCATAACCTGTTATAGAGCAATAAATTAACTTTGGGTTTATCGCTTTTAAAGCTTGGTAGTCTAAACCAAGCTTTTTCATTACACCGGGGCGAAATTGCTCAAATACCACATCGTATTCAGACACTAGTCTTTTGACAACTTCAATTGCTTGTTGTTGCTTTAAATCTAATGCAATGGCTTTTTTATTTCGATTAAGCGTTAAATAGGCGTATGAACAGCCATCAAGGGATGGTTGGAATGCTTTGACTAAATCATGTCGACCAATAGCTTCAATTCGTAAAATATCAGCGCCCATATCAGCCATTAGCATTGTTGCATAAGGGCCGGGTAACAAAGTAGAAAAGTCGAGTACTTTTAATTTTTTAAGCGGTAGTGACATGCTTTGCCTGTATAAACGTAAATTTTTATTTAAGGTGTTTGTAAATCCAGATACGCTTTTTATAACAATGTGCCATGAGTTTTGCGTAAAGTTCAGGCATCCAACGTTTTATCCTCCAACCTAACTTTGCATCTATTTGGGTCATTACATAAAGTTTGTTTTTTCGTATCGCCTTAAAAGTATCTTTTACTATATCTGCACTGGTAACTTTTGATTCATCCAACTGCGCTTGTAAGTTACGTTCGTTAGCTGTTTCACCAGACATTGACTCACCTAAATTTGTTTTAAATACGGTAGGACAAATAACCGTAACGCCAATATTATGGGGCGCTAGTTCAACTTTAATAGTTTCTGATAATGAAACCACACCTGCTTTAGCAACGTTATAATTTGCCATTTCAGCTGCCGATAATGTGCCTGCGCTTGACGCTGTATTAATTATATGACCACTACCTTGATGTTTAAGCATAGGGATAAAAGCGCGGCAACCATAAATAACGCTCCATAAATCAATATTTAATATTCGTTCCCATTCATTTTGAGGGATTTCTTCCATTTTTCCCGCTCCGGCAACACCGGCATTGTTAAACACCAGATCAACACCTCCCCAAGCTTGCTTTATCTGACTTGCTGCTTTTTCAATTGCAGACCAGTCCGTAACATCAAGTTCAATGGCAATAACTGTTGCGCCTAGCATTTCTAATTCATTTTTAGCAGAAGCTAAACGTTCAACATTAATATCAGCAATAGCTAAATGCCATTTATCTTGTGCTAATTTATTCGCAATTTCTAAACCAAACCCACTGGCAGCACCCGTAATAAAGGCTCTTTTTCTAGGGAATAATTGACCAAACATAATTCTACCTCTTGGGGACTTATTAATTAAAATGTAATAGCTAAAAATTTAAAAGGCTTGGCATTGCCAAGCCTTTTATTGGATATTTTAATTAAAAGCGATAAGTACCCTGCAAAGAAATCATCCGTGGTGCATCGGTATAACCCATGTAACCACCTTTAACTAATGGTACATCTAAGCCAGCAGAGAAAGTTAACTCATCGGTTAAGTTTTTAGCAATTAATGCAACTTCCCATGTTTCGTCAATATCAGCGATTGCTATGCGCATATTAACTTTGGTATGTGCTGCTTGCATCAAGTTAGGATCTAAATCTGTGTCGTAGAAAAAGTCATCTTTGTAGTTAACATTTAACTGTGCCTTAAACTCCATTGATTCACCTATTTCAGTGTAATAATCAAGGAATAAAGATGCTGAATATTCTGGTGCGAATGCAGTTGACTCACCGGTTAAATCACACGTTTCCATACCTTCAGATTGTTTTACTGCTGTACATGGGCCTGCTTCATAGCTTTCATAATACGAGTCTAAATATGAAACAGAACCACTTAAAGTAAAGCTTTCTGAGAGTATGTAAGTACCATCAATTTCAAGACCTTGAGAAACCGATTCAGCAGCGTTACCCACTTCAAAACCAAAACCATTCCATGTGGTTACTTGTAAGTTATCAAAGTTAGTTCTAAATATAGCAACGTTTAAGCGAGCACGGCCATCAAGCAAATCAGATTTCATACCAAATTCAAAACCTATAGCTTCTTCTTCGCCGAATTGGTTGTTGTCATCAGTCGCATCAGCATTGGCATTAAAACCGCCACCTTTAAAGCCTTCTTCAACGCCACCATAAATCATGATGTCATCACTTAAATCATACTGAAATTTAACCGATGGTATAAATTTACTTTCATCAATGCTACCGCCGCCAACAGGGTCTGTAACTGATACTTTCAAAGCAAAGGCAGTAAACCATGCATTAAACTCAGGTGAACCTGGAATATGACCTGGCCCAACACCTGTAGCAGAATCGATAAATGTAGAAGCCAGAGTAGCATTTGCGCTATTACGTTTTACATCCTTTGTTTCTTCTGTATAACGACCACCAAAGATTAAACGGAAATCGTCAGTGACGTTATACGTTCCTTGAAAAAAGGCCGACATGGTTTCTGTTTCTTGGTAAAAATTAGTAGTACGAGTAAAACTTTCAGGCATAACGCCAATAGCCGTTACCGGAATTTCTAAATGATCAGGGTTACCCGTTAGAAGGGCTAAAGGTACAGCCTCAAACGCAGGTATTAATGCGGGCATAATTTGAGTTACGTCTACATGAGAATAAAAATCAAAATCTAACTCATTCTCTTGATAATAAACACCGGTGATGAAATCAAACGTATTATCACCTGATGTTGCATAACGCAGTTCATAACTGCTTTGTGAAAAATCTTCGATGTCATTGGTATTAATAAAGGTTACTGGCATAAAATCAACATCTTGAAGTAATGCAGATTCATAAGCTGAGTAACCAGTAACGAAAGTTAATGTGCCATCACCCAGTGCGTAATTGATATTTACAGCAATATTGTCAGTTTCAACACTTCTTTTTTCTGGATTTAATACTTGATCAGTAGAGGTTTTCAAGTCTCTTTTATCACTAAATTCAGGATCTAAAGCTGGTGCTAATAAACCACCAACAAAACCAGCAAGACCATCAAGAGGCGTTAAACCAATAATTTGTGCTGTGGTTCCTTTAGAGCTGATTTCTGCAGTTTCAACTTTGAAATGTACATCTAAGTCAGCACTTGGTTCCCAATGAGCTGATAGTCGAAAAATATCTTCTTCTGTTGATTGTTCATCACGATTAGTATTTGTGTTTTCCATGTAACCATCTGTTTTTGATGATTTAACCGCCAAGCGGACACCAAATTCATCGGTTAAGCCACTGGCTAAAACTGCTGTTATACTTTGCCCGCCATATTCTGATTCATAATCTGCAGTAATTCTGCCCTCAAAATCACCGCCTGCCTCAGCTTTTACTGTTGAAATATTAATTGTTCCTGCAATGGTGTTTTTACCAAATAACAGTCCTTGTGGGCCTCGTAATACCTCCGCTCGTTCTACATCCATAAAGGGTGCTCTAAACTGTTTACCACGGCCCATATAAATGCCATCAATAAACATACCAACTGATTGTTCAAACGCTCTGTTAATACCTGAGCCAACACCACGCATATAAATGTTCGTGTTAATTGCCCCTTCAGAGATAGTTAAGTTAGGAATATAGCCTGACAATTCAGATAAATCTTGAATGCCAGCTTCTTCGATATCACTGCCACTAACTGCGGTAATAGACATTGGCACATCTTGAATACTTTCAACACGCTTTGTCGCGGTTACTTCTATCACTTCAATTTTTAACTCTTTAGTTTCTTTTGGTGATTCTTCAGCCAGCGTTACTGTGCTTAAAAACAAAGACGTACCAATAGCTAAAGCCAATTTATTTTTTGAGAAACCTGTTTTATTCGTAATAGTTTTCATAATAATCCTCATTGAACGTTGTTTATTCTATTTTTATTGTTATAAATTAATGTTTAAAAATTCTAAGCGTATTGCTTAACCCATTTTTTCTAAAATATTGACAAAACCCGCACTGCCAAGGCCGCCATTATGTTGTAGAGCAAGCCTTGCTCCTTCAACTTGACGAACACCTGATTGACCACGTAGTTGTTGAACCAACTCAGTAATTTGTGCTAATCCTGTAGCACCTAGCGGATGCCCTTTCGCCAGTAAACCGCCTGATGGACAAACAACAACTTTGCCACTATAGGTATTATTTCCTTCAAAAATAAATTTCTCTATTTCATCATCTTTGCATAACCCTAATGCAGCATAAGTGATTGCTTCATTGCTAGTGAAACAGTCATGTAATTCAATAACATCGATATCTTCTGGTGAAACACCTGCGTCTGCGTAAGCTAAATTTGCTGCTTGTTTGCTCAGCGCTTTAAAGGTGATATCAAGTGGGTCGCCAGTAAAGTAATTGGCTTTATCGCTGCACCAGCCCATGCCCTTAACAACAACTTGAATTGGTAAATTGTGCTTTTTAGCAAACTCTTCACTACAAACAATGACAGATGCCGCGCCACAGCTTGGTGGACAAGCAAATAATTTACGTAAACCACGGTAAAGTGGTGGCTGACTTAATATATCGTCTTCGGTTAATGGCGATCGAAAAATTGCCATTGGGTTATGCTCGGCATGAACTCTAGACTTCATGGCAATACGTGCTAGTGCTTGTTCGCTGACGTTATAGTTATTCATCAACAACTCCGCTTGGCAGCCAAACATTTGCACAGCAGGAGGAAGGTCTCGTTCTTCTTGCGGTAAGTTCATTAAATTAGCTAATGAAGTGCTATGTCGATCTAACGGACTAGGGCGGTCGGGGAAAACCATTTCAATGGCACCGCGATTCATTTGCTCAAAACCAACCGCCATAACGCATTCAGATTCACCGTACTTAACAGCTTTTGCCGCTAATGCAAAAGCTGTAGAGCCACTAGCACAGTTATTGTTAACATTGGTAATTGGGATGCCCGTAATACCTACTCGATAAAGAGCGGCTTGACCGGCACAGCTATCACCATAAACATAAGAAGCAAATGCTTGTTCAACTTTGTCATAACCAAGACCAGCATCAGTTAACGCTGCTTGAGCGGCATTTGCACCCATCACATCATAAGTGTCACTTTGGCCGGGCTTTTTAAATGGCACCATACCGACGCCACATATCACAACTCTTCTAGTCATCATTTATACCTTTCTAATAGTTATTAGTTAACGTTACGGCCAGTAGCAGACCAATACTTTTTTCGAATGTCCGCTTTTAATACTTTGCCAACAGGGCTACGTGGTAAGTTATCAACAAAATCCACAGACTTAGGCGCCTTAACACTACCTAATGCAGACTTTACAATTAAAATAACTTCATTTTCTGTTAAAGATCCATTGGGCTTAAGTTGAATTACCGCTTTAACCGCCTCCCCCCATTTTTCGTCTGGAATACCAACAACTGCACAGTCTTGAACCGCCGTTTGAGCGGTAATTATTTGTTCTATTTCATTAGGGAAAACGTTAAAGCCACCGGTGATAATCATGTCTTTTTTACGATCAACTATAGTGATATAACCATCGTTATCCATGACACCAACATCACCTGTGTGTAACCAACCATCAATTTGCGCTTCGTGTGTGGCAGCTTCATTTTTGTAGTATCCAGGATTAACCAAGTTACCTTTAACGCAGATTTCACCAGCTTCGCCTTTTGGTAATGGCTGATTGTTATCGTCCATAATCACTACTTGATTCATCACACAAGGGCGGCCAACACTGGCTAAACGTGACTCGTTAATCGTGCCATCGGCGTTGATATAATCCCATGGCGCTTTAGCACAAATAGCCGCAGGCGCTTCTGATTGGCCAAAGGCTTCTGTCATTACTGGACCAAAGACTTCTATCGCCTCTTTTAACTTAGAAAGTGATGTGGGGGCAGCACCTACAAGAAAGTGTTGTAACGATGAGTAGTCATATTTACCAACATTTTCATGGGCTAACATCATGTACATAACAGTTGGCGGTAAGAAAAAGTGAGTGATTTTTTGGGCTTCTATTGTTTTTAAAATAGCTTCAGGATTAGCTGCTGCCATCATCACATTTTTACCCCCGCGGGCAAAATGTAATGCACCAATTAGACCCGCAGAGTGGGTCATAGGAGCAACCACTAAATGACAGGTATTGTCATAATAATTAAAATGACTATAGAAATTGGTAAACATAGCTTCAATGGCTTTGTGTGACATGATCACACCTTTTGATTTACCCGTTGTACCACCTGTTGGGAATATAGCTGCAATATCATCGGCTAGTTCGTCGCCTATTTGATGAAACTCATCAGCATCAGCCATCCAGTCAGCTAACTTTTCGCCTTCTACATCGGTTCGGTTGATGCAAACTATATGTTGCAAATTTGGTGTGCTAGCAGCAATAGCACGTGCTTCTTTTTCGTAATCTGAATGGTAGAGTAATAAGTCACCATCAAAACGAGTCAGTAAGTCAACGTTGATATCGATGGGGTTACGAGGATTAATTGGTAACCAAACGGCTTCAGCTCTAAAAGCGCCTAATAATACTTCAAAAGCAATATTTGAGTTTGGCCCTAAAATGGCAACTTTAGCCCCTTTACCAAAGCCTTTTTTATGTAAAGCACTGGCAACTTTATGTGAAATACCAAGCGCTTCTGCATAGGTGGTGTTGGCACCATCAGCTAAATCGTGGAACGCAACATTGTTAGGATATAACGCTGCACCTTGGTCAAAAAAATCTATAACACGCATCTAATTTATTTCCTTAAAAGAAAAGCGAGTTAACACACGTCAACTCGTTTTGTTTCTTTAAAACTCTTCAATTTTCATATCACAAAAACCAAAACCTTCTAGCGCACCATATAGTTCACGATGGCCAACAACTTTACATGGTGACTGGAAGCCAACATGATCAGGCCCTTTGGTGAGTAGCTCTTTAACGATAAAAGCTTGAATTAAACCCGTTTGTATATAAGCACTATGTCCAATAATGGTACAGCACACTTGAGATTTTGGACCGATACCGTAAACACGGTCAACTAAACGGTGAATCGTTCTGTTTTCACGCGGAGGCATACCCGGAGTAATACTTGCCGCAATAGCATCTAGTTGTGCTTTTTGCTCTGCTTCTGGTAAATCTTTGATATTGGCATTGTAATTTGCTGCAATATCCATAATTGCGCGCATTAACGGGCGATTAGTAAAACCAGTTAACGATGATGCAGTATGAACACGGTGATCATTGGCGTACCATAATGGTAGCGAACCACCGCCCCAAGGAAGTGCCATAATTGAAGCATTAAAACCTGGCACTGTTACTTCATGGCCGTGCACCATAGGGTCTACAATTTCAACTAAATCGTTATTTTCTAACCAATGTTGTTTGTTACGGCACATGTCCATAACGGTTTGGGTAGAGCCAACGGTTGGAACACCTGTAGGAATGCAAGCGGCATTGATAGAGTCAATAGTGGTATCTTCTAAACAAAATTCTGCTGCAATGTTACCTACAGCGTGCATATAAGCTGTTGAAGGTGCTAACACTAAACCTTTATCTGCAAACGAGTCTGAATAAATGTCGCGCATTTGCATCATCCATTCTTGCTCGCCTGTTGTATCTAAATAATGACAATCAGCATTTAAACATGCTTCAACGACAGTTCCACCGAAACGAGAGAAAGGACCAACGGTATTACACACAACTTTTGCACCTTTGAAAAACTCAGTTAATGCTTCAACTGAGTGTTCAACTGTTGCAACTTCATAGTCAGCCGTTTCAATACCTGGAACTTTTGCCATCGCAGCTTCTAACTTTTCTTTGTTACGACCTGCAGCAACAAATGGAATTTGATATTCACGTAAAAATTCACAAATCAAACGGCCAGTATAGCCACTTGCACCATATACGATTACTTGTTTGTTATTCATTTTAATTCCTTAAACTGTTGTAATAATGACTTTATTATTGATTTTACAAGTCATGTTTATCTTTATAGGCTTTGCTTAACCACGTTGCGGCTTTTAGCCCTAACATGTTATTTTCGCCATCAGCAATTTGTGACGCACGTGCATCTCTAAATAATTTTTCTAGTGGATATTCTCTGGTTAAACCGTTGCCGCCGAAAAGTTGTAGCGCTTCACTACATACTTCAACACAGGTATCAGTAACGAAAGTTTTTGATGTTGCAGAGGCGAGTAGGTGTGGCCCATTTGGTCCATAGTTGTAGTCAAATACGCGCTTTGCCATAGCTCGACAGGCTTCAACTTTTTGATGCATTTTGAATAAACGCAAACGAACGGTTTGGTGATTAATTAACTCAGTGCCGCCTTGTTTACGTTCATGAACATAAGCAAGTGCGTGATCTAAGGCTGCGCGCGCAACACCGGTAAATGAAATCCCCATTTCCATGTTAGCGAAAGTCAGTGCGCCAAAAAATGAAGGTAAACCTTTATCAACATCTGCCACCATATATTTAAGCGGGATACGTGCTTCGTCAAAAAATATTTCTCCTTGACATAAAGGGCGCATGCCCATTTTATCAAGTGGTTTACCCTTGCTTATTCCTGCAATATCAAAGGGTACTAGCACAGCAATATATTTTTGACTGCCATCTTTATAGTAAATGCCATCACCATCGTCAAACTGGCAATAAAGTAATGCTGATTGAGCAATTGGCGCACCCGAAACCCATGCTGAGGTTTGCCCGGTAATAACAATTTCATCACCATCAATGCGAGCGACTAAGTTTCCACGACTGTGTTTTTCTCCAGGGTGACCTTCCGTTTTCTCAAGATCAACCATGTCACTACCGCGATCTGGTTGTGTTGCAGCCCAACAGCCACGTAAATTGCCAAAACGTTCAATTAATTCAGCATCGCCTGTTCCATAAGCAACAAATGCAGGGAATTTACTGACCAAATAACCCATGGCTAAGCCAGAGTCGCCCCAAGCCATTTCTTCAAAAATAATAGGAATAATACGCGCTTTTTCTTCATTACTCATGCCAGCAATGGCCGCTAAATCTAGTAAACCAGATGCTTCAATTTTTTCTAGAAATTCCCAAATTGGTGAATCTTCAGCTATAGCCGCCTCATGATCCATTTTGTCCAACTTTTCAGCGATAGGTCGCATCACTTCTTCTGCAAAGCGATGAGCCATGTCTTGAATAGCTAACTCTTCTTCGCTCATGGCACCTTCTAAACCTGTTATACCTAGTTTAGGTAATGGGACTTCATTAAATTCAAACATAATTCACCTGTTGTAAAATTCATTGTATTGCTTCATGAAAACTTTCATGTAAGCAACTTTTGTAATATCTATACCTTATCTTTTTGTTTTAATTTCACTGCCACCCTAATGGGTAGGTAAATAAAAAAAATAAAATAAAACATCTAACCCATTGAATTACAACTAAATAAAACTTTCACTTGTGCGATTTCAATACACTTGACTACATTTAAATTACACTTCATATATGCAAAGTGTAGTTATTATCTGGAGATTGACTTGTCTGAGTTAAAATAGTTTCGTGGAATGGTGAGTGCTGTTATCAAGATGATTTTTCATAAAAAACGAGCTCAAGAAGCTCGTTTTAATTTGATATTTTCAGTTGTATAATTAATCAATAATGCCAATACCAGCTAATAAGCCACCATCTATTTGATGTGCAGAGCCATTGATAAATGCCGCTTTGTCTGAAGATAAATAAGTAACAAAGTCGGCAATTTGTTCAGGTGTTGCCCCATCACCAACAGGTGTAATGCTAGAGAATATGGCTATTTCTTCTTCGGAAAAACCTGTTTCAGTCATTGGTGTTTTCACAAAACCAGGACAAATAGCGAGACTACGTATGCCTTTTCGACTATATTCTAACGCAATTGATTTTGTTAAGCCTATTACACCATGCTTTGAGGCAACATAAGGAGAGATTGTACTCATACCAACTAAGCCATCAACAGAAGCAGTGTTGATAATTACACCACTACCATTATCAATCATTTTTGGCAGTGCTGCTTTAATACAGTAAAATACCCCTGACAAATTGACATCAATTACTTTTTGCCACATATCGATGGTGGTATCTGTAGCAAGAGCACGATCTCCTGCTATACCGGCATTATTGAATATAATATCGAGCTTTCCAAACGCTTCAATTGTTTTTGCAACCATGTTTTCACAGTCGTCATAGATGGTTACATTAGTACTAATTGTAATTGCTTCTCCACCTACTTCTTTTACTAATTTAGCTGTTTCTTTAATTGCTTCATTATTAATATCAGCAAGTGCAACTTTTGCGCCCTGCTTAGCAAACTCTATAGCCGTTGCACGACCAATACCCGTTGATGCGCCCGTGATAATAGCGACTTTATTTTTGAGTAATCCCATAACATTCCCATCTATAATAATTTAATTGTTAAATTTTAGGATAAAGGACTTTTAATTTAGTTAAGCTACCCATAAGGGTAGAAGGTGCTGTCAACTTATCTATAGCTATGGAAAGTATGAGATAATTCAAGCAAAAAAATTATTAACATTTACGCTTGTTCTCATTATTCGGCTTAGATTATCAGTCTCGCAGTTTGCTTTTATCACCTATTCACTTTGAGTTTTTAAATATTGAAGAACGGCTACCTGCATGTGAGATCACCGTCAGTTATGAGAGCGTTAGAAGTGGGGCTAAAGTTTTGCTAACAGATATTGTAATTTACGCAGGAAGTCCAGTAGATCAGGACTGAGTTGAAATTGATATATTGGTTCCCAAACGTAAAGTACTCTTTCGAACATATTTATATTATTTGTTGAATTGATTACTGAGGCTATTATTTTTAAATAGGAACTTCGGGTTATGAGGCTTATTTTTTTGCATCATCTAAGCTTACTTTAATGTACCTTAAAAATCACTCGGCAAAAAAAGTGTTATTTTAAAGACATTTAATTATCAAAGTTGTGACAACGTTTTAATTTTCAATATTAAGACAAAATTTTTATATGCCACAAAATTAAACTACTGTCATATGTATAGTTTATTCAACCGATGACATTAACACCATAATTGTAGCATAATAAAGGTCTGCTGCGACAAAGAACGTTACAGTTCAATCAAAGTTATTTCATCAGTTTGGCCTAATAGGTGCCTAGCCCTTTTCCTAATATGCTTACTTACTTGATTAAGGTAATCGGCTTCTTCGTCAGAAATTATTCCCGCTGCTTCTAACTCGGGTGCTATATTATTTTCAGCGAGTACTTTTAATACTTTTGTGGCTAGCTCATTGAGCATACTACTGACTATCTTTCTATCAAGCTGACAACTATCAGCAAAATCCGCCAGTTGATAAGCATTGATGGTGTCAGGCTCAAATTCATCTCCCATGCCCATTGCTAAAGTGTGCTTAAATTGATCAAACATCGCAACGTTGACTAAATCGTACGCGGGTGTAAAAACGCTTTCACCAGCACCAAAGAAAAAAGAAATATTTTTACCATGGCTGTCATAATTACTGATCAGTAAATTAAACAGTTGCCAATTAATTAACCATTGCATATTTGCAATTGGCTCTGATGATTGGCGACAAAAACTAAATGATTTTTCTAGACTAGCACCATCTCGAATATGCTTTACATCCCTCCCATCACCTAGGTTGCGCTCATACTTATAGTCTCTTGGTAAGTTCAACGCTTGGCAGCCATCAATCACATGCTTTCTTAATACTCTATTGCTTGTGACATCATATTTTCTGTCAAAGCGTTTTACTAAAAGAGCAGGATGCTTGCCGAATCGTTTCAATGTTACTTCTGATGTTGGTAAGCCAACAAGTTCTGATAACCTCATGCAAAAATATTCATTAATAACTAAATTAACACAGTCTTTACGCTCAAACTTAAGAATATAAGTAGAGCTTAGTGTGCCATCAGCTAGACCAATTTCGTCATGCTCATTCACAAAAACATTTAATTTATCCTGAACACCTGCAACACTTAATCTTGGCTTTTCATCCCACTGTAAAAGCCCAATATCCTCTTTATTATTTAGCCGATGAATAAGCTCTTCTTCTTTAATTACCCTAAAAATAGGCTCATCTGATGGCGATACTTGCTCTGATAGAAAAGAGAAGGAGCCACAAAGGTCACTACCAATAGCTTTTATTTGGGGAAACACCTGCTTTTCATTTACACCAAGATCTTGGGCAAGTAATTTTCGCGCTTCACCTTCAGGAAGTAAGTTATCTAAAAAATTATAAGCTGCCGCTTTACCATGCTGCTTTTCAAACATTAAAGCCGGTGAAATTGCAAAGCCTGTTTCTTGCCACTGCTGACTATATGATAATTCGAGCAAGCCTGTATCTATGCGCTGAGTTAATTGGCCGATAACTTGTTGACCATAAATAACATCTAAAGAATATGCCATTTTTATACCCAATCATTTTTAATTGCGGCTTTGTCTATCTGCTCCAAAGTAGATAGCTTTATCCCCAATCCATTCAGAACAGAAAAAACAGCTCCAAGTGTACTATTGGGGTTGCCATTTTCAATACGTGAAAGCGTATTAATGCCAATACCACAAAGCGCAGCGCAATCACTTAGTTTCATTCTAATAGCCGTTCGCTTAGCCTTAATCAAAGCGCCTAAAAGAACAGGGTCTGTTATCAATGACTCACTCGGCATTTCTGTTGGAATGACTTGCTTTGCCATAAGTCCCCTCTAAATTAATCACCTATAAAAATGATTATAAATGAAAAAGTAAACATATCAACAATAAATCACCGATAACGGTGAAATAAACAAACCATGTATGTAAAGTTAATTTAATCCCCGATAACGGTTATTATTTAGCAAATTGCAATTACCTATACCCACATGTAAAAACCAAATCCACCAGAATAAATAACCACCAAATAGAACAAATACAGCACAAACAATTAAAAATAACAGAGTTTATAAGAATTTTATGTCGTTTTGAAAATCCACTCTTCGTTTGTGATACCTTCTAGTTAATGAAAAACGGTTATTTTTGAAAAGGGAGGCAAGGATGCAAATTAATCAGCATATTTTTATACAAAAAGTTACGGATGAAAACCCATCAATCGATGCTGTTCTTCTTTCTGAGATCCTTTCCCCAAAATGTATGTCGCCAGAGTTTAGTGGTGTGAAAAATCTTGTTGAGATGTTATTCCATGCCATGAAGTTGCATTAAGGTTTGAGTGGCCAACGTCTGAGCAAGTAGCTTTACTTAAGCGATACGATACATTACTCGATGTTAAAAATACTAACGTATACAAGAATGATTACTTAATTGAGTTTATTGATCCATTATTAAACCTTATTGAAGCCTACCCTTTGCAGCGTTATTTTCTCAATCATTTAACCTAAAGGTATCTACTGATCAAAAAGACGTTTTATCCTTATTGGTACTAGTGTTTTTTCAAATATTATTGAACTCAAATATTAATAGTTCATCCAGTAAAAATCCCCTTATAGGTATTGCAAACGCTTTGAGGGGACTTATTGCAAATATTAAAAAAGACAATAGTCGTTTTCCATTTGCAATTAATTTTGAATCATTTAAATATCAGCGTTTACAAAATGCATTAGAGAAAATAATTCAAGTAAGTGAATTGAATATTCCTGACACATTTTCAACTATGTGGAAAGAAGTATCACTATCATTTATTGAGTTAGAAAATGACGAAAAGCAAACAGATGCCGATAACTCCCAGCTTTACGGTAATCGTTTAACTACAGAGGAGTTGATGCATATACCATGGCGTTCAAATATTCTGGCTGAGCACGAAGCCATTGAATTGCTTACTTTCATCCAACAAGCATTGATAAACGAAGAGTCAAGAAAACCAGCCATTATTGCGATGATAGTGGCTTTAACATCCAAACCGTTTAGCAATATTTCAACTCTTAAACTTTTCTCTAAAAAGCCAAAAACTCCCTCAGGTGATTATATTGATTTAAGCAGCGGCGTATGGGTTAGAGAAAGCGTGAAAATGCCAGCATCATTTTGTCAAAAAGAAAAGCAAGTAGTCTATTTATCCAAATATACTAAGTGGCTGTATCTTATTTCTGCCCACGTTCCTCATCGATGCAATTCAACAAGAGCTTACTTCATTAAATATTATTGAGGGGAAAACACTTAGCGAGCTTTGTTGTGAGAAGCAGTCTATTGAAACTCAGCTTATAAGTTTCCTAAAAACCTTTTGGAAAAATAACTTATCAATTCACCGCTGCATAACTCCTGCTTTAGTTCGAGGGTTAATGTTTAACATGCAGTATTGAACTTTGAAAATAAGCGGCCGTTGATTTAACTGCCGCTAGTATTCTGTTTTAACGGTTAATCAACGATATATTCGCAAGAGAATCTATCGTTAAGTCCTTAATACATTTAGCGCCTGTTAACGTCATGGCGACACGCATTTCTTGTTCGTATAGGTCTAGCAAATTTTCAACGCCTTGCTGTCCTTGCGCAGCTAGCGCATAAATATATGAACGACCAAGTAAAGTACAGTCTGCACCTAAAGCCAACATTCTTACTACGTCTAAGCCCGAACGAATACCAGAGTCGGCAAATATTTTTATATCTCCTTTTACGGCATCAGCAATACTAGGCAGTGCTTTAGCTGATGATAAAACTCCATCAAGTTGACGGCCACCGTGATTAGAGACAACAATACCGTCAGCACCAAAACTTACCGCATCTTTAGCATCTTGTTGATCAAGAATGCCTTTAATAACTATGGGTCCATCCCAAAAATCTCTAACCCATTCAAGATCTTTCCAAGAAATAGATTGATCAAAGTTTTCGCCTAACCAGCCAATGTAATCTGCTAGCTTAGTTGGCTCTCCTAGGTATGTTGAAATATTGCCTAGATCATGGGGCTTACCAAAAACGCCGACATTAAATGCCCAGTGTGGGTGGCGCATCGCCTGAAATACTCGTCGAGCGGCGGAGTTAGAGCCACTCATGCCAGAGTGCATGTCACGATAACGGGCGCCAGGTACAGGCATATCTACAGTAAAAACTAGGGTGGTAACTCCTGCGGCTTTTGCACGCTCAAGCACGTTTTTCATAAAACCACGATCTTTAAGTACATAAAGTTGAAACCACATAGGACGTTTAATTGCTGGCACAACTTCTTCTATGGGACAAACAGAAACGGTTGACATGACAAATGGCAAGCCCTTATTGTCAGCAGCTTTCGCCGCTTGAACTTCGCCACGACGTGCATACATGCCAGTAAGTCCCACTGGTGCAAGGGCGATAGGTAACGCCATTTTTTCACCAAAAAGTTCCGTGCTTAAGTCTAGCTCAGACATATTATTTAAAACACGTTGTCTTAACGCTAATTCAGCTAAATCTTCTGTATTTTTTCTCAGGGTATGCTCACCATATGAGCCGCCATCAATATAGTGAAATAAAAAGGGAGGCAGTTTAGCTTTTGCTGCCTTTCGGTAATCCGTTGGTGCTGAGATAATCATAGTGCTAATCCTGTTTGGTATAGTAAAAGTGGCTTTTACAGTATTTATATTTTAAAACTATCGCTATTTTACTCTTTATGTTTCCGTGATAAATAGAGATAATGAAGAACATTATTTCCAAAAGTTCAATAATTATGCTGGCAAATGATTTGATTTTGTTTTCACAGGTGGTAAACCTCGGTAGCTTTAGTAAGGTTGCGGAGGTTAATAATTTAACTAATTCGGTTATTAGCAAACATATAGCGCGATTAGAAAAAGAGCTCGGTGTGCAATTATTGTATAGAACCACACGCAGTTTAACATTGACTGAGGCAGGTAAAATACTTGCGCAACGCGCCAAGATGGTTAGTCAAATAACTTCAGAGGCTATCGACTCGGTATCGGATTTTGGTGAGAAAATGACGGGCCATATTCGTATGACAGTACCTACCATTTCTGGTGAATTATTTTTAGCGCAATGTATTGCTGAATTTAGTCAGCGTAACCCAGGTATTTCAGTAGAGGTACGTTTAGAGAATGACTTTGTTGACTTAGTAAAAGAAGGGATTGATCTTGCCATTAGAACTGGCATTCTAGATGACTCCAGTTTGATTGCACAGCCATTAATAACGTCTCATTGGGTGGTATGTTGCTCACCTAAGTACATAGAGTTACATGGTCAACCTACAATACCTGATGATTTATTGCAGCATAACTGTTTAGCATACACGTATCAGCGGCAAGGTGGTTATGAGTGGCGGTTTAGTCAAGGCAATAAAGAGCAGAGCATTAAAATATCTGGTAGCTTTGCCACCAATAATTCACAAGCATTACGTAAAGCCGCACTTGGAGGTTATGGTATTGCTTATATTCCCAAATGCAGTGTTTATGAAGATATTCAACAAGGTGACTTAATAGAGCTACTTTCTGACTATAAAACTAGAGAGCTTGGTGTGTATGCCGTATACCCATTTACCAAGCATTTACCCAATAAGGTTAAGCTGTTAATTGAACACATCAAACAAGGGTATGAGAATTTACATCATTACTTTTAGATATTCTTTAATGACGTTACGTTAACTAGGATTCATTGATTACTTTAGCTAAAATGAAAATACAGCTAGATAAAGGCAATAGTTATTAAACCCTACGTTAAAAGCTAGTTTTTATTTACGATAAAAGCTAACCATATGTTACACTAAAAGCTAATTTAAAATCACATCAAAAGCTAGTGGTCATGAGTATAAATACAATATCTCAAAAATTGGCGCATTCTTTAGAGCAATTAAAACTGTTGCAAGATCAGGGTATTGTTGCGTTACAATCAAAAATTCTAGAGCGTGGTGATAGAGAGCGTTTGTCTAAACACGGCTTTATTCGTGAAATAATGCGTGGCTGGTATATCCCCTCAAGCCCAGATGAACAAATGGGTGATAGTACATCTTGGTATGCTTCCTATTGGGATTTTTGTGCGGCATATTTAGATGAACGATTAAAACAAAACTGGTGCTTATCTCCTGAACAATCGATCCAATTACATATTGGTGATAAAACAGTGCCACTACAACTATTGGTTCGTTCACCTAAAGGGCGCAATAAGCCAACTAGCTTTATTCATAATACTTCGGTGTTTGATATTCGCTCAATATTACCTAACCCAAACCAATTATTGATAGTTGATAATCTACGGGTTTACAGCTTGGCTGCTGCTATTGTGCATTGTTCAAAAAATACTTTTGTTGATAGACCCATTCAAATGCGAACTGCATTATCTATGATAACAGATGCTTCAGAAGTACTTGTGGTGTTACTTGAAGGTGGTCATGTCACGTTAGCTGGCCGTTTAACGGGAGCTTTTAGAAATATTGGCCGTGATTTGATTGCTGATAACATTATTAAAGGGATGGATGCAGCTGATTATAAAATTAAAGAAGTCGACCCTTTTAAAGATAAAGCGTCATTCAACTTTGACCGCCGTGAAGTATCTCCCTATGTGAATCGCATGCGTTTGATGTGGCATGCTATGCGTGATGATGTTATCGAACATTTCCCAGCAGTAAACGTAGAGTCAATAAATGTCGATGACTACTTAACAGCAGTTGAAGATAAGTTTGTCAGTGACGCTTATCACTCATTATCCATTGAAGGTTATCGTGTTACCTATGAACTTATTAAGCAGATAAGTTCAGGGAATTGGCACCCAAAGCAATCAGATGAGAGTAAAAAGCATCTCGATGCGATGGCGGCGAAAGGCTACTGGGATGCTTTTCGACAAGTAAAACTTGCGGTTGAGCGGGTATTACATGGCGAAAATTGTGGTGAAGTTTTTGAAGCGGTTCATGGTGATTGGTACTTAGCTTTGTTTGGCCCAAGTGTCGCGGCTGGTATTGTTAAGCAATCTGATTTAGCAGGTTATCGAACAGGTCCAGTGTTTATTCGAAAATCGATGCATACACCACCAAGCAGGGAAGCGGTTCGCGACATGATGCCTGCACTTTTTGACTTGCTGATAGCAGAAGAAAACCCAGTTGTTCGAGTCATCCTAGGCCATTTCATTTTTGTTTATATTCATCCTTACTTTGATGGTAATGGCCGCATGGGACGGTTTATCATGAACTTAATGATGGCATCAGGTGGTTTATCTTGGACAGTTGTGCCCGTTGAAAGACGAGAAGAGTATATGCAAGCACTGGAAGCTGCCAGTGTAGAAGAAGATATTGTACCTTTTACAAGGTTTATCAATTCGTTATTATAAATATACAAGATAACAAAAAATGCTGATGATATTGAAAAGCGATTTTTGTTAGCAGTGAACTGATTTTTTATTGATTTATGCAAAGAGCAAAACGATAAGAAATGTCTCACTGAGGTTACAAACTGGTTTTTTGGTGTTTGTAAGGGGGTTTGTAGAGATAAGTAAAACTAAGGAAAATGAAAAAATATTTAACTCATACATTTAAGTTAATAATCAATTTTTCGTGACGTAATTATATGTCACGTTACACTGATTTTGATAAAAGTAGGGTAATGCAATAAATGGGATTGCTTTAACTTATTGCTTTTTATGAGGTGAATTGGTTGCGGGAGCCAGATTTGAACTGACGACCTTCGGGTTATGAGGCTGATTTTTTAAACTTACCTAGGCTTACTTTAATGTACTTTAAAAATTGCTTGGCAAAAAAAGTAAGTTATAACTGATATTTAATTATAAAAATTGTGACAACCTTTTAAATTACAATTTTCAGCTGAAGACTTCGTATGTCTCAAAATTGAACTACTTTTTTATTCACGGTCTATTCAATCAAAGACATTAACACCATAATGATAGCATAATATGGTCTCAAGTGAGCATATTAAAGTTTCGAGCGACAAAGAATGTTACAGCTCAACTAAGATTACTTCATCAATTTGATCTAATAGGTGCATAGCTTTTTTCTGTATATGCTTACTTACTTGGTTAAGGCAATCTACTTCTTCGTAAGAAGTCATCCCCGCTGTTTCACACCCAAGGTTGAGCGCATTCATATAATCTAATGATAAGTTTAATACTTGTCAGCCATCAATCATATGCTTTCTGAATACCCTATTGCCTGTAAAATCTTTCTTATATTGAAAAATTCGCAGAAAGCCTAAGTTTCTTATCGTATCATTTTAAAGTTTAGAACCAATAGATACAGTCATTTAAACCAAAAATAAAGAAAAACACAGCACACAAAACCAAAAACAAACAACAAACTAGTTAGTTAAACTTTATTGCTACTCATTTATACATCTACCTAACATTGCTTTTTTTTGTGATAAGTTATTCTTGTTAAGATAATAAATTATTTTCAGAATGAGAAAGGAGGCAAGGATGCAGGCTAAGCAACATAGTTTTATTAGAAAAATTACTGATGAAAACCCATCAATAGATGCATCCCTTCTTTCTGAGATCCTTTCACCAAAATTTATGTCACCTGAATTTACTGGTGTCAAAAATATTGTTGAGATGCTATTTCATGCCCATGAAGTAGTTTTGCGAATTGAATGGCCAAATTCTGAGCAACTTGTTTTACTTAAGCGCTACGATACATTGCTAGATGTAAAAAATACAGAAGTATATAAAACTTACACGTTTGACACAGGGGCTAATCCGTTAGTCGGAAATATAAAATTTTTTCCTTTCGCAACGCTTTTTGCTCAACCGTTTCATCGTCATGTAACTACTGAACAAAAAGAAGTTTTATCACTTTTAGTGTTAATGTTTTTTCAAGTACTAAGTAATTCAAATATTGAGAATGAAGAAGAAAATAGAGATCTAAAAAATATTGCTTATTCTTTGAGAAAATTGATTGAAAAAGTTGAAGAGGATCATGAGGTATTCAATTTCAAAATACCTTTTGAGTCATTTAAATATAAACATTTGAAAGACGCTTTAAATAAAATAGTTCAAGTTAAAGAGCTAAATATTGATGATTGTTTCTCATCAAAATGGGAGGAATTATCTCAGTCATTTACTGGCTTGGACAATGAAGAGGAAGGTTATAAAAATACTAATAATATTTATGGAAACCGTTTAACTACAATTGAACTAATGCAATTGCCTTGGCGCTCAAATGTCCTAGCAGAGCACGAAGTAAGTGAATTAATTACTTTCATAAAGCATGCATTTACAAAAGAAGAGTCTAGAAAGTTAGCCATTTTTGCAATGATAGTAGCACTTACATCCAAATCCTTTGAAAACATTTCAAACATCAAAATTTTCTCTAAAACACCTGAAAGTCCTTCTGATGATTATATTGACTTAAGTAGTGGCACTTGGGTTAGAAAAAGCATAAAAATGCCTGATGCTTATTCTCAAAAAGAATCACAAGAAATGTGCTTATCTCAGCACACTCAGTGGCTACATTTGTCTTTACCGAACTTTCTTATTGGTGCAATTGAAGCAGAGCATCAAACATCTGGGATAGGTGATGGCGCAATTATTGGTGAACTTTGTTGTGGTGAAAGTTCTATCAGTACTCAACTTTCAAGCTTTTTGAAACCATTTTGGAGAGATAACCTATTAATCCACCGTCAGATAACGCCTGCCGCTTTGCGTGGATTAATGTTTAACAAGATTGTTCACAAACATGATGCTGCGTATACCGCACTCTTATTAGCAAATACAGAATTTATAAATCCGACTTCGCTGTATTATATATCTGCTGAAGCGAAAAAACTTGCCAGTGACTATCACCTGGCCTTGGGTGAGTTAGGTATCGAAACCTTGCCTTCTCAATTAAACACTAATGCCATGGTAGGCTCTGAACTTGTTCTTGATATCAGTTATATCAACACCGTCATAACAAAAAAATCGACAACGTTATCTCAAATGTTAAAGCTTGATAGTACTAAACTAAGCTTTGATGAACTTATTTTAAGACACAATTTATTTTCTTGCTACATTACTACAATGCTACTTGCTTCTACGGGACACCGAGACCGAACAGAGTTTGGTTTCACTCCCTATATATGGAATGAAGATTCGGGTTACATTTTACTCAGTGACAAAGTGAATTTTGAAGAAAGTGCTATACGCTTATTACCACTGAGCAATTTAGTGATTGAACAATTAACGGCTTATAAAAACTTCTGCATAGAAACAGCAAAGCATATTGATAAATTTAATGGCGAGCTAGCAAAAAAAATAGCAACGTCAGCCGAATTTCATTCTGCCCAGTGGCCCATTATTAGTCATTTAAGTAACACTAACTTGAGAGCGGTCAGTAACAGCGATATCTCAAAATATTTTGACGCTGAGCTCAATGTCCCTATTAATTGCTTTCGCCACTTATTAAGCCAACACTTAAGTGATGGTGAAGAGTATAGCTTTTCCAACTCATTAATGGGTCACGTCAATAACAATGAGCATTTTCTTTCTGACTTTTCTTGTGCCTCTATTGCTGATTTAAAATCAGTAACAACATCATTGGACAATTTACTCGTTAAACTTGGCTTTACAATAGTGACTTACAAACCACATAGAGGCCCTAAATATGCTATTGAAATGAAGGGGCTTGATGAAGGATATAGAGCCGATTTTTTATACCGCTCTGAAGATAAAGAGCTAAAAGCGTTGAATAAATGGGGGAAAAACATTCTCAAACCTCATGTCGAAGATTTCTTGAATAATGAAACTCGTGAAAAAACACAAAGTATAATTATTGAAGAGGCTCAAAAAGACGAAAGTTGTGGCATCAACAAAAGAACACGAATGCACTGGTTAAACCAGCAGATATTCAATACGCTAGAAAAAGGTTCTTTGTGCTTTACTACTGAGACAGCTAATTTGCATCTCGAAGTTGATGCCTTGTTAAAAATGCAAGAAACTAGACGAATCAAGGCATACATCAATGATTTATTCTTTCATGAACAAACTTTCAATGGATTGTTTTGTACGGTTTGTGATGGCTCTGCAGAGCTACAGCTAGTAAATATTGTTCTCAGCCTAATCGTTAATACTAACGCCAATATATCTGTAAACAAAAAAACAATAAAAGTAATTCAAGCATCACCTGTATTTGAAAATGGTGTTGCTTGGTTTGATTTTGAAAAACAAAATCGAGTCATTATTGATTCGATTACTTTAATGTTGATACTGAAAAGCTCAGCTTATAAAAATGCTGTACTGTCAAAAAACACCTTTGATAAACTCATCACTGACAAATACTTAACAGGGTTATCGTCAATATTCCTCTTTACCTTTCTAGATATTAAATCGATTAACGCATTCGAATCGCTGGATAAGTTATCAAAATATATTAGAGATAGTAGAGATGAGAATCAAAGCGCTTTGGCGTTTAGTTATCAAAATGGCCACTTAAATACGACTTCGCTCAGTCAAGAAGTATTGACACGTTGGCTAAGCTCAAAGCCAGTTAAACTTCTATCTGCACAAATACCAATAATCCAAGAAAATGTTAACGCACTGAATTCTATTTCAGGTATTAGCAGTAACGACATGAGCTTTAAAAAATCGCAAGAATTCTTAAAACAAATACAAAAAGCTTTATTTAAACAAGATAACGAGAAGAGAAAAACAACCACAACCGACTTACTAATTCAAGTTTGGGGAGAATTCATTGGCTGTATAAATGAAACAAGTATCAACCAGTTAATCGAAAAGTCCAATATGCTAAATGAGGTGACTGTCCTACTGGTACTTTGGGCTATTGACACATCAAAGAAAAAGAATGGCAGCGGCAGAGAACGTGCTGTTAGAACACCAAAAACTCACTTGTCTAACGTTGCCCAACCTCTTCTTAGTCAATTGGAGGCCAATAACATCCTTGACCTGACCAGTGATGAATTAGCGCAGGTTTACACAAAGGCCATAAGCTCAAAAAACGTTAAGAGTAAAAGAGCAAGAGCATCAGAATTTAGACAATTTCATCACTTTTTAGAAAATCATTTTGATTTTTATCCGTTGGATTGGCAAGAGATTGAGCCCTCTATTGACCATGACGACGAGGTTAATGCAAATATAATTTCAATGACAGAATATTCAAATATGATGTCAGTGTTAAATAACGATGAATGTTTTAATGAAAATGATAGAAGAATTAATCAAATAATTCTATTGCTATGCTATCGTATTGGGTTACGAGTTGGTGAAGCCTTATTTTTAATGCTTCAAGATATTGATATTGAAAATTGGATACTTCATGTTCGTTCATATTACTATCATCGATTAAAAACAAGTGCAGCGAATAGACGAATTCCCATTGCTTTATTGCTCAGTGATGATGAAAAAGAATTATTGATTAAACAAATTAATTTAGTTAAATCTCATCATACTGGACTAAACAACCTATGGTTATTTAGTGATAAGGCAAACGCACAATGTCGAGTAAACTTAAACAACAACTTAAGTCGAGTCAGAGAAACACTTAGGCTAGTCTCAGGAGACGACACTTTACGTTTACATCACTGTAGACACAGTTTTGCAAACTATTTATTACTCTGCATGCATGACAGCTACTACCCAGTAGCGATTACAAGTGAACTTAAGCTGTGGGCAGATACAGATGATTTAACTCTATTTTCAGTGCAATTACGACAAAGCTATTTATCGAGAGAAAAAGATAAACGGCAAATACTTCATGCTATCGCAAAAGCAATGGGACATTCCAGCCCAGCAACGACATTACATCACTATATTCACGTTTTAGATATAATTCATGCTAGCGAAAATGAAAAGTGCCTATTTAATATTAATATTAAACATGAAGACCATCCTGAGTTTATCAAAAAGCGAAAACACCCTATTTTCGCTTTGGTCAATATCAATCAAGCTAACTGTAATAAAATTTTATCACGTAATGCAGAGTCACTAGGCTATCAGCCGTTAGTTTCACACTCCCAAAAAGAATGGGGTGATTATCAAAGAACAGCGGTGTCTAGGTCTAATCGAGAGTTTATTCTAAGTAATATAATATCTAACAAACCACAGCAGCGTTTAAATGTTCTCTATGATATTGAACATGTCATAAGAGCTGCTGAACGTGGTTTGTCTAATGTAAGAATAACTCAATTACTGAGCTTAGATTTTCAGTTTGTCACAGAGGTTGTAAATACTGCAATTCATTTAAAAAAACAAATGGCTTATGCAGGAATCAATATAGCATCTGATAAAAAAGAACTTACATTTGAAACAAACCAGAGAAGGTTATTAACCGCTTCAAAGTATATTCGCATGCCATCATTTCAGGTGACTCTACAAAAGATGGTAGAAACTTTGAAGGATATCACTCAAGCCAACTATTTAAGTGAAGTTTGGCGAGAGTCGTATGAAAAAAACAGAGGTTTAATTATTGCACCTGATGATTACGAAAAGTTCACCCTGCTTATCTCAGGATTCGGTTACCAAGTAATAAAGGTAGATGAAAAAGCGCGAGTAAAACGTAGATATGGATATAAAACTGGCATCTTAGTGAAGTTTTACCCAATAACAGATGACTCTCAAGATAGGGCGTATGGAGACAATAAAGTTCATCATGCTTTGTTTCTTTTAACGATGTTTTTAATGATTCAACCAGAAATAAATTAACTTAAGGAGAAGTACATGTCTTTTAAAAAGAAAATAGGAAACGCTAAGAAAAACAAAGAAGGAAAGATTATTTACCTTGCCACGGAAGAATTCATGGAGGCATTAAATCATTTACACAAAATAGCAAAATTACAACTAAAATCCAAAGCTGATAAAGATAGTTTAGACTTCACAATTGATGAAGAGGAAATGATGTTTTTTCTAGCTGACTCCGATAACTTAGCTTTTGATGACGTTATCGAAAGTAAAGAAAAAGCTCACTGTAATAAGATGATTAAATCTGTTGAAAAATTACGCGAGTTTGAAAATCATGTAATTAATGAAAATGTAAAAGAAGCTAAAAAAATTATTGAAGCTCATGGTAAAGACTTACTCGCTTTGAATAAACTACTCTCAAAAGGAGATGTTACTATCCAACCAGAAAAAGGTGGTAAAGCTATGACTATTCCCCAAAGCCCAAAAATCAACACCAATATTTCAGTTGATGCAACTACCACAATGAGTAATTGCTTGATTTATAAAATTGAGAACAAAAAGTCAGCGCTAGTTGCTTCTTTTGAAGGCCTTCGCGATGGGAAAAACCTAAAAGCGGAGATTGTCATCCCAGGAGATAAAGGTTTAGAAGCGCAAATTTTCAGGTTTATGGAAGACCAGCAAAGGTTAGATATTGAAGCATGTTATAAAGAAAAAATTAATGATAAAACATGCAAAAAAATTAATGGATCTTTGCTATCCTTTAAGAAAGCGTTAACACAAACGCGCCTTCAAATCACATTATAAAACATCTATCGTATGTGTGATTCATATAGATAGTTTCAATCCAACGGTCTCTAAATCACGTTGTATTTTAATAGTTGAGCTCGCTCAATATGAGTTTCATAAAACTTTACTCCTTGTCTAAAAAGGAATCTCAACTAATATAACTTTTAGCAGGTATATTCCTCTATGTTTATAAATCTTATCTTTTCACCTTAACTATTAGTTCAACAAAACTAATAGTTAAGGATTTGATCATGATTGCTTGGAATAAAGGTAAACGTGTTGGA
>JAPYOP010000083.1 GCA_029938115.1 Colwellia sp. | reverse complement strand
AGTTAGCCATTACCTGACATTAGCTTTTGAGTTAAAAACGGCAGAACAGAGATTCTAAAGCTTCATTTTCCACTTAAAAAATTACATCTATTCACAACTGAATTTATACCTAAAATTTTTACATGGCGTTAGATCTAAAATCCCTAAAGCGGACATAAGAATCATTCAAATTTCAAACGAATTTAGAGTATTAAGACTAAGGCGGTATCGTCCCCAGTATAATAGGCGTTTCAAATAAAACACTAACCCACTGATAAGTAACAATTATTTTTTCAATGTAAAACCCGGACGATAAGTCAGTAGCTCAGTTAAAACAAATGGAAATTGGTATTATCTTTCAATTTTTTTTAGGTTGAACTCAGACTTTATACCATGCTGTGTCCAGTCCCCCTTTAATGTATCACCCTCTAGGGTAGCCTGGTATATCCCATTGATAATGGGAACAAGAATCACCAAATCATTGCCATTTATGATAGTTTCAGTCGTCGGTATAACAGAGCCTTGGTCTAGACTGTCAAGTGTACTTACAAGACCTTCATCGGTTTTTTTGATGTGCAATATAGTCCGCAAACCATCGTTATTCAAAGTGGCACCCAGCGTACCACTCCAATCGCCGATAAAATGGACTTCCTTGCTATGATCAGAGCTTTGCTTATTCAGCACTGTGGTCTCTAGGCTAACTTGTGCAATTTTTTTTAGCCTTAACTCAGTCTTTTCATCAAATTGAGACCAAACACCTTTTAAAGTACCACCTTCTAGAATTGCTTCGTATAGTCCATCGACGATAGGGGCTGTGATGACGATTTTATTTCCTTTTATGACAGTTTGAGCAGTAACAATATAAGTTTCCTGATCTACGCTATCAATATAACTCTCATAGCCATCATCGGTTTTTTTGATGTGAAATATAAGTTGCAGACCATTGCTATACCAAGTTTCATCTAGCCCGCCCTGCCAATGCCCGATAAAAGAAGATTCATTAACAGGTGCAGAGTTTTCTAGACTATAAACGTCAAAAAAAAGTGAACAAACCAATAAAGCGGTAATAAGCAAACGATAAAACATGGTGATCTATAATAATGAGTGAATGAACATTAACTATATTATTTCTAAAATATCTTTACAACGATTAAGCAGAACTAAGCCCAACTATCCGGAATAAACAGATAGCCTTGCCCCCTGACGGTAACAATTCGGGTTGACATTGACGCGTTGTCGCCAAGTTTTTTTCGCAAATTAGCCACTCTGGTATCAATCGTTCTATCCATGCCATCGTACTCAATACCGCGCAAGGTTTTGTAGATAAAATCTCTCGACAATATTTCTTCTGGATGCTCTGCAAGCAGGTAAAGTAAGTCAAACTCACCAGTAGTCAATGGCACATTTTCTTTGTTTAAGGTGACTTGTCTTTTTGAACTTGAAATATGCAATTGTCCAAAGGATAAACTTTTACTCACTGTATTAGGCTCTTGAACAGTTGAGATGACTTGTGACCCAGAGCGTCTCAATAACATACGTAGTCGAGCCAAGAGTACACGTGGCTGGATAGGTTTGACAATAAAATCATCAGCACCAAGCTCAACACCAGCCACATGATCCATATCATCTTCGCTAGCGGTTAAAAACAGTATGCAACCATTAAATTGTGCCCGTATTTCTCGACAAATGGTTAAACCGTCTTTTCCGGGTAGCATCAAATCAAGAATAACGATATCAGGCTGTTGACTTAGGATAGCGTTAGTCGCTAAATTTCCATCACTAATGACTTCGATCGTAAAACCTTGCTGCTGTAGATACCTTTCAACTAATGAAGACAATTTAATGTCATCTTCCACTAAAATGATGCTGGCCATGATACTCGGACTCTCATTGTTTTAAAGCCCATTCTAGCTGAGAATTAAATCGGTTAATATACGTTTATTTATAGTGACCTTAGTTCATTATTAATTACTTAATCAATCGGCAAACGAATAACAAATCTCGCACCGCCGATGGGGGCCCGTTCGACATAAACTTCTCCGCCATGAAGTTGTATAATTTGTTTCACAATAGCCATACCTAAACCATAGCCCCCAGTTGTTCGAGTTCTACTATCATCTAACCTTTTAAACGGGATAAATACATTCTCACGGTCTTTTTTAGCAATACCTTTACCATCATCATCGATGTAAATAATACATTTATTTTTACTTTGTTCTACGGATATTCGGATCTGATTTTTTGCATGTTTTTCCGCATTTGACAGTAAATTACCAATAGCCCTTTCAATATTCTTTAGGTCAAAATTCAAGGATTGCAGTGCAGGATTCTCTTGGCACCATTTGTCATCATAGTATAATTTATGACGGTTATCGAAAAGCCTCGCCTTTATCACCTTCTTTATACAAATATCTAATGAGTTCAAACTTTTAGATATTGTTGTATTTTCTCGGTCCAATCGTGCGTAGGTTAAAATTTCATCTACCAATTCTGACAATTCTTCAATATCGTCCGATACACCATGTATATATTCTTTACGCAATTGCTCATTGGTTTCTTCATACATTAAATCTAACTGAAATCGTATGCGTGCCAAAGGGGTTCTAAGTTCATGCGCTACCGCATTGGTTAAATCTTTGTTTCCTATTATCAAGCTCTTGATCCGAAGCGCCATCAAATTGAAAGATTTATTTAAACTACCAATTTTGTCTATAGCTTTCTCAGACACCTTGGTAGCCAAATTTCCATCACCCAACTGAATGGCTGCTTTATTAAGTTTATTCAGTTTACGTTGCAAGTTGATGAGCCACATAAAGGCCCACACACCTATAATATAATATATAGAGCGTTCATAAACTTCACTAATCTCAAGCAATGGTTGATATGTTTTAGTTGGTCCAACCCGTATGATAGCGTCAGCATTTTTTAGTTTGTAAAAAGCTAAATTCATGAATGGATTGGCAATTAATATATTGTTTTCGTCGAATGTTGATTTATTTGTTAGTGTGTAAAAGCCTTTATTTTCTAAAAGCTTAATAGGCACATTTGATGATTGCGGGTAGTTCTCAATGACCTTTTCAAATGATTGTTGATCAAGGTTTTGCTGTAATTGTTCAATAAGATAAAAAAGACCAATATGATCATCAGTTTTATCCTTTACTATCATGTCACGGATCCAATTTTCAGAAGCAAAATCCCCAATCAATTGATGGGTGAATACCATTAAAAATAACATCAAATAAAAACTTAAAAACAGCCTAATCATTGCATTGTCCTGTGCAGTTTGTCGCTACATCAATAATTTTCTACCGTTATCCTAAAAGGTTTGATTCGTCGAAACCAGCAAAGCTTTGTCTAAAATTGTCTTAAAACAGCTAAAAAAGACACAATAAATACACAACAAAGACAATTTAAGGACAATGTTCCTAAGGAACATAAGCTCGTTCTCATTGATAATTCCTCCATCAAACAAAAAGGAATAACAATGAAATTAACCAGCATACTTAAATTAGGCTTTTTCACCACGACATTAGCACTGACATTAACTGCCTGTGGAGGAAGCTCACCTGACCCACTTCCGCCGCCTCCTATTATCTATCAGGATATCATTAATGACCTAGTATCAACCGATATCCCTGGCATTGTGCTTTTGGTTGAAACACCAACAACACGCTTCTTAGGCACTACGGGGGTTTCCAACCTCGAAACCCAGCAAGCCATGCAAGCTGGCGATATCATGCCAACCGCCAGCACCGGTAAAAAAATGATCGCCTTACTTGCTGCACAGTTAGCCGATGAAGGTTTACTCAATCTTGATGACACTCTGGATACCTGGCTTGGTGATAATATTTTGTCACGAATCCCTAATAGTCATCAGATGACAATGCGTCAATTATTAAACCATACCAGCGGCGTGTTTCATTACGACGAAGTTGACGGTGGCGGAGCCTATCAGGATTTATTAATTGCTGAGCCAGAAGTACTGAAGACTGATATCGACTTTCTCAAATTAATATTTGACCATCCAGGCTATTTTCTACCTGGCGAAGGGTATCAATATTCGAGTTCGGGCTATTCGTTGGCTGCACTAATTCTGGACGAAGTATTGGGAGAACACCGTTCTGCCGCCATGCAAAATCGTTTTTTTGACCCGCTAGGCATGACGTCAACCTACTATATGGGTAATGATGCCGCATTCAGTGACGTAATCGCCGGTTATTTTAAAACCGATGAAGGGGAATTACTTGATGTTCGTCAGTTTTTAATTAACACCAGTGAGGCAGGTTCACCTGTTGTATCAAGTGTTGAAGACATGGCCATCTTTCTTAAGGCATTAATAACCGATGACAGCTTTGCCAATGATGCAGTGAAAAACATCATGTTTGGCGAAGATAGTCTCGTCTCTATCAATGCGAATACAAAAATGGGACTTGGCATTACTGTGGTCAATCGCGATGGTCATACAGTCTACGAATATGCAGGTCTGACATATGGATACATGGCGGAAAGTGCCTATATTGCTGAGACAGATACCAGTATCGTACTGTTCTTTAATTGTGGTGGCGACGACAGTGACGATGACACTTGTGCAACCACTTTTCAAGAGTTGATAAAAACAGTGATCAATAACGAACTTTAAATCAACATTCAACAATAGCGATACCTAACTTTGATTGGTATCGCTAAGGGATCAAATAATGAACAAATTTTTGTTAATAACGATTTTTATATTTTCGACACCTTTTGGTGCGTTTGCTGAAACACCATCTTTTCACTTCGCTCAACTTAGTTATAGCACTGTAGATTTTAACGGACTTGATAACAAATTGAATGGTTTTGAATTTAAGATGAATTATCAAGTCACTGGTAATTTTTACCTTAATTATGAAAACCTTGATCTTGACTCAAGTAACGCGAATTTAAACACGCGTAATATTGGCTTTGGTTATCATTCTAAGATGATAAAAACCTTCACCTATTTTGGTCAAATTGATTGGCTGAATATGACCAATAATAATCAATCATTAAATCAATACATTAATGATGATGGCTACCGACTAAGTGCTGGTATGATAAACCAACGCTTTAAAGATATTCAATTCAAAGCCATCTATGAATATCAAGAGATTGCTGATGAGAATGGACAGTATTTTTATTTTGAAGGGCTTTACCAAGTTACCAATAAATTCTCAATTTTTGTATCTCGTAGAAAACAAATAGAGGGCAGTTTCGATCAATATATTGCCGGAATTCGTTACAATTTTTAACTTATACATTTACGTATAGGAAAATTAGCAACCATAAACTTGATAATTGGAGATAAAATTATGACAACTCTTGTTATTGGCGCAAGTGGTGCAACCGGTCGTTTGTTAGTTGAGCAATTACTCGCCGAAGGTGAAGGAGTAAAAATCATCGTTCGCTCAGTTGAAACATTACCTGACATAATAACGAAAAATTCTCAGATAATGATCACTGAGGCCAGCTTATTGGATATGACCGATGCCAAATTAAAAGCCCATGTTCAAGGTTGTCGTGCGGTAGTTTCATGCCTTGGCCACAACTTAAGTTTTAAAGGCATGTTTGGTCATCCTCGCCGTTTGGTAACAAATGCAGTTCAGCGTTTATGCCACGCAATAGAAGCAACGACACCGGACGCTCCGGTCAAATTTATCTTAATGAATACCACGGGTAATCAAAATACACAGGCGGGCGAAAAGGTTTCAATTCCACAAAAGCTTGTAGTGGGATTGATCCGGTTTTTATTACCTCCACACGTCGACAACGAAGAAGCAGCTAGGTATTTGCAAACAACTTTTGGCTGCAAACAAAAGATGATCGAATGGGTGGCAGTACGTCCTGACAGTTTAATTAACGAAGAATCGGTCACCGTATATGATACTTATGCTTCGCCCATCCGCAGTGCCATTTTTGATGCTGGTAAAACTAGCAGAATCAACGTTGCCCACTTCATGTCACAGTTGGTTATCAACAATAACATATGGGATAAATGGAAAAATCAAATGCCGGTAATTTACAATAATTCGATTTGATAACCCCAGTAATGCTTTGTCTAACGTTATAGTAAAACACCAAGACCTAAACCATAAGGACACAACAAAGACAATTTAAGGACAATTTAAAGACAATGTTACTGAGGAACATAAGCACTTTCTATTTGATAATTCACTTCATCAAATAGAAAGGAAAAACATAATGAAATTATCCAAAATACTTAAATTAGGCTTTATCGCAACTGCATTAGCATTGACATTAACCGCTTGTGGAGACGAAGGTAAAAAAATATCAGATATATTACCTGAAAAACCAGCAACGGGTCAGGCCGGTGATGGCAACTTGGAACAAATTGTCGAATATATTCGAATTGATGCAGGTTTACCTGCTTTGGCTGCGGTTTTGGTACATGACGGCCAAATCATCGAAATGGCCGCCACGGGTTCTCGTTCGATTAACAGTAATAAAACTGTCACTATCGAAGACAAGTGGCACCTTGGTTCGTTGACAAAATCGATGACCTCAACACTCGCGGCAATACTAGTAAAACAAGGAGTACTCAGTTGGAGTACAACCGTTGCTGATGTATACCCTGAGTTATCTGGCGTAATGAACGTTAAGTATGAAAACATACGACTTGATCAATTGTTGTCACACACATCTGGCATGAGAGCTAATCTTCCTGGCGTCAATAGTTATCAAAACAGCTCACTTGATATCGAATCGCAACGTCAGAAAATGGTTGAAGAAGCATTGATTCTCAGTCAGGAAGTCGAACAAGGGAATTTTCTTTACAGCAATTTGGGTTATATGGTTGCTGGGGCAATGATGGAACGAGTTACCAGTACAAGTTGGGAAACATTGTTAGAGAACAACTTGTTTACCAATCTTGCGATGAGCAGCAGTGGATTTGGTGTCCCCGATGTTCAAGGTAATTTGTCTCAACCAGTTGGACATTTATCTGAAGGTTCCGGCTGGAAATCTAACAACACAGATAATCCAGCAGTTATGGGGCCAGCAGGTATTGTTCATAGCAGTCTTGAAGATATGGGGAATTATATTGCTGCACATTTAGTGGGTGCTCGTGGAAATGAAGTTACTGGTTTATTAACAGCAGGTGAATTCAGAAAATTGCACACTGCCATGGAAAATTCAAACTATTCTTTAGGTTGGGCCGTTACTGACAGTTCTTTACAGCATAATGGTAGCAATACTAAATGGTTAGCTGACGTAAAAATATTCCCAGGGAAAAATACTGCATTGTTTATCGTAACTAATGCGGCTGATTTGCAAAAAGAGCAAAATAGTCAATCATTCAAGGCAGTAGCGAATTTAGCTGATGAATTAGTTAAACGTGCTGATTCAGCATTTGTTAATTAAAGTGGTTTGACTATAACTAAAACAGAAAATAGTCATAATGATACACCTACGAGGCACTGCCTGCTAAACGAGGGGGATTTCTCGTAAATGGAAAAAATGCTGGTTTTCCAAACTCAACTGAAGAGTCTAAATCATGGGCAAGGCAAGGTAGTTTGTTGCCTTTCCCTGTTGAAAGCCGATTAAATAAAAATGGTTCAATTGCGCAAAACAAGCAAACTTTAAATAACACCACTAAAATCTTTCGTGAAGAGCTAGATGCGGCTTAATCTTTATATAATCTAACTGAAGAATCAGTTAGATTAATTGTACATTAATCACGTAACCGTGGGGCTTTTGAATGATTTGTTCTATTGGCTATCAACCATTTTTTCTATGTAAATAATATGGTCTAAGTACTTTCTAACTTGATCTTTGTCAGAAAGAATTTGCGATTAAATAAATAAGGATTTGAATTGAAAGTAATTATATTAATGTTTGTTATTTTACCCTTGCTAGGTTGTAGTTCACTGCCAAACACTCAGAAGAAATCTACAAAGTATGGTGAATATATTTATCACTTATCTGGAGAGGGTAAGCCTGCAATAATATTGGAACCGGGCATGGGAAATGACATGAGCTCTTGGCAATCTACTCTTGAGCGATTTGAACAATCGTCTCAAGTGTTCGCCTATAACCGAGCAGGTTTTCAGGGCAGTACCAGTATAAACGAACAAAGAGATGGAGAAACGATTGTCCTTGAGCTTAGAGAATTGCTAACAGAATTAAATATTTCTCCGCCGTACATTTTGGTAGGTCACTCCCTTGGAGGCTTATATATGAAATTGTTTGCTAATGCTTTTCCTGACGAAATTGCTGCTGTTATATTCATTGACCCTACTCACCATGAAATGCGCGAGATTTGTAAAACCGCTGATGGAGAATATTGTGTTAACGAAATACCGTGGTGGGCAAAAATAATTTTGCCTGATGCAGTGGCAAACGAGTACAAGCAATTAGATCGAAGTTTAGAGCTTTCAAGTAATGTGAAAAACTTTCCTAAAGTACCAGTGGCAGTACTGAGCGCAGGTAAAATTCCAAATGGTGTTGAGGATACGGATAAAGAGTGGCTAGAGAGTCAACAGTGGCAAAAATATTTTACTACGCTGTCTCCCGTTTCAAAGCATATTACTTGTCGTTCTTGCGGGCATCATGTTCATCAAGACAAACCTGAGTTAGTTAGCGAAGCACTCGGCTGGGTATTTGAACAATTATAAAAAAATCGTAAGAAAAACACATAATAGGCCGTTTTAAATTCATTCAATATTTTATCTGAGCATCTCTTCTTATAGATTTGACGTTTTAGGGTGTTTATATGCAACATGTAATAAAATCTATTTGGCTCGTCATTGTTTCAGGTAATAGATCCTTGATGTTTCCAGTGGTATTAATGGCCTCTTTATTTATCAGTGGCTGTCATCATCTGCCAAAAGAGCATCAAAATGAAGTAACTGAGATGAGATGGGAAAATTCGCTTAACGGGGAGTATGTCGGCAAATCTATATTAAAATCTAAAATAACGAGTATTGCTTATCCTTACCATATTTATCTACCGGCTTCTTATCAACAAGATATTGATAAGCACTACTCTGTTATCTACGTGCTAGATGGCCAATGGAATTTTAAAACCATTGCTAATAGTATTGATGGTGAAAATCGAGATATTATCGTAGTTGCAATTGAAGAAGGCCCTGAAGGCAGCGACCGCCGTGCCATTGATTATCGTTTGCCCAGGGCAATTACCTATCTAGAATTTTTTAGACAAGAATTTTTGCCCTTTATCGAATCGACTTATCGTATTGATAGCGATGATAGAAGCTTTCAAGGCGTTTCATTTGGCGGCATAGTTACTACGGTATTGATGTTAGTAGATGATCATCAACAACCACTTTTTAAAAACTATATTGCTTAAGGTGCCCCATACTGGGATAAACCTGAATTAATGCGGACTTTAATAAAAAAACAGTTACTAATAGATAAAAGCATTAACGCTAACCTATACATAAGCACAGCATTCCCATTAGGTAATCATCTGACCGTCATGGATTTTATCAAAAACTTGCAACAACTCGCCATACCTGGTTTAAAAATACATTACGAATGGTACATAGTTCATCATGATAATTTTTTGGGTGCATCAATCGAAGGTACTTTAGAACTTATGTATGGAAAAATTAAATAGACGATAATATTTGACTAACAAAAGGTTTAATATCTGACTCATGGTTGTTGGCTGAGTTCTCCTTAATAGCCAAATGAGTGCAAATGGGATTTTGCGTAGTTTAAAAAACGCAGTAATAAAGTAAATCAATTAAAAATAATGAAATTAATGGGGTAGGGATGTTAAAAGTAATAGTAATTCTATTAGGTGTCATTCTCAGTAACTTATCTGATGCGAATGAATTTATTAAGAAAAATGAAATTGATTTGGCGTTGGAAATTATTAGGGATTCTCATAATATTCCTGCATTGGCTGTGGCTATCATCAATGAGGGAAAGGAAGTATATACAGCAGGGTTTGGCACTTATGGTAAAGAAAGTACTCGACAGGTGTCACAGCATACACTGTTTAGAATAGCATCTATTTCAAAGCTATTTACAGCTCAAGCGATCGTTCAGTTAATAGAAAGTGACCTTATTAATTTAAATGATTGTGTTAGTCAGTACATTAGCCAGTTTAAAGGATGTAATATTAAGGTTCTTGACTTGATGACACACACGTCAGGTTTAAGTGACACTGTTGAACCTGAAAAAATAACGGTTAAACGAAGTTTCGAAGACTATTTAGCTAGTAGTTTAGCTAGCTATGATATTAATAGTTCGAAAACGTTTGAATATGCAGACCTTAACTTTAATATCTTGGGAAGAATCATAGAGATAGTATCTGGTATCTCGTATACAGATTATGTTCAGAAACATAGTCTTGATAAAATCGGTATGGAAAATACTGGTTTTAACTTGGCGAACAAAAAACTTGAACCGTCTGTATTGGCGTATTACAACTATGGTTTCGTCAATGAAGCCTCTACCAGACCTTATGATACATCTTTCGCTCCTAGCGAAGGAATAATTTCCTCCGTGGAAGATTTATCCATTTGGATTCAGAGTGTTTTACAACATGACGAACGCCTTCTAAATGAGTCGTCATATCAAAATATGCTAATTCCAAGAAAAGACACTGTTTGGGGAAGTATAAAAATGGGTTTGGCTTGGCAGCTTTATCAAGTGGACGGTGAAAAAGTTGCTCAACATGCTGGCTCTATTACTGGTTTTAAATCACTATTGATCACTTATCCTGCTAAAAAGCGTGCCATCATTATACTTGCGAACACCCAAAATGTGCCTAGGTGGGAAATAGCTACAGTAATAAACTCTATTTTAGACGATAAGTCTTATGCGATACCGCCTTCTTATCAAGGAAAGTATATAGCGTACATCATAATGTTCGCTTTAATCATAATCATAAGTATCGCAGTACTAATACGTAAAAAATTAAGGAATCCGGCCAAATCTATTTGAATGTGATAGATAATAAATAGTAGTAGTTCAGCCAGCTTGATGGTGATGTTATAAGTAGTGTATCTGAACTAACTATTACTGAGCAGCTTATTGATGCCTTATTGATTCAAAAACTAATCAAAATTCAGTTTTAGCCCGTTAGTGTTAATGTCTCGAATGTGGTATCAGTTAGCGTTTTGAGATGGACTCCCTATGGCAGGTATGTGACATTAAGCTAGTGATCATTGGAGACTTCTTTAGCCATAAGCAGACATTAACTATTGTGAAGTCATGAACATATTAGAGACAATTTTAACTAAAATTTACTGCATGTTTATGGGGCTGGTGTAAGCTCATTGCTGCCCTTCAATAGGATTGTTGAACAGTTTTAAGCTATAAATCTCTACAGTTTCATTAGAGCAATTACAATTCATTGAGCTTGACCCTTTTGATTTAGTTGCTTGAAGTTTAGTTAATCGCTAAACTTTGGGGAGAGTGTTCATTAAGTATCAAGTTACTCAAACGGATAAATAACAGCTGGGTTTTTCTCCACCGTCTCCTATTTAATCAACTATTTACCTCTTATAAAACTTTAATGGATATTATGATGACCTTTTATAAACAATACGGAGTTAACAGCAAAAGTCAGAGGTATATTAAAAAAGTTTGGTGTTTAGATAATTACACAAGTAACACTCAAATATCGGAAAAGTCTGTTTTACCTAATGGTTGTCAGAATATTGCTATTATTCATGGAATAGGGGTAACCGTTCGTATCAAGGATTCTGACTACCACCTTAGTGCAGGGACATATTTATGTGGACAAATGACGACTAAAATTAACGTTGTGATTAAAGAACGTACAAAAATAATTTTACTACAGTTACAACCGTGGGCCTTATCAAGCTTAATTTCTTATGATGGATTTAGTGATAAAATTCTGCCAATTGAACAAAATTTATTAGGAGATGACTTACTACTTAATCAGCATATAATTACCTGTCCTGAGGCGCTAGTTACTGCGGTTAATGTTTATTTTCAAGCTATACAAATTGATGATGGCGAAACTTTTGTAGAAACAATCTGTCATTATGTTTTTGCAGCAAAAGGCGAGTGTAAGGTTGCACATATTTTAGATCGTTTTAATTTTTCTAAACGAAAAGTACAAACTGCATTTAAGAAAGTAATCGGGCTGACTATAAAACAATTTATAGACATTGTTCGGTTGCGATCTGCTGTCAACTCAGTAATCGATACTCACAGTAAACATGGTAAAGGCGCTAATGTAGCTGTTGAACATCAATATTTTGACCAGTCTCATTTAGTGAAATCATTTAATAAAACTATTGGTACCACTCCATCAAAACTCAATCGAGACCAACTTATCATGCCTCCAAAAAAATCATAGTTGCGCATTTTTACTATTTTTTAATCCTCACTGAAGTTATTGTTTTGTATTAGCAGGTTAATTACCTGACGTTGGCTTACCTGTATACCTAAACAAAGGGCCTTATATATTTACATCAACTAGAGCATACCCGTAATTCGGCATTTGCATGAAGGAAAAATCGTGAAGAAAGTGTTTTTACTAATTTTGGCCGTTGTTTCTATTTTCTTGTTTTGGGTAATTGAGCCATTTTACTATAACCCTCTCCATACAGAAGAAGCACCGTTTGTCAGTAGCATAATAAAATATGATTGTATGGCTGAAAGTAAACTTCAGGAAATTGCAGATTTAAAGTTGCAACAATATATGCAGTCAAACCAATTTCTTGGTGTCAATGTAGGGTTTTCAAAAGGTAATTGTGGTACTTATATTGCGAGTTCTGGTTACACTGATAAACGACACTTACTTAAAGTTAATGACAATACTATCAATCGTATTGCATCTATTACAAAACCCATGACAGCTGTTGCTATTATGCAATTATATGAAAAAGGGGTAATCGATTTAGATGTTGCCATTCAAACATATCTACCTAATTTTCCGGTGTTTTCAAAATCACCAATAACGGTTCGGCATTTATTGAACCACACATCTGGTATTTCCCATTATAAATCTAAATTGGATGCCGTATCGTTTGCAAAATATTCAACATTAAGCAGTGCCGTTAACACAATTGTTGAAAGAGACTTAAGCAGTGAGCCAGGAGAAAAGTATACTTATTCGTCATTTGGCTACACCGTGCTTGGCGCTATCATTGAAAGCGTATCTGAGCAGAGTTTTGAAGGTTACATGAGTAAGAACATATGGATAAAGGCAGGTATGAAAGATACGCAGTTAGAGAGAGAACATTCTTACCCTAATAAGTCGAGACTCTACGTTAAGATTGGTTCGTTGTATATTCGAAGCCCTTACAATGACCTAAGTATTATTTATCCAGCTGGCGGTGTTCAATCAACAGCTAAAGACTTATTATTATTTGGTCAAGCTATTCTTAATAATGAGCTGATTTCTAGGGAAACATTGGAACAGATGACAGATATTAATAATTCACTATCTTCAATCGCTGGCGATGATCCATACGGTCTTGGATGGTCGGTTTACAACGATTCAGAAAAAGGAAAAATTGTAGCCCATAGTGGAAGTCAACCGGGGGCAAGTGCTTATTTTGAAATATATTTGGATAAGAAAGTTGTGGTGGTAGCTTTATCAAACGCATTTGGCACTAAAAATAGTACATACCGTTTATCTAAAGATATAGGAAGCTTAATATTGTAATTCTTATGCGACTACTGGAAAGAGTCAAAAATTAAACAGCTAGAAAAATGTAATGGTTTAATGAAACAGGAAAGATTCAGTCAGTAAACTTAATGATCACTTTGTAGTGGCTGATCAAAACTGGCCTACAATATAGATTTAAAACAGATATTGGAATGTCAGCTTTCGTATCTTTGTTAACATAAAATTCATTGTTGGGAAAGCACAAAAACAGGGAGAGTCACTTGAAAATATTTATTAAAACATAGTGTTGTTGTTTTTTGATTTTTCTGGAACTGCTTGTCCAAGGTTCCAATGTTCCGCAAACTTTCCATCTTGCATTCGGAAAATGTTAATCACCGCACGGCCAAGATCCTCTGGCGTTCGTTTGACATGTTGGTGAATCCAAACTAGATCACCTTCCGAGGCTGTTCGCTTAACAGAAGTTGTAATTTCAGGGGTATTTTTAAACCTTTTTGCAAACAGGTTTAATACCGCATCTCGACCATCCGGTACATGGGGTGAATGCTGAATATAGAGTTTGGCAAAGCATTCCTTACGTAAAATATCTATTCGGTGCGATGGTTCAATATCAGGTCGGTTCTCTAAGATATCCATACAATACAGTGCTTTCTTTAGGTTTGATTGCTCCAGTGCATTTTGCTGATTATTACTCGCGTGGCACACACTAAGGGCTAATGTTGTCAATAATCCAACTAAACCGTATTTGACAGTTATGTATCGAACATTCATATACTTTCTCCTGTTTGAGAATATCGTTGTAGGTAAAGAATAATCACCCACCATCTATTTAGGTATCAATATCTCTCAATAACAAAGGATTATAAACCGTAGAAAGTCATTTTTTTGTAAAGGGTTGTGTATTACCTAGAAGTATCACTAACATAACAGCAACGATTCATTAGAAAATAAATAGCAAATAAATAGCAAATAATTTATGACTAAAATCTAAAATGTGTACATAAAAATCAAATAGTAAAAGGTCAGCTAACGTATCAGAGAAGACCATTTTTATGCTGATTTAGAGCATTA
>JAPYOP010000082.1 GCA_029938115.1 Colwellia sp. | reverse complement strand
CCGATCTAAAAAAATTTAAATTTTAGGGGTGACAACTATTCTGACACGGGGGGTATATTCAATAACACTATCTTCAATAAACTCCATGTGCTGTTGAGCACCGCCTGTTTTTTTCTTCCAAGCTTTATTTAATGACGGTGTATAATCTCGCACTCGACTAGAATCTCCTCTAGAGTATTTCGCGTATGAAATACCGACAATAATAGCTTCTTTCATTTTTCTAGCATTCATTGGATACCGAGTTGCGCCTGAAACTATTTGAAATGAATACAAAGCATCCGTTAAATAAATAACAGGGTAAGTTTTATCATCATTTTTAGAATAGGATTTTGGTAATTTTATAAATAAAGGATAAACACGCTGACTATTAGGATCTTTGATCTCAACGATTTTACTTCTTGGTATTTGAAATGGAGTTATTTCTGTCGCTGTTAAAGAATTCGCAGTAAATATTAATAATAAAGGTAAGATAAATATTGATAATTTCAAGTGACATTCTCTATAGTTCAGCAGGTATAAATATATTTTTATTTTTGCATGTAACAACTATAAAACCCATAGTTTCAAAGGCTTAATTCAAACTAAGCCAGAGTTTAGTATACAAAGAAAACACATTAAAATAAATCTGTTCTATCCCTTTAATGTTTCGTAAATTTATTCATGTCCTAATAATGAAAAGCCCCGCATAACTTGCGAGGCTTTGAAACGATCTATTGAGTGTACTTATTTAAAATAGCTCATCATTAATATCAAACATACAATCACAACCTGATTTTGCTGAGGCGATTAGTGAAATTCTACGGGGTAATAAGCGGGTAAAATAATAACGTGCTGTGTGCAACTTACTTTGATAAAAATCATCACCACTGTCGCCATCATTACCTTTTTTAGCTAATGAAACTTGTGCCATTCTCGCCCAAATATAAGCCATAGCCGTGTAACCAAATACATGTAAATAATCGTTAGCTGATGCACCAAGCTCGTTTATATTATCTTGTGATTTAGTCAACAAATCTGCAGTCAGTTCTGTTAAATCATTGACCGCGTCACCAAGTGGTGTAATAAATTCAGCCATGGCTGGATCATTTTTATTTGCTTCAATGTAAGTATTCACTTCGTCTGTAAAGACTTTTAACATTGTGCCTTTTGAACTCGCTATTTTTCTCACTAACAAATCCATGGCTTGAATACCGTTAGTGCCTTCATAAATTTGAGTAATTCTAGCATCACGTACTAGTTGCTCTTGCCCCCATTCACGAATAAAGCCATGACCACCTAAAACTTGTTGTCCGGTAACGGTATTTTCAAAACCTAAATCAGTAAAAAATGCTTTAGCAACTGGCGTCATTAATGCGGCAAGCGCTTCACCCTTAACCTGTTCTTCCGCTTCACCATAAGTTGCATAATCTAATTGCATTGATATGTAACTTGAAAGTGCTCTAGAGCCTTCATTTAATGCTTTCATATTTAACAGCATACGACGAACATCACCGTGTACCATAATAGAGTCGGCTTCTTGGTTTGGGTTTTTAACGCCATTGACTTTACTATCAAGCGCTCGACCTTGTAGCCTGTCTTTCGCGTATTCTAATGCATTTTGATAAGAGCGTACTGCAGCACCTAAACCTTGAATGCCCACACCAATACGTTCAAAGTTCATCATGGTAAACATGCACGCCAAACCTTTGTTTAGCTCACCAATTAAATAGCCCTTTGAATCGTCAAAATTCATCACACAAGTGGCTGAAGCATGAATGCCCATTTTGTGCTCAATAGAGCCACAACTAACATTATTATGCTCGCCAAGTGTTTCATCGTCATTAACATGAAATTTAGGGACTAAAAATAGAGAAATGCCTCGAGGTCCAGCTGGCGCATCAGGCAATTTTGCTAATACTAGGTGGACAATGTTTTCAGTAAGATCGTGCTCACCACCGGTAATAAAAATTTTGTTGCCGGTAATGTTATAACTACCATCATCTTGAGGAAGAGCTTTAGTGCGGATAATACCTAAATCTGAGCCTGAATGTGATTCAGTTAAGCACATTGAAGCTGACCATTCGCCTGCATACATACGAGTGAGATAACGTTCTTTTAATTCTTCACTACCGTGTTTTGCTAATGACAACGCTGCTCCAGCAGTAAGTACAGGGTAAAGCGCAAAAGAAATATCAGCGCTACAAAGCATTTCTTCATGCATAGCAGTTAGCATTTTTGGCATGCCCATACCGCCATAATTAACATCTCCGCCTAATGCCGTCCAACCACCTTCAGCATAAGTATTAAATGCTTCTTTATATCCTGGGGCGGTTGTTACTACACCATCATTAAAGCTAACGCCTATTTCATCGCCTTGGCGTGAAATAGGCGCAAGTTCTTGCTCTGTTATTTTGGCGCATTCTTGTAAAATAGCTTGGGCTGTGTCTTTATCAACTTGCTCGGCAAGCTTTGGCAGTTTTTGCCACATTTCATCAGCTTTAAATACTTCGTATAGTAAAAAACTCATATCTTTTAATGGTACTTTATATTCAGCCACAACAACCCCTTATTAACTCTATAAATTTAACAACTGTATGCATCAAGCTTTAATTACTGACAGCAAAAATCAAACAGCCGATTCAAACACCTGTTTGAATCTTACCTTAATAATAATAAAAGTAAAGTTTTAAGCCAAAATAAACCATGCTGCTTGATGTTATGTTATCGCTTGAGTTAGTGTTAGAACTAACCATTAAAAATTAAGTATAGAAAACTTATTAGGAATTGCGGTGAAAACCATTAAAATTTTGTTTTGTTTATTTTTATTGCTTTCCTGCCCGGCCAATGCCGAGCAAATAAGCTTCTCAAAACAGCTTAAAGATGGTCAGTACATCTTTAAGTATCAATGGCTTGATCACGATAATAAAACTCAAAGTATGGACTTTGCTTTAACAAAGGCTGCATTGTTTGATCGTTTTAGAATGCTAAAGGCCTACCAAAGCGACTTTGCCCAGAAAACAATTATGCAAACCGTAAGGAAGCAGCTTAGAAAGCAGCCATTAAATGGAGCGCAAGCTTTCTTTCAGCAAAAAAATGGAAAAGTAGTTATACAAGTTAAAGGTCTAGATGATAAAAATGTTGAATTGGCTTACCAGAAAGTTAAAGAAATAGAACAAAAAGCTACAACGAATTATTTCAAAAAAAATTATTACCAGTTATTTACTACTTATGATCGACAAACAGGCATAAAAGTAAATCATGTCAATATAGCCAGTGATTCTGTTGCCGACTTTAAAGTGCTTAAACCGATAATTTTAGACAAAGTTTCTATTCAGCATATTCGTAAAGTAACTAACTTCGTACTGAGTTTTGTACAAAGTATTCCATACTCTACTTTAGAGTCTCGTGTTACGTCTTCGGGAGCGGGCTTTAACCCACCAGCAAAATTATTGTGGGAGAATCAAGGTGACTGCGACAGTAAAATGGCTTTAACGGCAACAATATTACGCGCTTTGATGCCAAGAATAAATATGGCAATGATTTATATTGATCAACATGCTTTTATTGGTATTGAAATTCCTGCCAGTGCTGGAGAGATGACTTTAGAGCATGAAGGTGTTAATTACCTTTTAGGCGAACCGACAGGCCCTGCTCTTTATCCATTAGGTAAGTTAGCCCCAGACTCTGAAATGGCAATAATTCAAGGACGCTATATTGCAGAAAACTTTCACTCGGATGGGAGTTACTAGTCGTTTTGATAGCAAGCCAATGGATATAATCAGAACGAACATAAGGCCTAGTGGTGAGCAAATACATGCAAAGTGAAAGAATTCACTTAATCTATAAATTCTTCAAGTTCTATAGGTTCTTCTAGTTCAGTTAAAAAAGTTAGACTCGGTGCAAAAAAAGCGGCGCCTGTTTCGGCTTGTGTGTATTTCAATAAATGATCGACATTACCATGCTCATCACCATGAATCATGCTTTTCAACATAAGTTCAAATGGCTCAGGTGACTGACAATAAGCAACAAAAAATAACCCTTGCTGCTTCATATCACCATAAGGCATGCTTTGTCTGAGAATTTCAATCGCAGTACCGTGCTCGTCCTTCAAACTAGTTCTTTTGGTATGCGCCGTTAATGGTTTTTCTTCACTTTCATATTCAATATTATCTAACTTAGTTCGACCGTAAACATCTTCTTGTTCTTTATCTCCTAGTGATCTCCAAAGCGTTAAGTTATGTTGGTAGCGTTGTATATGCAGGTAACTACCACTAGAAAAAGTTTCATCATCTGCCTTTTTCACCAAGGCTACTTTTCTACGGTGCATACCTTGAGGGTTTTCTGTACCATCAACAAAACCGGTTAAATCACGACCGTCTAAAAATCGAAAGGCTTGAACTTCTTCAATCAATTCAACACTATCAGCAAGTAATTGACAAACCTTTGAACTAACAATATGGTTAACATCAGCTCTGTCACTGCGAATCTCTATATAAATATCAACATTACTACTTGGCGCGATTCTGTCATCATTATCCATTGATGGAAACGCTTTCAACAATGCTGGGCGCGCTTGAGGGTAGAATTCATCCCAATAATTAGCGCCAATGGCAATAACACCCGTTAAGTTCGCTTCTGAAAACTGATCAGCATAGTCTTCAAAGAGTGCTGGTAAACGTGATAGAGCAGCTCTAACAAACGCATTCTTATCATCTAGAACATTAAATAATAAATAACTACCATGTATATTTGGCTCGGCGCAAATACCAAATTGTTCTCTAGCCATTTGAAATTCCAATCATTAAAGAGGTTAATGCTACTTATTGTACACAATAAAAATAGCTTTAGTTACATCACTTGCCATAAATCATCTTTATCTTTACACATTACTTCTTTTAGGATTTCTTGCTGATCTTTAAAGTAATTAGTGAAAGCTATAAGATGACATGTTTGTTTATTCCTTTTGAATTGCTTTTCTTTTGATATTTTACCATGATTGTTACTTTCATCATTTTGCCAAGAAACGTGTTTCTTTGTATGATTTCCAAGCAAAACTAATACTTTCTCTTGCATCATAGAGACATCATCCGCCGTTAAATATTTTGCAGAGCGTGATTTGGAATCAACTATACCCGTTAAGCCCGCAACCATTTCAAATGGTAATGACATAACACCTTTAAAAAAACCTGAAATCAAACCGCTACTTGCTTCACTGCCAATAGTTTTTGCATCGATGACAATATTTTCCACTCGTGTTAAATATTGAGGTATATCTTCTCTTGTATATTCAATTGCGGTGATATATTTTGCTGAATGAGGTCGCCACTTAGCTAATTCATCTATTGCGGTATTACTTGTTATGACAACAGCATCAACCCGCCTTAATATACTCGGCAAGTCTTTTTGTAATGCTTGTATTTGCATTTCAACGTTATCTAAATGTTGCCATAATTTTGGTAATTGCTTTGAATACGCTTCACCTTGCATTAGTCCTTGTTCGACTAAAGGTAATATATTGTTAATTTGACTCAAAATAGCCGGCACTTGCTTGTCTACTAAGGTTCTAACTTGAGCAACTTCCACGCGCACTAATTCTACTTCATCAATAATGGTTGTTATGTGTGGTGTCGTTCGATCAATGGCACTGATAATACTTGGTAGTTCTTTAGTGAGACTTAACAACGCATAGGCAAAATAAGCGATTGCCAGTGCTAATAATGCTTGGGAAACTGAAAATTTTGAAATCATAAGCCTTTCTTTGTTTTATTTTGAACCAAATTAATTTCATCGAGTAAGCAGTGAGTTAAGTCTGTTATTGCGGCAACATTCTGCTTCTTGATTGCAACATCCAATTCAATAGCGCTTTGTGATAGCTCAGCAAAACCAAACATTTGTGCCGCCCCTGCTATTTTATGAGCCGCCCTAGCTAAACTGCCATGTTCTAGACTATCACTGCAACGTAAAATTTCAAGCTTATCCTGTGATAGATTATCGACAAATGATTGCACAAGATCGGACATATCAAGGTCATCAACTGTATTTATTATTTGCTCTGGTGGGTCAACAACTTCAACATAATGTTGAGCGATAGTGGCCAAAAATATTTCTCGCTCAATAGGTTTTTTAAGATGTCCTGCAAAACCAAGAGCTAAATATTGTGTTATTTCATGAGACATTGCATTGGCCGTAAGTGCATAAATAGGCTGAGTACAACCCAATTCCCGTAATTTCTCTAACGCTTGTATACCATCCATTTCTGGCATTTGAATGTCTAATAAGGTTACAACAGGTCGATGCTCAATGCATAGTTCAACGGCCTCTAGACCATTACTGGCTTCTAATACTTCTAAGCCTAAACCCCTTAGTAACCGTGCAATCAATCGTCTATTGTCATCATGATCATCTGCTAATAAAATTTTGCCTGTATAGTGTTTTTTCTTTTCTTCTGCTGACGTTTGCTCACTTCCCGTAACGTTGGTATTAGTTATAGCCGAATAAATTTCTCCAAAGGGTAATTTAAGTACAAAAGTACTCCCCTGATTTAACTGGCTGGTAACGGTAATATTACCCGACATTACTTTTGCAAGTTGTTCTGATAGAAATAACCCTAACCCTGAGCCAGAAAAACGTCGGCTAATACTGTTGTCACCCTGAGTAAACATATTAAAAACTTTAATAATTTGTGCTTCGTGCATACCAATTCCCGTATCTGTAACGGTGAACAGTAACGTTTTATCTATGATGGCTATATCTAATGTTACCCAGCCCTCGCTAGTAAACTTAATAGCATTAGAGCAAAGATTTATTAGAATTTGTTTTAAGCGTAAGCCATCGACATCAATGATGAAGGGGTTAGGCAAGTGGTGAGTAATAGTAAACGACAAGTTCTTACGTTGTGCTTGCTCGGTGAACATGAAGCCCAACTTGTTCACTATTTCGTGTAGATCTTGTTGACGGTTTTCTAGCTCAAACTTATTTGCTTCTATCTTACTTAAATCTAAAATATCATTAATTAATTGTAATAAATGCAAACTATTATTATGAATAACTTCAACTTCTTTTGCTATGCCATCATCATCAAATTCACCATGAATAATCGCCTCTGCTTGCCCTATTACAGCAGTAAGTGGCGTTCGCATTTCATGACTCATATTTGCTAAGAACTGACTCTTAATTAAATTGGCACTTTGCAACTCTTGCGTTAAAAACTCTAAAGCCTCGGTTCGCAACTTAACTCTAGCTTCTAATTCTCTGGTTAAGCTAACCTCAAGGTAACGTCGATAAATCAAAAATAAAACAATTAACAAAGCAGCGACAGCCAAAATGATGAATAGACGTTGTTGCTCTGCCTTAGTTGACTCTAACTGCTGGAGTTTTTTACTTTGTTGTAGGCTTTTTACTTGCTGGGTTAATTGCTCAGATTCAAACTGAGCAATTTGCTCATTAAGTGTTTCATTTGATAGTTTTAACCGCGCCTTTTGATAAGACAATTGTGCATTCAGTGCCTTTATAGTATTACTACTTGCTGCATAAACTAGTGACCGCAAACCTAAATTCTCTGTTAACAATCGCTGGTAGCCCATTTTTTCAGCAATGGCGCTTGACTGTTCAACATACGTTCTAGCTTTTTCAACTTGTCCTTGATAAAAATAGACCTTAGCTAATGTTTGCAAACTTCCCGCATATGCTTTTTGATGGCCGGTATTCTTACCAACTTTCACTCCCATAGCCGCGTAATTCAAAGCTTCATCTAGATTTGACAGCTCATAATATACTTCGGCAATATTGTGAAGTTGAGAAGCCTCATCATATTGATTTTTATGTTGCTGAAAATAAGTCAAAGCATTTAATGTAAATTGCTCTGCTTTTTGATATTCACCTGAATATTTATATGCAACACCAAGGTCTCCAGATGCTTTAGCGACGCCATTATAGTCCCCTATAGCAATCCTTTTACTGATAACTTCTTTTAACATGCTAATAGCAATATCGAAACGACGAAGGCTTATATAAAGTGTTGCCAAGTTATAGCGCACATCAATTTTATCTATTTCATCTCCGTAACGTTGATACAATGGCTCAGCTAATTGATAACTTTTCAGAGCCGCAACAGAATAGCCTTGAGAAGTTTGCACCAAAGCGATGTTATTTAATAAGTTGGCTTGCTTAATAGCATTAATTGGAGAAAAATTTTGTTTTTGAAAGTAACCTAAAGCCGCCTGATAATAGTGCTGAGCTTCACTATACTGACCTTGCAAATAAAAAACGATACCGATCAATTTGTCTGCTTGCGCTTGCTGTAATGGTAAATGTGCCTGAGAGGATAATACCTTAGCATGCTGGGTAATCTGTAATGCTTTTTCTAAATCACTCAGTGCTAAATAGTTTCGACTTTGTAGCATTAATATTTGAATACGCTGAGAATCACTAAGCAGTTCATTTTCAAGCAGTTCATTTAATTGATTAATTGCTATGCTTTTATCTTCTTGCTGTTGAATTTTTTCCAATTGCGTAGCAATACCTTCCGCTTGAGCTCGAGTCTCAATAGAAAATAAAAAAACAAATAACAACAAAATACGCAGCATATTTATACTCAATTTCGACAATCACATCACAATCATTGCAAAAGCAGTTAGATAACTATAATTTATACCATTTAATGGTAATAAAAAGAACTAAATTATCTTTTAGGAAAGGACTGCAATCATGGCTAAAACAACCACTTTAGTAATCATTTCATTAGTACTTTACCTGTTTTTTAGCAGCACTGGCGACGCGAGTGAAAATAAACTATCAAAGGAATATATTAAAATTAAGATAAATTCACTTGATGATTTGATGGCTCTTTTTAAAAAACATCATTACACCCAGAAAGATTGGCAATCCGGAAAAAAAGAGGTGCCTCGCATAACATTTGACTCCGTAAATGAAAATTGGAAAAAAACCTCAAACTTTATGCCTGTTAAACAAAAAAAACAGGTGTTTTTCCGCTTAATGGCACCATTAGTTTTATTGTCTAATGAAAATATTTTGCAAGAACGCACTATTATCAAATCAGCTGCTTTGAATAGCCCACAATTATTGGCAATCGCAATTAAATATCGCCAAGTAAAAAAAGGCGAGACTAAAGTGACCGCAAAACAACGCCAACAGTTATTAATGCAAGTAGATATTATGCCGCCATCGCTTGCTTTAGCTCAAGCAGCTGAAGAAAGCGGATGGGCTACTTCTCGCTTTACTGAAGAAGGTAACGCCTTTTTTGGACAATGGGATTTTTCAGGAAAAGGAATGATTCCTAGAGAGCAACGTAAAGAACTTGGCAATTATGGTTTAGCCCGTTTTGATAGTCCTTTAGCTTCAGTTGAAGGTTACATGTTCAACATCAATACTACCTTTGCGTATCAAAAGTTACGTGACTTGCGGGCCAAATTACGACAAGACGGTAAAGCCCTTTCCGGACTGGAGTTGGCAGGAACCTTAGATAAATACTCTGAACGAGGTCAAGCATACATTGATAGTATTCGCTCTATGATTCGCTACAATAAATTACAAAGTGTTGATGAAGCTTATTTGTCTGAAAATATCCTAATAAAACTAATAACACCTGACTGATACTATTTTGATAAGTTTTTCACGCTCAGCCATCATTAAATTGATATTAAAATGTTACTGTTTAACAATTAACGTCATTCATGGTTGAATTACCAATTAACTAGCATTATTATGCTGCGATATTATTATTTCAGGTGCGCCACTTTATGTTAAAACAAATCTTTTTTTCTACTGTTATTTTACTGGGTTTAACAAGTTCAGTTAATGCAACGATTGTTGAATTTCAAACGTCACAAGGCAACTTTCAAGTTAATTTATACGATCAAAGCACGCCAAAAACCGTTGATAACTTTCTTCAATATATTGATGAAGAGCACTACACAAATTCAGTAGTACATCGTGTTTCACCAAACTTTGTTGTGCAAGGTGGCGGCTTTAGCTTTGAAGGTCAGTGGCCTTTAGAGCGCACTTCAGCCAACCCAGCTATTATTAATGAGCCTGTTTATTCTAATGTTAAAGGCACCATTGCTATGGCTAAATCTCCTAGCAACCCTAACAGCGCAACAGATCAGTGGTTTTTCAATTTAGAAAATAATGCTAGTAATTTAGATTTACAAAATGGTGGTTTTACTGTTTTTGGCCAAGTGATTGGCGATGGAATGACAGTAGTAGAGAAAATCGGCGGCTTAGCACTTTGCCAAGATGTGCCAATGGTTGATTATAGCAGCCAAAATTGCACTGATAGCACGACCCCAGGCATTGAAAATTTCGTGGTGATTAACCAAATTATTATCATTGACTCTTCAGAGGTAACTGATGCTGATTTATCTCCTGCAAAAAACACCTTAATAGGCGATTCAAACAATCCTGACACGGGCAGTAGCGGTGGCGGTGTATTTATCTGGCTTTCAATCTTTGGTTTAATCTTAATTGCCGCACGTAAATTAGTCGTTCAAAAATAACCATCACAATTATTTTTAACTACAATCAGGTTAATTTATTTAGCCTGATTGTAGCTATAATGTTAGCCACTATTGTTTCAATTTAACGCTTTAAAGCGTATTGCAACACCACCACTTGTTGCTAACTTCAATACTAGAACATTTTCTGCTGTAACATTTTTTTGCTCAATCACCATGTCATAAGGATTATTTTTCCACTCTGCTTTTGCACCATCACGGTAAATTTGCGCTTGGTATTTTTTATCTGCTGCTAAAAAATCTAATTTAACAGTAATATCACGAGTATTTTCATCGGTTAACCCGCCTAAATACCAATCATCACTATCACGCTCTTGTCGTGCAAAAACCACAAAGTCACCTATTTCGCCCGCTATTGCTCGACTTTCTTGCCAATCGGTAGGTACATCAATGATAAATTGAAAGGCATCTAATTTAGCAACATAGTTGAGGGGTAAATCAGCAGCCATTTGAATAGGACTATATAACACCACGTAAAGCGCTAATTGCTTAGCAAGCGTAGTTTGTGGGCGATTACTTTTATCGCCTAAACGATTAAAGCCCATGTCAAAAATGCCAGGAGTAAAATCCATTGGCCCGGCGAGTAATCGAGTAAAAGGTAAAATAGCTGTATGCTCAGGCGGATTTGGCGGATTTCCCCAAGCGTTAAATTCTTGGCCTCGGGCGCCCTCTCTAGAAATCCAATTAGGATAAGTTCGACGCAGCCCTGTCGCTTTTACAGGTTCATGAGTATTGATGCTAATTTTATGCTTGGCGGCTTCTGTTACGCTGTGCAGATATTCGGCCACCATAAACTGACCATCATGCCACTCTTTACGTACAATACCAGACTCGTCTATACGCTTAATATTGCCACCGTCAGCAACATAACCGGTCTTAACTTGCGTGACACCATGTTTTTGATACAAAGCATAAGCGTCTGACATTTGTTCTCGGTAATTACTGACATTGCCAGACGTTTCATGATGTCCGATTAATTCAACACCCTTTTCTTTACCGTAATCAGTCACGGCTTTTATATCAAAATCAGCAAAGCTTTTACTGAAATTAAACAAATCACCGTTAAAAAACCATTCCCCATCCCAACCAATATTCCAACCCTCTACTAACACCCCGCTAAAACCATATTTGGCAGCAAAATCCATATAACGTTTAGCTTCAGCTGTTGTAGCGCCATGCTTTTCACCACTGCCCCAAGTATTTTCACCAACATGCATGCCCCACCAAATGCCAACGTATTTGCCCGGTTCAACCCAAGAAACATCGCCAAGTTTATTAGGCTCATTTAAATTGAGTATTAAATTTGAATTGAGTAAGCCAACCGCGTCTTTGCTAATTTGTATTGTTCGCCATGGTGTTTTGAAATCAGTTTTTATTTTAACTAAAATACCATCAGACCAGGGGGTTAAATCAGCTTTGAATAACCCAGGTCGACGTTGATCGAGTGTCATCGCGGCATAATCAACTAACGCTGCTTCATGAATACTTAAATGTACACCCGACTTTAACTTGAAAGTAAAAGGGGTATGTACCCTATCAATCTCAGCTAAAGAAGTCGTTCTATAGGTATATTCATAACGATTCCAACCACGAGCAGGTATCCACCATGCCGTGACTTGTTCTGCATTGCCAAGCGCAAATTGAGTTAACTCATTGGTAATTTCGACGTTATCAGCCAAACCTTCTTGTTTAGGTACTTCATAACGAAAGCCGACACCATCATCAAATACACGAAAGCGCACTGTGTAACGATTAGTACTATCACCATCAGCAACAAAGGTTACTGCGATTTCATTATGTTTATCCTGAACATTTAGTCGTTCACCCCAAGGGAGTTGCCACTGATTATCAACATTGCGGCTAAGCACTTCTTTGATGTGAAAGCCTTGTGAAAAACTGCCTGCATTTTTAAACTCTAGGCCTAATTGCGATGCCGCAAAAATTGTTTGCTGATTAAATGCTATTTGGTAACTCGGTTGAGCGTCATCATCATTAACAACAAGTTTAATTTGTCCATTTGGGGAGGCTATTTGAGCTGATTTAGCTAAGACATTGAGCGGTAAGATTAGTAGCAATACCAATGCTAATTTATTCTTCATGACCGTATTTTTCATGAGCGTGTATTTCAAAAGTAAATGATACAAATTAGCATACCTACTTCTACTAAAATAACAGTGCCTTACATACGTATTCAATATAAAACAGGCAAAAAAAAGCAGCGATATCGCTGCTTTTTAGTAAAGGTTGTTATTGTAATAATATCAGTCGAGCTTCGCTACGCTCAGGTCGACCTACAAAACATCTAACCTCTGGTGAATTCTGGATAAGCTTCCATACCACAATCAGATTTATCAACACCTTCGTATTCTTCTTCTGCACTTACACGAATACCAATGATTTTCTTCAAGGCAAACCAAACTACAAAACTAGCACCGAAGACCCAAACAAAGATAGTTGCAGCGCCAATTAACTGGCCGCTAAAAGTAGAGCCTGAGTTAGTGATTGGTACAATAAGCAAGCCAAATAAACCCACTACGCCATGAACAGAGATAGCACCTACCGGATCATCAATCTTAACTTTATCTAAGGCAAGAATTGATAACACCACAATAATACCTGCGATAGCACCAAACATAGTTGCCTGTAATGGTGAAGGGGTAGAAGGCTCTGCCGTAATAGCGACAAGACCCGCTAATGCACCATTTAACGTCATGGTTAAATCAGCTTTTTTGAATAATATTTTAGCAAAAACTAGAGCAGCAATTGCACCAGCAGCAGCGGCAGCGTTAGTATTTAAAAATACCATAGCAACAGAGTTAGCGCTGTTCACATCAGCAAGTTTTAATACTGAACCACCGTTAAAACCAAACCAGCCCATCCATAAAATGAATGTTCCTAACGTAGCCATAGGTAAGTTAGCACCTGGAATTGCGTTTACTTTGCCGTCTTTAGTATATTTACCTTTACGAGCGCCAAGTAATAACACACCAGCTAATGCAGCAGAAGCACCCGCCATATGAACAATACCCGAACCAGCAAAATCAGAGAAGCCAAGGTCACCTAGAGTATATAGGCCAAAAACAGATTCACCGTTCCAAGTCCAAGCACCTTCCATAGGATAGATGAAACCGGTTAATACTACGGTAAAGGCTAAGAAAGCCCATAGTTTCATACGCTCAGCAACAGCGCCGGAAACAATAGACATAGCCGTGGCAACAAAGACTACTTGGAAAAAGAAGTCTGATGCATTGGAATAAACAGCACCGCCTTCAAAACCAGCCTCAGCAGACTCTTTTAAAACCGCTGCAGTAAGGTCGGCAGCATCTTTAGCACCGTCTAGCGCAATACCGTCTAAAAACACACCGCCACCGTACATGATGTCATAGCCAACCACTAAATACATAATACAAGCGATAGCATAAAGAGCGACGTTTTTAGTTAAAATTTCAGTTGTGTTTTTTGCACGAACTAAACCGGCTTCTAGCATTGAGAAACCCGCAGCCATCCACATGACTAGCGCACCACAAATTAGAAAATAAAAGGTATCTAGCGCGTATTGAAGTTGAAAAATATTTTGTTCCATTGTTAATCCCCTTATTAAATGGCTTCGTTGTTTTGCTCGCCAGTACGAATACGTATGGCTTGCTCAAGGTTATAAACAAAGATTTTACCGTCACCAATTTTACCGGTGTAAGCTGCTTTAGTTATAGCTTCAACCAAGCGCTCTACGATGTCATCATTCACTGCAATTTCAAGTTTAACTTTCGGTAAAAAGTCTACTTGATACTCGGCGCCACGATATAACTCGGTATGCCCTTTTTGACGACCAAAGCCTTTAACTTCACTTACGGTAATGCCTTCAACGCCAATCTCAGAAATGGCCTCACGGACATCATCTAGCTTGAATGGTTTAATAATTGCGTTAACTATTTTCACTGTAGACCTCTATTTATAATTTTATGTGGTATTGAATAGTACAATTCAATTCATGTGCCATAAAATTTAAACAATAAATATCATAGGGTTAGCGTTATTTCGCTTTTAAAAATAGAGATGTGTGCACCAAAAAAGCACAACAATTCCTTATTGCGTTTTTATTTGGTGCATATGAAAGTGATCTCCTGCGGTTAAGCATACGAGAAAATTCTACTTTTGACTTCGATTATTTT
>JAPYOP010000081.1 GCA_029938115.1 Colwellia sp. | reverse complement strand
AGTCCCAGTGTGGCTGATCATCCTCTCAAACCAGCTAGAGATCGTCGCCTTGGTAGGCCTTTACCCTACCAACTAGCTAATCTCACTTGGGCTAATCAAGAAGCGAGAGGTCCGAAGATCCCCCCCTTTGGTCCGTAGACATTATGCGGTATTAGCAGTCGTTTCCAACTGTTGTCCCCCACTTCAAGGCATATTCCCAAGCATTACTCACCCGTCCGCCGCTCGTCATCTTCTAGCAAGCTAGAAATGTTACCGCTCGACTTGCATGTGTTAAGCCTGCCGCCAGCGTTCAATCTGAGCCATGATCAAACTCTTCAATTAAAAATCGTTTGTGTAAGTCACCCAGTGGATGAACTTACTGCTCAATGAATTCTGTCGTGCTATCTACCCGAAGATAAATAGCGCATTACATATATAAGTATTACTTTCCTTTAACTTCCCGAAGAAAGAGTCAAGAAAAGATTTTGTTATTCATGTGAACATCTTCATTAAGCGTTTTTGTTGTCATCATCTTCACCCAATAAAAGGCGAAAAAGTTTGACTATGTAAAAACAAGTTAATGTGAGTATCCACACAAATTGCATGATAACTAATTGTTAAAGAACATCTTCTTTCCTTTATAAGGAAGTGAAGAGTAAAGTTAAATCGCATTCGTTTAACTTCGTTGCTTCAGGCCTTACCCGAAGCGAGATGCGCATTCTACGCGTCTCAGTTTTGATGTCAACGTTTTATTTGAAGTTTTTGAAATTAATTTATCATTTCAACACAAGTCATTTTTAAACGTTAAGTTAGCTAATTATCATCAAATGAAACTAGATAACTTATCAAAACAGTTAACTGCGTCCTGTGTTAACTTATATACACTACATCCTGTAGATAACGTCCAGTTGATTAAGGTTTTTGCCATTACCCCCTTGGAACTGGAGCGCATTGTAGAGATCTTTTAAAATGGATCAAGCATTATTTTAAAACTTTTATTTGTTCGCAGATAAATTGAGCTAAACGTGCGCATATCAGCCACATTCCATCTACTCATTGTTAAATTGCATATTTTTTACACTTATTTTGTTGCACTATGATAAAAGGTGGGTAACATAGAATTGTAAATTCGTTTTTACATCTCTGTTCTTATAAATTAGCTCTTTTAAATTAATAATAAAATAATAATTAGGTATCCATTATGAAGTCTCCGAACATCTCAACAATAATAATAGCTGTTATCTTCGCTGTTATTGCTTTTTTTGTATTTAGTACAGTTTCAGCTACACCAGCAACTATTGCAGTCTTTGTTTTCCTCAGCGCTTTTGTTGCTCCTTTAATTCCCAATTCAACGAGTAATTCCACTTCATCTGATACAGATGTAACTTCTAACGATGATTTGAAAACACTTTACGTGGGCAACTTACCTTATAGGGCTAATGAAACCGCGGTACGTGAACTTTTTTCCTCATACGGTAATGTTGAATCAGTTAGATTAATGAAAGATAAGCATACTGGAAAACGTAGAGGGTTTGGTTTTGTTGAAATGGCCTCAAATGATTTAGATAAAGCAATTGCCGCATTAAATGATAGCGAATTCCAGCAACGTACATTGAAAGTTAGAGAAGCTAAAGAGCGTCCAGAACGAATAGAGGCAGAGCATTAAGTCCTCAGGTTTTATCTGAGCTCTACATTGAAAGATTAAATATAAAATACTAAAAATCCGATTTATTATGTAATAAATCGGATTTTTTATTGTCTGTTTTTATTTTGACAATAAATTAAGTCAACTTTTCAATAAACTTGTTAAATTGTGAAAGTAGCTGCTTGTTATGATCAAATTCAGAATTAAGCACGGATTCAAGTAATTTATTAAATTGCTCACCCTCGCTATTTACATTTTGATCTAGAATTTTATTGGCGTTGTCTCTCAATTCTTTAAAATCACCAATAAAGTCAAGTACAGGTCTCACTACAGTATTTAACTCCTCATTTTCATCCGCATTATAATTTGCCACATCTGTATATGCTTGGCTGACATAGCTTGTTTGTGTTTGTTTTAGTTCTAAATTAAATGAGCTTAGTTGCTCTTCATCATAACCTAGCTCTAACGCCTTATTGAAAGCCTTATCTATATTACCAGCAAAAAAATCTTTCTCTATTTTGCTGATGTCTTTGATTAATGATTGTATGGCGTGTAATTCATCTTTATCTAAATCGCCTTGTACTGAAAATGTAAAGTTCATTTCAGAGTACGAAGAAGCACTGCGTTGATAGCTCATTTCGCTAGAGTTTTGATTCGCATTATAGCTAAAGTACTCATTAGCTTGATTTTCTTGTAGTGCACTAAATGAAATAGTAACCACATCACCATCCGCTGTAGTAATCGATAAGTCACTGCTGTTGGATTGCGATGAATAACTTTCACTGCCATACTCAACTGTATGAGATGCTAATGAATTTGTTGATGTATCTATATCACCAAGCAAACGTTCCTGTGTTTCGTCTATTCCTGCATTAATTAAATCTCTCGCATTTTCAATACCTTCAGCTAGATCATCATCAAATTCATTCAACACACTTAACTCTTCAATAGCTTCATCAATACCTTGGTTTGCACCCGCTCGTGCTTGTCCGAGCATTTCATCTAATTCGCTAGTATTTGCCCCTCTGGATTTAGCAGCATTTAAGCTAGAATTGACAAAATCCATAACATTTTTTGCTACGGCTTCGAAATCAAAAACATTCGAAAGATCATTTTCTGGTGGCGCCACTTCATTATTAAAGCCTTGCACTAATGAAAACTTTGCTGATATTGATTGATGCACCATCCTTAATGCAACAGCTGATTTTTCACTAAGGGAAACTGTCTCTGGAGATTTACTCCCATTAGATTCTGCAGCATTATCAACATGATGATGATTTCTAAATTGGGGTTGATGTGAGCTTGCCATAGGATTAAACCCAAACGGCTTATTAATATGGTTCATAATATTTTCTCTTTCTGCTGTCGACGCGACGCTAGTCTTTAGTATATATCGGCTGTATCGATTAAAACTTGAGCAATTTTGTGCTGTAGTAACACTCTATACTAGACAAAAAATAAATTAACGCTAAAATTGCGCACATTACAGTCCAAGCTTATGTATATCAAGCTTAGTCATAGCGTTTAAGATTACAAATAAGGTAAACAAAATGTTCAGTCATATTCATCCTGATAACTACGATCAACAATTATCGGACAAAAACCAAGAAATGACAGCTTTGTTTTCTTGCTTTAACATTCCTAGCGCTGAAATTTTCCCTTCACTTCCCCTAAATTATCGTTTGCGCGCAGAGTTTAGAGTATGGCATCAAGGTGATGATCTTTATTACATTATGTTTAATAGTGAAACTAAAGAGAAATATCGAGTTGATGATTTCCCTGTTGCGAGCAAGCTAATTAATCAAGCAATGAAAGCTTTGCTTGTCACGATTAAAGATAAAAAAGAGCTTCGCTATAAACTTTTCCAAGTTGATTTTTTGTCAACTTTAAGTGGTGAATTACTTATCAGTATGCTTTACCACAAACCTTTAGAGCCAACTTGGGAAAAGTCAGCTAAGGCACTTAAAGAAAAGTTATCCACTATTTCGCCCGTTGATATTATTGGTCGAGCTAAGAAACAAAAAATTATTATTGATAAAGATTATGTGATGGAGTCACTAAAAGTCGGCGCCAAGACTTTTGTTTATCAACAAGTAGAAAACAGTTTTACTCAGCCAAATGGCGAAGTAAATATACAAATGCTGCTATGGGCTCAGCAAGCAACCACTGGGACAGGTGGTGATTTAATTGAGCTTTATTGTGGCAATGGAAATTTCAGTATTGCTTTGGCTCAAAATTTTGATCGCGTACTAGGTACTGAAATTTCAAAAACATCGGTAAGATCAGCTCAAATAAATATCAAAGCCAATCATATTGAAAATATTGATATTGTTCGTATGTCGAGTGAAGAGTTTAGCCAAGCGATGAACGGTGAACGAAAATTCAGGCGCTTAGAGGGATTCGATTTAACAACTTATAACTATGATACCGTCTTAGTTGATCCGCCACGCGCTGGACTAGACAAAGACAGTATTGAGTTAGTTAGTCGTTTTAATAAAGTTATTTATATTTCTTGTAACCCTAATACCCTAAAAGAGAACCTAGTTGAATTAACCAAAACTCATGTTATTGAAAAATTCGCCTTGTTTGATCAGTTCCCGTATACCGAACATATTGAAACTGGCGTAGTATTGACGCGTAAATAAAACCCATACCAACGTGATAAATTAAGTAAGCTATTTTATGTGTAGAAGTGCTTACATAGTTGGTATTTACTATAAATTACTTACGAGGTTTTCTCGCTAATTTACGTCTATCACTAAGCTCGGCTGCACCCCGAGCAATAAAGCGTAATTGTTGAATCGTTTGCTTTGATAGCTGAACTCTTTCTGCTTTATCATCCATATCTAACGCATCAGAGCCTGCACCAAATACAATAGTGACAGCAGCATTAGCCTGCATGTAAGCAACTTCTGAATCTAAGTCATTGGCCTGTTGCAAATAATCGCAAAGTTCCATCGTAAAATAACGAATTTCACGAATAACGGCGGCTCTAAAAGCGGCTGAAGTACCTGAGCGTTCTCGCAATAGGAGTCGAAAAACGTTGCCATTGCTTTCAATTAATTCCATGAAAGTTTCGACAGATATTTGAATAACCGAACCGCCTTTGGCAATACGTTGACGCGCTTGGCGCATTAACTGCCTTAAAGTTAAACCAGCTTCGTCGACTAACGTTAAACCAAGTTCGTCCATATCGGTAAAGTGTCGATAAAACGATGTCGGCGCAAGACCTGCCTCTTTTGCGACTTCTCGTAAACTTAGGTTAGAAAAACTACGCTCAGCACTTAGTTGGTTTAAGGCAGCATCAACTAAAAGCCGACGAGTTTTTTCTTTTTGTTGGGCGCGGACACCACTCATGGTTATAACTCTTTTAAAAATATCTGTTTTTATAATACTGTAATCAAGATGTAATGTCAGGTTAGTGTTCCAGCTAAGCGCCTGAATGAAAATATTTCTAATTATCCTTGACTGGTCAGATGATCTAGCTAAACTATAATAATAGCGTACACGTGTACACTTAAACTTTTTATTCTTTTTCTTAGTTAAGCTCAGAGATATTAAATGAAAAAACCTGCAATTATTTGGCTCAATGTAACTGTTTTTCTGGTAACTTTTTTGGTGGCTGCCATCGCAGTGCCTTATAGAGCCTTAACTACAGGCTTTGATAGCACTGAAATTATATTCGCTTTAATATGCTTTGTTTATTGTGGCATGGCTATTACCGCTGGCTATCATCGATTGTGGTCACATAGAACTTATCAGGCTCACTGGAGTTTACGAGTTATATTCGCACTAGGTGGCGCGTTTGCCTTACAAAATAGCATCTTACATTGGTCTTCAGATCACAGAATTCATCATAAGCATGTAGATAATAACGATATAGATCCCTACTCTGCCAAAATGGGTTTTTGGTATTCACACATTGGTTGGATGTGCCGAGAATACCAAGCGCATCGTTATCACGATTATAAAAATGTTCGTGATTTACAAAAGGATATTATTGTTATGTGGCAGCATAAACACTATTTATTGCTGACAATAACAATGAATTTTGGTGTTCCTATTGCTTTTGGTTTATGGCACGGAGATTTATTAAACAGTTTGTTATTAGTAGGTTTTCTGCGCTTAGTATTGAATCATCACACTACTTTTTTTATCAACTCATTGGCTCATGTTTGGGGCAAACAAACCTACACGGACAAAAATACTGCGAGAGATAACGGTTTTTTAGCTTTTCTTACTTTCGGCGAGGGCTATCATAATTATCACCATATTTTCGAGAATGATTATCGAAATGGTATTCGTTGGTGGCAGTTCGATCCCACAAAGTGGTTAATTAAAAGTTGCCAATGGTTAGGCTTAACCCATAAGTTACGTACTAGCCCAGAAGATAAAATAGAAAAAATGCGTTTAGCTATGACTTTAAAACGCAGCAAAGAGTCACTAATTAGATTGCCTAATGCCGAACAGGCAATTTTACAACTGCAACAAGAATATGATCTTCTTATTAGTAAGCTTAATGCTTTTTATCAAGTACGAAAAACGTTGCTAACCGCAAAACGTGAGCAGGTGTTAGCAGATGTAGAAAAGTCTGAGTTGGTGAAACAATATCAAGAGCTAAAACTTAAATTAATAGCACAACAAAGAAGTTGGCAGCTGCTTACAGCAAAACTTGCCTAAGAATCAATATAATAAACGAAGTCTCGGTTACCTTTTTCCATAAATCCTGCTAGAATTTTCTTAATCACATAAGTAAATTCTTGTAGAATTTAAGGAAAGTATTTTGGTTAAAAAAAGCACGAAACAATCAGCTGTAGATACTGATTATGATTATGATGTGATCATCATAGGTACTGGCCCTGGCGGCGAAGGCGCTGCCATGAACTTAGCTAAACGGCAGAAAAAAGTTGCCATTATTGAACGTTATCATCAAGTGGGTGGCGGTTGTACACATTGGGGCACCATTCCATCAAAAGCACTACGCCAATCAGTTAGTCAGTTAATTGAATATAATGCCAATCCGCTGTTCAATCGAGACGATCAAACCAAACGGCTTACCTTTCAAGACATTTTAAGCCATGCTTCTGCAGTCATTCGTAAGCAAGTAAATTTACGTAGCGGTTTTTATAATCGCAATCAGGTAAAACATATTTTGGGTGAAGCTTCTTTTGTTGATGCTCATACAATCCGAGTTTTATGTCACGATGGCGCTGTAGAAAAAATCACTGCAAAACAAATTGTTATAGCTACTGGCTCTAAACCTTATCATCCCGATAATATCGATTTTAATCACCCCAGAGTTTATGACTCAGACAGTATTTTAAAGCTTAGCCATGCACCACGTCATGTCATTATTTATGGTGCGGGTGTTATTGGTTGCGAATACGCTTCAATTTTCCGAGGTTTAGGGGTAAAAGTGGATTTAATAAACACCCGCGATAGATTATTATCCTTTTTAGATGCCGAAATGTCAGATTCATTGAGTTACCATTTATGGAATAATGGTGTTGTTATCCGCCACGGAGAACAAATTACAAGTGTTGATGCCGGCGATGACGCCGTTGTTGTACATCTTGAATCAGGCAAAAAAATGCGCGCTGACTTGTTATTGTTTGCCAATGGCAGAACGGGCAATACTGCAGACTTAGATCTAGAAGCCGCAGGATTAAAAGCTGATGGTCGTGGTCAATTGAAAGTCAATGAATGTTATCAAACTGAAGTTGATAACATTTATGCTGTTGGAGATGTTATTGGCTATCCAAGTCTTGCTAGTGCAGCTTTTGATCAAGGTCGTATCGCCGCCTTATCAATGCAGGATAATACCAGTAAAGCCAAACTTATTGTCGATATTCCAACAGGTATTTATACTATTCCTGAAATTAGCTCGGTCGGTAAAACAGAACAAGAGCTAACTGAAGCCAAAATACCTTACGAAGTTGGCAGAGCACAGTTTAAGCATTTAGCTCGCGCACAAATATCAAATAATTTGGTTGGCTCTTTGAAGATTCTTTTTCATCGTGAAACAAAAGAAATTTTAGGCATTCATTGTTTTGGTGAAAATGCAGCTGAAATCATTCACATTGGTCAAGCTATTATGCAACAAACCAATGGCGGTAATACTATTGATTATTTTGTTGAAACAACTTTTAATTATCCAACGATGGCTGAAGCGTTTCGTGTAGCTGCATTGAATGGGCTAAATAGATTATTTTAATAGTTAGCAATGATGCATGAATTTGCACCATTCAATTTGAGTTTAGGTAATAAATATGAATAGAATTATATTGATGAGTAGTCTTATGGCGTTTAGCTGGTGCAGTTTTGCCGCTGATAGTTACAATATATATTTAGTGCGCCATGCAGAGAAGCTCGCCGATTCTAAAAACCCATCATTAACTACTTGTGGAAAAGAGCGTGCTGAGCAATTAGCCAGTTTGCTATCAAAAGCGAGTATTTCCGCAATATATAGCACAAGTTATCAACGAACGATGCAAACAGCCACACCATTGGCTAATCAACAAAAAATGGCGATTAAAAACTATAACCCTAGGCATTTAGAGCAATTCGCCTTACAACTAAAACAGCAAAAGGAAAGTGCTCTAGTGGTTGGTCATAGCAATACCACACCTATGTTAGCAGCGTTATTGACCAAACAAAAAGTAGCACCTTTGACTGAAAATGATTATCAATATTTATATCAAGTACAGCTAAGTGATGAAAAAACAGTACTGACAGTTTTGCAGCAGCCATTGAGTTGTAAAGCTAACAAACTTTAGAACTCAAATCATATGGTTGGATTTAGAGGGTGTGCCACTTCCCATTTTGACGAGCTCAGTTTCAATAACTTTAAAAGGTTTGCCCCACTGCTGAATCGTCATCATGTTCTTTATTGGCTGACCTTTTACTCGTAAGATAGTCCCATCAACTTGATATTTTTCAGGTAAATTCATGGGCAAAAGTTTGGCGCCTTTTTCAGAAATCAAACCATAGAAACCACCTTCAAAGCTTAAATACTTTACGGTAACTTGTTGCCAAGAAGTATTGGTTATTATCATAGGTTGCTCTTGGTGTTGCATTGATTTCGGCTCTTTTGCCGTTATTAAGGCTTGCTCTGCATGAAGTGAAGTGCATGCCGTTACAAATAAAAGCATACCGCAGAAAAACATTTTCGTAATAATTTGCACACCGCCTCCTTATAAAACTAAAACAAGCATAAAACATAAAAAAGGTGATGATATGTACTATATCATCACCTTTATCATAGCTTAATGTATAAACGATTAAAGCATTTTATTACAACATATAATTACAACATATAATTACAACATATAATTACAACATATAATTACTGCATGTTGTTACTGCATATAGTTTTCAGGCAGAGGTAGAGCCGCAACACCAGAATCAACCGCAGCTACAGCCACCGCACGAGCGACCACGGCACAAAGACGTGAGTCCATCGGCTTAGGAATGATATAATGTTTACCAAAGCTTAACTCTGTTTCACCACTTGCCTTTAATACTTCCGTGGGTACCGGTTCTTTCGCTAAAGCGCGAATAGCATGAACCGCAGCCACTTTCATTTCATCATTTATTGTGCGAGCACGAACATCTAATGCACCACGGAAAATAAAAGGAAAACACAGTACATTATTGACTTGATTAGGATAATCACTGCGACCTGTGGCAACAATAACATCATCACGAGCGGCTTGTGCTAACTCAGGCTTAATTTCTGGATCTGGATTTGAACAAGCAAAAATGATTGGATTTGGCGCCATTAATTTAACTTGTTCCGGGCTCAATAAATTTGGACCAGAAACGCCAACAAAAACATCAGCGCCATTTATCGCATCATCTAAAGTACGTTTATCAGTATTGTTAGCAAACAATTTTTTATATTCATTTAAATCGTCACGGCGTGTATGCACGATACCCTTAGTATCAAGCATATATATTTTTTCACGTTGTGCGCCACACTTGATCAATAACTCCATACAGGCAATAGCTGCAGCCCCTGCACCTAAACAAACGATATTGGCTTGCTTGATATCTTTGCCTTGAATATCTAACGCATTCATCATGCCTGCTGCGGTAACGATAGCAGTACCATGTTGATCATCATGAAAAACGGGGATTTTACAACGTTCAATCAACGCTTTTTCAATAACAAAGCACTCGGGAGCTTTAATATCTTCAAGGTTAATACCACCAAAACTGTCAGCAATATTAGCAACCGTATTTATAAATTCATCAACTGTTTTATGTTTTACTTCAATATCGAAAGAATCAATATTTGCAAAACGCTTAAACAATAAAGATTTACCTTCCATAACGGGTTTTGATGCCATAGGCCCTAAATTTCCCAAACCTAAAATAGCCGTCCCATTAGTTATGACTGCAACCGTATTGCCTTTGGCCGTATATTTATAAACGTCATCAGGATTAGCCGCAATTTCTCTAACAGGTTCGGCAACACCTGGACTGTAAGCGAGTGACAAATCGTAACTAGTTTCTGCGGCGGTAGTTAATGAAACACTAATTTTGCCTGGTGTTGGTAGTGCGTGGTAATCAAGTGCTTGTTGACGTAAATCTGACATTATTATTCCCTAGTGCATTAGTTGGCTAAATTATGAATAGCAATTTTGTATCGTTTCTTTATTATTGTTTTTATGCTTTATAGTGTATTGCATTGCACATTACTATATCAAGGTCGTTTAACTATATAAAATCGCTGTAAGCTATATTAAACATAAACTTTTATACAAAACAAATCACATTATTTAGCTAAATACTCAACATTAAAGCAGAGTATTATTATAAAAACAGCCTTAATATATGAAAATCACACCTTAAGGCAACTACGAGCAATTAGTCGAAAAATGTCACATTATCAATGCAGATATACAACAAGTTGGATCATTTTAGTGGGTTCAACAAATAAAAAAGCTGCTAATAAGTGTAGCAGCTTTATAGTGAAACCATTTAGAATGCAGGATAGTTTATCTATGACATTAGTTGAAAACGATCTGATTGCTCAACGACAAATTTTTCATTAAATTTTGCAGTCAAAACACCTTTTCTTCGACTAAGAGCAATCTGAAGTTTTTTTGCCGCTTTCGCAATCGCAGCATATAGCTTTTTATCTGAAGCCTTTACACTAACTTTTAGCCCTTCATAGTTAGTTGTTACTTCTACTTTTTGCTGATGAGGCTCTACTGTAATTGTCGAGTTTAAAGTCAATATACTAGGGTAATGTTTAGAGATCTTTGCAAATTTATTCTCAATAGATTGTTTAATGCCTTCGGTAATTTCAACATGATGTCCGGAAATAAGTATTTTCATAATTAGCCTCTTTGTTACTTCTCAACGTTATTATCTTCCTCTTTATATTGTTATTAAAATGGCAAGCAAACAAGATGATATTTGCAACACTTTGCAACTAAATGTAACCCTTAAAATCATTATCACTTAGATTAAGTATTGAAAAGAGCTTCAACTAATAAACTGTAGAAATGAAGCATTGACGTTTATTCAAACGTATCGCTATTAGCAAGTATAAACCCATTATCACCATCAGATCGCGCTCTCATCGTGGCAAGTCGAGCCCTTATTCCGCCCATCATTTGGTTAAACTGCTGTTCCTCTTTTACTTGAGCCAATATAGGCTCGAACTCTGCTTGCCATGCTTTTATCCAGCCGGCATCTATTGCACCTTGAATGTATTGGTAAGTTTCTTTTTTGTTGTTTTGTAAGGCGTTTATTAGGGCCATATTATAGTAATAAGAAGGGTCGTTAGATTTCTTTGTTTTACCGTTTTCTAAAAATCGAGTAAAGCCATCGATAATACTTTTTGCCTGCGCTAGCTCTTCAACTTGCAAATATGCATAAGCTAAATGAACAGCAGACTGCCCTTCAGATAAGTAATAGAAATAATCGTCATTCATTGAATGGGCACTTCGAAGTCGCTCATAGGCAGTAATAGCCTGAGAATACTGACCCTGATAAAAAGCTGTTTCCCCCTTAATGTAGTCACCCATACGTGCTTTTTCACCCGTAAACTTAACATCGTTTAATGAATTTAATGCTTTATTTATATCTCCTTGCGAAGCGTAAAAACGAGCTTTCATAAAGCTAGTATCTGCAGCTGAAAACTGTGATTCTAGCTTGTTAGCATAGTCAAACCATTGTTGCGTCTGTTTGATTTGTCCCATATCCATATTAGCAATCAATAAACCTTTGATTGCACCTTTATTTATAGGGTCTACATCAAGTGCTCTTTTATACATGTTAATAGATTCATCAAGCCTACCGCGTGTTGATAAAATATCACCCACCAAGTTGTAGGCACCGGGATAATATGGATCATTGCGAATAATTATTGAAAAAATATCCATCGCTTTTTCTTCTGCGCCCATTTGGTTGTAACACCAAGCAACATTGTATGCTGCGACAGGTGACTTTGGATCAAGCAAATAAGCTTGCTCAAACAATTCATGGGCTCCACTGATGTCACCGCGACCTTGAAGTAATGAGCCATACCACATATAAGCCATTGCATAATTTGGGTTAATATCTATTGCCAACTTAAACGACTGTTCTGCCTTTTTTTCATCAACGCCACTTAACAATAAACCTTGAGAGGCGTGTGCTGCGGCCAACTTAGGATTTAAGATTAAAGCGATCTCAATCGCTTGCTTGGCGGCGATGTTTGATTCGAGTTCCGACAAATCACCATAGAGAGCAAGCAATATATTGGCATTAGCAATACCAACATAAGCACGTGCGTAGTCAGCATCAAATTTTGCCGCATCCTGAAAATGCTTTAATGCTTTACTAATTGAAGATGCGGTGCGATGCGCTAGCTCTTTTTGACCTTTGCCAAAGGCCACCATAGCGTCCACATTATTAGTTTCCGCAACAAACTCAAACGAAGTATCTTCACCTAGCAAAGTGATTTTCATTTTATCGACCACCGCTCTCGCGATATCATCTTGAATTTGAAAAATATCGCGGTACTCACGATCATAAGTTTCTGACCATAAGTGTTCACCCGTACTAACTTTGATTAACTGAGCTGTCACTCGAATTTTATTAGTGGTATCGTTTTTGCGAATACTACCTTCAAGAATTGTATCTACTCCTAACTCTTTGCCTATTTCGACAATGGTTTTATTTGAAACACCTTTATAAGCAAAAGAAGAGGTTCTAGCTGCAACTTGTAAGTCAGGTATTTTAGCCAATAAGTTTAATAGTTCTTCCACCATGCCATCAGCAAAAAACTCATCTTCAATGTCATTACTAAAGGCAACAAAAGGTAGAATAGCGATGGATTCTTTTTTCTCTTGAGATAGAGATAATAATTGTTGAGATATGGATTGCTCTTTAGCTTGTTCAGTTATCTTTTTTGGTGCTTGCTCTTCTAGCCATAATTGATAGCTTAAAGTAACTATTACCGCAAATGCGAGGGTTCCGGCCACAGACAAAGTGGTTTTAATATTAACTTGTGGTGTGCTCTCTTGTTCCTCACCACTTTTAACTCTGACAATGCCTTTTGAAGTAAAATTATACAACCAAGCAAAAACTAAAGATATTGGGAAGCCAACCAAAAAAACTTGTAATAACAATGTCATTACCGAATCTGGCAATCCTAATGCGGGTACAGCTAGGTCAGCAATTTGAATTAACGGCCAAGCAGATACCGCATATATAGTAGCAACCTTAAATACCTGCCGATGTCTTAATTGAGCTAAGAAGCTATCCAATTATTCTCTCCAAGATTTTGTTAAGTGCTAACCTATTCATTATTCATCTTTTCTATAGTAATTGAGCCTGTGATAGTCTTCATTATTAACGTTCCTGAGCCATCACCCGAAATAAAGCTAAGCGTTTTTTTATGTGAATTACTATCTGTGGGCACATCCTCAGTAAGCAGGTTATTAATTTCTCCGCCAAATTGACTAACTACCTCACACTCCGCATTTAACTCATCACTTACTTTATAAAAAATGTCACCACTAACACTGGAAAACTTTAGCTCGGCTTGGTTTTTAACTTGACCACTGATTTGCGTATCACCCGATATATTTTTAATGGTTAATTTTTTTGTATCACTAATATCTGCGGTGATATCTCCGGACATAGATTTAAGAAATGCTTGTTCAAAATCACCAGAAAAATCAATGGCACCGCTAACTGATTCAATTTGAATCTGCCCTGAAGACTCAACAAGCCTTACATCGCCACTGACTACCGAAAGCTTAATTTTTCCATCAGATTTTTTTACCAATAAATCACCACTAATAGACTTTCCTTCAATATGACTAGATAACTTAGCAAGACTAAAAGAAGTATCAATTCCTTTGAAACGTAATTGTGATTGTTGTGGCATAAATATCTTAAGTAAGCTGACATCTCCCCAATGTTTTTGGCCTTGGATATCAACCTTGATTAAGGTTTTGCTTTTTTTAGTTTTGAATATTAAGGTCTTAACCGTATCGTCTAGTTCACCTTGAATCATAACTTCTTGCTTATCCCACCCCTGTATTTTGACAAGCCCGCGGGGTATTTCAACAAAAACGATGCCGGTAGCATTAACAGATAATGACTGATGAACTTTCTCGCCGGCCACACAAATACCCGAAAAAGTGATAAGCAGAATAAAACTAAATTTACTAAGAATTGTATTCAAAAATTGAGACCTCGTTTAATGCTAAATGAGTTTGTTATTTGAGAACTATAATAGAAGTATACATAAAATATTAAAAATGATTATTATTAAATCGTTAACCAATGTTTCGAGCTGAGTTATATCTGTGAGTTTAGAGTCAGTTACTTTAATTAGTTAGCGGTATATGACTGATTGTGAGCCAATGAATAGCGGATGAAAAATAGAGATTACTATCGTGCTAGTTTGATCTGGTAACGATTAAGCAATTTTGCACGTTAGAATGCATAATATTTTAATCAGCTGTACACTGCTGCATCCTTCAAGATCCCTAAAAAGTAATCAATAAAACGATTTATTTCAAAATAAATAAATAGAATATCAACCTTTTGCTACAAATCACGTATTAATAACTATCAAAACAAAAATTAGCAGTGAAACTTAACGTTAAAACTGAGTAATAGGAACAACAACTCAATGTTCGATGAAAAAGAACTTATGTTTCAAGTCAAAGC
>JAPYOP010000027.1:21272-59246 GCA_029938115.1 Colwellia sp. | reverse complement strand
CATTATATTTACTGGCATACCAACGTTTTATGTTTTGATGTTTTGGTTTAGTAAGCGCTTTTTGATTGGGAAAATACCAAGATACGATAAAGGTAACTTCTTTGGTCTCGTTTGGCTTAAGTGATATATCGCTTAAAAGGCGAGTAACCGGAGTTTTGTTAAGTAACTGCATTTTAACTGAGGCATTCTTATCCATGCAGAATAATGAAAATGAGCCAAAATCAGAAACTTTTTCAAGAGCCGATTGTTCTGTTGGCTTCAATGCCTCACAGCTAGCGATAAAACCGACGCCAGTTTTATCTGAATATTCAGCGCTAAGTAAACGAGCATTATGTTTAGACGCTTTATTTTGTAGAACGGGGTTTTCTGACCATGCCTCTGCTGTGATCTGCATCGTGATATTGCTGTTATTGGTAAAACTGTAACGCATGATAGTGGCTGGAAAACTAGAGCGGTCAGTATCAAGGGGGATATAAGGCGTCATCGCTTCAAGCTCGACACTTAATGACGTTGCTGAGTCGCGATAACTAATATCTGCAATAGGCATTTGACCTTTAAAGGTGATGTCGCTAAAGCCATTTTTGTCTAGTGTACGGCGATCTTTTTTCTGATCTTGTTTAATACCTTGAACAATAGTAACAGCAAAACCTTGTTCAAAATGCCAAGGACTGATTTGAGCAGGGGGATTAATATAGTTTGATCCGTGACGTTCATTTAAGCCTTTTTTACCAAAAAGATCTGTTAGTGTTGGGTGCTCAAAAACCTGAGGTACGACACCTTCATGGTTTTCATTAAAAATATCCCAAACCCAAAGTTTTCCGTCGCCGCCAATGTAAACAGTACCTGTGCCTATTCCGCCAATGGGCATGCCGATATATTGCTGTTGCTGCCAACCTTTGTAGGTGGTGGCTTCTCCTCTTGCATAAAGAGATTTAACCCAGTCTTTATCGAGTTTCTTATCTAAAGGAATAGGGCTATTGCTGGAGTCTACAATTTTGTTGTTTTTATCAAAGGCAAACGGGCCAGCCATTGTTGGCATTGCAAGTGCGCCTGTTGCCGTAGCCATTCCTGCACCAATCCCTTTTAAAAGTTGGCGTCTATTAACGCTGGGTGAGCAGCTAGCAATAGTACTACAATATGAAGGTTTGCCTTTATCGGTCTTTTCGCTATCTGTCATTTTTATTACTCTATTTTTTCTTTTTGTTTTTATATTCTTTTAGCTTCTTTGCATGTGCTTTTTTAGCCATAAGTAGTCCTTTAAAAGCGGGCTCTGTTGCCAGTTCACTTTCCCAAGATGTCATTTCAGCTTGTTGTTTATTATATGTTTCGGTATTGGCTTTGTATAAATTGGTAGTTTCAGACAAGTCTTTATCTAAGTTATATAAATGTTTTTTCTGGTTTTTCTTAAATAAAATAGTTTTGTTATTACCACTACGGGCTGCCACTATGCCTTTATCAAAATTACGCCAGAACAAGATGTCGTGAGGTGCTTCTGTATTTTTACCTGTAACGTAAGGCATTAAATTAACGCCATCTAGTGGACGTTCTTTAGCTATTGGAGCGTTAGTTAAACCAGCGAATGTGGCTAAAATATCAAGTGAGCTAATTGAATTATTATACACTTGCCCTGCAGGGACTTTTCCAGGCCAACGCATGGCAAACGGTACATGGATACCACCTTCGAAGTAATCACCTTTGTGGCCTCTTAACTCTCCGTTATCCGATGCATTTTTCTTTTCTGGACCGCCATTATCTGAAAGAAAAAATACTAAGGTATTATCATCAAGCCCCAGTTCGTCTAATGTGGCTAGTACGCGACCAACACCGTCATCTACAGCCGTTATCATCGCGGCATAGGTTCTACGTTTTCCTTTAGGAATGTGTTTGTTGCGATCTAAATATTCTTGAGATGCTTGCAATGGCGTATGTGGCGCATTGTAGGAAAGATATAAGAAAAAAGGATTATCTTTTTCACGTTTAATGAACTCAACGGCTGAATTTGAAAGTTCGTCGGTTAAATACTCATCGGTTTCAATACGTTTATCATTCTCTAACAGCTTAGTGTAATACCATGAAGTCCATATTTTTTTAGGGTTTTCTTGAGCTAAACCTTCGGCTATGTCTTTATAAATTAAATCTTCAGGGAAATATCGATGACCACCAGCAAGGAAGCCATAAAAGTGATCAAAGCCACGTTTATTCGGGGTAAGCTCGGGGTGTGAACCCATATGCCACTTGCCAATAATGCTAGAAGTGTAACCTACAGGCTTTAATACTTCAGAGATCATTTTTTCATCTAATGGCATCCCCGAAGTAATATCTGTTGGATCCATATGCGGGTTACGGTCAAAGCCAAATCGGCCTTGATATCTTCCCGTAAGTAAACCCGCTCGGCTAGGACCACAAACAGCATAGCTAACATAACCATTATTGAACTTAGTTCCTTCATTGGCAATACGGTCTATATGAGGAGTTCGAATGTCTTTACTGCCATTAAAACCAACATCTGCATAACCTTGGTCATCGGTTAATATAATAATGAAGTTGGGTTTGTCTGCTGCGAATAGTTGTGCGCTAGATAGTAGTAGACTTGCCACCAAAAGCTTCTTAATTATCTTCATATTGTCTCAGTTAATTTACTAATGTGTTTTATTGATTTGTTCTATTCTTAACTATAATGAAATAAATGGCAACGTTCCCATGGTTATTTCTATTCGATAACTACAATAAATGAATCACTAAACTTTGGCAGTCAATTGAAAGTCATGTTTTTGATAGGGTTGTAGCCTGGTATTACTATGTATATCCGTAAAATAAATATATTTGAATACCAATTTGTTATTGAATAAACATATTTAATAAAATTTCATTTTAAAACCATTTGACATTTGGGTAAGGGCTTACCTTGTATCTACCCTCTGTAACCACTGTTCTGCCTGGTCTTATGCTTGTCGATTGAGGTTTCGATCTTTTACTTGAACTTTTTTGGGAAAGCGTTTACCCTTTGTTTGTAGATTTATTGCTCTATTTGATTTCATTTATTTAGCAGCTATTCTTTTTTCTAGTGTTTGAGTTAGAAATGGCTTGTTTGTGATAAAAATTAATGAATGAAACGGTAAGGATCTATTTAGTTGAAAATAATAAGAAAAACAAAATAATTTTGAATTTTTAAATAAAACATAGTTTTGTAAGGGAAATATTATGAATAGAAGAACTAAAGTTTCAATGGCAATTCTTGCCGCGTTATCTACAACAGTGCTTACTACTACAAGTGTTTTTGCAGAAGACGAAAAAGAACAACAAATTGAAGTAATAGAGGTAACAGGTATCCGTGCCAATTATGCTAGCTCTATTCTGTCTAAGAGAGATTCTAATACCATTGTTGATACCATCAATGCCGAAGATATTGGTAAGTTTCCAGATGCAAACATTGCAGAAGCTTTACAGCGGATAACCGGTGTTGCCATAGACCGTAGCGGGGGTGAAGGCAGATTCATATCAATCCGTGGTTTAGGCCCAAACTTTAATACTGTACTTATAAATGGACGCCAACTTGCGACAGACACTACTGATCGCTCTTTCAGTCTAGATGCTTTGGCATCAGGTATGATTCGCTCTGTTGATGTTTATAAGTCTGGTACAGTACAACTAACTGAAGGTGGAATTGGCGGAACGGTTAATATCAAAACCGCCAGTCCCTTAGCAAATCCAGGTTTTCAGTTTAGAGCGCAAGCAGAAGGTTTATATAACAGCACTAATGAAAAAGTAGAGCCGCAATTCTCTGCTGTTATCAGTAATACTTTTGCAGACGATAAGCTAGGGGTTTTGTTTTCTTTAAACCGCACAGAAAGGTCTCAAACGCTTAATAGTGTAGAAAACTGGCGAACAGAAGTCGGTGATCTTGCCATTAAAAAAGGCCAGAGTTGGTCGGGACCACCTGAAGGAGGTTGGCGCATGCTTGAAGATGTGAATATGATTCAGTCATTAGGCGTCAGTAGTTTTGAGGAGACCAGAGAACGTACCAGTGCAACATTTGTCGTTGAATATGAGGCTTCCGATGATTTAAAGATTTCTGTAGATGGCCTCTACTCAGAGTTTAATGTTGAATCTGAAGGTTATCGTGGTGGAGGTCAATGGTTCTGGTGGCCAACGGGTGATTATGAAGGCACAGAAGGGGGCATAGACCCAGTTCTTGATAATGAAACTGATCGAAATATAATGTTTTTACAGCATGGTATTAATGGCCAAGCTACGGCTTGGCTTGAAGAACAACGACCTACTGATTTATCGTCACTTGGTTTTAATGCAGATTGGCTTATTACCGATAAGCTAAGTCTAAATGCTGATTTTTTCTGGTCTGAGGCAAATAACCACAATAAAGGTACAAACTCGCAGGCGATTATGGAAGGTGGTAGTGACTATATTGGCTATTCATCGTATGACTACCGCGGTGGTGGAGATTATCCTTTATATGAGTCAGAGGGAAACGCTAACGACATACCTTTGGGGGCGCTTAAGGCCGCGCATTATGGACAATCTGGCTGGAATGTTGAAGCTGAAAATATAGGGGCAAAATTCGACTTTAGCTATGATATGGATATGGGGCCGCTATTAAGTGTTGATTTCGGTTTACATTACTCTACTAATAATAAGCAAAACCGGGAATGGGGCATGCATGATGATGCGGGTTGGATTTATAAGAGAACCCAAGGCTCAGTAGGTGTTCTTGTACCAGCAGAACTAACAGATTATGGTTCGGTTTGTAATCAATGTATGCCAGGTATTGAAGATGCCCAACATGTATTTACCGATATTGCCGCTTATATGGCTTGGTTTGCTGACCCGGCCACGCTTGATCAGCTTAATGGCGATGATGGTAATATGGTGGGTCAAGATATTTCTGCACAGGAATACTTTGATAACGCTGGTGGTCTAACGTCAGTGGAAAAACCAATAGGTTATGAAATTGAAGAAGAACTGACCGCTCTCTATGTATCAGGAAACTTCGAATTTGAACTAGATGACATGTTAATAGAAGTAACAGCAGGAGCACGTTACGTTGAGACAAATCTAGATTCATCGGGGCAAATTCAAAAATTGATTGATTACGTACAAGATCCATCAACACCAGAAAACCCAAATCCACCAATACTGCGTGCTATATTTGCAGAAGATGGTGATTTTGTTTCTGTGGTAGAAAGTAGTTCATATACAAATTTTTTGCCAAACCTGAACATTAATATGGATGTACATGAAGACGTGAAACTGCGATTTGCTGCTTCTCAAACATTGACTCGTCCAATAATGGATTCTGTTGCTCCTTGGTTGAGTATGCAAGATGGTACGTTAGATTGTAATGGTAATGGCATTCATGAAGGTGGAGAAGATAGCTGTGGTTACGGCAATGGATCAAATCCTCAACTTAAACCTTATCTTTCTACTAACTTAGATGTATCACTTGAGTGGTACTATAGTGATGCTTCTATGCTTTCTGTTGCTGTATTTACCAAGAATGTAGCAGACTGGATTGTCACAGAAACAACCATTGAGAAAGATTACGAACTATTGACTTCTGATGTAGATACAATCCATGTGACTAGGCCTCGTAATATCGATGATGCAAAAATCGAAGGTTATGAAGTAAACATTATTCATACTTTTGATAATGGTTTCGGTGTACAAGCGAACTATACTGGTATTTCCAGTAATGCTGAATTGTCTACTGAATCTGATTTCTCTCTCCCTGGTTTGAGTGATAATGCCAATCTGATTGCTTTCTATGAAAATGAAACACTATCAGTGCGAATTGCTTACAATTGGCGCTCTGAATTCTTGCAAAGTTTGAATTATGGCGGTCGAGGGGAACCACAATATGTTGGTGCTTATGAGCAACTTGATTTTAGTGTTAACTATTACATTAATGACAATTTTACTGTGTATTTAAATGGCTTGAATGTTTTAGATGAAGCTACACACAAGTATGGTCGTCACAAAAACCAGTTCCATTCATATAGTGAAACAGGACAGCGTTTTGCTTTAGGTGTTCGAGCTAAGTTTTAGTCATATAGTATTTTAATTACTAAAGCCCCATACCAATGGGGCTATTTTTCTAACTTACCTAATTAATAAAATAATCTCACCGTTTTATAGATTATTCTATAAATTAGGTCAAACGTTCCTATTGTTGATTGCAAAAATGCCTAACAAGTATTAGAATTATTGAGTTTTTGGTTAGTATAACGTTCCCACGGGTGTTTTGTTGGCGTAAGTAATTGAAGCAATAATGTCAAAGTAAAATATTAAGGGTTCCTCGTGTTAAAGTCGTTTTCAAATTTAGTCAGCGTTGTGTTGTCAACTGTGCTGTTAACTTCGCTATTAGCCTGCAGTCAGGTTGAAGTTCAATCGTTAGAGACTATTGAAGTATCAAGTATTGTTAATATCAATGAAGGGTGGCAATTTACCCCTGAAAATTCTGATTCATCAGATTCAAGTAAGCAACAGCAATGGCAATTAGTTAATTTGCCACATACGCCAAAAATTGAAGCGTTAGTGATTGATCAACAATGGCAAGGCACCGCTTGGTATCAAAAAGAATTAGCGATTGATCCTAAATGGAAAAATCAAAAAATATTTATTCGCTTTGAAGCAGCGATGAGCCATGCACAAGTGTGGCTAAATGATAAAAAAATTGCTGAACACTTGGGCGGTTACTTACCGTTTACCATCGATATCAGTGATGAAGTAAATTATGACGGAGCAAACATTGTAAAGGTTAAACTACTAAATATAGACAACCCTGAAATAGGTCCAAAGCCATTAAAAGGGCTAGATTTTAATACCTATGGTGGTTTATATCGCGATGTTAATTTATTGATTAAAAACCCTTTACATATTACCGATGAAATAAACGCTGATAAAGTTGCCAGTGGCGGAGTCTTTGTTACGTTTCCACAAATCAGTACAGAAAAATCGATTGTTGATGTTAAAACCCATATTGCTAATCAATATGAAATAAATAAAAGTTTTATTTTAAAACAGAAATTATTCTTTGATGACAAGTTAATCACACAAACAGAAGATAAAATCACCAACTTAATTGCAAACAGTGATAAGCAATATAGCCAACAACTAGTGGTTAATAACGGTCAGTTATGGAGTCCAAAGCATCCTAATTTATATCAACTGGTTAGTGAAGTTTACTTAGAAGGCGAGCTTATAGAACAAAAGAACACCCGTATTGGTTTACGACAGTTTGAATTTAATGAAAAACATCAGTTATTAATTAATGGTGAAGTCACTTTTTTACGCGGTGTTAATCGTCATCAAGAATACCCACATGTCGGTTATGCTACATCACCACAAGCGGATTATCGTGATGCGGTAAAGATAAAATCAGCGGGCTTTGATTATGTCAGGTTATCCCATTATCCACATTCAAAAGCCTTTATGGATGCAGCAGACGAACTAGGTTTAGTGCTGTTAGATGCAATTTTAGGCTGGCAGTACTATGCTGATACCCCTGAATTTAAAGCTCAAATACTACGCACATGTCATGATTTAATTCGTCGTGATCGTAATCACGCCAGTGTATTAGCATGGGAGTGCTCACTCAATGAGTCACCAATGCCTAAAGCCTTTGTTAAACAATTGAATGATATTGTCCATCAAGAAGACCCGACACGTTTATCTGCAGGATGGTTACCTGAATTTGATATTTACCTACAAGCTCGCCAGCATAGACAAAAACACTATGAAACCCCAACACAACCTTATAATGTTTCTGAATACGGTGATTGGGAATATTACGCACAAAATGCAGGCTTAAACCAAGATGACTGGGCTGATTTGAAAGAAGAAGAACGTACGAGTCGCCAGTTACTAAATGCTGGTGAAGCACGTTTATTACAGCAAGCGCGCAATTTACAAGAAGCCCATAATGACAATTTTACTACTCCTGCATTTGCTGATGGTTATTGGGTAATGTTTGATTATAACCGAGGCTATTCACCAGATCTTGAAGCTTCAGGCATAATGAATATCTATCGTTTACCTAAATACAGTTTTTATTTTTTCCAAAGTCAGCGTGATGCTAGTGAAAAATCGTCTTTATTTGATTCTGGTGCTATGGCTTTTATTGCTAGTGAATGGACTGATGAATCATCAACTAAAGTACGTGTATTCAGTAATGCTGATGAAGTTGAACTGTGGCTAAATGGAAAGCTCATATCTAAAAACAAACCAAGTTTAGATAAGTATTCCACGCATATAGCACACCCTCCTTTTGAGTTTGATTTAAAAAGCTTTCAAGCGGGTCAGTTGCTAGCTAAAGCATACATAAAAGGTAAATTGGTTGCACAACATCAAGTTGGCACACCACAAAAGCCTGCCGCAATTAAGCTGAGTATTGATGAAAGTGGTAAAGCAGCAACAGCAGGTGTTAAAGATGTGTTATTTGTTTATGCACAATTACTAGATAAACAAGGTAACAATGTACCTGTAAATGGTGAAATGATTGAGTTTGAAGCTCAAGGAGATATTGAAATTTTACACACTAGCTCTGCATTAACCGAGCAAGGTAAGGCGGCAATACTTATTCGTATAGGCAAGTCATTAACGGGAGCAGCAATTAAAGCAAAAGCACCGAGGGTAAATATTCACAGTGAAATAGTACTGTAGAAGTCTTATATATTAACACGGCTGCACTTAATTCATGAAAGTATTATTTTCATTGTAGGGGGTAATTCATTGCCCTTTTAGCGGACAGGATAATGTACTCCTGACTCACCTACATAGACATGTATTTTAATGGTGCTCATAAGTTGATTGTCAGATATACTTACAATCAACTTATAAAAAGCATAAAAAAGATCCAATAATTCAATATGGTAACTATTAACGATGTTGCAAAAGTTGCAGGTGTTTCAATCGCAACTGTTTCAAGAGTGATCCATAACAAAGGCAAAGTAGGGGATGTTTGTCGAGCACGCGTTAAAAAAATTATTGAAGAATTGGGTTATCGACCTAACAACAATGCCAGCGCATTAGCGAGTAAAACCTCAAATACTATTGGTGTGGTTACTCCTTCAATATCAATGTCATTTTTTGGTTCTTTAGCAAGTGGTGTTGAAAAAGGTGCCAGAGAAAATAACTTGAAGTTATTAATGGCTAACTCATTATATGAAACTGAGTCAGAGCTGAACGCCATTGAATCGTTGCGTGCAAATAATTGCAAAGCGATAATTTTACATAGCGAATATTCCGACGAAAAAACATTAATTAAACTGGCTAGTGAAATACCAGGCCTAGTTTTAATAAACCGATATATTCCAGAAATAGCTAACCGTTGTGTTTGGTTAGACAATATTTCAGGCTCACAGGTCGCAGCAAAATATCTAATCGACACTGGTCACACGAATTTTGCCGTAGTAACAAGTATTTATCAAAATAGAGATCCTAGTTCTAGGGTTGAAGGGATTAAAAATACCTTAGCTAAAAATCACATTAAATTACCCAAGATAAATATTGAAGAAGGAAGCTCTAATATAGAAGGTGGTGAGCAAGCCGTTAAAGCATTACTGGCTAAAGGTTGTAAGTTTGATGCATTACTAGCATACAATGACCTGATGGCTATAGGCGCTATACATGCGCTGTTTGATGCGGGTTTACGTGTGCCAGAAGATGTATCAGTCGTTGGCTTTGATGATTTGTCTATTGGCATTGCCTGTCGACCTCGCTTAACTACCATGCATTATCCCGTAAACGAAATGGCATTTTATGCTACTAATTTAGCTATTAAACTGAGTAAGCCCACAGCTACTCCAAGTAAACAAACACACCTATTCATTGCAGAACTTGTCAAACGTGATTCTGTAATGGATAGATCTTAATAAGTATTTCACCTAGTCTTACCTAGATAATCCTCACATATCTTTATTATTGAATTATAGTTTATTGTATTTACAAAAAACTGTGGGAACGTTATCCTTTGCTTGTGTTAAGAGGTTTTTATACAATAACCAAGACAAAAAACAAACGATAACTGTAGGATATACAAGATGATAGGGTTAAAATTTAGATACTTAGTGCTGGCTTTAATGGCATTGAGCAGTGTTTCAGTTAGTGTGGCATCAGATAAAGCTTCAATTGTGCCAGATTGGGAAAACCCTCAAATTATTAGCCGAAATAAACTAGCAGGACATGCCTTTATTCGTCCATTTGCAGATCAAAATAATGCGTTAAACAAAAAGTCATCTGAGCGAATTCAATCACTTAATGGTAAATGGCAGTTTAATTGGGTTGGACATCCTGATAAACGTCCAACTGATTTTTATAAAACCAATTATGATGTTAGCCAATGGGCTGAAATAGATGTACCAGGTAATTGGCAAACCCAAGGCTATGGTCGTCCAATTTATACAAATCATCCATACCCATTCGCAAAAGATCAACCAAGGGTGATGACTGAGCCGCCTGCGGATTTTACTAATTTTTATGATCGAAACCCTGTGGGTAGTTATAAGCGCAAGTTTTTTGTTGAAGATGGCTTAAAAGAAAAACAAGTATTTATTGAGTTTCAAGGGGTGAAATCAGCATTTTATCTTTGGGTCAATGGCAAAAAAGTTGGATATAGTCAGGGCAGTATGACCCCCGCTGAATTTAATATAACGGATTACTTAGTGAAGGGTGAAAATGATTTAGCCCTTGAAGTATACCGTTGGTCTGATGGTAGTTATTTAGAAGGTCAGGATATGTGGCGTTTTAGTGGCATATTCAGAGATGTTAACTTAATTGCCCGTCCGAAAGTGTACTTACAAGATTTTTTGATCACGACTGATCTAAAAAATAACTATCAAGATGCAGCGCTAAACCTTGATTTTGAACTTGAGAGTGCTTTAAAGAATATTAATTTAAAGAAACATCAATTACAGATGAGCCTGTATTCTCCAAGCGGAGATTTGATGGTAACGAAAAAAGCAAAAGTTAGTCACAAAGGTAATAAGCAAATAGGCCATATATCTATAGCATTAAAGGATATCAGCCTTTGGAGTGCAGAATCGCCAACGCTATATTCAACCATGTTAACTGTTTTAGATAAAAATGGTCAGGCGTTAGAATATATCCCTTGGTCTTTTGGCTTTAAAGAAAGCAAAGTTGAAGATAATCAGTTTTGGGTTAATGGTAAATCAATAAAAATAAAAGGCGTTAATCGCCATGAGCATCATCCTAGAATGGGGCGCACGGTTGATTTAAAAACCATGGAGCTTGACATAAAGCTGATGAAGCAAGGTAACTTTAACCTTGTTCGTACGAGTCATTATCCTAATGATCATCGATGGTATCAATTAGCTAATCAGTATGGGCTATATGTTCTTGATGATGCTAACCAAGAAAGTCATGGTTACAAAACGAGAAACAAAATACTGGGTGATAACCCTGATTGGACTATAGCCCATGTTGATCGTGCCACCTCTATGGTTCATACCAATAAAAACTACTCATCTATTGTTATTTGGTCATTAGGTAATGAAGGTGGAGCAGGACGTAACTTTATGGCTATGCGAGAAGCCATTTTAGCGATTGATAAAACAAGGCCTATTTTGTCGGATACTGATAGAGACGCATCTGACTTTATCGAGCGCAGTTACCGTACCCTTGAAGGTAGAAATAGTGTTGATGAATTCATCAAAATTTCTGATGAAACTAAAAAACCTTTTATCCAACGTGAATATGCCCATGCAATGGGGAATTCATTAGGTAATTTTCAAGAACACTGGGATAAAATTTATGCCCATGACAATTATGTGGGTGGTGCTATTTGGGATTGGGTCGATCAAGGCCTAGCGAGGGTAAAAAATACGGCGATGGTTAGCTATGGTAAAGATCCAACAAAACTTAGCTTAAATCCTAAGCGTGAAGTATGGTCATATGGTGGAGATTTTGGTGACAGTCCAACCGACGCAGAGTTTTTGCTAAATGGCATTGTATCTTCCGACAGAAAGCCTTTTCCAAGTTACTATGAAGCAAAAAAAGTTCATCAAAATGTTTGGTTTGAGCAAACAAGTGACCCGTTAACGATTAAAATATCTAACCGATTTGATTTTACTAACCTCAATGAATATGACTATGTATGGCAGGTTAAAAGTCAAGAAAAAGGCCAAACGAAAGTAATAGCGAAAGGAAAGTTAACTTTCTCGTTAGCTCCAGGGGCATCAACACTTGTTAAGGTACCGTTTACTTATAGTGGCAAAAATTCAGACAATGAATTGTTATTAGAATTATCAGCTCATACTAAAGAAGATAGCGTGTGGTCTAGCAAAGGTTTTGATATCGCTTTTGAGCAATTTATACTTGCTCCGTATCAATATCCTACATCTGTCGCTTCAACAGGAAAAAAGGTTAAGGTAAAACAAACCGATGATGCTATAGCCATAACAACGAATAATACTACCTTAAGTATTGATAGCATTACTGGTGAGTTAACCAGCTATCAAGTTGCAGGGCAGGAGTTGTTGGTTGAGCCACTTGCGCCTTATTTTTGGAAACCGGTGAACAATAACCAAGGACGAAATAAATTCATTGAACGCATGGCTCCTTGGCTAAATGCGGCGGCTTATCGTCAAGTAAGTTCTGTTAACGTAAAGCAGGTAAGTGCAAGTTTGGTCGAAGTTAATGTGGTAGCTCGTTTGGTAGTAAACCATGCACTTTATACACTCACTTACCGTATTAATGGTAAAGGAGAAGTGCAAGTTGTGGGTAATTACACACCTGATCCAAAACGCACTCAGCATAAATTTATGCCAAAATTTGGCATGCGATTAGCGCTTAATAAATCACTCTCAAACATTAATTGGTACGGCAGAGGGCCTTTTGAGAACTACCCTGACAGAAAAACAGCCGCAAAAGTAGGGAACTATCAAAAGACCTTGGAAACATTCCAAGTTCCTTATATTTCTGCAACAGACAGTACCAATCGTAGTGATGTTAGAAATGCTAGCTTTTCCAATGATAAAATTAAATTAAATATTCAAGGCCTACAACCATTTCACTTTAGAGCATGGCCCTACAATGAGTCAGATTTATATTCTACTAGCCAATCAACAGTGAAAAATGATGTTACCGATCGAATACGTCGAAAGCATTATTATGACTTACCTGAACGTGGCTATATCAACGTTAATTTAGATTTAAAAATTCATGGCGTTGGTGGAGATAATAGTTGGGGAGGAAAAACCATGCAGAAGTATCATGTGCGTGCGGATAAACCCCATAGTTTTAGCTTTATATTAAAAGTGACGAAGCTGTATTGAGGATATTTTAAAAAATCGATAACCGTTAATTTATTCCAGTGTTAAACCAAAAGACACTTGAGTAATGATAACCTTAGATTTAAAAAGGGGAACGTTATCTTTCTTCTTTGATTTATGGTTTTTATTTAATTTTTGTTCATTGTTTTGTTTTTGTCTTTTATTTACAATACGTTATGTCTTTATTGGTTTTGTGTAAGGTTGTTTTTTGTCATTACAAAAATAAATAGGTTAAAAAAACATTTACAAATACGTATAAAAGTGTAGATTAGGTATAACGTTATCCCTTAAGGGGGGTTCTATACCATGAACAAAATAAAAAATAACAATATCAAAAATAAATGATGGTCAACATAACGTAATAAATTTATTAACAAACAGTTTGTTGGGTTACTAACAGAAATATGTATACGGGGAACTATATGAATATGAATTCAAAAAATAAAATCGCAACAGCCGTTACGGCAGCATTACTTCTTACAAGTGCGTCTGCGCTTGCTGACACAGTTATTTTTTCTGATGATTTAGAAGGATTAACTGGATTTGAATCAGGATTTCTTGTTGCGACGGCCGCAACTGCGCCTATGCCAGATCCTATTTTAGCTTGGAATGAACTTCTAAATGCTGATAATTTCGCGGCAAATATGAGAGCGTATTATAATCAAACCGGTTGGGGACGTTTTCAGACTACTGATATTACTGCCGCCGCGTTGATCCCTCCTGCAGGTAATGACACTACTATATTTGGTACTAATAAAAGACGTAAAAATGATGCTCATGGTCTTGGTAGACAAGTTGATAATATTCAAGCAGGTAAAACTTATAACTTGTCTGGAGACGGCGCCAATAAAGGTAGCTTACGTTGGGCCTATTCATACAGTATGATAGGCGCGACTGTAACTGATGGTGTTTCTGAAGTTACCACGGTTTCTCTTACTAATATTGTTGTCTCTGATAATACATGGCAAACAGTTACCGATACCTTTGTAGCACCAGACGACATTGATGTAGCACAGCCTTTTCATGTATTTATTCAAACACCACCAAGTGCAGCTTTTCCTACAACTGGCGGTATAGACAAAGATGCACGTGCGACCATGTGGGTTGATAATTTATCGATGGTGCTTATTGAAGAATCTGTTGAATATATTCCTGAAAATGAAATAGACACCGTGACACCTACAGTAGCATGGCCTGCTGGCGCTATAGATGTTAAAGGTGATGTACTAACCATAGAAACCTCTGCCGGTACCGTGCCAGCATACAGTAAATTTGATGCTGGTTGGGGGGATGTGTGGGTTGTGGACAATACTGCAACGGGCTGGTGGGCTAGCCCTGAACCTTATGCCGGTGATCAATATCTTGTCCATACCAACTGGCGACATTTACATGCTAATGGTATTGCTCGTGAAATTGAAAGTATTATTCCAGGTGGCTCATATGCACTTTCAGCAGATGCTGCCGCGAGAGATCAATCGTTTGTGTGGAATTACTCTTACACCAAGCTCGGTGAAGATGTCGTAACAACAGTACCCTTAACCAATCAAGTTGCATCTGATGGCGCTTGGATCGTTATTGAAGATACCTTTACTGCTCCCGATGATATTGATGCTACTAAACCCTTTAAAGTGCATCTGTCAACCGTTGGAGATGGAGAAATCGCCTTTACAGACCGAAATACTGAAATACCAATGTGGGCTGCTAACTTCTCATTAATGGGTCCTCCATCATTAGCTGATACCGATGGTGATGGTGTTCCAGACAGTTCAGACGCTTTCCCTGACGATGCATCAGTTAGCGTAGATACTGACGGTGATGGTTTTGCTGATGATTATAACGCTAGCTGTGATGTTACTTGTCAAGAAGCTAGTACGGCTATTATTGACGATGACGATGACAACGATGGCGTTCTTGATGTTAATGATGCAGACCCACTAGATAACTCTGTCAGTGTTATCATTAGCTTTGCCAATGATTCTGGCACAGTTGTTGAGGGTGAAGAATTTACTGTTGACGCGAGTTCATCAGTGCCTAACAGCGATAATGCAACTTACACTTGGGATCAAGATTCTGGACTAGCAGTAGATTTAATGCCTGCAGGTAATATGGTGAGCTTTATTGCGCCAACAGATACCACGCAAGTAGAAGAAGTTGTTATTTCATTGACCGTTGCAGGGGATATACACACGGTATCAGATACATATACTGTAAAAGTTACCAAAGCCCCTTCAGTAGCCACGGCGGCAGCTACAATAACAGGAATGTTAGACAGCGAAGGTGTGTTGGCCTACGGTGAGAAAATTCAACTTGACGGTTCAACATCAACTGACAGTGATGGCGGCGAACTTACTTACCAATGGAAAGTAATCGGCGTTCCTGTTGAGTTTAGTGATGCAACAGGCGTAAATACAAGCTTTTACGTTCCTCTTGTTAAGTCTGATACGGCTATTACCATTGAACTTACCGTAACTAATTACTTGAGAGACTACGATGGCTCTTACATTTTAGATGGTGATACTGGCGCGAAAATTGTATCTGAATCAGATACCTTTGAAATTGCAACAACCGTTAAGAAAACATTCCCTGAAGTTCTATACCCGCTAGAATACTTCCCTGATGGTGACTTAGAAAGCGTATCTAATTTTCCAACTTCTGGTTGGGCAATAGGTAGTAAAGGCTTTGGCGATGCACCTACAATTTTCTTATCAGGCCGTGATGAAAATGGCGACCGTATTCAAGCATATGGCCAACATGGGTCACCAGGTTGGGCAAGATTTATTGACAATACACGAACACAAAATGAGGGTGGCATTGTTCCTAGACCTCCTGGCGATGACTATAGTATCCCTAATGTTGTAGCTTACTGGAACCAATCTCGTCAATTGCATTCTGGAGGGATTACTAGACAAGTTGAAGGAATAGTATCTGGTGGCACATACACTGTAGCCGGCGATGGTCTTACCTATGGCTCTTTACAATGGTCGCTTCTTTATTCTGTTGTCGGTGCACCTGTTAATCCAGATAATGGAATTAGTGATGTAACTGAGATCCACTTAACTAATACTATTGCTTCTGATGGTGCATGGGCCAATCTCTCGCAAACCTTTATTGCACCAACTGATATCGATGTAGCACAGCCATTCAAAGTTAAAATGCATACTGTTGGTGATGAAGAGGTTATGGGTGATCGTAACAACGCAACAAGCCCTTCAAGACTATGGACCGATAACTTTTCACTGAAAGAACTTTCTGTCGGTTTAGATACCGATGAAGACGGTGTTATCGACATTAACGATGGTTTCCCGAATGACTCATCAGTTGCTGCCGATACAGATGGTGATGGTCTACCAGATAGTTTTGTGAAAAGTTGTGATGAAACTTGTCAAGGTAATTCATCTGTAACCTTAGATGACGATGATGATAACGACGGTATACTCGACGTTAATGATGGCTACCCTCAAGATAGTAAGCAATCAATCAAACTTGATACGGCATACATGAACAACGTGTTCGAAGGACAAGTAGTAAGCTTTGATGCAAGTGAGAGTTTACCGAGTGCTGATATTTCCACTTACACTTGGACTCAAGTCTCTGGCCTAGATGTAACACTTACGCCATCTGCAACCGGTGATAGTGTCATGTTTACAGCGGATAGTGAGTTGACACAAGTTGAGGTCATTGAAGTTATGTTAACGATAGAAACTGATATTGCATCGGTTTCTAAAACATATAGTGTAAGCATAAATAACGCACCATCGGTTATTACACCTAGTTTATCAGTTGCAGATATGGCTGCTGTTGGTGTGAGAGTAGTTGCCGGTGAAACTATTACCGTAGACGCAACGGCTACTACCGACAGCGAAGATGGTGCGCTAATCTATAGTTGGAGAGCTATAAACGATGGTCCCACTGCAGGAATTACGTTCCTTGATGATTCAGCTACAGCCACATCATTTATTGTCCCTGAAATTAATATTGATATGGAGGTGGTTATACAGCTTACAGTCTCAAATTACTTTAGAGATTTCAATGGTGATTACTTAGACGAAAATGGCGATATTGCTGTAGTCACAGAAGCCACAGTAGATGAAAATGGCGATAGTATTGCAGCTGTAGACACTAGAGTTATCTGGGCAACAACAATAACGGAACATGAAATAATCGTTGTTAAAACTGAATCAGAGAAACCTGATGCCGGTTCATTCGGAATCTTTGGAATGATGTTACTAGGTGGTTTAGCTATGACTCGACGCTTATTAAGAGTAAAGAAATAAAAATTAGCACCTAGGAAATGTATTAAAGCTATTCAATTTTGAATAGCTTTTTTTTTATTATTATAAGGGAATTATGTTGAAAATGAATAAAATTAAAATTTGGTCAACTTTTCTAGTTTTTTTTAATTTCTCTGCTTTTGCCAGTGATATCCACCAAGCAGATAGTTATTTTGAACAACATCAATATAAATTAGCATTTAACGAATATCTCAGTGTTGCCGAATCAAATAAACCTGAGGCTTTTTATCAATTAGGCTTGATATATTATAAAGGATTAGGGGTAGCGAAAGATGAAATCAAAGCGCTTGTTTGGTTTTCACTTGCTGCAAAGCACAACTACGATAATGCCCAAATAATTGTAGACAACTTATTTAAGCATGCTAATGAAGAAGATAAAGATAAATTAGATGAACAAGTTGTTTTTATTGAAAAAAAATTGCAAAAGAAGATGTTATATCGAAACTACTTACCTGAAATAAATAACAACAATTTACACCAGAAAGTACGTTTTGGAGCTGAAGATGTCTTAGACCCAGCTGAATTAATTGAAGAGGTTGAAGAACTTGGTTTAGATACTTACACGACTAACTTCGATGCAGAATCTGGTGAAGTTACAAATAATTTTGACCAGCAAGATTTTTCAACACCATTTTACTTGATTACTGAATACGATGTTGCACCAGATGGCTCTATTCGAAATATTATCCCGATCCACTCCAGTGGTGAGATTAAGTATGCTTTGTTTGACTTGGCCAAAACGCAGATTGCTAAGCCAGAATTCAAGCAAAAGGGTACTCATTTTACTAGTCGATCCTATTTTGGTATTGCTAATTATAATAAATATCGAATGAGGAGACGTCATGAACGTTTCTATAAAACGTTAAAAAAACAAAAAAACTTACTAAAGTTAAGTCAAGAACCTATCGATAAATATAGGTATGCAATGATGTTGACAACTTTCCCGTGGCTGAAAAGTGAAGATGAACAACCTATCATCATATTAAAACAAGCTGCAGAGTATGGTTACCCTTTAGCAGAATATCAATATGGTCTTAAAATTTATCAACAACAATCAGAGCCTCAGCAAGGTATTTATTGGATCAGTAAAGCGGCAAAAAGTGGCGTAAAACAAGCTCAATATCGATTAGGTACTCTTTTAAAGCATAGTCCTTGGATTATTGAAGATGAGAAAAAATCTTTATTTTGGTTTGAAGAAGCAGCAAGCCAAGGCCATATCATTGCCAAACAAAAATCAGCAGAAATTAAATTACTTGCTAAAGATAAACAACTACACGATGTTGATGGTGCCATTATCTATTTAGCAGAAGTTTATAAACAACAAAATGAAGAGCCACAATATCAATACTTAAAAGCAATGGCTTATGCTAAGAAGGAAAATAGAGAACTTCCTAAAGCGGTTCAGCATATTCGGAGAGCGATTAATTTTGGAAAAAGCCTAAACTGGGATGTTACAGAATGGCAAACACAATTGAATAAGTGGACTTCTGGTGGCAGAGTTACTATTCAAGATAATTAAGGTCTTTATTGCCCGCGAATTTACGCAGAATAGTATAGATTAGGAACTTCAAGAAGTAAGAGGAAAACAAAAGAAAACTATTATGTCTTTTCTTTAATCCGCGTTAATTCGCGGGCAAACGGCTTTTCTCTTTACCCTAAATGCTCTTAGTAATAATGAACAATTGGAGTGCTATGAAATTTTTAAGCTTATTGTGTTTATTGTTACCGTTTTTGGTCAGTGTAACGCAAGCAAATGCAGAGCCGTCAATTGATACATTGGCCAATAAAAAGTTTAATATACTTTTCATTGGCGCAGATGATTTAAGGATGAATATTGGGACTTATGGCGATAAAGTCGCCATCACGCCCAATATAGATGCACTTGCCTCTGAGGGCGTTGTTTTTGATAAAGCTTACGTGCAGTTTGCCAGCTGCAATGCTTCTCGTGCATCTATGCTTACCGGGCTTTATCCTGACGCGATTAAAGTTTGGCGGCTCAATACCCATTTTAGAAAAACAGCACCCGATGTTGTTACCTTGCCACAACATTTTAAAAATAACGGCTACCATACTGAGTCAATCGGTAAGGTTTATCATAATTATGCCAATATTCGAGACGATAAATCTTGGTCGGTGCCTGCACGCTTAGATCAAGAGTCTCATTTTGATGATTATGTACTTGAAACGAGTATAAAAGAAGGGAATAAAAAAGGTATAGCGGCTGAATCGGCTGAATATAGTGGCAACAAATATGTTGATGACCACATTACGGTTGATGCCGTTCAAACGATTAAAAGATTAAAAAACAGCAAAAGCCCTTTTTTTCTAGCGGTCGGGTTTATGAAACCTCATGCACCGTATAACGCTCCTAAGAAGTTCTGGGATCTTTATCAGCAAGAAGATATACAAGCACTTGGATCGACTAATAAACCTGATAATATTTCAAATTTAAATTGGTTTAATTATAAAGAGATCCGAGGGTTATCAGATCTACCTAAAAAAGGACCTTTCTCAACAACTACAGCGCAAAAACTACGCCATGGCTATTATGCCGCTACCAGTTATGTTGATGATAATGTCGGTCAGTTAATAAAAGCATTAAAAGATAATGGACTATACGACAATACCATTATTGTATTTTGGTCTGATCATGGTTATCACTTAGGGGAGAACAGTCATTGGACCAAAGCAACGGCGCGAGAACTTGATACCCGTGTGCCATTGATTTTTCGTATCCCAGGGCAAAAGCCTTTTACCACCAGTGCAATAACAGAATATATCGATATTTATCCAACCCTAGCTGAACTCGTTAATTTGCCCAGCCCCGTGAATATAAATGGTCGTAGTTTTAATCAAATATTTAATGAACCTGACTATAAACACAGGCAAGCAGCGTTATCGCAAACTGCTCGACCATGGCCCAGTAATAAACCGATAAAGCATATGGGATATACCATAAGAACAGATGAATACCGGTATACCCGTTGGATAAATATAAAAAGCCAACAAGTCATAGCTGAAGAGTTGTATCACACAGAAAAGGATCTCTTGGAGAGGGATAATTTAATTGATTCAGCAAGTGAACGATTATTACAAGAAATGAGTCAACTCATTGAACAATCAATAAAATAAAACTAAATAGGGGGTGTGACTTCTAAATTGAGTTTATTGGTGTTTTTATATGTAGTAGCCTTTATTGATGTTGTCCCTGAAAATTTTTGTCGACTTTATAATTAATACAACTTATTAGCCTTCTTGGCTATTAGTGCTTTTGTTTTTTTAATCATGGATAACTTTTTCATCTTTATTAAAACATGTCAGTGACAACTTTATATATAAAAATACATCAAATGTATTGACCTTTATTAATGTTAATGGTTAAATCAGTTAATAGTTTTCAACGTTCTAATCCTAATCATTAAATTTATATTTTATGAAATAAGCGGTTGAACAGGTATTTTAGAGTGTTTCTTTAGGGTGGTTATGAATGATAAACAGGTATTTTGTTTTATTGAACAAGGAAGATAATACTTTTGTTTGCTGCAAACAGTTACTCGCCGGAGCTTCAACCACTTTAGAAGAAGTGGATGTAACCATGACTGCTGATATAACAGTAGGTCATAAAATTGCTAGGCAAGCGATTGCCGAAGGTGAAAAAATTATTAAATATGGTGTATCTATCGGCTCTGCAACTAAAGATATTGATTTTGGTGAGCACATTCATATGCACAATATGAAAAGTGATTATATTGCCAGTCATACGCGTCAAAGTAGATCCGGAGAAGAATGATGAAAGGTTATTTAAGAGCTGATGGCCGTAAAGGTATTCGCAACATTATTTTAGTCACCTACTTAGTTGAGTGTGCACACCACGTTGCTAGAGCTATTGTCGCGAATAGCGCAGATAACGTCCAGTTAATTGGTTTTCCAGGCTGTTATCCAAATGAATACTCCCTGAAAATCATGGAAGGACTTTGTACACATCCTAATGTCGCTGGTGTGCTAATTGTCTCTCTTGGCTGTGAAGGCTTTAACCGAGAACAACTGGCAAATTCCATTAAAGCCAGTGGTCGCGAAGTAGACACCTTAGTTATTCAAAAGTCAGGTGGTACTAGAAAAACAATTGCTGCAGGTGTATCGAGTGTCAACGAATTAGTCATTAATGTACAAAAAACTGAATTAGTACCGATGGATATCAGTGAACTTGTGGTTGGTACTATTTGTGGCGGTTCAGATGGCACCAGTGGTATTGGCGCTAACCCTGCTGTTGGCCATTGTTTTGATCAACTGGTTGAAAAAGACGCTATTTGTATTTTTGAAGAAACCGGTGAGTTGATTGGCTGTGAACAAATTATGGCTGAACGAGCCATAACACCTGATCTCGGTGAAGAAATTATGAAGTCGGTGGAAAAAGCTGAGCAATATTATACTAAAATGGGTTATGGCAGTTTTGCTCCCGGCAATGCAGAAGGGGGCTTAACCACCCAAGAAGAGAAGTCGATGGGCGCTTATGCCAAATCAGGCAGTTCAAAAATACATGGTTTAATTAAACCGGGTGATATACCAAGCCAAGGCGGTTTGTATTTAATGGATGTTGTCCCTGATGGTGAGCCGATGTATGGTTTCCCAAATATTGTGGATAGTGCTGAAATTGTTGAAATGATCGCCTCGGGTTGTCACCTTACTTTATTCACGACCGGCCGAGGCTCAGTTGTAGGTTCGGCAATTTCACCGGTCATTAAAGTTTGTGCAAACCCTGAAACCTATGAAAACATGTCTGATGATATGGATATCAATGCAGGAAAAATTATTTCAGGTGAAGCCACAGTTGCGCAAGTTGGTGATGAAATATATCAGCTTGTTAGCCAAGTTGCTAAAGGCAAACAAACCAAATCAGAAGCGTTAGGCCATCAAGAATTTGTTTTAACCTACAAGAGTTTTCAACCGATTGGCCCTTCTTGTTTACCAACAGCCCGATAGTTAATTGTAATAGTTGAGTTTAGAAATCATGTTCAAAAAAAGACAAATAGGTAAAACGACATTACAGGTTACAGAATTGGGCTTTGGCGCGGCTACTTTTGGCAACTTGTATCGCCCTATGGCTGACAGTGCGGCAGAAGAAAGTATTACTAAAGCGATGGCGTTAGGGCTAAATCAGTTTGATACTGCGCCTTATTATGGTTTTGGCTTGAGTGAACGCCGAGTGGGCGATGCGCTGCGAAAATTTGATTCAAAAGATTATGTACTATCAACCAAAGTTGGCCGAATTTTAGAGCCTTGCGCTAAAGCTGAAGATAAATATGGCTTTTGCTCTCCTATGCCATTTGAACCCAAGTATGATTATTCTTATGACGGTATTATGCGCTCTTTTGAGCATAGTATTCAGCGTTTAGGTTTATCAAAGATTGATATCTTGTATATGCACGACATTGGCCGTGCTACCCATGGTGATGAGCATGACCGATTATTCAAAATAGCGATGGAAGGCGGCTACAAAGCGATGGATGAGTTGCGTTCTCAAGGCTTAGTTTCAGCCATTGGCTTAGGTGTTAATGAATATGAAGTCTGTGAACAAGCGATGGACCATGGTCATTTCGATTGTTTCTTGCTTGCAGGACGTTATACTTTATTAGAGCAAAAAGCGTTAGACACCTTTCTACCTCGTTGTATAAAAGAAAATAGCTCAATTATATTGGGTGGTCCTTATAATTCAGGAATTCTAGCCACCGGTGTTCGTCGTGAAGGTGTTGTCCCCCATTACAATTATGAGCCGGCCGATGAAACAATCATTAATACGGTCGCTAAAATTGAAGATGTTTGTCAAAAATTTAATATACCCCTGGCGGCTGCTGCGTTGCAATTTCCATTAGCGCATCCGGCAGTAGTTAGCGTTATTCCAGGTTTGAGTTCTGCCAGTCGTGTTGAAACAACCGTTGAGCTGATGCAGGTTAATATCCCCAGTGAATTTTGGCAGATTTTACAAGATACTGGCATCTTATATCCAGACGTGCCTGTACCAACAAGTGTAGTGGAGTAACTTACGATGCGTGTCGATTCACACCAACACTTTTGGCAGTTATCTCGCGGTGACTATAACTGGTTAACGCCAGAGCTTGAACTGCTTTATAAAGATTTTTTACCTCAAGATTTGTTGCCAACGTTAAAGCGAGAAAATGTTGAAAAAACAGTGCTAGTACAAGCTTCTGATACTACTGCTGAAACTGAGTTTATATTAGGACTCGCAGCAGAAACTGATTTTATTGCAGGCGTTGTTGGCTGGGTTGATATGGAAAGTGCTACAGCAATTAAGCAGTTAGAGCAGTTTAGTCAAAATTCTTATTTCAAAGGCATAAGGCCGATGATTCAAGATATTATTGATACTCAGTGGATGTTGAAACCTGAACTAGCCCCCGTTTTTGAGTACTTAATAGAAAAAAACTTAACTTTTGACGCTTTAGTTAAGCCACAACATTTAGATACGCTCTATACCTTGATCAAACGTTATCCAGCACTCAAGGTGGTGATCGACCATGGTGCTAAACCTTGTATCGCCGATAATTCATCGCCTCAATGGTTTGAAGACATAGCGCAAATCGCTAATGAAACTTCGGCTTATTGTAAGTTATCAGGCTTAGTGACTGAAGCTGGTGAAGACTCATCTTTAACAAAACTGAATCTTTATATGGATCACTTGCTTTTAAGCTTTGGTGCTAATCGCTTAATGTGGGGTAGTGATTGGCCGGTAGTTAATCTTTCATCCGACTATTCACATTGGGCAAAACAAGTCGAAACGTTTGTTGAGCCGTTAACAGTAAAAGAACAGCAGTCAATTTGGTCTACTACGGCTGAAAAGTTTTATGGTCTCGAATAGCCAAATAAAATGATCCGTTTGACATAATTAATAAAAGATAGGTTTTAACATGAGTAATAAATTTAATGAAAAATATGCACTGATCACTGGTGCTGGTAGTGGTATTGGTCAAAGCACGGCAATAAAGCTTGCTGAGCAAGGCGCTCATATTATTATTGTCGATTTAAATATTGACGCAGCAAATACCACAAAAACACTGATTACGGAACTTGGTGGTAAAGCAAGTGCTTATCAATGTGATATTGCTAATAATGCGCAAGTAAAAGAGGTTGTTGGTGCAATACTCAATGAACATGCCATTGATATATTGATTAATAATGCAGGTATCGCTCATGTTGGTAATTTAGAAAACACCACAGAAGAAGATTTAGACCGAGTTTATAACGTTAACGTTAAAGGGGCATATAATATGATGTCCACAATTATTCGTTCGATGAAGGAACGACGTTCCGGCGTTATTATCAATATTGCTTCAATAGCAGCATCCGTTGGCATTGAAGACCGATTTGCTTATTCAATGAGTAAAGGGGCAATTCTTACCATGACGTATTCGGTTGCTCGAGATTATATTGATCATGGTATCCGATGTAATTGCATCTCGCCAGCGCGTGTTCATACTCCTTTTGTCGATAATTTTATCGAGAAAAATTATCCAGACAATCAAGAAGAAGTCTTCGATAAATTATCAAAAAGCCAGCCAATTGGACGAATGGGTACGGTCAATGAAATAGCCTCATTAATTAGCTTCTTATGCTCGGATGATGCGGCCTTTATTACTGGAAGTAACATTCCCGTTGACGGCGGATTTGTCACCTTAAATAATTAAATCTACTTACAGTAAAAAATCACAATAAAATAAAGGGCTTAATATGACTGAGTACACTATGAATACTAATAAAGATAAAAGCACTATGCAGGAACTGAAAGTAAAAGAGTTTCCAGCTTCAATAGTACCCCAAGCATATCTTGTCTCCTTTATTCTAGTCACCTTATGTTTTCCTTTATGGGGTTTTGCTAATGATATAACTAACCCATTAGTTAAAGCGTTTTCGAAAGTATTACAAATGTCTGCGGCAGAAGGAACATGGGTTCAAATCGCTTTCTATGGTGGTTATGGCGCTATGGCCATTCCGGCAGCATTATTCATTAAAAAATTCTCCTATAAAGCAGGTTTGATGTTGGGGTTAACCTTTTATGCTTTAGGTGCATTCTTGTTTATACCCGCTGCAGGTGCACAAGCTTTTGCGCCATTTTTATTCGCCTTCTTCGTGATGACTTGCGGGTTATCATTTTTAGAAACCAGCGCAAATCCTTACATTCTTTCTATGGGGCCTAAAGAAACAGCAACTCAACGGTTAAACTTGGCACAAGCTTTTAATCCTTTAGGCTCTTTATTAGGCATGTTTGTCGCTACGCAATTTATAATTCAAAAGTTAAACCCGGCAACCGATGCCGAGCGTAGAGAATTAGCAGCAGATGGCTCGCAAAGCGCTTTAGAGCAACTTTCAGCCATCACCGCAAATGATTTAGCCGTAATTAGAGACCCTTATCTTGCCATTGGCGTGGTCGTTATTTTTGTTTTGTTAATTATTGCATTTAAGAAAATGCCAGTCACCGAAGAAAAATCAACAGACTTAGATATTAAGGGCACGTTCAAACGCTTATTTGCTAATCAAAACTATCGTGAAGGCGTGATAGCACAAATGTTTTATGTTGGTGCACAAATTATGTGTTGGACTTACATTATACATTACGGCACTGAAGTTTTTGTCAACATGGGCTTAACAGAACAAGCAGCTGAAACTAAAGCACAGATGTTTAATATTTATGCCATGGTTATTTTTTGTTTAAGTCGGTTTGTTTGTACGTTTTTGTTGAAGTTTATTAACCCGGGTAAGTTGCTGATGGTATTAGCCGCAGGGGGAATGTTCTTTACTGCCGCGACTATTTTGCTTGATGGTGTTGCCGGTATGTATGCGCTTATCGGGATTTCGGCTTGTATGTCGTTAATGTTTCCTACCATTTATGGTATTGCCTTAACGGGTACAGGAGACGATGCAAAATTAGGGGCTGCGGGTCTTATTATGGCTATTGTTGGCGGTACTTTCTTACCTTATGCACAAGCATCAATTATAGATATGAAAATGGTTTTTGACGGTTTTTCAGCAACCAAAGCCTCATTTGTTTTACCGCTATTATGTTTTGTGGTAATTGCCATCTATGGCAAGCGTTCACAACAACATTTACCCAAATAATTTATCTAAAGAAATAGGCTAAGTAATTATATGACCACTAGACATTGTTTTACCTTAGACCTTAAAGATGATCCTAAGTTGATTGCAGCGTATAAAAAGTATCATCGCCGCGAAGGTGTGTGGCCAGAAGTTATAGAGAGTATTAAAGGCTCAGGCATTGAAGCGTTAGATATTTACTTAATAAGTAATCGTTTATTTATGGTGATGGAAGTTAATGCCCAGTTTTCATTTGAAGCAAAACAGGCCGAGGATTTAAGTAACGCTAAAGTTATTGAATGGGAACAGCTTATGTGGACATTTCAGCAGAAATTACCCTGGGCAACGGGCGATGAAAAATGGTTGTTGATGGAAAATATTTTTACGCTTTAGTCTCTGACTAAAGCAAAATTTACTTTAAATGTTGTAGATAGGATTAAGAATGAAATTAATGCGTGTAGGTGAGTTCGGCCAAGAAAAACCGGCGATATTAGATGATAATGGCATTATTCGCGATTTATCGGCTCATGTCGGCGATATTGACGGTGATTTATTTTCAACTGGCGGGGTAAAGAAAATTGCTGCGTTAGATTTAGCGAGTTTACCTATCGTTGATGCTAACGTTCGTGTTGGTCCGGTTATATCAAAGGTTGGAAAATTTATTTGTGTCGGTTTAAATTATGCAGATCATGCCGCAGAATCGGGCATGGATGTTCCATCTGAGCCTGTTTTATTTATGAAAGCAACCTCGTCGATTATTGGGCCGAATGATACCGTGCTAATGCCGCCTAAATCAGAGAAATCAGATTGGGAAGTTGAGCTAGGTGTTGTCATTGGCAAGGAAGCTAAATATGTTTCAGAAGAAGACGCGTTAGATCATGTCGCTGGTTACTGTGTGATTAATGATTTATCAGAACGTGCATTTCAATTAGAACAAGAAGGACAGTGGTGTAAAGGTAAGGGCTGTGACACTTTTGGCCCCATTGGACCTTATCTTGTTACCACTGACGAGATTACTGATTCGAATGAACTCGATATTTGGTTAGAGTTAAATGGTGAACGCGTTCAAGATGGTAATACCCGCACTATGGTTTATAAAGTGCCACATCTTGTTTCATATATTAGCCAATTTATGAGCTTACAACCGGGCGATATTATTAGCACAGGTACGCCTCCTGGCGTTGGTTTAGGTTTTAATCCACCTAAATATTTAAATGAAGGTGATACCATGCGTCTAGGTATTTCAGGACTTGGCGAGCAACAACAAACTGTTGAGCGTTATAAAGGTTAATAAGCAAAGGTTAACAGACAAAGAAACTAATAGAGAATCACCATGATTATTTCTGCTCCAACTGATTATCGCAATGCCGCTAAAAAGAAACTGCCACCTTTTTTATTTCACTATATTGATGGTGGATCTTATAGCGAACGAACATTAGCACGTAATGTTGACGATTTAGCTGACATTGCGTTAAAGCAGCGTGTATTAAACAATATGTCTGAACTCAGTTTAGGTACTGAGCTTTTTGGTGAAAAACTCTCTCTTCCCATTGTGTTATCTCCTGTTGGTTTAACAGGTATGTATGCGCGTAGAGGAGAAGTTCAATCGGCTAAGGCAGCGGAGAATAAAGGCATTCCATTTACTCTATCGACGGTTTCTGTGTGCCCTATCGAAGAAGTGGCACCTGAAATTTCGCGTCCTATGTGGTTTCAATTATATGTTCTTAAAGATCGAGGCTTCATGAAGAATGTATTGGATCGCGCAAAAGCCGCTGGAGTCAAGACGCTGGTGTTTACGGTTGACATGCCTATACCAGGCGCAAGGTACCGCGACATGCATTCTGGTATGAGTGGTTCTTTTGCTGCACCGAGACGAATTTTACAAGCAATGCGACATCCCCATTGGGCATTTGATGTTGGGTTATTAGGTAAGCCGCATGATTTAGGTAATGTGTCAGCTTATCGTGGTGAACAAACTAATTTGGCAGATTATATTGGTTGGTTAGGAGATAACTTTGATCCGTCTATCTCTTGGAAAGATTTGGAATGGATCAGGGACATGTGGGATGGCACTATGGTTATTAAAGGTATTCTCGATGTTGAAGATGCCAAAGATGCGGTAAAATTTGGTGCTGACGGTATTGTTGTATCAAACCATGGCGGCCGTCAATTAGACGGCGTATTATCTTCAGCTAAGGCGCTACCTGCTATTGCCGATGCCGTGAAAGGTGAACTTAAAATTTTGGTCGACTCAGGTATTCGCTCAGGGCTTGATGTTGTGCGTATGCTTGCATTGGGTGCTGATTGTGCGATGTTGGGGCGTTCATATATCTATGCTTTAGCAGCGCAAGGACAACAAGGTGTTGAAAACTTGCTTGATATTTATGAACAAGAAATGCGAGTTGCAATGACGTTGACCGGTGCGAAATGTATTGGCGATTTAAATCGAAGTTCGTTAATTGGCTCGCTTTAACCCACGCTGTATTATTATCTAATCACTTTTGAAAAGTTAACGTAAAATATTTACATTAACTTTTCTGTCTCATTTCTAAAAACTCTATGATAAATATTATAAACTTTGAGCATTCACAGCTAACCATTCATCACTGGCAAATAGCACAAAGCGAAAGTTGGTGCGTATTAGGACGTAATGGCTCTGGAAAGCAGTATTTGGATAAGTTTCTTACTGGGGAGTTAACGGATGCTAACGCGGAGTTGTGTCAATTACCTCAAGCTGAAAAAGTGGCGTTAGTCTCTTTTGAAAGTCAACAACGTATCTATGAACATGAACTAAAAATGGATGCGACTGATTACCTTGATGCAAATGATGTTGGCACTAAAGCCAAAGACTTTATTCCACAAGATAAATTAACTGATCCATTGATTAAAGAGTTTGGTTTAAGCCATCGACTTGAAAGTGGTTATCGACAATTAAGCACAGGAGAAGGGCGCAAGTTACTAATTTTACAGGCAATATTTAATGGTGTCGAACTGTTGATTTGTGATAATCCATTTGATAGTTTAGACGATGTTTCATGCACCGCTTTATCAAAAGCGTTAGCGCACTTGTCTACAGATAAGTCTAAAAACAATGTCACTGTTATTTTGATGTTAAGTAATCTTCAAGATATTCCTGCTTGGTGTAATAATATTGCCATTATTGAACGAAATCAGCTTGATGTGATTGGCAAACTTGAAAATGACGAAACTAAACGCCAACTTGATATTTTACTCAAACCGATAGAAGATAATAGTGATTGGCCGATAGGCTTCAATCAGTACTCTGATTACCAGCACCCATTTTTAGTGAAACTTAATAAGGGCAAGGTTCATTATAATGGAGTAAATGTTTTTGACGATTTGGATCTGAGTATTAAACCGCTGCAACATACCTTGATCACTGGTCGAAATGGCAGTGGTAAATCTACCTTAATGCAATTAATTACTGGAGATTGTACTCAGTGTTATAGCAATGATCTTCATATATTAGGGTTTAAAAGAGGCACAGGCGAAAGCATCTGGGAATTGAAAAAACAGATGGGCATTGTCAGCTCAGAGTTACATCGGCAATACCGAGTAAATGGTGATCTGCTTACGGTGGTTTTGTCTGGATTTTACGACTCAATCGGTTTATATCAAAAACCTGAACGCCATCATATTGAGTTAGCGCGGCAATGGTTAAATAAAGTCGACTTACTTGCCTACCAAAATACGCCATTTCAACAGTTAAGCTATGGTGAACAACGACTCGCTTTAATCGCTAGAGCATTGGTGAAATCACCACTTTTATTGATTTTAGATGAGCCAACGCAAGGTTTAGATGAACTGAATCGGCATAGAATACTCAACTTCATAGAGCATTTAGCCGAGCAAAAATACAGTACCATGATCTTGGTTACCCATCGTAAAGATGAGCATCTACCGCTATTTAAGCAACATATTAAATTGTAATTGATAGGTTGCTTGAAGATTTGTTTTTTTAGTTTAGCTTCGTTTAGTTAAATTAAATAAGGACTAACTTTCTAAACCATGAACACAACGAAGTAAGGTTCTTTCGGCTGATTGTAAATGCCGTTCCATACTCATAATTGCACCAGCGGTGTTATGAGTAACAAGATTGTTTAATATATCTATGTGTTCATTTATCGCATTAGTATAACGTTCAAGTTCTCCTGTTTTATCCCATTGGTAATGATAGTGACAAACAAAAGAAACAATATCGTAAAATTGGTTAGTAAAGCGATTGTTTGAACTTTTTTTAATGGCATAATGTAGTGCTTTGTCTAAATCTGGAAATTCTAAATAGCGATTTTCCATATCAGCACTGACATCTTGATGCTTAACCAGTAATTCCCTTAGCTCTTGCCAAATAGGATCTTCTTTAGGTGTTTTTAGCAGTTCTGTAATGGCACGCATCTCGACCATTTGTCTAAATGATATTAATTCACGTGCAAACTCTTCGTCAAACTTAACCATTCTCCATCGACCGCGAGGTATCTTTTCTATCAAACCGTTATTGGAAAATTTTATTAAAAACTCACGTACTGTTATTGTGGTACAGCTAGATTTCTGAGCGAGACTTAGTTCTGAAAATCTGTCGCCAGGCAGTAACTTACCTGTATTAATCAGACCAAGGAAGTACTTTTCTATTTGTACATCTTTTGTCGAATTCTTATCTTTTATATCGTAAAAATCAGCTTCAGTTATTTGGCGAAGTACGACCTTATTTGGACCTTCTCGTTTGATTAATTCAATAGCACAAAGGTGCTCTACACAAGCCCTAACGGTGGTACGGCTAATACTTAATAACTTTGTGAGTTCAATATCATTTGCCATAATGTTTTGCCCACTAGGAAGAGCGTTTATATGTTGAAGCATACGATTTATTGATTGTTTAAATAGGTAGGTTTTATCGCTCATGTCCATATTTTCCTTACTAAATATTCTTAAGTGTACTTTATAGATAAGTTTACAGATATCTAGTTAAATATCTATGGTTTTCGGAAGTAATCGATGCTTTTTACTTAATCATACAGATTTTACATAGTTTAATGATAAAGCTACTTCTTTTAGCCGCTTCTTGATGAGGGTATCGATTATCGACAAATTATTGTGCTTTTACTAATCTATATTAACTACCCTGTTTCACAAGTCACTTCATTTATTGAAGATAGCGAACTTAACTTAGGTGCACTTCTGTGACCAATACTCGAACAGCTAAGTACTAATCCAAAGATAAATTGGATATTATTCGAAAAAGGATAGTAGATTTAACGACTTCATTCGTCTATTTAGTTACATTAGTTCATTTTATATTTAATTACACATCTGTGTGTTGGTTATATTGTCCCGAATTAGTTACTAAAATATCTATATGGAAAAAGCACATGAGAAGTAATAGTTCAATACTTTTAGGAATTACACTAACGCTTGGTATTACAGCTTGTAGCGAAGTCCAAACAAGTAATAAAGAGAACAAGGGCTATTCTTTAATTGAGAGTAATTTAGCTAATAATGCTAGTAGACCCAATGTTATTGTTATTTTGGCTGACGATATGCAGGCAGGAGTTACCGGTTACGAAGGCCATCCCATTATTAAAACCCCCAATATCGATAAACTCGCGTCTAACGGTACTGTGTTTACTAAAGGCTTTGCCACCAGTGCTGCTTGTACGCCTAGCCGTACCAGTTTATTAACGGGCTTATATGAACGACGTCATGGTATTAATTTTAATTCAAAAAGCAGCATGACTGAAGAGGCATGGTCTCAAACTTACCCGATGATATTAAAAGATGTGGGTTATTTTGTTGGTTGGATTGGCAAAAACCATACGCCTATCGGTAAAAATGAAGCGGGTGTTTTGGGTTATAACAGTGGCGTGATGGATCAAAGTTTTGATTATTGGTATGGCAGCCACAAGCACTTAGGTTTTTATCCAAAAGATCATAAGCGTCATGTTATTTTTAAAAATGCCAAAGCTGATACGCAAATAGAAATTCTCGAAGAGGGGCTAGAAAATTTTATGGCGCCTAATGAAGCGTTTAAAGCGGGATATCGCTTTCTCGATAGCCGTCCTACGGATAAACCGTTTGCCTTAATGATTAATTTCAATGTGCCTCATTCCTGGGGCACTGAGTCAATGCAGCAACGTGATAGTGATTTAGATCTTTACAAAACTGTCTATCGAGATAAGTTAAGTGAGGTAACACTCCCAGAAACTTACGTTGCCAATAAAGACATCAAAACGCCGAAATTGCCGTTAGCAGTGTATAACGGTGAATACATCAAAAGTTATAACTACGTTAAAACACCAGATACCCTGAAAGAGCGAAAAATCAGAGAGATGCAAACTATTTCTGGCATCGACAAGTTATTGGGTAAACTGATCAATAATCTTGAAAAACAAGGTGTTGCTGACAATACCATTATTGTATTTACCTCAGATCACGGTTTAATGCATGGTGAATTTGGCTTAGGTGGTAAAGTACATCTTTATGATCCATCAGTGCGAATTCCTATGGTGGTGTACGATCCTAGAATGAAGCAGAGAAAAGCTGATCAAAGTAACGAACTTGTTGCACTCGTTGATATTGCGGCTACTTTACTAGATTTAACCAATACTCCCATTCCAGAACAAATGCAGGGACATAGCTTAAAACCCTTGATGAAAGGGGATAAAACAATATGGCGACAAGAAATTTTCTTAGAAAATATGATGACTATCCAAAACTATCCTCGTATGGAAAGTGTCCGTACGCATAAATGGAAATATGTTCGTTATTTTGATAAGAATAAAGATCAACTGTATGCCGATATGAGTGTCGCCTCAATTAAAGGCGAACAGCCAATTTATGAAGAACTATTCGATTTGGCAAATGACCCTCAAGAAATAAACAACTTAATTTCAGAACCTTTACATACCGATGTGCTTAAACGTTTACGTAAGAAAAATGCGCAATTGGTAAAAGAATATCGTGGCGATAAACCACTCAATACCCATATTGACAGTAAGAGAATCTAAGCCATTAAAAACTATTTTTTGAAGCAAATAACTAAAGATAAAATTAAGATAAAAATTAATACTAGGAATATTTATGAAGTTAATAAGTCGTTCGAACACGCTTAAAACCCTCAGTGCTGCAATAATAGGCATTGCTGGTTTGTTCAGCATTGCAGGCTGTGACAAAAATGGTGCAGCACAGGTTAATGAGCCAGCAAGTGATCAATCTAGTAAGCAAACTACGGTTATCAAGCAACCAAATATCATTATAGTGATGACTGATGATCAGGGCTATGGTGATTTTGGCATGAATAACAACCCTATTGTTCAAACACCAGTGATAGAACAGTTAGCAAATGAAAGTCAGCGTTTTACCAACTTTCATGTTGACCCAACTTGCTCACCAACACGTGCCGCCTTAATGAGTGGTCAATATTCGTTACGTGCTGGTGTTTGGCATACAGTAATGGGTCGCCACATGCTTTCCGACCAACATCATATTCTTCCTGAGATATTAAAAGATAATGGTTATAACACCGCCATGATCGGTAAATGGCACTTGGGTGATAATTATCCGTTTCGTCCACAAGATCAAGGCTTTGAACATGTTTTAAGTCATGGAGGGGGTGGTGTTGGCCAAGCGCCAGATTATTGGGAGAATGATCAATTCGATGATACTTATTATCTCAATGGTAAAGAAAAACAATATAATGGTTTTGCCACTGATGTTTGGTTTGATGAAGCGATAGACTACATCAAAATACAGGCAAAAACAGATAAGCCATTTTTCTTATACTTATCGACTAATGCACCACATACACCGTGGCGCGCACCGGAAAAATATATAGAACCCTATAAAGCGCTTGGTTTAGGCGATGATTTAGCGAAATTCTACGGTATGATCACCAATATTGATGACAACATGGCACGTCTTCGCACGGCAATGCGTAATAATCATATTGAAGACGATACAATCTTCATCTTCATGACAGATAACGGTTCATCCATGGCAGCAAAAAGTAATGGTGAGCCGCTTACCAGACTGACTGATGAAGTTAAGTTAGCCATTGAAACTAAAACAGGGAAAAAACTGAACACCTTAAATGGTTATATGCGTGCGGGTAAATCCTCTACGTATGAAGGAGGTCATCGCGTACCATTCTTTATAAGTTGGCCAAATGGTAATTTAGGACAACCGACTGAGTTTAACGACTTAACCGCGCATGTTGACGTATTACCTACCTTACTTGATTTAGCCGGTATTGAGGCTAAAAATATCGATACTGATGGTATATCTCTGGCTCCTACATTAAAAAATGGCACCGTTTTACCTGATAGAACAATGGTGGTAACCAATCAGAGAGTATTAGATCCAGATCCTCAACGTCCTTATGCTGTTATGCAAGGTAATTGGCGATATGTCCATGCTGAGGAAAAAGGTGGGGTTGAGTTATTTGATTTAACTAATGACCCTGGCCAGAAAAATGATATCAGCGAACAGCACCCACAACGCGTTTCAACAATGGCAAATGCTTATGATAAGTGGTGGGTTCATGCAACTGGCAAGGGTACAGCAACTACTCGTCCAATTATTGGCTCTGCACATGAGAATCCTTCACGATTAACTGGTATGGATTGGCTATCGCCTAACACGGGGCAAGTACCTTGGTGGCCGGGTTTTGGCGATGACAAATGGGGTAAGGGCCATGGTTGGGTTGGCAATGAAGATAAATTTATGGTGTCACCTTGGGCGCTAAAAGTTGCCGAAACAGGCCATTACACTATGACACTTTATTTGCATGATATTCCAGCTAATAAGGTGATCGGTAAAAGTTTTGCTCATCTGCAACTTAACGGCGAAGTGACTACTCTGCCAATCACAGGCGGTGCGACATCAGTCACTTTTGAGACACCATTATCAGCAGGTGATTTAGATGTTAGGGCTTGGTTTGATGATCAAACTGACGGAAACGGCTTAGATAAAGGTTTACCAGCCTTTTATATGTATGTTGAGAAACAGAATTAATTCAATTTGATATCTTTGTTTTTGTAGGTTGTACTTTAGTGCGACAAGTTATCATTAATTGATAGTATTGTCGGAATAAATACCGACCTACATTTTAAAGGTAGGTAAACATCAATAAACGAGTAATGAAACATGAAAAATATAGCAATTACCATTTTAAAAAGGCGATAAATTGAATTTTTTAAAATATTTGATATTTGGCGTGATTTCTTCTGTTTGGCCTGTATCAGCTAGCACAATCGTAGATAAACTCGATAACCTAACATTAAATAATAACCCTCCAGTTGTTTATCGACAAAAAACATTATCAGATGGTTTTCAATCGCTCTACTTTGATGGTGCAGTCTATCAAGGTAAAGCGACCCGTATATTTGCCTATTACAAAAAGCCTAAAGGTGATGGGCCATTCCCTGCCATGGTACTTGTTCATGGTGGTGGTGGTAGTGCTTATAAAACATGGGTGAGAAAATGGAATGATGCTGGCTTTGCCGCTATTTCCATTGCTGTTGAAGGACAAACGGGCAAACAAATTAATAAACGGCCGCCCAATAAATGGGAAAATCATGAGTGGGCGGGGCCAAGTCGAACGGCTATCTATGGTGATGCTGATAAACCCTTATTAGAACAATGGATGTATCATGCCTCCAGTGCCGTAATAAAAGCGCACAATTTATTACGCTCGTTTGACGAAATTAAACAAGATCAAATTGGTTTATCCGGCATTTCTTGGGGTGGGGTTATTACCTCCACGGTAATTGGTTTTGATCAACGCTTTGCTTTTGCCATCCCCATTTATGGTTGCGGCTTTCTTGATACCATGGAAAACAAATATGGTGAAACACTAAAAAATAATGCCAGTTACCGTGAGATTTGGGAGCCTGCATTGCGAGTTGCTAAATTTAAGCAACCTACTTTTTGGCTAACGGGTATAAAAGAACATCATTTTTCACTTGATGCACAGGCTAACACTTACAAATTATTAGCGGGCCCGCATTATCAAAGTATTCAACCTACATTGAAACATGGTCATGGTGCTGGATGGACACCGAAAGAGCCTTATGCATTCGCTCGTTCGGTAATTGATGGTGATAAAATACCATCGTTTTTTATGCAAAAGGTTTTAGCTGATTCCGTTAGTGTCAAGGTTAAAGATGCTGAAAATATAGATAGTTCAACGCTTTATTACACCAATGATACAGGGCATACATTGAATCGCTCTTGGCAGCAAGCACCTGTAAAAGTGGAGTCTTTTGAAAATACAGCCATACTAAAGGCAAAGTTACCAATAACGGCCACTGCGTGGTTATTTAATGTAGAAAAAAATGGTTTGATTTACAGTAGTGAATTTTCAGAACGTAGTAATCATTAAAACAAAAATAAATATCCACAACATATATTTTTGGTGAAGTAAACGATAACAGTAAAGGGTAAGTTAATGAAAAGTTTGAGTTTTTTATTTGTTGTAAATTTAATCAGCGTATTATTTATTAACCCTGTAATAGCAGATGATGGTTTAAAGTTTAGTTGGGATACCGTACCTATTTATGCCCACTTTGGCGCGACGGCAGGTATGACTGATGAGCAAATAGAGTTTATTGCTAAACATTATGATTTCATTACCTTAGAAAAAGCCCATGGTGCAAAACTAAACAAAGGTATTACTGAGCCACAAACATTTATTGATACAGCTAAAATAAAAGCCATTAATCCTGATGCTAAAGTACTTTTTTATTGGAATTTGCTACTCGATTATCCAATGTATCAAATGTCAAAAGAACGCAAGGCGAGCGATGATTGGTTCATACATACTCTTGATGGTAAGTTACACACCAAAGGCTATCAAAAATTAAAGCGTTATGACTTATCAAATACTGATTTACAAAATTGGTGGGTAAATTCAGCAGATAAAGCATTAAAGCAAGGTAATATGGACGGTGTTTTTATTGATGCTATACCGCAAATAGGTTTAGTACCAAAAGCACGAATAAAGGAGTGGGGCGAAGAAAAATTTACCGCGATAGAGCAAGGAATAAACCAAACCTTAGCAAAACTAAAATCAGCTATCGGGGCAGATAAAACCATTATTTATAATGGTATTCGTTCGATTCCTAATGGTTGGCAGCATGGCGGTAATAAATACCTTGAGCATACCAGTGGTAATATTATTGAGCACTTTAATGTTTTTCAAAGCCAAGCCCCTGAACAAATTGCGCAAGATTTACAACGTATGATGATAGCAGGAAAAGCGG
>JAPYOP010000027.1:1167-21172 GCA_029938115.1 Colwellia sp. | reverse complement strand
GCCCCTGAACAAATTGCGCAAGATTTACAACGTATGATGATAGCAGGAAAAGCGGGGAAAATTGTTATTCTAAAAACGTGGCCTGGCTTTACTTGGTTAGATAAAGAAACTTTAAAACTACCTAAAGCAGAGTTACAACGCCTTGCCAGAGAAAGAATTACTTTCCCATTAGCTGCCTTTCTTATCGCAGCAAGTGAAAACTCCTATTTTAATTACACCTGGGGTTATCGAGACAACCATGGCGCGTATGACTGGTATCCTGAGTTTGATAAAAAATTAGGTGCTCCACTAGGAGACGCCAAACAAGAAGGGGTTGAGTACCGACGCGAATTCAAGCATGCCAGTGTTTATCTCAATATTAAAACAAAGCAAGCTGAAATTAATTGGCCATAGTTGTTGTCATTTTGTGTACAAAATAGACTTATTCGTTTGGGATTCATGGATAAAGCTATTAGAAGTGGGCGTTTTCTTTGTTACCACATCGTCTTCAGGGCGAAGTATAGCTCATAGAGGTAAGATATTTACTCTGCATCAGACTGAGCAATATTGCTCAACTGAAGCTGTTTTTCCGGTTGAAGCTGACTATCAGTCATGACTTTTTTTGCGAGCAATTTCCAGTTACTTAACTCTGATGGAAATAGTTTCACTTGCCGGTAGTATTTTTTTAACAAATTTTGTTCACGCATTATTTTAAGGCCTTGTTCAAGTGCTTGATAAACTTTTTGACTATCCGGGTGTGTTTTTGAAATGAGAATGTGATGGGCAGTTTTTGTATTGATGAATAGTCCTGGCACAGGTACAAGCATTACTTCTTCGTTTCTTCGCTGAAAGTCGGGCGTCCACATGGGTAAATCTAACAAAGCAAAATCAATATTTCGATAAGCAATGCGGGTAAATATGGCTCTTAAACTGGATACCAAATCGAGTTTAGTCGGTTCAATTTCCTGTAGCGCTTTAATATCTCCTCCCCAAGCGATATTCGTTACAGCACTCAGTTTTTTTAACTCATCGAGTGTTTTTACTTTCATCAATGCATGATTTGACTTTAAACCGTATATCCCTCTTGCCATATCTTGTGACTCAATTAGCGGAGAGCTTTTTAAAGTACCTGATGGCTCGTAACCTTCACGGAGTGTGGCTAGGGTTATTAATGCAGCGCCACTTTGCACCAATAGTTGGCTTCTTTTAAATGTAGGGCTGATGACAAATTCTACCTTGGTCGCCAGCCCTGCTTTATGCAGTGCTTGTTTTAATATAACTAAACTAGTGAATCCTTTGGAGGTGTTTTTTAAATTCAAACTAGTAAAGTCTATGATTTGTTTTTGTTTTTGTTTGATAATTGATTGGTATAAATCGGCTAAGCGTTGGGTGGCGGCAATTTTTATTGTTTTTTCAGGAGCGGCTGACGCCATAAAAGACATGCAAAGAAAACTGCATAAAATGAACAGATAGCTGTTGTTTTTTACTCGATTTGATAACATAAAATCCGGTGTTCCTTCACACCCTTCCTATCACTTAACTATAGTAATATAAGCCTCAGATGTAAATAGATGCTTGGGTATAAGCAGTAAGAAAAAACATCGATAGCATGTTAAGTTAAGTTAAGTGTAATGAGGTTAACAGTATTTAAAAATATATAGTAGATTTCATAATCTCATGCGTCTATTTATTGAGAGTAAAAAAAGTTGATAGCTAGTTTAGACTTTTAATGCCCAGAAATTATTTTTTGCTGATATTTGTATTTCCAACTGGAAGGCAAAAGGTTTACTAAATAATTTCTTTTAAAAGAAATATGATGGATAAAAATTTGAACTTAAAAAAGCCCCCAAAAAAAGAGTCCAAAATTAACAGTTCAACTGAAAGTATTCTGGATGTTTATAGTCGTTATAAGACGGCACTTAAATATTTTATTTCTGGCTATGTAGTAAACTCTCAAGATGTTGATGATGTTTGTCAGGAAACCTTTTTACGTACTTATCAATCATCACTTAAAAATGAAGTTAAAACGCCAAAATCATTTATGTTCCAAGTGGCTAAAAACTTAATTCTTTCAGACTTTCGACGAGCTTCAACACAGTTAAACGAATATGTTGAGGATATAGATTTAGTGGATAGTCATTTGGAGCTAGAAAACTTAGAAGCGAGTACATTAGCGCAAGAGAAACTGGGTGTTATGTGTGAAGCTATTGCAGGTTTACCCAATAAATGTCGCCAAGTTGTTGTGATGAGAAAAGTGTATGGCATGAAAACCAAAGATATCGCAAAACGTATGAATATTTCGACAATTACCGTGAGTAATTATATCACTAAAGGAATGTGCGCCTACAATGACGCAAGAGAAAAGTACAATAATGAACACAATGAAGCGCCAAGCGCTAAACCAAATAGTACCTCTAATAAATCAGGGGGAGTATCATGAATACCAACGTTAAAGGCTTTACCAATAAAAGCAAAATTAATGAAGAAGCTGCCCAATGGGTACTAATGCTTGAAGAGACACCTAATTTACATAATCAGCAGATTGAAGCACTTAATGCTTGGGTGGCTACCAGTGATATTCATCGTCAATGTATAGAGTCTATGGCGACCTCATGGGGAGAAATGGACTTACTGACACAAGTTATGGCTCCTCAAGAAATGCGAAAACCGTCAATATTATTAACGATGTTAACTTATTTGTTTTTGCCTGTTATTGCGTTATTTTCACTATTAACGGTCACTATTAAAGAAAGTATAAAGCAAAGCAAAAATTTACTTCGTCCTGTTGTTTTTGCGCCTGTATTATTGTGCGCAGTAACTTTTTTTACCGTAATTAACCTTCAACCAACAAGCAATCCTACAAAGCTTGTGCTGAGTACAAAGATAGGTGAGAAGATTCACCATAACTTGCCTGATGGCTCAAGTTTGTGGCTAAATAGCTCTAGTACAGTTCAAGTAAATTACAGTGACAATTTTCGCCGGATTAATTTATTAACAGGCGAAGCACATTTTGAAGTCGCTAAAGATGCTACTCGTCCCTTTGAAGTATATGCTGGCGATCGCTTAGTTCGAGCTATTGGTACTGCCTTTACGGTTCATAAGTTGGCTGGGAGAATAGAAGTACTTGTCACTGAAGGAACCGTGGAATTAGCGATAGTAGATAATACACTAGTCGTCATACCTGATGATGCTAAACCAGTGAAGATTACACAAAATGGAGAAGGAAAAGTAACTTTTAGCAATTCTTCTTCAAATGTTGGTAATCAACCTACTAATGTGAAGAAAATGCTTGGTAAGTTAACTGCCGGACAACGAATTAGTATTCCAGTTGAGAGTGACAATTTAAGTGCAATAGATGAATTGGATACCAGTGAAGTTACACGCTTTATATCTTGGAAAGAAGGTAAGTTAGTTTTTGCCGGAGAGTCTTTAGAAGAAGTGATTAAAGAAATTACCCGTCATACGCAAGTTAAAATAGATGTTCTGGACCCTCAATTAAAATCAATGCGTATTGGCGGACAATTTCAAGTGGGCGAAACCGATTCCTTATTTCATGTTCTAGAATCAGGCTTTGGTATCACGGTGAATAAATTAGATGCTAATCATGTGCAATTACTGGTAAAAGAAAAATAGAATGATTTATGAACCGTTTGTGAATAATTGCTTTATAGTTCTAGATCATCTTGATAAAAGTTAGCTCATGTGCAATATTTTGTAAAAGAAAAATACAATGATTTATGTTTATGAATAGCTTATGAATAATTGGTTTATATTTTTAAAACGTCTTGTTAATAAATGGGTTAATAAGACGTTGATAGTATTTGGCGTGTTAAGTTTTTTTTGCCTATCATTTTCCCTTGCAGCAAAAGAGAATCCAAAAACAAACGGAAAATATGAATTTAACATTCCCGCTCAACCTTTGGGTAAATCATTAAATACCTTGTCAGATATCGCCGAAATATCATTTCTATTCCCTTACGACCTTGTCGAAAATAAAAATAGCAACGCTGTTCAAGGTTATTATAACGTGCAACAAGCTCTTAATTTGCTACTCAAAGGTAGTAATCTTGAAGGGGAGCTCTCAAACAAAAGCGTTTTTTTGATTAAACCCCTACTTCTTGAGAAGTCTCAAATCAACATTATTGTCAACGAACAAGGTCAAAGAAAACAATCGTTACTCGAATCGATTTTTTCATTTATATTTACTTCAACAAGTGAGACTGAAGAAAGGGGAAAGTCTGAGTCTGAAAATATTAAGCAGGAAATGGAGATAATTGAAATTAAGGGGATAAAAGGGAGTCTTGAAGCGTCTGTACATGTAAAACGTTATGCTGATACCGTTATTGATGTGATTACGGCTGAAGATATTGGTCAATTTTCAGATGATTCAATCGCAGGTGCAATTCAACGTATTCCTGGTGTGCAAATTGAAACAGATGATGCCGGTACTGATGGCGATCGTGTGTCTATTCGTGGTTTAGGGCCAGAGTTTGTTAATTCAACCATTAATGGACGCCGGCTATTATCATCGGGCAATGAAGCAAAATCCATGCGTAAGATGAATTTTAATATATTCCCACCCAATGTTTTATCCGGTGTAAATGTTGCCAAAGGCCAAACTGCCGTTAGGCCAGAAGGTGGTTTAGCCGGTCAAGTCGACTTACAAACACTGAAACCACTAGAAATAGAAAAATTAGAAAATAAAAATACTTTTACTTCACTCTCGGTTCGGGGGAGTAAAAATGATATCGATAATGAAACAGGATTTCGTATCAGTGTTTTAACCGCGTGGCGTAATGACGATAAAAATTTAGCGGGTTATGTATCGCTGGTAACCAGTGAAGAAAGGAATGCAAGAGACCAGCTTCATTTCGGCTTAGTCAATGACCCGGTAAGTCTGAACATTGATGAGAATGGTGACGGTGTACAAGATTCAACCATTGATGGTGTCTTAGTACCAATAAGATTGGTTATGGCTCCAATTCGTGAAGATACTGAACGAACGGCGTTTACAGTAGGTATTGAATACCGAGCCAATGATGATATTGATATCAATTGGGATTTAATGTATTCAAACTATAATAATAAATCTCACCGTATTCAAAATCAAACTATTATCGGTCCTGCCTGGGCTAATACCCTGTTTGATATGTCTGATAGTGCTAATCCGGCACTGATTATTAATGATGATACTTTGCTACGTTATGCTGATTTTACTCGCTCATCAGGGGGGGGACCAATTCGAAACTTTACCTCGAGTATGCGTTTTAATAATGACACTAAAAACTTTATCTCAGGTATCAATGTTAATTGGTTAACAAGTACTCATTTAATCACAAATTTTGATGTGTATATATCAACGGTAGATTATAGCCAAGATTTGAGATTTCCAACAATGAACAAAAGCCTAGACAAGTCGCAGTTTATCTATGATGGAACCGGGAGATTACCAAATATTACTGCGCCAGATATTACCGATGTTGATGGATATGCCTACTCAAATACGCTTATTCGGGAGGTTGATCTAGTGGGTGATAATGTCGGTTTAACCCTTAAGTTTGATTATGATCTGGATGCTAATAGTGTATTTTCATCCATCAATTTTGGTAGTCATTACGATAAAACAAAGCTAGATGTCAGACGTAGTGATGCTGATCGAATTACTGGGTTTGGATCTGATATTATGGAATCTTCAGTCACCGGTCAGGTAATTCCAGATAATTTTTTTTCTAGTGACAATTACAGTCCAGCACGTTGGTTAATATTGGATTATGATGCAGCCGCGACAGTAGATCCTAGAATTAATAACACTAGTTGGGATGAATTAGGCGTCAATCGTCTGGAGTCTTATGTTATGACTGAGCGTATCTTTGCTGTTTTTGGTCAGCTAAACATAGATTCAGAGGTTAACGATATGTCTATTACCGGTAATATAGGTGTTCGGGCGGTATTGACCGATAATCAATCCACAGCTGAACAAAGGGTTAATGGCGAAAATTCACCCATCAATGTCGATAATGATTATTGGACAGTTTTACCTAGTTTTAATTTAAATATTGCTTTAAATGAAGCGATGGCGTTACGTTTTGGTTTATCAAAATCCCTTTCGCGCCCTGATTACCAACAATTGGCGCCAATTAATACCATCAATACTGAAGATGAACAAGGGACTGGTAATGCCATCATTGGCAATCCAAACTTAGATGCTATGACCTCAATTAACTACGATATAACTTTTGAGTGGTATAACCTGGTCGACAGTGCCTTTGTATTCAGCGTCTTTTATAAAGATGTCAGTGACTTTATTTTTTCAACTTCCCAAAGTGGGGTTTCATTACCAGGCTATGAGGGAGTATTTGATGTTATCACTTACAGCAATTTTTCTGATGGCACTGCAAAAGGTTATGAAATAAGCCTTTATCAACCACTAGGGAAATTATTGCCAGTCCTTGAAGGTTTTGGTTTTTCTACTAATTATACCTTTGTTGATTCAGAATTCGATGATGATGTCGGAGATGATGGTTTGGGCTTTCCAGGTTCATCGCAAGATAATTTTAATTTTATCGCTTTTTATGAAACTGATTTTATTGCCGTCAGGCTTGCCTATGTTTATCGAAGTGAATTTCTCCGCAGCCTGGCAGGTGTTGGTTCACAAACCCACTCTATACGCTTTACTGACACACAGGAAAAACTGGACTTAAGTGTTAGTGTTAAGCCGATGGAAAACTTATCTATAAAATTTACTGCTAACAATATAACGGATGATAAAAGACGTGATATGCAGGAAAATGGTGTGTTACTTGCTACTTGGGATCGAGGACGTACTTATTCATTAGAAGCTAGTTACTCGTTTTAACTCCCTATAACTCCCACTCATTGCAATAGTCCTTGCCGACACACTATTAAAGATAGTGACTGCTTAAACCTCCCTTCATATTTCAATTAAAGTCGATGTTCAGCAACAATAATTAAATAATGTGGCTTTGATTGGTTTAGGTGTCATTCTATATGTTAATAGCTGTTGTTTTTGCTGATATTTCTAGTTAATAAGATGTTATTGGTGTGTGATTTGTTATAAAAATACATTGTTTATTAAAATAAGTATAGTAGATTTATATTCCTTAGGCGTCTATGTTTAAGATAGGTTAAATTGAAGAAAAAAAAGGGAAATCTGTTCTAGGTCATTATAACGTGCAACACGCACTAACGCTGTTATTTATTAGCGAATAACCTTGCAAGGGAACTCTAAAACAATAATGTTGTTTTAATTAAACTTATCAACCATTAAATATATTAGTTATAACAGTATGGGGAAATAAAACATGAATATTACAAGTCAACATAGTAACCGATTTAAAAAGAACATTTTATCAACGGCAATATCTACAGCGATAATTCTAGGTGCTAGTTTAACTGCCACAGCAGCTGAGCAAGATAAGAAAGCTGAAGAACAAATTGAAGTAATTCAAGTAACGGGTAATATTAATCAAAGTTATCTAGGTGCAATAGGCGCTAAGCGTTTAGCTGACACTGTAGTTGATGTTATTACCAGTGAAGATATTGGCCAATTCTCAGATGATAGCATCGCAGGAGCCTTACAACGTATTCCTGGTGTGCAAATTGAAGTAGACGAAGCTGGAACTGATGGTGATCGTGTATCAATTCGTGGTTTAGGGCCTCAATTTGTAAATTCAACGATTAATGGCCGAACGTTACTTTCTTCAGGTAATGAAGGCAAAGGCCTGAGAAAAATGAATTTTAACATGTTCCCATCAAGTATTCTTAGTGGTGTGAGAGTGTCAAAGGGTCAAACCGCTGTTGCACCGGAAAGTGGCTTGGCAGGACAAGTGGATTTACAAACTATTCGACCATTAGATCTTACGCAGCTTGATAAAAAGAATTACTTTGGCCTTGTTTCTTATAAATATGAACACCGCGATCTTGCTGATGACAAGGGTGGCCTTCTTGAAGGTGCATTTGCATGGAAAAATGATCAAGACACCTTTGGCTTTTATGCCGGTGTGGTTTCAGGACAATCTGATATAACCACTGAATCACTTGCTATGAGAAGGGCAGACAGAACTGTTTTCATAGATACTACTGGTGATGGTACTGCAGATTTATTAAGGGAGGGCGTGAGTGTTCCTGATGCTACTACGGCTTCATCTATTGAACAAGATCTAAAACGTGAAGCCTTTAGTGCGGGGTTACAGTGGAAACCGAGTGAAGATGTCGATATTGTTTTTGATATAACCTCTGCTAAGTTTGATAATGAATCAGTACGTAACAACGGGCAAATCATTACGGGTAATACTATTCAACATACAAGATTTCCTGATCGATTTACGATATTTTCTCCAGAGGCAGTCACAATTGATGACAATAATGTGCTTGTACATGCTGATTTTCGTGATAGCGTAAAAGGCCACCCTAACACTGCTGGAATCATAAGCCGTTTACATAACCAACACTTTGATAATGTCACTGAAAATCTTATTACTGGTCTTAATCTTAACTGGATGCAAGATAAATTAACCACCAATGTTGATGTTTATTATTCTAATGTTGATTACTCACAAGATTTGAGAACGCCAATTTTTCAACATGGATTAAACAAATCTGCATTTATATACGACGGTACTGCTAATGTACCAAGATTTGATGTGGACCCCTCTGACGGTGACAAATCGGGATTTGGCTATTTATTTACTAATCTTCGTCAAATTGAGCTTGAAGGCAAAAATTATGGTGCCACTTTAAAGTTTAATTATGAGTTAGACATGGACTGGATAGCAGATGTTGATTTTGGGGTCCATTACGAGAAAACGGATCTTAAGTCAACACGCTCAGCTGTCAAAAGAATTAACTCTACTGCACCAGAAAAAATTGTCATAGCTGAAGCAGCCATTACGGATGAATATACAAGAGCGGATTTTTTAGACGGAGAAGGTTTTTCTCCTGCACAGTGGTTAATTACTGATTTAGATGAGGTTGCGAAAACTGCGCCTGATGTCTATATGACAGGAATGGATAATTTAGGCATCGATTACGCGGCATCTCATAACAGCATAGAAGAGCAATTTGCCATTTTTGGCCAGTTAAATATTGATGGCGAACTCGGTGAACTACCACTAACCGGTAATATCGGTTTAAGAGCTGTGCAAACGACTAATGTGGCAACAGCCTTCACGGTTGGTACAGACCCTGAAGCGGTACTCAATACCACGAATAATGATTATTGGGAATATCTACCAAGTGTCAACCTTAATCTTGCGTTAAGCGATAACATGGCACTTCGCTTTGGTTTTTCAAAAACACTAAGCCGTCCGGAATATAGTGAAATGGCACCGATTATTGATGCTAGATTACCCGTATGTGAAGATCCAGAAGATTGTGGTAATGGAACCGGAACGGCTGGTAACCCTGAATTAGATCCAATGACCTCGCTTAATTACGACGTTACCTTTGAATATTACAATGAAACAGATGGCGCCGCTGTCGTGAGTCTTTTCTATAAAGATGTTAGTGACTTTATTATCGAAACATCAGTAGGTTCACAAACCTTGGTCGGTCAACCTGAGGATGTGTTATTTGATATTAATACACCAGTAAATTTTTCTGACGGCGAAGCAAAAGGTTATGAAATTGGCTTTTATCAGCCCTTTGATAAACTTGTTCCGGCACTTGCAGGTTTTGGTGTTAGTGCCAACTATACCCGTGTAGAAAGTGAATTTGATGAAGTTATGGACGGTTCTGTTGGTTTTGGTTTCCCTGGCGCATCTGAAAATAATTTTAATTTTGTTGGTTTCTATGAAAATGATTTATTTTCGGTGAGATTAGCTTATTTATACCGTGATGATTTTTTCAGAAGTTTAGCAGGAACTGGCTCTCAAACCGATGATCCTCGATTTACTGGCGAGAGTGAAAAACTTGATCTTAACGTTAAAGTAAGACCAATGAAGGGGCTTACTATTGCGTTTAATGCGCAAAACTTACTTGATGATAATCGTCGTGACAATAGCGGTAGTGAAGGCAAGTTCTTAGCTTTTTATGAAACAGGCAGAACTTACTCAGTAACAGCAAGTTACAGATTCTAAGTCATCCATATCAACCCTAGCTATTGTATGATGTCTTTATACAAAGGCTAGGGTTTTTCATTAGTAAATTTTAAATTAAGTTGAGTAAATAGCCATAATGAAACCTTTATTATATCTAATTACGCTCTCATTATGCTTCGAATTACATGCTAGCTCTAAACCAAACATCATCTTTATCTTTGCTGATGATTTAGGTTGGGGCGATATTAGTAAACATGGCCATCCTGATATTCGTACGCCAAACATCGATAGGTTAGCCGAAGAAGGCTCAGAGTTTTATCAGTTTACTGTCTCAAATCCTGTTTGTTCACCAAGTAGGGCAGCAGTCTTAACAGGCCAATACCCAGCAAGAAATAGTGTTCATCGCCACTTTGCTATACCTGAACATCATCAAAACTTTGGCATGCCCGATTGGTTAGATAAAAATGTTGTCACTATGCCGCGAGTATTACAACAAGCCGGTTATAAAACTGCGCACTTTGGTAAATGGCATTTAACCAATAGAAATATTAAAGATGCGCCTTTGCCCACGGATTATGGCTATGACGAAACCGCTGTGTTCAATGGCCCCGGACCACAAACAGATACTTTTAAATTATATAATGATGCCACTGATTTTATTAAACGACATAAAGATGTGCCGTTTTTTATTAACTTATGGATCCATGAAACCCATACCCCTCACTATCCACCGAAAGATTCATTGGCTAAATATGCTCACTTAAACGAGCAAGATCAAGTGTATGCCGCTGTAGTGGATGGTGCAGATCAACGTATTGGTAAAATATTAAATTTATTAGATGAATTACATATTGCAGGTAATACCTTAGTTGTTTTTTCAAGTGACAATGGTCCCGAAAAAACAGGATCTAAAAAACGTTATTTTCATCACAATGATCCCGATGGCAAAGTCAAAGGAATGAAAGCTTTAGGTACTTATTTTAGTGTTGGACAAACCGCAGGCTTGCGAGGTGGCAAACGTGACACTTATGAAGGTGGTTTACGAGTACCATTTTTAGTGCGCTGGCCGGGAAAAGTCCCTGCAGGCCGCACTGATACAATATCAATTGTAACTGCTGTTGATCTTTTACCTACTTTTGCTGATGTTGCAGGCGCTAAATTACCTAAAGGTTATCAATCTGATGGTCAAAGCGTTTTACCTTTATTAAAGGGCGGCACTATTGAGCGTGAAAAACCACTGTTTTGGCAATGGCAGTATGGTAAGAAATCTAAGAAACAACCTATGCTTGCGGTACGTGAAGGGCCGTGGAAGTTATTTATACACCAGCATAACGAAAGTGTTGAATTATACAATGTAATGACGGATCGCGCTGAATCTATGGATGTTGCTAATAACTATCCAGACATGGTTAAACGATTAACAAAACTAGCACTTGATTGGCAAGCTACATTACCTAATACGCCTAAAGTTTCTGCTTTATCTAAGTACAGAGCTTTATAGCGATGAATTCAGTTATTTCTAAATCTTTATTCACGAAAATAAGTTCTATTATCTTCGCTGTTTTTGTTAGTAATATTTCTTATGCGCAATCGGCTGACCAAGCTTGGAATTCATTACTAAGTAAAAGGTTTAGTAAAAACGCAGAGTTTTCTTTTGTCGAAAATAATGCAAAATTGCCTAATATTTTGCTCTATGGCGATTCAATTTCAATTCACTATACCAATACTGTACGAGAGCATTTAACCGCAAAAGCCAATGTTTATCGCATCTATTTAAATGGTGGTGATTCATCTACGTTTATTCCTAAAATGACGAAAATGCATGCAAAGATGCAAAATGCCACGTTAACCGATGCTTGGTCATTCAATTGGCATGTGATTCATTTTAATGTCGGTCTTCATGATCTTAAATACTTAAAAGATAGCAAGCTTAACAAGGCTAATGGCAAGCAAGTTAATTCAATTGAACAATATCAAAAAAACCTTAGAAATATTGTTATCTATCTTAAAAACATAGCGCCAAAGGCAAAACTAATTTTTGCCACCACCACGCCCATTCCTGAAGGAGAGCTTGGTAGAGTTGTTGGTGATGCAGTTAACTATAATCGTGCTGCCCTCAAGGTATTAAAAGCGTTTCCAGAAGTCATCATCAATGATTTGTATGCTTTTACCAAGCCTAACCATTCATCATGGTGGCAAGCAGCTGGGAATGTTCACTACAACGAATTAGGCAGAAAGGCTCAGGGCAATGAAGTTGCTGAAAAAATTCTTTCTCAACTAACAATAATTAAAGCAAATTAAATACAACACATACTGATTTAAGTAAATGAGGAAAACCATGAAATTTTATAAAAATAAAATAACCACGACACTAGCAAGCTTACTACTGGCTTCAACAGTATTAACGGCACCTGCTTATGCCATACAAAGTGCACAAGAAAAAGTTACCAAAGATAAAACACAAACCATGGATGAACTCTGGGGTGATAACGATTTAAAAAATGCAAAACACGCTAACGCTGAGCGTGGTGCATGGTTTTCTCAAGATAAATATTCAATGTTTATTCACTGGGGACTTTATTCAATGCCTGCCGGTGAGTGGCAAGGAAAAACCTATTACGGTATTTCAGAATGGTTAATGTCAAACCGTGTTGCTGATATTTCTGTTGATGAATATAAACAACTGGCCAAACAATTTAATCCAACAGCGTTTAATGCTAAAGCTATCGTTCAACTGGCAGTTGATGCCGGTATGAAAAATATCGTTATTACGGCAAAACACCATGAAGGTTTTGCCATGTATCATTCTAAAAGTAGTGACTATGATATTGAAGATGCCACATCATTTAAACGCGACCCGTTAAAAGAACTTGCTAAAGCCTGTAGCGACGCTGGCATTGGTTTAGGTTTTTATTACTCACAAATGCAGGACTGGTATGAGCAAGGTGGTGCGCATTTACCTTGGACTTCTGAAAAGCAAACCCGCAGTTTTAACAAATATTTTGACGAAAAGGTTGTGCCTCAAGTAACCGAACTATTAACCGAATATGGTGACATTCGTACGGTCTGGTTTGATACACCTGGTGGCATGACTAAAGCACAATCACAAAAGTTGGTGGATCTAGTACGTAGTTTACAACCGGCAGCAATGATCAATAGCCGTATTGGTAATGGCGTGGGTGATTTCTCTACCCTTGGCGATCATAGCCTTTCACAAGTAAATCACCCCGGTCTATGGGAAACCATTGATACCACCAATAACAGTTGGGGTTATGCTTGGTATGACAAAAATTGGAAACCAGGTACTGAGATCATCCGCCGTCTAACTTCTACGGTTGCCCGAGGCGGTAACTATATGATTAACATTGGTCCTAAAGGCAATGGTGAAGTACCTGAAATGGCCGCGAAAGGATTGCGTAGAGCAGGTCAGTGGTTAGCACAATACGGTGAAACTATTTATGGCGCACAAGGCTCTCCATGGGGACGTGCACAAGCGTGGGGAGATATTACAGTTAAAGGTAACAAGCTCTATTTGCACGTTTTTGATTGGCCAGAAAATGGAAAAATTAACCTGTCAGGTTTGAGCAATGACATTGTTTCCGCACGACTATTAAACAGCGAACAACCTAGCTTTATTGGTAATATGTTTGGTGATGATCAAGGTCTAGTGACCTTTAATAAACAACAAAACGGCTGGACAAGTTTTGCTTTACCTAACGATAAACCACAAGCACTGGTTCCGGTTATTGTTGTTGAGTTAAACGGTTCACCGGAAGTTGATGATACGCCGGGTATTGATCCCAGTATCAGAACAACGTTGAACTCTGCTTTTGCTAGCTGCGATGGTTGTGAAAATACAGAAATACGTTGGATGCAAAAATTTGGTGACTGGAATTATGCTAATAACCTGTTGAACTGGAAAAACAATGGCCAAGGACAATGGAACATTGAAGTTGCTAACGCAGGTGATTATTACTTTGAAGTTGAATATTCAGCTGATGATATCGTTGACTTTAGTGAGTGGACCTTCAACTTTAATGGTGAAGAAATCATGCTGCAAGCACTTGATACCGGTGAGCGTAAAAACTCAAAGCGCCAAGGCAAAGGCGGCACTTTATATCGCTATAGAACAGATGCTGTTGGTGTGGTAAATCTTAAAGTCGGTAAACAATCAATCACAGTGACGCCAAAAGGCAAGGTTGTTGGTGGTGGTATTAATTTAAATGCTATTCATTTAACGCCAATTGTTGAGTAGTTTATCTTTTAATAGCCTGAGTAATTTAAGGGGTAGAACACTTGATTTCAAGTTAATCTGCTCCCTTAAACAGCTTGAAGCCTTTTTCTCTAAATAGGATTAATATTGTGCTGCTTGTACTGTTTTGGGGTTTGCCCGATTGTTTGTTTAAACAATCGACAAAAATGTGATGCATCAAAATAACCTAGCTCTTGCGCTATAACTTCTATTGATTTGTCACTGCCTAATAACCAGCGGCAAGCCACTTCCATTCGACATTGTTGAATATATAAACCGGGCGAAACACCAATAACTTTTAAGAATAATCGAGAGAAATAATTTACTTCAAGATACACCTGCTGAGCTAGCTCCGGCAGCCTTAATTGAGATCCAAGGTTATTTTCTATATAAGTCAAAACGGGCTGTAAACGCTGTAAATTTTTAAGCTGTTTTTTGGGAACTCCCTGAGTAATAAAGGGAGCAAGTAGTAATTGTATTATTGCAGACTGTTCAAAGTTTACCTTAAACGATTGTTCTTGCCTTCCTAACTGATGCAACAGCTTAAACAAAGCATTACTTAATGGTGAGGTTAATGAGGAGTTTAACGATGAGCCTAATGGTGAACCTGTTGATGTGAGTTGAACGGGACATTGTAAAACGTCTAACAATTTTGGTTGTAAATACGCGCTAGCTTCAAAATGTAGCCAGTCTAAGGAAAATTGAGATGAACAACGATAGGCGGTTTGTCTACCCGCAGGAAATAAATAACACTTTCCTTTTTGTAACGGATAAGTACAACCATCAAGCTCAAATTCAGCTTCGCCACTGTGTATGAAAAATAGTCTATTCCAACTAAACAAATGATTAGAACGCTGCCACTGTTGGTCTGGTGTAGCAAAGCCACTGTTTATGTAATTAAAATGCAAACCGTTTAGCAGTTCGATAATTTCATCCTTAAAAATAAATAACAATGAATAATACAATTATTTAATGCCTTTATACAATGAAGAATCACTTAATGCGAGTAATATGAAATGACAGGGTCAAACCAGAATATGAAATATTCATAGCCAAGGAATTAGTAACAATGTTAGCAACTCGGTTCTCAATTAGAAATGCAAATAATAAAAGGTTAACTCTTTCAACCAAAAGTTTAGTCTCTTGCGGGCAGTCATTAAAACGGCTATTTATTTTTACTGGACTCATCTTAGCTTCAGGCTCTGCCTTTTCTGTAGAAACAGTTGTCGACACAGACTCAGAAGCTCTTTCTCATAAATCAAACACAGCTAAGCCATACACAGTTAAAGAATCAACATTTAGTCAATCATTGACACCGGGTAAATTTCTTTTACCCGCTCAAGATGGTTGGTGGAATTGGGGCATGGCACCAATCTATGATGAACAAGGTAAACTTCATATCTTTAATTCATCAATTCCCTATAAAGGCAAGAAAGGTTGGGGTTACTGGCTGACCAAATGCACCATAGTGCATTATGTTGCAGATTCAATTGAAGGGCCTTTTGTTAGAAAGGAAACTGCATTTGCTAGCGACAGTGTCACTTATTGTAATCCACAAGTGAGCAAAGTAGATGATACCTATGTCATGGTTTATTTAACGAATCCTAAGCCGAAAAGCAAGCAACAAGCTGTTGGCATTGCGACGGCAAAATCTTTAAATGGGCCATGGACAGAAAGTCCACATAACCCAGTGGTTAAGCCAGAAAATGGCACCACTCATGCGGTTCATGCGTCAAATCCTACTTTTGTAAAAGGCCACGATGGTAAATATCGAATGTATTATAAGTCGATGACAGAAAATCCAGGGTTTCGTGAAATATCACTCTCTATCGCCGATGACATTAATGGTCCTTATGTAGACCACCCAGCTAACCCCGTCATAAGTTACAAAAACATCCAACGAGATATCGAAGATCCCTATGTATTTTTCTATAAAGATAATTACTACATGATCATGGAAGACCGCTTAGGCGTGGTGGATGGTTTAGCGGGTGTTTCGGCAACACCAGATGTTAAGGCTGGAGGTTGGCGACCTGGACTGATTTATAAGTCGAAAAATGGCATTAACTGGGGATTACCCGAAATAGCCTTTGGTAGTGATACTGACTACTTCGATAAGAAAAAATCCCGTACTGAACGTCCACATATATTGTGGAAAGACGGCAAGCCAGAATATCTGTTTATGACCAATGCAGGTGAGCGTGAAGCGGGTTTTTATTTAAAAATAGGGGAGTGGAAATAAATGATGAATGAACAGGTAGTACCTAAAAAATATTTAGTATCATTTATTTTAATTACCTTTTGTTTTGCCCTCTGGGGGGCGGCTAACAATATGACCGACTTGTTAGTCACGGTGTTTAAACAAGTTAAAGGGATGTCAGCACTTGAAGCATCACTCATTCAAACTGCATTTTATGGGGCTTATTTTTGTGCGCCGATTCCTGCAGCGCTGATCATTTTTAAATTTGGTTATAAAACAGGTGCTGTAGCGGGCTTATTACTTTATGCCATTGGTGCTTTTTTGTGTTTTCCAGCGAGTCAGGCTGATAGCTTTTCATTCTTCCTATTTGCTTTTTATATCTTTGCGGGAGGATGTGCCATTGTAGAAACTTCGGTAGCTCCTTACATACTCAGTATGGGACCTGCAGAAACGGCGACACAGCGCATTAACCTTGCCCAAGCGTTTAATCCTGTTGGTTCAATTTGCGGTATTTTTCTTGGCAAAGTGGTGATTTTAGCCCATTTAACTACGCCTGAGTTGATGCAAACCCTCGCCCCTGCTGAAAAAGTTGTGGCACAAGCGAATGATTTATCTTTAGTGGTGCAAGCTTATGCCATTGTTGGTGTTATAGGTTTATTGGTGGGATTAATTATTTTATTTAAAAAGCTGCCAAATGTTGAACAAAAACTGCAAAGCCAAGAAATGCCTAGTATCAGAAATGCAGTAAAACGTTTAGTCAAAAACAGCAATTATAAATTTGCTGTAGTGGCGCAGTTTTTCTACGTAGGTGCTCAAATTGGCGTATGGACCTTTGTCGTTCCTTTTGTGATGGAAGCACAAATAGGTTTTGATATAGCAAACAGTGCATGGTGGTTTTATTTAGCTTCATTAGTTTTGTTCTTATTGAGCCGTTTTGTTTTTACTTTTTTAATGAATTACATTCGCCCTGAGAAATTACTGACCATTTGCGCCTATTTAGCTGGGATATTTAGTTTAGGCGCAATATTAGGGAGTGGCTGGTTAAGTGTCATTTGTGTCGTGCTTATCTCTGGCTGTATGTCACTGATGTTTCCAACTATTTATGGTTTGGGGTTACAAGGTACGGGTGAAGATAAAAAAGTGGGCGGTTCAGGCATTATCATGGCGATAGTTGGCGGGGCTCTTTTAGTACCTATGCAAGGTTTTATGACCGATGGCAAGTTACCTGAAGGGGACTTTTTCCTTAATGTCATTTTAAGGAATTTGTTTACACCATTACAGTCATTACTCGACCAATTAAGTTTTAACTACAGTACCGCCAATTCTTATTTATTACCTCTTATTTGTTTTGCTGTTGTCGGGGCTTATGGTCGGTATGCGCACAAACAACAAAAATCACAAGTGAATAACTCAAAACCAACTGGCAGTGCATCTTCAGTTGTGTCATAGCCCCTTATTAAAAAATAGAAATTTAAAGAGAAACTATTATTATGAATGAATTAATGCCTAATGAATTAACAACAAATCCACTATCAGATCGATTAGAAAAAACCTACTCAGGCATCCTTTTTGATGTACTACGTTCAATGGGCAAACCTAATTGTTTGTTGCCCAATAGTATTCGTCCGTTACTCAAAGATAAAAAAATTGCAGGGCAAGTGTTTACCATCAACGGCAAAGTGGTTGATGGCATAAGCGAACAAGAGACTTTACTTAAATGGTGTGAAATGTTGTCAGCAGCCCCTGCTGATCATGTCATGGTATGTCAACCAAATGACAACAGTGTTTCTCATATGGGAGAGCTGTCTTCAGAAACGTTATCCTATAAAAAAGTACGTGGTTATATTGTTGATGGCGGCTGTCGAGATTCAGCGTTTATCAGGAATATTGGTTTTCCCGTTTGGAATCGATATTTCACCCCGCGCGATGTTGTTGGTCGTTGGGTACCTGAATCGTTTAATGAAACCATTGAAATAGGTGGCGTTGCGATTAATCAAGGTGATTACGCCTTTGCTGATTGTGATGGTGTTGTCATTATACCGGGGGATATTGCAGAAGCGGTTACAACAAGAGCGGAAGAAATGATTAACACTGAAAGTTTAGTGCGAAAAGCTATTTTGGAAGGCGTTGACCCTGTTGAAGCCTATTTGAAATACGGAAAGTTTTAACCTTGGTTCATGCATTTTTCAAGGGATCAGAATACTTGAATTTTAAGTTGATTTGACCCTTGAAACACTGGAGTGATAACTTGAAAAGTATCAAAACGATAGTCTGTGGCATGATATTCCCGCGAATAAGGTTATTGGTAAAAGCTTCGCTCACCTAGAACTTAATGGTGAAACCGTAACAAAACCCATCGCTAAAGGGGCGATATCCGTTGAATTTGAGCTGCCTCTGGTCGAAGGCGATTTAGATGTGAGTGCTTGGTTTGACGATAAAACTGACAATAGCGGTTTAAGTACAGGTTTACCTGTGTTTTATATTTACATTAACAAGCGCGGTTGATTAAACCAAAGCACTTATTGCGTGAGTTTAGAATAAATAAGTTAATATTTATAAGGCTTGTCGAGGTTTGTTTTGACAAGCCTTATGGGTTTTTATGGTTAGGTATGGCTTGGTTTTAGACTGTTGATGGCTGTTAAGTAAAATCACGTTAGGCCTATTTCATATTTTACCAAGCTAACTATTGACTTAGTAAAACTCGTACGATAAGTTGGTTACTATTATATATAAAAACACATAACGATTGGCGTTACACGGAATATTAGTAAATACGTAAATACAATGAGCTACTTTGATTGTATTTCTCTTCTATAACGATAGTTGATAGCCACAAAGATCTATTTGATAAAAACTGACTTTACAGCTGTAAAGCTTTCATTAATGGACTGAATAATGCAAAAAGAAGTAAATAATGTACTCAATCAAAAGACAAATAAAAACCAACGTTTTTCCACTAACCCTATTTTTGTTCAGGTTAAATAGCACCTTATAAAAATTAATAACAGGAATATTTATGAAGTTAAGCCGTTATTTTAAAAAACTGGAAAACCTCAGTATCTTATTAGTGGGTTTGCTAAGTATCGTGGCATGTGAAAATAGCTCGCTCTCTGCAATTACAAAACAAGCTGGGGAACAAAAAAATGAACAAAAGGTTATTTCCAAGAAACCTAATATTGTTATTTTATATGCCGATGATATGGGCATGGGGGATTTGGGGAGTTTTAATATTAATTCAACTAAGAAGTCTAAAATCCCAACACCAAACTTAGATAAACTAGCGGCACAAGGTTTAAGCTTTACTGATGCTCATTCGTCTTCTGGTATCTGCTCACCATCACGTTATGCTCTATTAACAGGGCGTTATCATTGGCGTAAATTTCATCATATTATTAAAGCTTTCGGTCCTTCTGCTTTTGATGACAAACGTCTTACATTGCCTGAAATGCTGCAACAAAAAGGCTATACCACGGCTGCTATTGGTAAATGGCACCTGGGCTGGGACTGGGATGCTAT
>JAPYOP010000027.1:0-1067 GCA_029938115.1 Colwellia sp. | reverse complement strand
TGGTCTAAAAGAATTCCAGATGGCCCACTAGCCCACGGTTTTGATTATTATTTTGGCGATACGGTGATTAATTTCCCTCCCTATGTGTGGATTGAAAATGACAAGGTCACTCAAGTACCTGATACCATGGTTGATGGCAGTCTATGGAAAAATAAAGAAGGTAAAATGGCATATCGACCAGGTCCTATGATCACTGGTTGGGACCCTTACGAAAATATCCCAACTACCACTCAAAAGGGCATAGATTACATCACTCAAAAAGCGAAACAAGAGAAACCGTTTTTCCTCTATTTTGCTTATCCATCACCGCATGCGCCAATTATTCCTAATGATGAATTTGATAACACTTCTAAAGCAGGGCCTTATGGTGATTTGGTAGTGGAAACAGATGATTCGATTGGTAAATTATTAACCGCAATAAAAGCTGCTGGCATTGAAGATAATACCTTAGTGATTTTTAGTTCAGATAATGGCCCAGAGCATTATGCTTATCTAAGAGATGAAAAATTTGATCACTGGTCTCCTGGTTCATTTCGCGGAGTAAAGCGTGATATTTATGAAGGCGGCCATCGAGTACCTATGATTGTTCGCTGGCCAAATAAAGTGCCTGCAGACACTAAAACTGACCAGTTAGTATCGCAAATAGATATCATGGCAACCCTTGCAAGTATTGTTGGTTTTGAATTGCCGGATGATGCCGCTGAAGATTCTTTTGATTTGCTGCCTCTGTGGAAAGCTAATACTAAAAAGGGCGCTCGATATTCACTTGTTCATAATACTTTTGAAAATGTTTATGCTATCCGTAGTGACGATTGGACCTTAATTGACAATAGAACAGGTAATCAAAACAGTCGTATGCAAAGGTTTAACTATAGCCAATGGCAAAAAAAACATGGTTATGTCTATGATGATAATGTTAAAGGCCAATTATTTAATATGAAAAATGACAGTGGCCAGCGTAAAAACCTAATAGAAAAACATTCTGAAAAAGTTACTGAATTAAAAAAGCTATTAAAAAAAATTCAACAGCAAGGTTACTCAAGCCCTCGTTTAATCAAGTAAGATAA
>JAPYOP010000194.1 GCA_029938115.1 Colwellia sp. | reverse complement strand
GTGGTATAAGGCATGTTATTGGTGGAAAAGGGTATTATTAAAGTGGATGGAGTAGATATGCTAATTAAGAAAGCGGTAATGGGAATATTATTGTTGATCATATCTTCTAGCTCACACGCTACCTGCTTTATCTTAGACAACCTCAGCGGTTATCAGGTGCGGCATGATGGTATATACACACTTACGAGAAGTGGTTTTAGCAACCAACAGTTCGAGCTTAACATAGCAGGGGAACACAGCTCTGTAAGCCCTCCAGAAACACCATGTAATCAAACAGGACCTTATGCCGTTTCTTGTTGGTATGGTGGCATTGAGTTCAATGGCAGAGTTGTTGTTGAAACCTACTCTATCGATTTAGAAGCTATGCGTGTAATACACACTAGATCTACAAATACGAATGGGAAATACGATGGTGGAAACTTGTTCGTTGGAGATGTTGTTGGAAAATGCAGCCCATAAGCCATTTGAAGCAAAATCGACTCTCCTCCTAGACCTACCACTATCCAGCATAAGGAGTGAAATGTTAAGTAAAGCTAAGGCAGGTTTAAAGGTTTGGTTTGTAGTACTTGCTGTGCTGGCATCATGTTTGGCTACAGCCCTTGAGGTTAGCAAAGCAGACTATATCAAGTTGATAGTGTCTAATTATGTACATGGCTTCAAAGAGTTTGATACGTCAGTAGTAGCTTTTGATGATGGCTCAGTGAGCGTTGGGATTTACTATGATATAAACACTCAGAGTCCAACTCGAGCGGAGCAATTACAGCTACGTTTTGAGAAACAAGTTCCGTTATTATTTAGTACGTATGATTGGGGCAAGAACATAAGGCTTCGTGTCAGCGTGTATGGTGAAAATCGCCTTAGGGGATATTAATGATGCTAACTAAATACATAATGCCTATTGGTTTAACGGTCTGTATTGATTAGTAGGTTAATAAAAAGGAGATGTTGATGCGTTTGAACAAGTTAAATGGTTGGCAGAGGCTCTGGATCGCCACTTGTGTGTTTACACTAATCCCAATTCTCATAATGTGGATGCCTTCTGGTGACTCAGAATTTCTTTTAGGTTTTTTGGTGGTTTGGGCGCTCCTTATGGTATTACTCTATATTGCCGGCTTGGTCATAAAATGGGTGGTGAATGGATTTATGAGTAAGGAGAAATGAGTTTAATTTGAGGGCTTATGCATGGAATATGCATCACCAAAAATAGTCATCTATAGGCTAATAAGGTATTGGGGCATGATCGTAAGATTCCTTTGGTATCTGGTCTTAGGAATTCTTGCCTATATTTTTATAGACCCCCAAAGTCTAGCGGATATACCCTTTTCAGATATGACTTTCAGAATGCTAGCTACAAATATCTTCTTTCCAATGGTTGCCTTAGGATTGTTTGGATTATTCATGTCTTTCCCTGTCAGCAAAATTTCAGTCGAAGACTTAGGCTCTGAGGAAAATGAGCTAGTAATACTCGAGGCGTCACCTTATATAAACTGGGCGTGGTTTTCATTGTTTGCTTTAGTTGGTGTGATGCTCCTCAATTACTAACCATCAAATTATAAAGGACGCCTTATGACCTATATTTATACTATTGCAATACTGCTTCTCATAGCGGCTTTTAGCTATTTTTTATGGGACCGATCCCTTACAAAGCGAGCCCATAAGGAAGTTGATGATGAGATAATATCTGCTGCACCTCTATGGGCAGCATTAGGGCCCTTCAAAGATGGAGAAGACTCTGCTAAAGCATGGAAGGCGGCTTACGCTGTGGTAACTTCTGCTACTAAGGCCGAATCACACAGTAATGCTTTCGATGCTCACAGGCAGGCATACGATGAATCTCCAGAGGAGATGGAGGAAGGTCGACTAAAGCTTTTATCTGAATCTGTAGACTTGGAATCCCAAGTTACTTTAGCTAAAGTTATTATGTATAGCCAAGATCCAAGCGATGCAGGACAACAGTTCAATAATGCGATTGCAAAAGCTTTTGGTGAAACATATTTAGCCAACGATACGAAAGAAGGATTAGAATTATTAGGTTTCTTGTCCTTGCTGCATGAGCGCGAAAGAGGAACAAACTTAGAGCTTGATCCCTTAGCTGTGGGCTTGTTTTATATAGAGTGCACAGAGGTATTTTCAAAAGACCCGAATGGAGAGTTAGCTTTGAAGTGGAATGAACTTTTCGAAGCAGCCCGCACAGAAGTTTATGATGATTCTGAGGAGTTAGTAGATGAGGCACAGCTGCAGCTGGCTATTGATATCGCTGAAAGTTATGGTCGGGCCTTTCTGGCTAATGACACAGAAGCAGGCTTGGAGTTTTTAGTGTTTTTGACATTGCTTCATGAACGAGAAAGGGGGGGCGATTTAGAGATGGAGCCACTTCCTTTAGGAAGGTTTTATTTGGAATGCAAATCAAACTTTGAAGAAGATCCTAATGGTGATTTAACTATTCGGTTTAATGAATTATTTGAAGCTGCCGCAAGTGCTAGAGACATGGCAAACAAAGAGTAGGCGTGATTATTGACCCAAAAGCAGAATAGCTGTGAATAACCACCAAACCACAATCACAGGCTCTCTCACTCCTAACTATCTGTAATATAAGGCTTA
>JAPYOP010000193.1:1203-2630 GCA_029938115.1 Colwellia sp. | reverse complement strand
AAACTAAACCGGACAGCCAAGCTAGTGGCACAATTAAACACATGGTCTACAGTTAAATTAATATCCTTAATTTGACTGTGAACGATCTCTATGCCAAAGCCTAGAAAGTCTCTCATCGCTATAGAAAGCACCCCATATTATCATTGTATGGCCCGTTGTGTGCGCCGTGCTTTCTTGTGTGGGGTGGATGAGCTATCGGGGAAATCTTATGAGCACCGCCGTGGTTGGTTAGAAACCAAATTGCTCAACTTGCCCAATATTTTTGCAATTGATATCGCTGCGTACGCGATTATGAGTAATCATTACCATGCTGTGCTGCATATTAATGTAGCACGTGCGAAGTCATGGAGTGATTTAGAAGTGGTTGAGCGCTGGCACCAGTTATTTAGTGGTACTGCCTTGTCGAACAAATATTTAAAAGATGGTAAATTGCCAGAAGCTGAGGCATTAGCTTTTCAATTTGTGGTGGATGAATGGCGCTTACGTTTACAGGATATTAGTTGGTTTATGCGCGTGCTAAATGAAGCCATTGCCCGTGAAGCGAATGCTGAGGATAAGTGTACCGGCCGGTTTTGGGAGGGGCGTTTTAAATCTCAAGCTCTATTGGATGAAGCCGCTTTATTGGCCTGCATGGCTTATGTTGATTTAAACCCCATACGGGCCAAGATGGCTAAAACGCCTGAAAATTCCCTTCATACTTCTGTTAAAAAACGCTGTGAAAAAGCAAAAAAAACACAACAGGCCAATCATATTAATCAACAAGAAAAATCACTTTACCCTTTTATAGGCCCCTTAAACCTAAAGAGGCGTCAGCATCAACCCGAAGGTATTCAGATGCGTCTAACAGACTACTTGAATTTGGTTGATTGTACGGGTCGTATTATTAGGGAGGATAAAAATGGCTATATAGATTCTAAATCTGAAAAAATATTACAAAGACTCAATATTAATGAAGCTCAATGGATCACTATGAGTAAAAACTTTGAAGGTTGTTTTGGCTCGTTTGCAGGCAATGAAAAAAGCCTGCGCAGTGCTTGTGAAAAGCTGGAATATCAGCGCCCATCAGGTTTAAGTGCTTGTAGACAGATGTTTCATTAATCGAACCCAATTCTGGATTATAAAGTTACTCGCCTTATATGTTAGTGAGTATATCCTCCTGCTTGATTACGTGCATTCTCCTTCTGCATTATCAATACAGCTATGATTCAAAACAACCTTAGTATTATCACCTTGTTTATTTGGCTTTGAATTAATTTAATGGAATGGAAGTAACTCATTAGTTTTTCACTAAAATGGATGTCTGGTTAGTCCTTGTGGTTAGTCGTTAGTCGTCTTTAGTTTTTCACTAAAATGGATGTCTGGTTAGTCGTCGAAATGGATGTCTGGTTAGTCCTTGTGGTTAGTCGTTAGTCGTCTTTAGTTTTTCA
>JAPYOP010000193.1:0-1103 GCA_029938115.1 Colwellia sp. | reverse complement strand
AAATGGATGTCTGGTTAGTCCTTGTGGTTAGTCGTTAGTCGTCTTTAGTTTTTCACTAAAATGGATGTCTGGTTAGTCGTCGATGTCTGGTTAGTCGTCTGTCTCTGGTTAGTCGTCTGTCTGGATAGTCGTTTTTTTACAATCCTTTCTAGGCTTTAATTTAGATAAAGGGGGATTGAATGATCCGTGCTAGACAAGAGCAGATATCCATTAGCAGCACTCCTTGAACCCATGTGTTCTCTTAATAATACTCTGTGTGCGTCGAGCCTTCTAATGTGGCTATGAAGGTGCAATTAGCTTCAATCTATATCTGTAGCGATTATCCCCACCCCTCATAAATCTAGTTAAAACTCCCATCTAAAAAGCTTTTTATCACTAACTCATATAATAATCAGCGAACTAAGCTGAATGGTGTTGATCATCTTATTATCTATGAAGTTTTCTAGATATTTCGGTTTCTAAGTATTGCTATCAATCAAAGCTTAATATTGGATACTCCAGTTTGAGATAGCTAATAATAAAATCTAAATAAACAGTGGTGATCGGTATATAGAAAATGAAGAAGTGATTTTCTTATAATAATGCTTGAAATTCAATGAAAAGGCTTTAAATATGTTTACACAAATAGCGAAATCAAAAGAGAGTAAAAGTGGATCCGTAGCCAATTTAGTTGTTCAGAAGAAAAGTAATGCAAAGCAAGGTTTTAGGGTTGTAGGTAATCGTCATGAAATTATAAATCGAATTTCAACACGAAATATAATTAATAATTCAACACGAGTTATGATGGGTAAGCTACCTGATGTTTCAATGGTCGCTAATATAGCGAGTGCGAAACATGATGGATCAAGAGGAGTAGTAGACAAGGGGGGAGTGATACAGGCTTATTGGGCATGGCAAAAAGGGCGTTTGAGTGAGTGGGGTAATATTAGGTACTATGAATATGAACAATATCATGTGACCTGGGTTCGGGACGATGGGCTGAAGACTCATATCGTCTATGAGCATAGTGATGGACACAAATCTTACTATTATCCGGGTACTAAAACATTTAGTCCGGGCTGTCGTGCTGGGTATGAAGACGACTTGAGAAACGCGTGGAATGA
>JAPYOP010000192.1 GCA_029938115.1 Colwellia sp. | reverse complement strand
AAGATCGCTTGAATTTTTTTACCAACATCCCAAAGACCAAAAAAGTCACTCCGTTTGGTAATCTAACAAAGCGTACATTTCACGTACTGAATATATCCGTCGTTTTTAATCCCTGTTTGCTTTGAGTTTAAAAAGCGCCAAGGAAACTCACATTATTTATGTTCTGAAATATAAAATTAATAACAAAACGTTAATTTTTTGCTCTTAACTACTGTCATAAAGACAAAATTAACGAATAATCCGGCTCAATAATTAATTGGGAATTTTGAACCGGCTAGTAAAACTTAGCTAATGGAAAATAGCAGTACCGATAATTGATTTTTCTGACAACGAAACCTAAAAATGAACAACGTGCTGTCGAAAAATTGACTTTACAAGAAATTGAAGTTTATTTTCCTAAAGTAAGAAGCTAAAAAAATGACAAGGAAAAAATCGTCCGCGAAGAAGCCTTATTTCCCAATTGTATATTTGCTAAACTAAATCCTCAAAAAAGTAATTTTAATGCGATACGCTCTACCATAGGGGGCAGTAACTTTGTTCGTTTTGGTTTGAACTATGCACAGTTTAATGATAATTTAACCACCCAATTAAATGGTGAGTATTGGCTAAGTTTATTGGCATTTAATCTGAGTAGAATGACTGGGTCTCCTTAATTTTAGGGGGCATTAACGAATAAAAGTTAGTTGAGTATCATCGAAAACTGTCTCGATGGAAACAGTTTTGGGCTCAAACACTTAAATTACCCCAATTACAATGCTGAATGATTTCAACTTAAGTATTTAAAATTTTAGATTAGTATAGGCAAATAGAATGAATTTTTCACTTGAAAAAGCAACCATCGGTATTATTGGTTTAGGCTATGTAGGTCTACCCTTAGCGGTCGAATTTGGTAAAAAGTTTAAAACCATCGGTTTTGATATTAACCAAGCTCGCGTTACTGAGTTATGTGACGGTATCGATTCAACGTTGGAATGCTCTTCTGATGAATTAAAAGAAGCACGTACTCTGAGTTACAGCGCATCGACTAAAGAATTACAAAAATGTAATGTCTATATTGTTACCGTGCCTACACCTATTGACGAACATAAACAGCCTGATTTGACCCCCCTTATTAAAGCAAGTGAAATGCTTGGTGAAGTCGTCAGTAAAGGTGATGTTATCATTTACGAATCAACGGTTTACCCAGGTGCAACAGAAGAAGAATGTCTTCCGATTGTTGAGCGAGTTTCTGGTTTAACGTTTAATAAGGATTTTTACGCGGGGTATAGTCCTGAACGCATTAACCCAGGTGATAAAGAACACCGCGTAACTAATATCTTAAAAGTCACATCAGGTTCAACGCCTGAAGTCGCTGAGCAAATAGATCAACTATATCGCTCTATTATTACTGCAGGTACGCATAAAGCAAGTTCTATTAAAGTGGCTGAAGCGGCCAAAGTGATTGAGAATACGCAACGTGATGTCAATATCGCATTAGTAAATGAACTTTCTATTATTTTCAATAAGCTTGGAATAGATACGCTTGAAGTATTAGAAGCGGCTGGCACTAAATGGAACTTTTTACCATTTCGCCCTGGGTTAGTTGGTGGTCATTGTATTGGTGTTGATCCGTACTATTTGACTCACAAAGCACAAGTCAGTGGATATATTCCTGATATGATATTGGCCGGACGCAGAATAAATGATGGCATGGGAGCCTATGTCGTAAGTCAGCTAGTAAAAGAGATGCTCAAAATGCGTATACATGTAAATGGCGCTAAGGTTTTGATTCTGGGCCTTGCATTTAAAGAAAATTGTCCAGACCTACGTAATACAAGGGTTGTTGATATAGTTAAAGAGCTGAAAGAATACGAAATTAATGCTGATATTGTTGATCCTTGGTGTTCACCTGCAGAGGCACAACTTGAATACAATTTAACTCTTGTAGATAAACCGGTAAAGGGTAGTTACGATGCTATTATATTGGCTGTTGCACATGATAAGTTTAAAGTGATGGGAGGGGATACTATCCGTGCTTTAGGGAAGGAAAATAGTGTGCTTTACGACCTTAAATATGTACTGCCTAAAAATAAAATAGATATTCGATTATAAATGAGATACTAAATAAATACTGTTTCGGTAACGGTATTTATTTATATGTTTTTATACTAAAAAGCATCACTGGTCTTAAATGATAAGCTATATACAACTTTAATGGCGCTAAAATAAAATTCTATTGAAAAAAGAGAAATATTTAACAGTATTCAACAATGGAAAATCATAAGGGAAGTACGAAACTCATTTTCTCATGATTATCAGGAAACGGAACAAGAAAAAATTGAGGCATTAAACTTAGCATACCAAACAGCACCACAACTATTCCTCGTTATTGGTAATATCCATCAATATGTTAAAAAGTACCAAATTAATTTGGAAAATATTTAGTATGAGAATCACCAAAGAACAGTCAAAATATATTGTAGAGTCTGTCCATCACTATATTGATAGTAATGCTAAAGTATGGCTGTTTGGTTCACCAGCACTTGACCTTACAACCACAAATCCCTAATCCATTCTAATCTGTGGAAATTCGCGGACAAAGCATCCCTAATCCCAGCACTTGACCTTGTTCTTACCAAAAGATCCCTAATC
>JAPYOP010000191.1 GCA_029938115.1 Colwellia sp. | reverse complement strand
CCTTAGATGTAAAACAGGGGCGCGTATTATGCTCAAAAAACCGCCAAAATGCAACCTTGCCCAATACAAATGAACCCAGACATATAACGAAGCATAAGCTCCTTCAATATATAGAGCATAACCACCACTCATCTTAGTCTGAAGCCTAAATACATGTTCCTCAGCCTTACATGACCCAAGTAAATAGTAATAAATGAGGCCAGCCTTATATCCAAACCATAGGTTAAATATAACTTCGCAAGCAATACAAAAAAGACTCTATCGCTACCCAGCATATGTCATTACATGACCCACTTCCCATATTCATCATTCAGCCAAGCAACCTGAAGAGCAATGGAAAACAATAGAGCAATAGAGCAATAGAGCAATAGATAAGAAACACTAATATTCACCCTCAACACTAGGAGACTAATATGGGGTAAAGCACGTCTTTAGAAGTCACAATAAATGTTTATTCTGTCGAAATACCTGTCAATAAGTGAACTAAAAAAGAGTTTGTGTATAATCTGTGACCAAATTAGAAAGCATTGTACTGAAAGGAAACATCACACCATATTTATTGGCTTTGTTACCTGTTACACCTCATTAATTAGGATATTTTTTTGCAATACAGATCAGAAATTGATGGCTTGCGGGCCCTCGCAATCATTCCCGTTGTTTTTTTCCATGGTGGATTTAGCTTTGTTAGCGGTGGCTTTGTAGGCGTAGATATTTTCTTTGTAATTAGTGGCTATCTGATTACCCTCCTAATATATAACGATTTATCTAGTAATTCATTCTCGCCAAAGAGATTTTATGAAAGACGGATAAAGCGCTTATTCCCAGCACTTTTTTTCGTAGCAGCCTGCTGCTCTATCGTCGCATGGTTTTTATACCAACCTTATGACCTTGAAGATTTTTACGGAAACCTTACCTCCGTATTTACCTTTTCTTCCAATGTTCATTTTTACCACCACAGTGGGTATTTTGATCCGTCTTCAGAGTTAAATGCGCTACTGCATACATGGAGTTTAACGGTTGAAGAACAGTTTTATTTTGTATTCCCATGGCTTTTGATATTAGCATTTAAAATGGGAAGGAAAGCCGTCTGGATCGGAGTAGCCTCCTTAATCATCGTTAGTTTTTGCCTTGCTGAATGGAGGCTTCAAGGCAAGTCTATGGCAGCTTTTTATCTTCTATATGCTAGGGGATGGGAATTAATGATCGGCTCTTTCTGCGCACTATTAATTACCGACACCACCCTTGTTGATAAAATTTCGAAGGTCTACAAAGAATGCTTAGCATGGTTAGGTTTTCTACTTATTTTATATTCTATTATCTTCTTTAATGACGCTACGCCTACTGCCGGTAGCTACACCTTAATACCTACCATTGGCACAGCCTTAATTATATTATTTAGTAATAGCAAGGACTCTCTAGGTAAATTACTTAGCCACAGGTTGCTGGTTTTCATTGGACTACTATCCTACAGCACCTATTTATGGCACCAGCCATTGCTTGCTTTTTCCAGATATTACTTGGGGGAGAGTTTTGACTTAAGTGTAGCTGGGGCTTTATGCCTATTAAGCTTTATCTTAGGATATATATCGTGGAGATTTATTGAAAAACCATTCCGCTATGGTTTTTTTGGAGGGAGTCGCCAGCGCCGGGTCTATACTACTTTCGCAACACTCTCTGTCTGTATCGTTCTATTCGGTAGTTACGGTAAAAACGAGCGAGGGTTTCCAGAACGATTAGATTCCGATGTCAGGTCTATTTATCAAACTGTTGGGCACTATGAACAAGTTGAAACATGTTTTGTTACTGTTGCAGGTACATTTGACCTATCAAAGTGCCTTGCGAATAAAGTCGGGCATAAAAATGCCCTTATTATTGGCGATAGTCATGCCGCTAGTCTTTTTCCGAGCTTAAAACGTGAGCTAGAAAAGAAAAACTGGAATTTATCCATGTTAACTTATGCTCGATGCGTGCCTATTATAAGCGAGAAATATCTACAAAAATTCAAATCTGAATCGAGGTTTTTCTCAAAACATATCACTCCACGCTGTAAAACCGTAAAAGAGAGCTTTAAAAAAGCGGTGGAAAGCAATGACTTCGACCTTGTGATTGTACTGAATCATTACAATAACTGGATGGGCACATATGAAGATCACTCATTCCCTGAATTTTGGGATGTGTACATAGACACTGTAGTAGAGCATTTTGAAACGGACAAACTACTAGTCCTTGGGTCGCTACCTATTTGGGTGGATGATTTGCCAAAATTAATCGTTAAAGATTACGTTCAAGGAGAGGACTTCAGCGGGCCTTCATTTACTGGGTTATTTGATAAAGAGCGCACCCTTGATACATTCATGGCTCAAGATTTGAAAGAACGTAACATCCGGTTTTTATCATCCATGGCTGCATTCTGCTCACAAGAGGGCTGCCAAAGAACAGGTACGTCAGAGTCCGGAGAAACGACTGCACTGGCTTATGATTACGCTCACTTGTCATCCGCAGGTTCCAATGTTCTCACCCAGCATGTCATTTCCTCTATTAATTTACTTTTACCAGGCAAGGAGGATTTAGTTAATTACAGCAAATAATTAAAAAGCGGAGACCCTCTATAATTTGAGGGTCGCCTAACTCGATAGGGTTTTGG
>JAPYOP010000190.1 GCA_029938115.1 Colwellia sp. | reverse complement strand
TTATACCAATGCTTAGGGTCAGAGATGAAGGCCGTGTCGATTAACCTGCCTAGATAAGAGAAATCACATTTGTCTTGTATCTCTAAATACACTTCGTTAAAGGCAGGCTTGGATAAGTGCAACTTAATGCCGCTGCACCAAGATGCCCACGTATGCTTAGAAATACGCCCTTTGGCGCGTAGATATATTTGTTCGTTGGCCAGATCTAGGTAGTTAAAAATTAATTCGCGTACTCTTACTCGGTCACTTTCGGCAACAGGTTCGCCGATTAAAACACTTACCGGCAATTCCATTGATAAAGAACGATATTGTTGATCAAGACTGTCTTCAAAGGTGGCTTGTGCTTGGTCTTTACCCACTTTTATCTGCCAAGCACCAAAACAAACACCCAGTGCCGTGGCCAGTGAGGCAATGGCGGTTGCCGCTGAACTTACTACATTCCAATCAATTAGCACTTGTTACATCCCTTACTTCGATCAAACTAAAATCCATATTATTGTACTTATAAAAGCAAGACTTGACGCTCGCATCTCGCTGAAGATCAACGATATTTGCCCCCTTGATTCACGTAAGTCATTGAAATCATTCACTTCTAACTATGACTGTCCGAAAAATCCACTGGATACATTATAGATATTTACGAACCTCGACGTCGCCATTACAAGGCTCGGCTTCAGGGTATGCCTTCCATTCACTGTAGGGGCCGAAACCATATGCATCCCAGCATTTTCTTGTCGCATCTTTCCACTTCATTCTTTCGTTAGCCGCTTTCAATTTCTCCGCTTTTATTGCAGCTTTATGTTTTGTATTTTCTTGCTGACGCCGAAATTTCTGTTTCTGCCTAATTCGTTCTACCATGTCATCTTTCTTTTTGATTTTTTCAATGAGAATTGGCTTTCTTTGTTGAATTTCCCGATAGGCTTTAATTCCCTTGACCAAGGCGCTGTATTTCCTTTCGCTCAATTTGGACAAATCTACCTTGCCCATAAAATCATCCATTGATGAAATATCACCAAATTCAATGTCATTTACGAACTCATTCATCGCAAGACATATTTTTTTTGTAGCCGCTCTCTTTTCTGCTGCTCTTTTCTTTTGTCGCGCCCAAAGATTTTTCTCAGCCTCATTTTTTGCATACCGCGATAGAACTAGAGGAATATACGGCTTGCAGTCTCTCCATTTAAAGCCGTGTTGTTTTATATTTTCTTTTAGAGTTTTAAATTTATGGGAAGAGACTATTTTTTCTTTTACTTTTAATCTGGTTTGTAAAACTTCAATACTTTTTGTTAATTTAGCCGTTTTCGCTTTCACTTCTTTATCGAATGCCTGATTAGTGCGTCTGTTGGCTACTTGCTCATAATATTGTGCCGTGTCATCTGTACCGTTTAAATTATGATCGTATCCCTGCTTACCAGAAGGCATCTCATAAAATCTATCGCCACTTATCTGACCATCAATAAAATTTGTTATACTTATACCTCCGTCGGGAAATAAAAATATCTGCTCACCATTCATCTTGCCACTTTCATTATACTTTAAAAAAGATATCCCACCATTTCCCCATTTTTTCATACCCTCTCGAAAAATTCCGCTCTTAAACAGCCCCATTCGGGTTGTTTTCGATTTTTTATCGTAAGTTGAACCGTAAAAATCATAAGATGATATTATTATTTTCGCCTTATAGGGTCCATCCGTACATGGCCCCCCCCTCTCAAGCGCCCCACCTCTTATTTCTTGACTGAGGGTATCTTTAGAAAAGGACAAATAATCGGTAAACTCATAGCTTGGACATTTGTAGGTCACATTAAGGTCAAACGCCTTGTAGGTGTCAAAACTAGCACCGATTAACTTGTAATAAGCTCTAGGGCGAACTCTCCTGCCGGAAGTTGATAGCACAGCGCTAATCCACCCACTACTTTTCCGAGGAGAGTAGTATTCAGGACTATAGCGCTGCTGCACCTGTATGGAATGAGGGTTTTTTGTCACAATATCAGTCCAGTCGGCTCGCATAGTCATCATGTCTACACCATCTAAGACGGCACAAGAGGATACTGAAAGGTGAAGTATTAATAACAATAAAAACCTAGTGCTCATTTTCATAAACCTAGCTACAAACATTTGATTGACCTCGACCTTTTATTATTACGAACTGTACTCGCATGCCGCCTTCATTTAACAGTGCGATAGAACAGACCCTTGTGACCGTATAATCGTTTTTTCCGGCATCTTGTGTTTATTACATTACCCAAATATTTAAGTCCTTACTATTTGCAATAGATATATCATTTCTATTGTATATACAGGATTTGGGTGGGCTTCTAAACAACCCACTGCCTTCACATTTCGTCATCTAGCGCCATTCTAAGTTCTTGAATATCGCAAAGGAAGCTGCCTATTTCACCCTTACTTGAAGTATATTCTCCACGCGTATTATTGTAGGTGTCGCGACAATGAATTAGGTCTTCTTCCAACTGTGTTAAATAAGCAGTATCCGGCAGAGTTACATCAACGCGCTCCACTGTCGATTGTGCTGCGCCCATGGCCTCGATGGAGATTTTGTGGTCGTAGGGGCTGTTAAGAGCCTTTTTATGATGTTGATGCAGTAAGTCTTTAACCTGTTCTTTTATGCTCGTCAGCTCTTGTATGCATGGATTCGG
>JAPYOP010000189.1 GCA_029938115.1 Colwellia sp. | reverse complement strand
AAATAATGCAAAGAAAACCTAACTTCTGACCCATCACGTGTTGTAGAAATTATAGGGTAAAAGCGGGTTTTGGCGATCTAGGGTTATGCCATCTGGAAAAATACAAGATCTACCACATCAATCATGTTTAACAATAAAATAAAATATTAATGACAGCTATTAACTACACTTAGCCTATAAGCTAATCAAATACACACGGGTAGTATGGTTAATACTGAAATAGAACAATTCAGATACAATCTACACTTATATTTCAATGCGTTAGGTTGTGTTTCGGCTTTTGGATTTTCGGTCCTACAGGCATTGCGAGGGGACCAAATGACGGGCCTTATATCCTTTATCGGGGGTATATATTTTGTAACTGTCATTTGTATTCTAATCAAGCAGCATCACCATCTATGGAAAGGTCGTGGGTTTGTTCTTTTTATTCCCATAACAATGCTCAATATTATAAACCTGCACCCGGAATACGGTATTTATTGGGCTTATGTTGGTGTAATTAGCTTCTTCTTATTATTAGAATTTAAAGATGCTTGCATCTGCGCAGCTATATTTAATCTCTGCATTTTTTATTTAGTCAATCTACATTACCCTCTACCCGTTCAATATCGAATTTATGCAAGCCTTACACTCGTCACTTTATTTACGCTTATTCTGTCCTTTTTCATAAACCGCTTACTCATTACGCTAAATGTACTGGTTACCCGTGATTCGTTAACAAATGCTTTAAATCGCCCTACTTTTCACCGCGCCATGGAAAAAGTTCTGTACACATTTTTACGATATAAAACGCCGGCAACACTATTCATATTCGATTTAGATAATTTTAAAAGTATTAATGATACTTATGGTCATCTAGTAGGAGATAACGTACTTAAAAAAGTGTCTAAAACCATACAAGATCGATTACGCGGCAGCGATCAGCTGTTTCGTTATGGTGGGGAAGAGTTTGCGGTGTTATTAACTCAAACTACACAAGAGGATGCGCTTAAGCTGTCGGAGGAACTACGTCTATTAGTTGAGCAACAAGATTATAATATAGACAGCCCCGTAACCATCAGCGGCGGGGTTTCCCAGACCCGTGAATCTGATCATGTGAATTCTTGGATAGAGCGCTGCGATAAAGCACTCTATAAAGCAAAGTCTGCTGGCCGTAATAAGGTGCTGACAGCTCAAAATTAATCTTATACCGCTGTACTAATGCTTACGCCTTTCAATAGGTTTACTTGATTAAATGCAAACGCACACTCTTGTTTCTCTGCCGTTACGATTAATAACAAATCATTCCAAGCCAAACCAATCAAACAGCCATACTTAATAAGGAAAACGTAAGACTTGCCCCTATAGCCCAAGCTTTAAGGGTTCGCGTGTTTTGGTTCATTTGTACTAGATTTACGAGGTTAATTGTTCTTTTGTAGAATAAAGATGGGTATGTTAAATTCCGCGTAATGGCTGTCGCTAATAAAATATAACCAAGAGTTTAGAAATGAAGTGTATTCGTAGTGTGTGCCTGCTGGTAATCAGTTTATGTGTGTTCTCCCCCGCTCATGCCAATGAGACCCTGCTAAATCACGTTAAAGCCACCAGTCAGGCTATGTCGGCCTTTTACATGCAGGGCTTAAGTGAAGGCAATGACAAATATGTAAATGAATTTGAGAAATTTAAACGCCAGTCGTTCACGCTGCTTTCACAATATGCCCGCGAAAATGGCCCCAAGGCTAAGGAATTACAGCTCCAGTGGCAGGGTTTTAGTGATCGCTTGGTGCATACATATGATAAAGAGTATGGCTGGGAAGTAGATAGTCGTGTACGCCAGGATTTTAGGAGTTATCTATCTGACATTTATGAATTGGTAGATAATCAAAAAAGTAATTACACCAGTAAGCTTCAAAGGCAATTGTTATCTGTGGTGCAGATGGAGGCCGTCTCTGCCCGTTTCTTTGATGTCTCTAGTTCTTACAACGTAAAGGTAGCTATTTTTGCCAGTGACATGAACAAACTTAACCCCAAAACCATTAGTGCTGAGTTCAAGAAAAACTTGGATACATTAGCTAATATGAATGACAGTGCTACCAATATACGTCAGTTAGCATCGGTTAAATTAAAATGGAATTTTATAGAAAACAGCGTAGTGAATTACGAAGGACACGGTGCTTATTTTTTGGTGTACGCCACTAAGAATAAAATTCAGCAAGCATTGGCAGCGCGTTAACAGGTATTTTGCTAACTATGAATGACTAATTATTAAGCAGACAGTAAACATAAAAAAAGGCGCTTATCTTTCGATAAGTGCCTTTTTTTACTGCTATATAAAACGATCCAGACTAACGATCAGCCCTTATTAATACTGTTGCTTAAAGTAAACACCGCTATCACCAAATTGTGATGTTTTAAACGCAGAGTCCATAACAATAGTGCCTACTTTAACAGCACTGTCACGACGCTCACGCTGGTAACGTGCCAACTTCCAAGGCCAGATAGACGTTTTTATCGCTTGGTCAGTGGCGTAGATATCATAAACGGCAGTGCCTTGCGTTAGAGACGCAAGGTCATCACGAAAGTCATGAGCGGCTGTATCAAAATGCCCCTTAACATCAGCTGTTGGTACAAAGTAAACCTGAGTCGGTGCTTTAGTCGTTGTTACTGCACTGCCATCTTGCTTAATCGCGGCCATATCGGCAACATTCAGTTCATTTGACTTGTTAATGGCCTTAGTGAACCCGCCCTTTGCTGTTA
>JAPYOP010000188.1 GCA_029938115.1 Colwellia sp. | reverse complement strand
CATGTTGGTGCCAAGGTACGAATATGCCAAGGTATTAGGATTACTTGTTGGCACGGCTTTAGGGAGCGTGCTACAGGCGGTTATTGACAATAACACCACGCAGGCAATTGATAATTTAAACAACTTGTGACCCTCCGTTAGTGTCCGTGCCTTACTTTTATTTTAGTTGGTATTCGCTGAAAAGTGAAAGGGTGTGATTGCAGGCAGACAGACTTAAAATCAATGCTTTCAGTAATTGGCAGATTTTAAAATAATACTGATGTCTAGGTAGTTGCTCCAATTTAAAGGCTCTGACCACTTTGATTGTTAAATTAATCCCCACCCCCGCCATCTCCACCGCCTCCATCTCCACCAAAACCTCCGCCATCAGAACCTGAAGCTGCATCTGAAACACTAAAGCTATTGTCGCCTGCAAAGCAGGTATCAGCTACCTCTTGATGTAAAGAGGCATAGTCACTTGAACACACCTCATTAAAAGTTTCTTCGTTGCAAAAAGTTGCATAGGCATAATCAATGTAATCTGGATTGCAACCAGTAGATTCCATGGCAACCCCAACCTGCCCGGGAGTATAAGCCTCTGCGTATCCATACCCACTCGTAAGAAACATAGGCATGCGCTTCGCAATTTTTTTAATTGCTCGGCTTTTCCCCATTCTCATTAGTATTCCCATACTGAATTCCTTATCTATTCAACGACGCGACTTTACTTATTAATATTCTAGGTAAGTTACTGCATAACATTTTAATATGGAACACGCTCGCTTTGCCATTTCGGATATCCGCGATACAAAATCAAAGGCTCTGACCCCTTTGAATACCAGTTGAGTGCTATTTAGTGCCCCATATTTTTGATACTGCACTGTTTGAACCCAACGCCCCCACCACAACCGCGACCACACCTGCACAAAAGAAGATTATCACTGGGATAAGTGAACCTACTCCACCAGCGGCATAGGCAGCAGCCACTGAGACTAGTGATAGAAAGATGAATAGAACACCTACAACATTTAGCGCAACTCTGTGTGACTTTTTATAGTTAGTTGGGTCTTGGCCTGTTTCGAATATTTTTAATATTGGCCAAAATATTCTTATTAATACGTTTTTCATAAAATTCTATCCAGTTATCAACAGCAGTACTTCAATTTATGTTTTGTCATGTGACACCTGCGTGTCAGACCTAAGTCTAACTATAGATGATGTATACTTTTTGTTGGTAACTCAAATTCTTAACGTCTAAATAATGGGTGCGCGGCTTTTTGCCACGTCCAGCCACGTAGTGGCGATCATTGATATTCTTGTTGTAAAGCGTCTTACTCGGTGTATAAATACTTAACATTTTGATAATCGAAAGCACCATAATTTACATCAGTAACTAATACATCATTATAGGTATCTTGACACCCCCCACATTTATACAACTCTGTAAGGTCAGATTTCTTTTTGTCACTCAAATTATCCCACCATTGTGGCGAGAGATATACATTTTCTGTTTGTGAAATAATTAGCATTAATAATGAGTCAGAAATTGAATTAGAGTAAATCAAAGTTTTAATTAGTTCTTGATTAGATACTCTGTGCTCATTTAGCCATGACAAGACAATGTAACCTTTACCATTGCTAGAAAATGAATTGATACTTAAATAATCGGGAATACACATGGGATCATTAGTAATCTCTTGAATTAGCGAACCATCAAAACCAAAGTGCATACCTCCAATAGAGCTAGACATTACTTTAGGAGGTATTTCTAGTTCGATAATAACGTGCTCTAACTGATCGTAATCTTTTGAAACTAACACCTTCTCTAGTGACAAATTTATGTTTTTTAGATCATTTATAGTTAAATCGTTACTTCCATTAAAGTGCCGATAACGATCTTGAATATACATTTGTTCAAATATATTCTTCCCTTTATCCATTTCTTTCACGAGCCCGAAAGTCCCCTTACAGCTTTCTTTTACAAATAGCTCACGAGAAATCGTACGATACATAATAAGGAAACAGTGATAGCTCGATAAATCGAAATGGTTATCTTCAAATGGAGAAAATAACTTTTTGTCATGAACCCTACAAAATCCATTGAAGGTTGAAGCTTTGTTTATTCCGACCGATACAGGTTCCAAAACAGTATAATCTGTATTTCTTTGAGCCATGAAGAATGTCAAAACATGCCCATCGACAGCAATCTCTTTCAAAGAAGAACTTTTTGAAACTGAATGAGCCTTAACAATTTTATTTGAACATTCATCCTTGAAAATAGTTGAAGCACTACACTTCTTATCAGTGTTGAAGCGATTCAACTCTTTAAACAATACCGATTCCTGAACAGGTGTTTGTGAAGATCTATTCAAATGACATTTCTTATACTTGATATTGAGCCACACCAGCAAAGTTCATTTCTACCTAAACTCACTCAAACCCCTTTAACTTTATAATATTTTAATATAGAGCACGCTCGCTTTGGCATTTCTGATGTCAGCCGCGCATCTCTAAGTGATTATTTTGAAAGGAGTTTTAGACGTGGTTAAAAATCCTTTCTGATACTTCTTAATTCACAGGGGCCTGCTCCCCCCCCAACTTTGAAGCGGTCAAAATAAGGGCTTATTATAAATTAATAAGCCTTATTTTTTTCTCAAATAACTAATCACTTGATTTATCTAGCTTTATTTTTAAATTAGCAGTGTAAAGCCAGCCACCTACAGAATCAATTTTTAACCAAGTGACTTAAATATTCAATACACTGGC
>JAPYOP010000187.1 GCA_029938115.1 Colwellia sp. | reverse complement strand
TTTACTCCGCTTTAAAACGTATATTTAAAACGGTTGATTGAAACGTATGTTTACACGTTAAGTATGACTGTCTGAAAGGTAGTCAACTGTCTGATCGGTAGTTATTTTCAAAGGCATTCACAAATTACCCGCAGGTTTGATATGCGCAAGTTAAGAATGCTCTGGGCGAGGGTTACTTATACATAATGACGTAAATTGAATGCGTAACGGGCCCATTGGCACCGTGTTATTACCCATCCCATAATGCCATGCCCCTATTAATCAAACGATAGACCGCACTTGAACTACACTCATAAGTTTATAGCCCACGTTCTACGCATTATGGAGTTAATTATTAATGTTGGAAAGGATACTTCTAGCAGCCTTTTTATCAGTTGTATCCTTGTCTCTTGATGCCAGCGAGCTTCAGCAAGACAATATTGATCTAGTGCCCTATATGGAGGTGCTGGATTCAGACAAGCAATATATCACCTTAGAACAAGCAAGGGCTTCGCCTGATTGGGTTTCCCTTCAAGGGAAGAGCCACTTAGGCCGAAAACAGTATGACCAATGGGTAAGGGTAGAGCTCACAAATGAAATTACCCAAGATCACGAGCAATTACTGGAATTTAGTTTTTATTATCTAGATACCGTAACTGCCCATTTTTATTACAACAATACCTTCATTAAAAAGTACGTTAGTGGAGATAACATTCCCTTCGCAAGTAAACCCATTAGTAATCGAAAACTGTTATTTCCGGTACCACAACCGGGTTCAGGAAAAATTAACGTTTACTTTAAAGTAAATACCAAGGGAGTAACCAAAGTTTCATTATTGTTATGGAATAAAATTGAATTTTTGAAGCATGATGAAATTAACACTATTTGGAATGGCATTGTTTTGGGGGCTTTGATTATTCTAATATTTTATCATTTAATTCTGTTGGTTAAGATTCAAAGGTTAGATATAGTCGCTCTAGTTTTCTTACTTAGCGTCTCGCTTTTTTTTATAGTGGTTAATTGGGGGTACGGTGTTCAATATATTTGGCCGCAGGCTCCAGAGCTTAATAATAAGGCCGTACCTGTATTGGGGTTGCTTTCTAGCTTTGCATTTCTTATGTTTTTTTATGCGTTCGTTTCTATAAGTAAAAATCAAATAATTAAGATCTTTACATTGGCACTGATATTAGTTTCATTTATCCTAACTATTCTGTGCTTTGTGTTGCCAATTTTAATTATGGTTCCAGTTATGGTTGTAATGGTTAACTTTAATTATTTATCAGCCGTAATTATGTTGTTTGTATTATGGTGGCAGGGTGAGAAAAACTCGAAGTATTTTCTTATGGCAACTTCTCCTATATTTTTAAGTGTCAGCTTAATTATGGCGGATTTCTTTGGTGTTGTATTGCCCATGAAGAATGTAGGGGGGTCATTGGGTATTGCAATTTCTTTGTTTTTATCTTTTTTGGCTTTGGGTGTGGCATATAAAATTCGTGATAAGCAAGACCGAACTGAAAATAAAATTATGCATTTAAATCGCGATCTTGAAGGAAAAGTTGTTGAGCGAACGCGTGAGTTAAACCTATCACTAGATAAACTGAAAAACACACAGGGTAAATTGATTCAGTCAAAAAAAATGGCCGCGCTCACAGGTCTGGTAGTAGGCGTTGCACACGAAATGAATACACCGCTTGGGGTTGGTATTACGGCCTCATCCTTTCTTAGGGATCAATATGATTCTCTTGTTAATGATTTTAAACGTAATGATATTACTAAAAATCAATTAGAATTGTATTTACATGCTACGGGTGATTCCTTGGGGTTGATTGAGCAAAGTTTAGCCAAAGCCTCAAAGCAAGTAGAGGATTTTAAACTCATAAATGCTAAGAATTCGTACAGCCAAAATGAAATTATTAATATTAAGGATTATGTTGATCATGAAATAGAAGAACTTGATTTAAGTGGCAGGGGTAAAAAAGTAAATGTTAAGTTAATTTGCAGTCATACACTGAAAGTAGAATGTGTTTGCGAATTTATCTCGCAAATATTTGAAATACTAATGGTAAATTCGGTTGAGCATGCATGTTTTTCATCTAATGAAGGTGATATTGTTATCACTATTAAATCCAATGAGAATTCATTATTGATTGACTACGAAGATGGTGGTGAGGGCTTAACGCAAGAGGATGTAGAAAATATATTTAACCCGTTTAATACCAGTAAGCGAGGCGGTGGGCACATTGGTTTAGGTACAACTATTATGTATAACGCCATCACACACACATTTAAGGGTGATGTGTCTTGTGCACTTTCAGCAAACGGTGGGCTTGCATACCATATAGAGATTCCCGTTAAAATATTAGTAAACTGAATGTCCAGCACATTTTTAAAATTATAAATACAGCTTGAGAGCACGGGTCGAGTAGGGGGCAAGTCCTGCCTTATTCCTTAAACGCACAAAACAAGACCCACGATCCTCCTTTAATCACACTATGAATTTTCACTGTATTCACTACTTGTCGTTCAATAGCCACTAGTCAAACTTTAAGGCCTAAAGGCAACTGTTTGTTATCGGTAAATAAGGCATAAACTGGACTAACCAAAATAATTAAAAAATAACTAGGACAGTAAATAGTTCGGACAGCCATAGTTAGTAGTGGGTTTTGGTTGGTGTAGTGACATGATCAGCTATCTGCTTGGGCAGTTATATGCGACCTTTAGTTAGGCAGTTTACTCCGCTTTAAAACGTATATTTACACGTTAAGTATGACGGTCTTGAATCGT
>JAPYOP010000186.1 GCA_029938115.1 Colwellia sp. | reverse complement strand
TCATAATCTGAGTTAACTACATCAACCATTAGTTTAATCGCTTCTTTATCCCGGTTAAGTGCCTTAAGCGTTAAAGATAAGTGATACTTCACCGCTGGATTTGAGTTGTTAATAGCTAACGCTTTTCTAAATAAAGGCAAAGCTGCATTAAACTCTTTCGTTTGATAATAAATCCATCCCAAGGTATCCAAAGAGTCTGGCTGATCATCAACTATCGCTAACGACTTTTTAACTAACGCCTCAGCTCGTTGATAATCAGATAAGTTTAAAGCTACATAACTCGCATTATTTAAAATTGCGGGGTGATTTGAATACAGATCAACTAATTTTTGATATATTTTATCTGCTTTTTCCCATTGCACTTGATCAATATAAAGCTCTGCTAGTGCAGTATTTAACAATAAATTATTTGGATGCTCTTTCAGTGACTTGGATAATACTTCAGCCGCTTTTTTAGTGCGCTTTGTTGCTCGATATATTAAATTTAGCCCCACCACGCTACTATCATTACTGGCAAGTTTGATGCGTTTGTTATAATACCTTTCCGCAAGTCTATATTGGTTAATTTGTAAATATGAATTCGCCAAAACTTCAATCAACTGCGGTGAAAGTTGATGACTGGCCTCAAAAGTCTTAATCAATTTGATTGCGCTATCCGTATCGCTTTCAGCGTTATATAGCTGGGAAAAACCAATAATAACTTGCTCATTGTCTTCATCCCAAGCCATCGCTTTTCTATAGGCATTAATAGCTGCTGTTACTTGAGAGAAACGATGATAAACAGTCGCAATTTGTAAAAATATTTTACCCTTATCACCACCTTGTTTAATTGCTGATTTATAGGCGTTTACCGCCGAGTTAACATCTGAGTTTCTAGTATGCAAATTAGCTAGTAGCAAATATAGATCAACAGTCTTTCTTTGACTCAACAAATAGCTATTTAAAGTTTCTATCGCAAGTAATAGTTGCTTATTACCGACATAACTAATCGTTAAGTTTTTTAATAACTCTTCATTTTTATTATCAAGTTTGAACTGCGTTTCTAATAAAGCGACACTCGCTGCAGAATTATTAATTCGGTTATATAAATTAGCCAACGTAGTAATTAAATAAACATCATTTGGCGTATTATTTATCGCAACTTTCAGGCGATTAATAGCCGCATCTATATTACCTTTTTGGTAATCAATTTTAGCTAAGCTAACGATAGACTTAGTATGGTTTGGAGTGATTTTCAAAGCCTGTTCAAACTGTTTTATTGCCTTATCCATATCCCCTGACATTTGATACACATAGCCAAGATGATGTTGAATATTTGAATTTTCAGACATATTTTCAGCTAGTTTTTTAGCAATGCCTATGCCCTTATCCATCTGTCCTGATTTCATATAAGACTCAACTAGCAATAATCCAACGGTGGTAGGGTCAAATTCCGATACTGACGCTTTCAATAAATGTTCAATTGCCTTCTCAGGATTACCTACCGCTAAGTAACTTTGTGCAAGTTGGGTGTCTGCTATGCCTAGATCCGGCTTAAGTTCTTTAACTTTGGCAAGGTAAAAATGTGCCCTATCATATTGCTTTAATTCTAAGTAAGTCATACCTAGCATAGATAATATTTTTGGATTGTTCGGCTCTAAAAAGTTAGCTCGACTTAACAATGTTTTCGCTTGCACTGCTTTCTTTTCAATTAATTCAATAGTAGCTGCAAGCGTTAAAGCATTAATGTTATTTTCATCTACAAATAAATAAGCATCAATATATTGTCTTGCTGCTTCATACTTTTCTTGATGAAATAGAATTATGCTAGCTAAATAATAATATGAAGGGTTTGAACGTAGTACATCTTCGCTTAAGTGGTCTAACACTTGAGCAACTTTTTCTATTGAGTCTTCTAGATCTGAGTTTTTATCTTTTCTAACTTGTACCATCGCTTTAAGAAATTCAGCTTTAGGCTCATTTGGAACTTGCTCTAATATACTGTCAGCATATTTTTCTGCCAATTCAAATTGTTGCAACTCAAGATTGATAGTACTGGCAAAAGTTAGTGATTGAATATTATTTTTATCAATCAACAATGCTTGATTAATAGCATTAAGTGCAAGTTCATTATTACCTAAACTTTGCTGAATACTCGCTTTTAAATTCCATGCTTTTATCGGTGGAATATAACTGACCAATACTTCATCAACTAATTTATCTGCTTGACGATATTTAAAGTAATTTACTGAAACTTGCGCTAAGCCTAGCTTAGCATCCATATTTTTAGCATTAAAATTCAAGGCGGTGTTGTAATCATTTTGTGATAGTTTTAATTGGCGTAACCCTAGATGAGCATCACCTCTAAGCACATAAATTTTAGCGGCTAATTTATCATCATTAGTTTGTTCAGGTAGATAATCTAAGGTTTTACTATATTGTCCTTGCATAATGTAGGACTCAGCAAACAGCAATTGTAACTGTTTTTTATTTGCGCCTAAATCGGTAGCCTTTGTTAATGCAACTTCTGCGGCACTAGCGCTACCACTGGCAAGTAATATTTCAGCAAATAAAATGTGTGAAGCTAAATGATTAGGTGAAGTTTTTAATATGTTTTTTACATGTATCAACGCCTCATTGTGTTTATTATCACTTAAAGCACTTCGAGCAGCTTCATAAAACTTATCTTCTTCAGCTGCTGCAGATGAAAAAGAAACAAGTAGTAAAAGTAGTGATAAATAAGCTTTCAAACATCTTTCCAAAATAATTAAGAATACAATCAGCAATGATTATGTCAAA
>JAPYOP010000080.1 GCA_029938115.1 Colwellia sp. | reverse complement strand
TAGCACTTTCTTTTATAACAATATCTTGTGTTAGCACAACGCCTGCTGATACTGAAATAGCAAAGCAAGAATCAACAGCTATACAAGCTTCACCTAATCCCTCTCCTTTATCTTTACCTAGGAATGTCATCATGGTTATCGGTGATGGCATGGGACCAGCTTATACTTCTGCTTATCGATATTTTAAAGATAATCCAGACACTGAAATTGTTGAAACCACTGTTTTTGATCGCCACCTCACTGGTTTATCAAGCACATACCCTGCCTCAGTTTCAGGTGTTGTAACTGACTCAGCCGCTAGCGCGACAGCACTGGCAACCGGTGTAAAAAGTTATAACGGTGCTATTGGTGTTGATATTAATAAACAAGCAGTTCAAACCGTATTAGAGTGGGCAAAACTACAAGGTAAAAAAACAGGCGTTGTCGTAACCTCTCAAATTAATCATGCAACCCCAGCGTCTTATTTAGCTCACAATGAAAGCCGAAGAAACTATAATGCTATAGCCGACAGTTATATAGATGCAGGCATTAAAGCTGATTTATATCTTGGCGGTGGTTGGAAGTATTTCATTCGAGAAGATAGGAATTTAGTTGATGAGTTTAAAGAAGCGGGTTTTCACTATATTGATGATTACCAAGGTTTGAACAACTTACCAAGTGATAAGCCCGTATTGGGACTTTTTGCTGACGTTGGCTTACCTTGGGCGCAAGATGACACGAACAAACATCGTTTGTCAGCAATGACTAAATCAGCAGTTCACCACCTTATTGATATGCAAACACATGATGATGCGTCTGATAATGGTTTTTTCATGTTAATAGAAGCAAGTCAAATTGACTGGGCTGGTCATGGTAATGATATAAATGGTGCTATGGCTGAAATGGATGATTTGGCCAAAACATTAGAGTATTTAGAACATTTTGTAGACCATCACCCCAACACGCTCGTTATCGTTACGGCTGATCACAGCACTGGTGGCTTTACCCTTGCTGCCAATGGTAAATATAAGTGGCAAGCAGAAGTATTACGGGCTATGCAGCATTCTATATACTACATTGCAAAAAAATTAATGACTGATGAAATCACCCCTAAAAGTACCAATTCACTGTTTAATTTTGAGCTAAACCAAAGTGAATTAGATTTACTAAAACAAGCAAAAGAAACCCCACAATTAGATAGCAATAAGAATATGTATCAAGATAAAAACACCTCTACTGCCGAGAAAGCGTTGCAAAAGCAAGTGAAAAATCTGATGGATAATAGAACTAACAGTGGCTGGACTTCAGGCGGTCATACGGCTATTGATGTTCCCGTATTCGCTTTTGGTAAACAAAGTGAACTATTTAATGGTTCACAAGATAATACCGACATAGCCAAGAAAATATTTACTTTGTTAGGGAAGTAAATCAAGAAGACTAAAGCTGAATAATAAACTCATAGCTTATTATTCAGATTTTTCAACCCAAAGAATATATTTATTGCATTAACATTATTTTTAACTTATGGTCTAATGTAGCTAAAATCAAGGAAGACTATTATGAATTCAGAGCAACTCAAGCGTTTCAACCTACTTTCAGAAAAAGTTATCAACTCAAGTGCTTCATTTAATGAACTAAAAGAACTTAAAGGACTATTAAGCTCATTAAACAATTTAGTCGAATATGATCTTCCTAAGGCTGTAGTAAACTTTAATGAATATGCGCGCTCAGCGAACATTTCTCTTTAGTTTATTACCTTAACCATAGAGGTAATTCAAACCTCTATGGTATTTACGGACTCAAGTCTAACTTACAAACTACAAGTTAAAGTTTTTCATTAAATCGAACAAAACCTTGTTTTAAATCTTCAATTAGATCATCAACATCTTCTAAACCAATATGCAAACGGATTAATGGAAATTCGGCTGTCCACTTTGTTGCACTTCGAATAGAGTCAACACTAGTAATGCCAAGAATTAGTGATTCAAATCCACCCCAAGAGTAACCCATTTTAAAGTGCGACATACCATCAAGCAGCGCTGTTAACGCCTCTCTATTGCCACAGTTTAATGTAAAAGAGAACAAGCCATTTGAGCCAGTAAAATCACGTTTGAAAAACTCATGTCCCGGACAAGACTCAAATGCTGGATGCAAAATGGTATCGACTTCAGGTATTTCTTTTAGCCAATTAGCAATTTTTAAAGCACTTTCTTGATGTTGTCTTAAACGTACACCAATGGTGCGAATACCACGAAGCGCAAGATAGAGGTCATCGGGAGAAGTACACTGCCCCATCAAGTAACTATTATCACGTAATTGTGGCCAATACTTTTCGGTAGCCGTTGCAGTACCCAACATGACATCAGAGTGACCAACAATATATTTAGTCGCCGCTTGTACACTGATATCAACACCATAATCAAATGGCTTAAAGTTAATACCTGCGCCCCAAGTATTATCAAGCATAACAAGACAATCATGCTTATGCGCTATTTTAGCAATGGTCGGTACATCTTGTACTTCCATGGTAATCGAGCCAGGAGATTCTAAGAAAACAATACGAGTATTAGGCTGAATTAAGGCTTCAATACCAGCGCCAATTAATGGATCATAATAAGTAGTTTCAACGCCCATTTTTGCTAAAATTTTATCGCAATAATCACGGGTTGGCTCATACACACTGTCAACCATTAAAATATGATCACCACTTTCAACAAAAGAAATTATCGCATTGGTAATAGCAGCAGTGCCTGACGGGTAAAGAGCACAACCTGCGCCTCCTTCAAGCTCAGTCATGGCATCACTAAAAGCAAACGACGTTGTTGTACCACGTCTACCATAAACCATCGTTTGGTTATTTCTATTTTTTAGCGCATTGTTCATTTCATCAACGGTATTAAATACCACTGTTGAGGCGCGAGTGACACTTGGGTTTACCACGCCATTTGTCCACTTAGCCTTGCGACCAGCCGTAACAATTTTAGTATATTGTTTCATTTAAGTTAACCTTTGAATAATATTTAGCAATAGCTATCTAGCCATCTAAAACTTATTTGTATTTATACCTTGAAATGAAATAATTTACATTAACTTTCTTTTCATTATTGATAAATAATACTTCTATCAAGTTACCGTTTTTAATTTAGATAAAAATATCAAAGCAAGATTAACTATAAAACTATTACTTTATATTGACTAAAACCAACAACGCTAGTTGCGTGCAAGTAGATAAATTACACAAGTCCTTGGTTAAGCGCTATTAGTACAGCCCGAGTACGATCACGGGTGTTCAATTTGGCTAGAATATTAGAAACATGATTTTTCACTGTACCTTCAGCTAAAAAAATACTACTCGCGATTTCTTTATTAGAAAACCCACCAGCAACTAACTTAAGGATTTGCTTCTCTTTTTCGGTCAAATCTTCAAGTACAGGTACATCGGCAAAACCTTTATTAAGCTGTTTCATGACTACTGGCTCAGCAACAAACCCGCCAGCGGCGAGAGTTTTAACAGCATTAACTAATTTATCTAATGAAACATCTTTTAATAAAAAGCCATTTGCGCCGGCCTGCAAGCTTTGCATAAACAATTCACTGTCATCAAAAGTGGTTAGCATTAAAATTGGTAAAGTATTACCTTGTGCTCGTAATATTTTCACTAACTCAATACCGTTCACTTTTGGCATACGAATATCAAGTAGCATCACATCAGGCTGTTGTTCATTATCTATTATTTTCTGTTGAGCATCTTCTCCGTCTTCGGCTTGCCAAACAATGGTCAAATCCTCACTAAGTGACAATAAGCCCGCAATACCTTGTCTCACAAGTTGTTGATCATCTACCAAAGCAACTTTAATCATAACAATCCTCTACTCTCAGTGCTAGTGTACAGCCTATTGAACTGCTAATTAGTTGAACTGTGCCATTAAAGTCAGTTAAGCGCTCTTCCATACCCTTTAAGCCACTGCCAAAATCAAATGGCTTACTTGTCTTAAAACTAACACCATTATCAATCAATTCAATAACTAAACTACCTTCAACCTCTTTATTGGCAAGTATTAGTTTCGTTGCTTTGCCATGGCGAAGAGCATTACTAATACCCTCTTGCAAACAGAACATTAACTGTTGTTTAAGACGCAGTGAATTGATATTCAGTGGTGATTGAATAATGAGTTGGCAATCAGGTAACTGGCTTACTAAATTATTTAAATTAACACTTAAATCAAATTGCTCTTCATCGCGCATTTCTTTAACCACATGACGAACATCAGCTAAAAGCGTTTTAGCCAACTGCAAATTATCATCTAATAGTGGTTTGAATTCTTCAGGCACTTTATGTTTAGCAACTTCTAAGTTCAAGGACAATGCCGTTAACTGATGTCCTATAACATCGTGTAAATCACGAGAAATACGCAAACGTTCTTGCTTTTGTGATGAGCTTTTTAGCATAAATCGAGTCGCTAATAACTCTTGATTAATAGCAGACAACTCTTCTTTTGCTCGCTCTTCTCTTAACATTATTTCGATAGTGGAAAAGCCAAATATTTGTAACATGAAAAAAATCAAGACATGAAGAAAACTGCTAAAAAATCCGCCATTAAATACCACAACAAAATGCGCAATAGAAATCGCTAACATGACTAACAAAGCTTTTTTTCGTGGTAATATTGCCGGCAATTGAGTAGCAACAAGCACTAATAAAATGGCAGTGATGCGATACTTATCACCATGAATCAAGAATAAAACAAGTACTATTTGACACGCTATAAATATTTTATTTCTTAAAACATGTATTCCACTTTCAGAAGAAACAACCCGAGCAGATAAAAGGTAAAAGCCAATATAACCACTCGCTCTTATAAAATATTCAAGGTTAACGTCAAGACTACTTAAAGATACAAAGCTCACCACCAACCAAGTAGCAAATCCAGAAAAATGTAATAGCCAGTTTTTACGATAATATTCAGGGATCAATGATTTAAACATGAAGTTACTCAACAATAAAAACAACTTAGCTACCATCATTGTGTTTAAATGATGGTAGCTACAAGTATAATCTTTTGACTTTAAAACAATTCTACTTTAATTGCTGTATTTTCTTTAATGGTAAATTTTGCTTCAACATATTCTGGCGCACCGAACATACCGACATTATTGCTAAAACCATAACCTTCTTTTGGAATACCAACCATGTTGAAGTCAAGCTTGTTATTGTCATTTTCATCTTGATACATCTTAATAGCGTATTCACCATTAGGTAAATTTTCAAAGACTACAATTTCTTTTTCTCCATTGGCTTTTACTCTAGATGCAAAAGAAGCTTTGCCACTTGTGTAAGCTTCTTCATCTGCATAAAGTGCCACCATCAAGTGCCCTTTTCCTTGTTCAACATCACTAATATTCACGGTTAAATCTGCTGCCATTGCATTTTGGCTTAATAAGGCAATCATTGATAATGAGCCGATTGTAGCCAGTGCTAAACTCGTTGCTGAAAAAGTTAATAATTTTTTAATTGTCATGGTAAATCCTTAAATAAGCTATTTGAATATGCTAATTCATCTTTATTAGATGAGTTCTTTAATACACGATTAGTTTAGTCAATTGAGTGCTTGAATATAGGTGCCAAAAGTCATGAATATTTAGGATATAAAACATGACTTCTGGCATACCTAGAAAAGTGAACGTTTTTAATCACGCAGCGCTTCGGTAACTGACAGTCTCATTGCTTTAAAAGCCGGTAATAAACCACCTAACAAACCAATAAGTAATGCTAAAGCCATCGATTGAGCAATTAACTTTAGGTTAATATCAAAATTAAACATCATTTGACTCAAGCTGTTAGCGTTTTGTGTTGCTGCAGTCCAACCATCAAAAACTAGATAGAGCGGTAAAATCCCTGATACTCCGCCAACTAAAGCAATTAAAACGGCTTCGCAAAGAATTGATGTTGAAATTGCAAAAGGGCTAAAACCAATCGCTTTATGCGTAGCTATCTCTTTACTACGACTAGCAATAGCCGCGTACATAGTATTAAGCGCTGCAACCATCGCACCTAACGCCATCACTAGCGCAACAGGAAAGCCTAACCAGCGTATAAGGCGAGTTAAGCTTTCACCTTGTTCTGCAAAGAACTGCTTCTCAGTGATAACTCGAATATTCAAGCGCGGATCGTCTTGCCACTCTTTTTCAAGCGACACTAAATCATCGATATTATTTAAGGCTAACCGCACTGATTGAATGGTATTTCCACGCTGATAATCACTTTGCACCATGCCAATATCAGCCCATAGTTCTGATTCAAAAACACTGTTATCATCTGAAAATATTCCGCTAATTTGCCACTGAGCCCCACCTAAAGTAATGTTTTCTCCAACGCTAAGTTCTGGCATTCTTCGCGCAATAGCTTGACCAATTAAAAGCTGTCTAACACCGGTGGTAAATAATTGTCCGCTCACCAATTTAAAGTTAGGGCGAAATTTCATCGTTGTAGCGCTAATTCCTCTTAGAGCCAAACTTTTCGAGACTTGTTGACCTGAAGTATCGGTAAAGTTCACTTCAGCATTTACAAACATTTCAGCAGAAACTTGTGCTTGTCCTTCAGCATCTCGAATGACTTTAGAATTGTTGGCTAATATATTCATTTCAGCAGGAAACATCACACTTTGTAACTCTGACACTGCCCCTGCGCGCATGATTAACACAGTATTGTCTAATCCTGATTGCGCTAAAGTTTTCATCATGCCCTCAGTCATAGCCAACACACTCAAAATGACAGCCGCGACACAACCAATGCTTAAGATACTTACTAAAGAAGCAGCAAAGCGTTGTGGAAAACTTTTAAAGTTAATAACGGTCAGCGCCTGAGCTTGTTTAACATTGATAAAAAACTGCTCGATATAACTTAACGAATGCTCAAACGAATTACTCATGAGTTTCCTCCTAACGTTTCACTAATAACAATGCCTTTAATGGTAAAGGCAGGAAAAAAGCTACAAAAAGCAGCCGCTATATTCACTAAAGCAAACACCGTGAAGTAATGCTCAGGTGAGATATAAATTCCAGGTAAGAAGTCACCGAACGCTTGTTTAACAAACCCTAATAAAACTGTTGCTAATAAAGTGCCTAATGCAGCGCCAAGGCTAAGTAACAATAGTGATTCTAAATAAATAGCACTGATTAGAGACGCAGATGAAAAGCCAAGCGCTTTCATCATCGCACTTTCATTTAATCGTTCACGAATTGTTTGGATCATGGTATTGCACACAATCAGCAGCAGCGTAAAAAACACCGCGATTACCACAATATTGATCACCATTGCCATATCAACAAACTGTTGTGCTCGCTCTTTAACAAAAACTTGCTCTGTTGTTGTTCTGGTTGGGCTATTTGAATGGGCAAATAAGTTGTCAATGGCGCTAATAACCTGTTCAACATTCGCTTGAGGTACTATTTTTGTCGACAACCAACTTATTGAATTTCTGGCATAAGCTCTACCTTTATCAAAATAAGCGTGTTGGAAAAATATTTTTTTATTATCTCCTGCTTGTTTACTGCTTTGATAAATCCCTGAAACAACAAACTCCCAACTAAAAGAGCCACTTCTATTCATCCAAATAGAGGAACTAAGTGGCACTTTATCACCCACTTGCCAACCGTATTGTTTTGCTAGTGCTTGGCCGACAATAATTCCAGTACGTGTTTTTTTCCACTGCGTTAATTGCGGCTTTGGAATTTGGTATTCATCAAACAGCTCAAAATAACTATTATGTTCGACTGCCATAACCGCAATTTGATTTCTTTCATTTTGGAAAAAGCCACCAAACCAAGATGCGTAACTGACTTGCTCAATATCAGCAAGTGCCGCAATTTTTTGTTGATAGTTAATGGGTAGTGACCTTGTAATCGATATCTTATGACTGGTGATCATTCGATACTGATTAATACTACTAACACTAGCGGTTAATGCATGATTCACACCTGCCAAGGTGGTAAATAAAAAAAAGGCCACCATGACAGATAGGCAGGTCAAACCAAAACGTGTTTTTTTTCGAAAACTGTTACGCCACACTAAGAGCCATAAGTTCATGAGCTTGCCCCTATAGAAATATCATCGACCTCGGGTTCAATATTCTGTAACAATTCTTCATTTTTAGAAAGACTATTATTCTGCGACAAGATATACGACTCTAGATTAATCACCCGAGAGGCATACTCTGCCGCTTTATGATCATGAGTTACCATCACAATAGTTTTACCTGAGTCACTATTTAATTTGGCAAGTAATGCTAAAATTTCATCCGCAGTTTTTCTGTCTAAATTTCCCGTTGGCTCATCACACAATAAAATTTTCGGATCGCTAACAATGGCACGAGCAATGGCAACTCGTTGTTCTTGACCACCTGATAGTTCTTTTGGGTAATGATCAGCGCGTTCACTCATACTCACCAGTTGCAATGCCATGCTGGCATGTTGTTTACGCTGTTTTCTATTTAGTGGTGTTAACGCTAATGGCAGTTCAACATTTCCTTGGGCAGTCAATACCGGCAATAAATGATGTGATTGAAAAATGAACCCAATGTTTTCAGCCCGCCATTGGGTTAATTTTTTTTGAGGCAAATTATCAATGCGCTGACCACCAATCAAAACTTCTCCCTGCGTCGGCTGATCTAAGCCGCCCATTAAATGTAGTAAGGTACTTTTTCCTAATCCCGAAGGACCCATTAGCGCGACAAACTCACCTGATTTAATGGTTAAGTTAAAATCATCATGTACAACAACGGTGTTATCGCCTTTTTGGTAACTTTTGTTTATTGCCTTTAATATAATATCGTTAGTATTTTGCATGGTTATTCCTTAATTTTTTATTTACTGAAAACGGTGATTACCAGCAACATTTACAACGCAGCTACGCGGCTTTGCTGAACGGTTTTATTTGCAGTAATACTTTTAATAAAACTCACTTTCACCCCCATATCAGGTAAAATTCGTGGGTCGCTCTCAAATAGTTTTATTCTTACTTTTATGCTGGCTTTTTGACGATCTGCGGTTGGGATAACGGCAACCACTTCACTGTTAATATGCAAATTTGGATAAGCATCTAACTTGGCAATAACTTTTTGACCTGCAAATACACGGTTGATATAACTTTCACCTACTTCAACCTCTATTTCTAAAGAGCTCATATCGACAATGGTGCCAACACCGGTACGAATAAAACCGCCACCCGAACTACCTGAAGAAATAAGCTCGCCGACTTGAGCATTTTTACTGATCACGACACCGTCAAAAGGTGCTCTTATTTTATGTTGATTGAGTTGATACTGCGCTAAAGCAACTCTTTGCTCAGCTAATTGCACTAACGCTTGCTTGTTTCTCACTTGAATAGCTAACTGGGCATTTTTAAATTGGCTGTCTTCAAGTAATTGTTCACTAATTAATTGTTGTTCTGCTAAAGATTTGTTACGTTTAAATCGTTGCGTTTGTTGCTGAAAAAGCAGCTCTAATTCTTCAAAACCAGCTTGCTTTGCTGACAATTCAGCTAACGCTAATTGATGTGATATCACCGCTTGTTTATCATCAAGCTCAGCCAAAACTTCTGATTTACTGACTCGTTGACCTTCTTCGATATGAAGCTGATTAAGCTTCCCTGTGACCCGCGATGACACGGTAGCTATGCGCCTAGCAACAATATGGCCACTGGCATCGAGTATAGTGTCATTGCTTTGTTCATTTTTCACTGATAGAGCTTTAGAGGAGTTTTCTATTTGTAATCTTGAATTAGCCTGAGACTTGTCATTATCATTTAGTCTGGCAACTTGTTTAACATTCATATTAGAAAAATCAGATGTTGGAAAAAAAACAACCACACTCAAATAAAATGCACTTACACAAATCGTCATTAAAATAAAAACATTGGTAATATTGGCAGGACGCCACACTCTTTTATCTTGTTGCTTACGATCGATTTTCAGCTGAGAAATATCAGGATGTTGATTATTAGACTGTGGCATTTCATTCTCCTACAAAGTTTGTAAAAGAATAAAAAAAAATCGATTTCAGCAACAGTGCCAAAAGTCACTGATGTGAAAACTCTTGATGTAACAATGAATTAAATTAGATGATTTCTCAATTTAGCGGAATAGATCTCTTTGCTTATCGGTTATTTGCCCGAAGCTAGTACCAACAAAAGGTAAAATCCCATCGGCAACGGCGCATAACTGACGGTCAATGTAGAATTGATAATCTAGCGGTGAAGAGAGGTGTTCTACTGTTTGAGGGCCATTAATAGTAATATAATACTCAATCCAGCCACGATTTTGATAACGCAATGGCTTGCCTTGCTTTTCATTTATTTCATCGGCTAAGCGCGCAGCTTTTATATGAGGAGGTACATTTTTTATATAATCGTCAAGTTTTCTACGAATACGCTTTCGATAAATCAATTTTTCATCAAATTCACCATCCAACGTTTTGGTTACAGTTTCTTTGATATAACCTTTAATGTCACCTTCAACACTCATCTGATTAAACACTTTTAAATATAAAGTCTGCTGAAAGTCTTTAGCAAGTTGTGTCCAATCAGTTCTGACACTTTCTAAACCTTTAAAAATTAGCTTTTGCTGTTTTTCGCCATCCTCACCTAAACCGTCGCCATCTAAAGTCACAAGTCCAGCATAGCGTTTCTTAGTGCCAACATCTCGACCACGAATAGTAGGCATTAAAAATTTAGTGAAATGGGTTTCAAATTCAATCTCCAATTCACAAGGCAAATTAAATTCATTGGTTATTTTCTGCTGCCATTTTTTGTTAATTAGCGCTTGAAGCTCAAGGCCTAGCGCTTTACTTTGCGTTAATGATTTATCACTGCCAACATGGACAAAAATAGAGTCTGTATCGCCATAAATAACCCGATAGCCCTTGTTTTCAATCCATGATTTAGTGATTTTTAAAATCTCATGGCTGCGTTTAGTGATGGAGCCAGCTAAGCGTGGGTCGAAAAACCGACAACCAGTAGAGCCTAAAATGCCATAAAAGCTGTTCATAATAATCTTAATGGCTTGCGATAATGCGGCATTATTCTGCAACTTGGCCTTGTCACGTTCTCGCCAAAGCGAGGTGATAATATCGGGTAAAAAGTGCTTTTCTCGTGAGAAATAAGCACCGTCAAAGCCCTTAATTACATGCTCAGTTTGGCTTTGCTCAACAAGCCCTTCTCTTTCTGCTACCTGCAGACCTTCAATTAATCCCATCGGATCTATTTTAAAAGTGCGGATAATGCTTGGATAAAGCGATTTAAAATCTAACACCAATATATTGTCATAAAGACCCGGAATAGAATCCATGACATAACCGCCAGGGGAAACTAAATCTGACTCGCCATCGCCCATATTAGGTGCAACATAACCGCTGCGGTGAATTTTTGGTAAATAAAGATTAGTAAAAGCGGCAACCGAACCACCAATTCTATCGATAGCTAACCCCGTTAGCTGCGCTCTAAGTTGAGCAAAAGCTAACAACTGTGTTTTCTCAAATATTAGCCACACCAAACGGCAATCTTCTAGATTGTACGCTGCTAATGCGGGTTTATTATGCAAAAAGTTATCGGTAATTTCTTGCACTCTGTTGTCAACATTTTCGACTTTCTTGCCAATACCTAAAAGCATATTAGCTACATTATCAAGCGAAAAACTAGGAAAGCTATAAGTAGCAGTTTTAAGTAAGTCAATGCCATCAAGCACGACTCGCCCAGCTATTTCGATAAACTGCTGATCGGTGTTATTGCTATTGGTTCGCCAACGAGGTGCACGACCATCTCGTCCAATAGCAAATTTTATATGATGTAAATCCATACGTTTTTGCAGTAAATCGAAATCAAAATTAATAACATTCCAGCCAATAAAAATATCGGCATCAATTATGGCAACTTGTTTAATAAATTCGATTAGTAACTGTTTTTCATCTTTAACCCAAACAATATAAGTTTGTGCATCATCTTGCGGTTCGCCTATCATCAAGACACATTTAAACTCAGTGCCGTTGTTAGCCTGATTGTTTGCTTTATTGTTGGCATATAAACCAATAGAATAAAGTTCTCCTGCCATCGAGCATTCAATATCAAGTGACAACATAGTTAAATCAACAGATAGTTTTTTTAACGACTTTTTACACTTAGCTTGTTGATTCTCTTCAAAATCACCTTGAACACTAACTTTCATATTACTTTGTGCATAAGTTTGACCATGACTAATAAAATCAATGTCTGAGGTAATAAAGCGCTCCATCAAGTATCTATCGTCTGGGCGAATATCATCTTCATAGCATTTGATTTGCTTGGTTTTAAGGCAATCACGAGCGCGATAAAACTGTGCTAAGGTCGCAAAGTAAAAACCATGTACCAATTTTTGTCCAAAAGTTTTTAACGCTAAACTTTGCTGCTTAATTAAGACTATTCCACTTTGTTGTAATAACTTAGTCGCTAGTGCTGATTGATTTTCTTCTACAAAAAACACCGCTAATTCATTTTCAACAATAAGCTTATGCGCCCCCTGTGCAGTCTTTAGCCATAGGGTAATTTGCAAACCATGACCTCGGTCTTGCACTTGGCGACTAAGCAAAAATCCACTCTGAATATTTTGAGGAGAATTTGGTGACAAATTAGTTGGCATATTTTTAACTATTTATTTGTTTATTTATTAAGATAAGTGAGAGAAAAACTAAAAACCTGTTAATATATACAGCAGTGTACTTTATTCTCTAACCTTTGGAAACTGCCGCTAGATGTTAACTGACAAGTTGAAAAAAGTGATCCGTCAATCGTATAAAGCAATTGGTGAAAACTTAAAACATTTCAATCCGCGTAAACAGCAAACTTTTCTTATTGCTGAAATAGCCAAAACCTTAGCCGGCGAATATAGCAAAGATAGAAAAATAATCACTATTGAAGCCGGCACTGGCACAGGTAAATCACTGGCTTATAGTTTGGGTGCTATTCCTCTTGCCTTAACCCGCGACAAAAAAGTCTGCATTTCAACGGCCACAGTGGCATTACAAGAACAACTAGTTGATAAAGACTTACCTTTTCTAAAAAAACATGCCGGACTAAAGTTTGATTTTGCTTTAGTTAAAGGTCGTCAACGTTATGTTTGTCGCCAAAAACTAACACAATCTGTTGCTACTGATTCACCACAAGCAGGATTTACCTTTGCAGAGAAACCCAAAGCCAGCGATATTCGCACCTTAAATGCCATGCACAAAGCCTTAACTGATGGCTCTTGGCTTGGGGATATAGACTCATGGAAAACGCCTATTCCACACCATATTTGGTCACAAGTCCAAGGTGACAAGCACAGCTGTTTAAAAACATTATCTGAACATCACCATTGTCCATTTCATAAAGCGCGTGAAACCATGGAACAAGCTCACGTGCTAGTGGTAAACCATAGTTTGCTATTGGCCGACCTAGAGTTAGGTGGCGGTAGAATATTATCTAGCCCCGATGAAACTTTTTATATTATTGATGAAGCACACCATTTGCCTAAAGTAACCCGCGATCATTCAAGCGCAAGTATTACCCTGCGCGGCGCAATTGATTGGTTAACGAAATTAAGAGAAACCGGCGATAAAATGGCAAAGTTAATTAAGTCGCAACGTGCTATTTCTCCTGCGTTGAAACTCAGTGATGATTGCCAAGATTTGCTAATAGAAATGCAAAAGGTACTGACCTTTGTTGATAATAATGCCAGCGTCTACTTTCTAGAAAATGACAATTCCATGAGTAGAAATAACTCTAATTTCAAGAATAAAGATGAACAAGTTTATCGTTTCGATAATGGCATTATTCCTAAAACACTTAAAAACTGGGCAGAAGACTGCAACGAACTCAGTAAAAAATGCTTGAGCAATTTAAATAAACTGTATAGCGCCTTAATAGAATCGGTTAAAGACGGTGATACTCAAATGTACCTCGCAGAGCCTGTATTAAGTGAAGCAGGCTTTATGTTGCAACGATTAGAAAACTTAACCGCCCTTTGGACTATGTATGCAAAAAGCGATAGTGACAAAGCGGCGCCAATGGCTCGATGGCTACAAAAACAAGAACCAAGTAAAGCTAGCGCTCGTCAAGATTATTTAATCTGTGCATCCCCAATAGAAGTTGGCTTTACTCTTGAAGATAAACTGTGGAGTCAATGTGAAGGTGCAGTGCTATGTTCAGCAACACTACTAGCACTGAACTCATTTGATCACTTTCGCTTTCAAGCCGGTTTGAAAAATAACGACGGCAGCCAGTACCAGCAAGTTACCTCGCCTTTTGATTTTCAAAATAATGCGCAACTTGTTGTCGCTAAAATGACTAACGAGCCAAGCGCTAATGAGTTTACTGATGAATTAATAGAGAAACTACCTAAATATTTAGCACATGGTAATGCTAGCTTAGTATTGTTTTCATCCTATTGGCAAATGGAAAAAGTTGCCCAAGCATTAAGAGATAAAAATAAACTCGATATTGCTGTGCAAGGTGAACACTCACGCCAGCATATTATTGAAAACCATAAGAAACGTTGTGATGATAATAAAGAAAGTATTATTTTTGGCACGCAGAGTTTCTCCGAAGGTTTAGATTTACCGGGCAACTATTTAAATAACTTAATCATTACCAAACTGCCATTCTCAGTACCCACATCCCCCGTTGAACAAGCACAAGCTGAATACGTTAGCGCTAAAGGAGGCAACCCTTTTATGAGTTTATCGGTACCTGACACCTCAAAAAAATTAGTACAAGCTTGTGGCCGATTATTGCGTAATGAAATGGATGAAGGTGTGATCACCTTAATGGATAAACGTATTGTGACAAAGCGTTATGGTAAACAACTACTTGATTCTTTACCGCCATTTGAGCGCGTATTTGAACGATAAATAGCGAAAAGACAGATAATCATCAAGTTCCTTAATTCAACTGTCGACTATTTGGCTTTTTGCGTTATACTGCCGCGCTTAAACTGAGTACTTAAATTAGCGGAGTTCATTATGCACAATCTGTATTACAAAGGGCGCATTCACACCAGAGAAAACCATGTCAAAGCAGGTTATAATAATAAACGTGCCGTTAAGCTTGGCACAGAAAAACACCCTTTAACACTGGTGGTTAACAGTGATGAAAGAAAGCTCGAAATAGAAGCGTTACTTGCTGAGAACTCTCTATTTGCTGATATTACCGTAGATAGCGCTATTGATGAAAATATCAATGATCTTGACGCCATATTAAACAAACCAACCACCACTAGGTTTGACAAAACACCAAACCGTAATGATCCTTGCTCATGTGGCAGTGGCAAAAAACACAAAAAATGTTGTGGTTAACAACTGCTGAAACTTATTGATTTTTTGAAAAAGTGTTAATGATGGTTTGACGTTTTGTTGATATTGGCGACTTTTTATTGGTGGCGGCTCCTTCTAAAAAGCGGCAACTACTCCAACGAAAGTGGGGATTAACATCAATAGTTATTTGGCTGTTTAGAGCAATAAGCAACAATTAAATATTTACTCAATATTACTAGGTATATACCTGACTGTTATTTTTACCCTTGTTTTTAGCTAAGTATAGTGCAATGTCAGAATGCTTAAATAAGTCTATTTTATTAAGTTTATCTTCTTTCAATGCTTCAATGCCAATACTTACCGTCACAACACCAGCATCAGATTTATTGTGCTTAATGCCTAACGACTCTACATTCATCCTAATTGTTTCTGCAATATCAAACGCACTTGCAGTATCTGTTGCTGGTAATAACACAACGAACTCTTCGCCGCCAAACCTCGCGACTAAATCTGTAGCTCTATGCAGTGATTGTTCAATAGATTCAGCAACATTACAGAGTGTAATATCACCATGGTCATGGCCATATTCATCGTTGTACGCCTTAAAATCATCAATATCTATCATTAAGAGTGAAAGGTATGAGTCATTACGTTTAGCCGTAGAAATATTTTCACTGAGGCGTCGTTCATAAAATCTTCGGTTCGATAATTGGGTTAAAAAATCAGTTTCGCTATTTAGCCTTAATTGCTTATTTACTTTTTCAAGTTCTTTAGTACGCTCTACTACAAGTGATTCAAGCTCACTATTCATTTGCTTAAGTTTAACTTCGGCAAACTTACGATCTGTAGTATCTATA
>JAPYOP010000185.1 GCA_029938115.1 Colwellia sp. | reverse complement strand
GCGCCCCGGTATACATGCCCTACTCGCTTATGGGCGCGGTTAACGTCTTGTGCTGCTTGTAATCAGTGAGGAGCCGTTGAGCTGGCGCATGTCTTTTGATAGATTGCCATCGGGGGTCTCTATTAATAAGTGGTAGTGATTACTCATTAAATAATAAGCATGCACCACCCAGTTATAGCGCTGACATACGTGTTCAAGCACGTTTAAAAAATGTTGTCGGTCGGCATCGGTAGGGTAGATATTTTGTTGAGCACTGTTAAATTATTGCCGGCGACTAGTAACGTGGTACAGGCATTGGCCTCTTATATATGAGAGGCTAATCGCATAGGGCGTGACATAGCGACCACCTATATTTAAGGGCTTAAATATAGGGTAGTGGGTATTTTGAGAATGGCAAAAGGCAAGACCTTACCCGAATGCTCAAAAGGAGAAACCTGCCCCCACAACTCGGTTTAGAGTATTTTTTAGTTAAACCTTATATAACCTAAACGTATCTTGTCGCAACCTCCCGTGAAAGAGCAAATAGAGGAAACTACTTCATAAGTTTTTGGTAGCGAAATAAAAGTAGCCGATAAATTTGTGGATACTTGTTCACCAGTATGCTGCGGAATCTGGACTAAATCACAAATCAACACGTGATCATTATTATATTCACAGGTTGCTTTATTGGTCAGTATTTCTGGTATAGGATTCATGATCACACCAAATAAAGGTATTTGACCATCATCTACATTTATAACAAAAAAATTATTTGCATTAACAACATCACGACTATCTAACTGCCATCTAAACTCGAAAGGTTCATTAGGATAAACATCAAGAGGGTTATTAGCTGTTGCACCTGTAATAGACGAAGAGTTTTTTACCTCAACAATATCCATATTCAGATAATTCATTCCATTTTCACTCTGTGAAAGGAATGTAAAGTCACTAAGCTCCTTGTCATCGCCTATCTTGTCTTCTTGAATTGCACCACTTCCATCATTAATCGGTTTAGAAGTGCTACCTCCATCTGAACTACCGCAAGCTACCAACATGAAAAAACACGACAACGTAACCACTGAATTTTTTACATTCATAAAACAATCCTTATTTTATTATTGCAGCTATCAAAATTATAGCTATCAAGGCACTCATAATAACAATCTAACTAAAATGATGTTATATTTTTAACCAGACACGGGCATCAGCCCTTTATTTTTCTGCCCCTAGCGTAAGCACATCTATAAAGAGGGTATATCCGTCTTTATCTTCAACAGTCTCAAGACGACCAAGGATATCCGCGCCCATAATTCGACCGTCTTTCAGTGTAAATTCACCACTAAAGCTAACCTCACATTGATCAGCGCTGAACTTAGCAAGATGATAGATAGAGAAAATATTAGAGTCATCATCTGTATACATAATGTCTGGATCCGTTGTAACGTGGATCATCTCTTGCCAGCGAGTATTGACTGAAAATGTTTGCACACACTTAAGTGTTCCCTTGTATTCATTTTCTGACAGCACTATTGAAGTAGTAGTATTTACAATCTCATGTAAAGAATTAACTATCTTTATTGTAGGTGTTACAGAAGTGACAACAACATCATCAAGATCACTTGATGATGGCCTAATATCATAATTATAATCAGGAAAGGTAAGCTCAAGCGTCATATTAGAAAATAAGTCAGGATTATTTTCTGCATTGCCACCATTGGTTAATAGTACCTGCGAGCCTATTTCATAACAGTCGTCCGATGGAGAAGAACTTCTAGTGATAGTATTTAAAGCTTTATGCCTATCCTCTACAACTGATAACCCCAATGGATACCAGTCGTAATATTCACCATTCCAGACTTTAGTTGACCGTGAACTGCCATTAAATCCATTATAGGGGCCCATTTTTTTGGCCAGCAGTCGGCTCCCTGTTATGCCGCAACCCTGTTCTCCATTAGACCTGCTGTTAATACTATTGTCAGATCCACTGCCACAGGCAGTGAGAGCCATACTTAAGGATACGACCGACAGACAGATAGTTCGCCTTGCAACCAAAAGTACTTCTTGTGTATTAGAATCTATATTATTCATGAGAAAATTTATTCCATTAAATTATTCAATACTTATTATCAGCTAATTCTAAATTATTTTTTCGTAAAAATCAGAAAGCCCTTAAATAATAAGTATGCTCGAAAAATGCAAGTACATATTAAGGTGCTATCTGTGGATAGCAACCAATAAAATACAGAACTATTTATTAAGTAATATTTTTGAAGTCTCCCACTATAATTTCGCCTTGAAAATACACAGTGAAAGCGTGATTAAAAAGAATGATAAATTTCAGCCTATGTTCGTATAGATATCATTCTATTTTCAGCATCATTTAAATAATAATTACCGGTCACCCTGAGCAGGCGATGGGGTAATTTTTTATGAATAGCGGGAGTTTTAAATTTAACTTATTTTTCCCACCGCGGAGTTTCTGAACTAAATAAATGGCCATCCAACAATCCCAAACCAAACTCACTTTAACGGTAAGTGCGGTTCAATTTTGTGCTTACTGTAAAATGCCACCCACGTATTTAAATCAACAGGCACACTAAAATACCCCCCTGAAATTGATCACACCCTAGCTCTTGTAGAAGCTAAAATTGATCTTGCGTTTCTACCCATTCGGCCACCAAATCCACACCCATGGAACAAGACAAGCTGACCATGCTGCGAACAATATCGTGCACCGCTGCACTTTTGGTTACGTCCGGGGAGCGAGGAGCAGGTCTTGTTTTGTGTATTTAGGTAAAAGGCATGACCTGCCCCTCAGGTTTACA
>JAPYOP010000079.1 GCA_029938115.1 Colwellia sp. | reverse complement strand
ATATGATCTAAATTTCCACTTCAAGTCTAATAGATTACTTTCTTATTTATATATATGCCTTCCCTGTAAACTTAATCCTGAATTAATAACGCAATTTAGATTAAGGTTAGTACAGTCATAAAAATTTGCCTCTTTTTGATTATGACAAGGCTTTCACATTTAACTTATGGACAACGAAACTAAGTCTTAGTGTATGTTTTAAGTGTACTCCCAATAGCCATTATTCCGCAGCCTACATGTGTCCATTTTGGGGCTTATGGCTAACTAAATAGCCTATTAATCAGGAGATCTAAGACCCTAAACATACAACTTAAATATTTGAAGAATTAGATCTATCTCATAAAGTCATTCTAATCGAATGTCCGCTTTTGGTATTTTTAATCAAATTAGAATTTTTGATTTTATAGATTCCGGATGAAATTTAGTACAATTTCATTATCTAACGCAGGGCGGCTTTGCGTCGGTTCACTTGTCTCTAGATAAGCCAAGGCTAAAGTCAACTTCCGTATCATTGAAGAAGGCGTCTATGCCTTCAGTTTGGGTTAAATATCGGTTGTTTCCGAAAGCTCAAGCGCATCATCTACTTCAACGCCAAGATAACGAACCGTACTCTCTAGTTTCGTATGCCCAAGTAATATTTGAACTGCTCTCAAATTTTTTGTTCTCTTATAGATTAAAGATGCTTTAGTTCGTCTCATGGTATGAGTACCATATAATGTGATATCTAAACCTATACTTGAAATCCATTTTTTAACTATCCTTGCATATTGACGAGTAGTTAAATGAAAATCTTTTTTTACTCTACTGCCAAACAAATAATCACCAGACCTAAGCGATTTTTGTGCTATCCATTCTTGCAGTGACTTTCTAGTTTTAGGGGTTAATTCAAATTGAACTGAACTACCTGTTTTCTGTTGAATAAGCATGGCTCTGGACTGGATAGTAGCTCCATGAGCAATATCCAAAACTTTTAGTTTAATAAAATCACAGGCGCGTAATTTACAGTCTAATGCCAAATTAAACATCGTTAATTCTCGCAGATTATTTGCCAGCTCTAACCGTATCCTAATTGACCATATTTCTTCGAGTTTAAGGGGAAGTTTTTGACCAACTAGTTTGCCTTTATTTCAGCAGGTTTTTCGTGAAGTTGATTTGCTGTTAAACATAATAGTGCTCCTTTCTTGAAGGGACTATAAGTATGGTTTGATACACTAAAATTTATTTATAGCAGACATTATGCGTATGTAAGAGAAGAATGCTTCTCTTAGCCATAAGCTGACATTGTTGCCTGAATTTGAAAGGCTAACTACTGCCACAAAACGGAAGTTAGCAAAACAAGGGAAAAGTTGATTCGGATTGGTTTTTGTATCGATACACCGTCATAAGCGGTTAAATAATGCTGGCTATAATAGCGAGGAACGAGCACAGCCAGCTTTATGTGTCCGTTACTTAATGGCCTTGTTAGTACGTAATATCTTGGTTTCTTAATATATTTAAAATATACAAAAGTTTGTCACTAATTTTTAATGACCTTTTTTACTAAAAATCAACAATGCCTGCATTGACTATCCTATGTTTCAAATTTACTCACCCCCTGCGCTAGCAAGCTGAACCCAGGCCCTAATATCTTCGCGAACTTGAGGCAATGTGCGTACTCCTGGTCCTAAAATGACATCGTGAAAGTCAGAAATATCAAAAAGACTGCCCATGATTTTTCGCGCATTATTGCGTTCAGACAAAATTAAATCAGCACCGAGTATATAACTAAGCGATTGACCCGGCATGACAATATAGCGGTCGACTTCAATTTCAACCTCGGTACGAGACATCACTGTATTTTCCATCATGAAACGAATAGCATCTTCACGCGACCAACCTCGCAAATGAAGCCCTGGTTCAACAATAAGACGGCTTGCGGCCCAAAGATGCTTTGTGATCATACCTTGCCGGTCATACGTTGAGCTGTAAAGATCCATTTCATCTGCCAAATATTCAGAATATAGTGCCCAACCTTCAAGAATACCAGAATTATAGCCGGTTGAAGGATTCTTTCTGGGGTATGTAGACCAGAGATGGTGACCGGGCATTCCTTCATGAAAAGCGATCACCTCAGCCATGAGGCGTCGCTCATTTGGTCGTGATGGATTTATGATGTAACGGGCTGGCATATTACCTTGAGCTCGGCCGTAATACCCTGCAGGGGCTGAAGCTTGCATGTATTTCGGCATTTCGTGTACAACTATTTCTTTTGCAGTCCGTTTCGAAAATGACAACGAAGTTTTATCGTGTGCCCGAACCAATGCCATTTCTGAAATGGCAATCAACTCTTTAGCTGTAGTGTGATTATCTTCTGTTTTAGTACGCAGCACTGTGAGTATGTTTTTTATCGTTTCACCTTTTTTCCCTGTTGCGAGTAATTGAGCGCGTGATTCCTTAAGAAATCGTCTACCGATCTCTTCAATTTCATTCATGGATGGATTTAAGGTGGTCCACCATATTACTGCATCCGAGAAACATTTAGATCCACCTTTGAGTTGCGAAAGTCCTGGAGTTTCGCCAGTTACAGGGAGGTACTCGTTATGAATGAATTTCTCAAACATTGAAACTGCTGGAGCAATACTCTCTCTGATAAGAGCGTTCCATTGTGCCGCTTTTCTATGTTCAAAATTATTGAAGGTGTATTTAGAATTAGCCATAGTCAGATCAGATAAAAGATCGCGAACTTGTTGATGAACTCGAATAACCACAGCACGCGGGGCTGTTTCTTCAGAGGTAATGCCTAAGCGTAATGTTTCTATAGCTAGAGTTAATGCAACAGGAACTTGAGACCAAGTTGTGATTGCTTCACTTGCGGTATCTGGCCCTGCCACTATGGTGCTCTGCCATTGTCTAGGCCACTTCACTTGCCAACCAATGACTTGATTAAGGAAACGCAAATCCGTTTTGCAGTTTTTAAGAGCCTGAGCGGCAAAGCCACTGTCTGCAACAAGTTGATTACTCTGTACATTAGTACCAAACATTATAAGTGCGGCCATGAAACCGATCAAAAATACTTTCACTCGTTTATATCCTTTTGAAGTGTCGATTAATACGCAATGCTTGGTTATTTTATTGCATGTTTAACATTAAATTTTTAACCGAGGGTAAACGTTAAACTCCAGCGTACTAACGCTTACTATGTTGACGTCTCAATAATGTCCGCCACATAGTTGTAAGTAATTCACATTAATATCCCATAATTTGAACCGATTAGAAACAACATAAATAGATTGTTCATTTGAAATAGCAGATTACGGAGACGCCTTAGTCACTTGCCAGAAATGATTCATTAGTAATTATATGGCAAATATTTTAAAGTTAATGACATTGATGTGCGCTTAGTTGACGTTAGCTACTGGTTGTTCTTTAGGTCAACTGATAGCCATATATGACATTAGGTGATGATCAAACTTAACGACAACACATCGCGATGCTGACTTAAACTGTTTCAAATAGTAACGTCAAGTAAGCCAAACAGCGACCATTAATTGTTAATCTAGTTTGTATATTAAATGCTGTATACCTCTTAAAAGTGAGTGTTCCAAAATTTTAATATAGTTATTGTTAGATTTTATTTTTATACATATCAGCATCAGCCACCGCCAATAACTCATCAATACTCTGCCGCTGTTGTGCATCAAAATAAGCAATGCCAAGACTAATAGACAAATCATAACGACTATCTTTCTCTTGATTAAGTTTGTCTAATTGATCATGAATTCGTTCACATATCATTTTATATATCTTAGGGGTTATGTCCAAACCCAAAACAACAAATTCATCCCCCCCAACTCTGGCAACGATATCGGTCGCTCGAGAGATCGATTTAAATACTTGGGCAATATCACAAATGGCGCTATCGCCGGCTTCGTGGCCTATAGTATCGTTGATGGTTTTTAGTTTATTTAAATCTGCGTATATTAGGCCTAATTGGCGTTCTTGTCGGTTGGCGAGTTCTAACAAGCGCGGTGATAATTTGCTTAAGCCCCGGCGATTATAAAGCTGGGTTAAGTGATCACTAATTGACAACCGTTCGACCTCGCTCAGGCTTTCTTCTAGCAGTTCTATCGTCGAGGTTAGTTTGGTAATGTCTTCCGATACACCAACAATATACTTGTTGCCTTTGCTGTCTATGTAACGGTTCTTTTTAGTGAGTATGGTTAATACTTTGCCATCGGCTTTGGTAAAATATTCTTGGTTAATATTTTCAATGCCAGTAGCAAGTACTTCAAGATCTGCTTTTAAATATTCTGCGACATCGTTGGAGTTGTATAACTCTTCATCGCTGCGACCTAATATTTTTGTGTTGCTCAAACCTGTCAATTTTTCGTGGGCTTTGTTCCTCAAAACTAGACAACGGTTTTCGTCCTTAACAAAAATAGGTTCAGCTATTTGATCTAAGATGTTTACCAAATTTTCAGTGGTTTTAAATGACGTTATTATGTTCTGGCTTTTGTAAGTTTCAGTCATATGTTGTGCCGTTGTTTCATAATCAATATTGTGAATTAAGAACTCCCTATCTTGGTATAGGATAGCAATATAACGCGATTATTCAATATAAAGTGTGGTTGAAAAATACTTTAAAAATTTACTGTTGATAAAGACTCCCTCGCTCAGAAGAGTCTATGCGTTTTTAATTAAATTACTTTAAATAGCTCACGGTCTCAAGTCTGAGGTATTAATATCTCAAGCTGATAAGGCAATGTATAAAGCTATAAAAAACGATAAAAATCAATATCGTTATTATGATGAGTTAGGTTGATTTGAATTTGCTATAGACTCTTTCTTAGTTTTAATACCTTACTATCGAATGTCTTGTTTGTTAATATCCTGTCCTTCAGATTTAAAGTCTCACAGACCGCTGTGGTGGCTTAGTTGTCTGTCAGGATAAAGGTAGAACCACTTCTTCTGAACACTGCAAACAGGTCAGGAAACTATTGATGTTAAGGTCAGCTATCGTATCTTTGTTAACATTGATCCTGTAAGGATCGCAATGCAAAAAGGGGGGCTAATGAATATCCCCCCCATTACCAGCTCTGTAGTTATCTCGCTTTTAAATCTACCCTCTGAAATTTTTGTATCTGTTTTATAAGGTGATTTCCTATGTTTTTGATTGGCAAAATTTTATCCACAGCCCCTAATTCAATCGCTGTTCTAGCCATCCCCCAGACTATAGATGTATCACGATCCTGACAAATGGTATGTATACCTTGTTCTTTCATTCTTAAAAGTGCTTTGGAGCCATCAAACCCCATACCTGTCAACAAAATACCAATTCCCTCTTTCCCACTAGCCTTTCTAACTGAGTCAAATAGGACTTCAACTGATGGTCTAAATCCGTTAACAGGTGCAATCTTTCTAATTTGGCAGATATAACCACCTGCTGAATTTTTTACTATTACCATATGAACGCTATCTGGCGCGATATATACATTTCCTCGCACTATAGGTTGACCATTGATAGGGACTTGAACATGAGCTGAAACTAAACTATCAAGTCTTTCGGCAAACTGCTTTGCAAGGTTTTTTCCTATATGCTGTGTAATGACGACAGGTGGAAAATTTTCAGGAAGAGATGAAAGTAAGTCAATGATGGCTTTAGCCCCTCCTGTTGAAGCACCTATTGCAATTATTCTTCCAGGACTAAAATATTCATAGTCATCAGAAGTATCATCAAAGACCAGTTCAGTACTTTTCTTTTGCATTAGGCTTAGATTAGCTGATGAAGCTAATCTAACCTTATCAATGATAGTATCGGCATAATCATGAATATTTTCTACACCACCTTGAGGTTTTAAGAAATAATCTACCGCACCTAATTCTAAAGCACGTAGGGTAACGGCTGATTGAGTACTAGTAAAAGATGAAATCATAACAACAGGCATTGGTTTTAACTTCATCAGCCTACTTAAAAAAGCTATTCCATTCATATTAGGCATTTCAACATCCAAGGTTAGGACGTTTGGCTTGAGCTTTTTAATTTTGTCTCTTGCTATGATGGGGTCACTTGCAGTTCCTACTACTTCTATATCATGAGCAGAGGATAATACAGCAGTTAAAACCTGCCGAGCTAACGCGCTGTCATCAATAATTAAAACCTTAGTTTTTGTCATTCTTAATTTACTTTAAAATAGACTAGTTAATTTTAATTCATTATAGATATCATATGGTCAGAGCATTTGATATTGCATTAAGATGCTATATTTCGCTCAGAAGAGACTTTAAGCTTTTCAATCTATAACGTCAACTATGCGCATCACGAAGAAGCCCTTAGATCGAAAAATGAAAGGTCTTCTATCGTATCTTTGTTAACATTGAGCCAGTGACTTCTTGAGTTAGCCAAATATAGTTCGCTTTTAGCAAATAACGACAACTTTGAGCAATTAGGGATACATCAAATACTTGTAAGGCTATGTTGATATATACATTAGTTAATTAGGAAAAAATATAATAAAAAAGGATGGTGTTGTCTTTAGTTTAACAAGGCAGAGTTTTTCATTGTTTTTTGATCTACATCATAATACTTAAAACCTAACTGTGTAGATTGTGACATATAGGATTTAGTATATATATCCTTTATACTCATGTACCGGAATGATAAACCCTCAGGTAAAAACGGCAAGTAAAAATATTTCGGGAATACATTACACTAACAGGCTGTGTTTTAATGTTAAAATCAAAAAATAGGATTCTTCTCATAGGATTCACTATTATTATTATTCTAATTACTTCGCTTGGAATAATTTCAATCAATAAAGTTCAATCTATAGCGGTACTTACCGTGAAACTATACGACCATCCTCATACTGTCAGTAATGCCGTCCTTAACGTGAATGCCAGAATTATATCTATTCATAGAAACATGAAAGATGTGGTGCTCGCACGAGATAAGAGTGAATTAGAAGAATCCATCGCAAAAGTACATCAAGATGAAGTTATTGCTTATCAAAACTTTAAAGTTATTCTAGAACGATTTTTAGGTGATAAAACTAGGATAATATCTACCCAGAAAACTTTCACAAAATGGAAAGGAATACGTTCTGAGGTTATAGAACTTAGTCGCCAACGTCGCTTTGACGAAGCTGCCTTTATAACTAAAAATAAAGGCGCTCGTCATGTTGAATTGCTTACAACTGAGATTGAAGGACTAATTGATTTTGCTCAAAATAAAGCAGATGAGTTTTTAAAAGATAGCAAAAATGAAAAAAAACAGTTTGATTTTTTTATCTATAGCTTGTTTTTTGGCATTATCATTTTAATTATTGCCATTGCCTTATTTGTTCTTTATCGTTCAAGTGTTGTCGATTTAGAGCTTAAAAAAAGCCAAGAACAGCTTTTTCAATCTAGTAAAATGGAATCCATTGGTAAATTAACTGGTGGACTTGCCCACGACTACAACAACATGCTGGGTGTTATCATGGGTTATGCGGAGATATTAAAGAAAGCTCTTGCCGAACAACCCGAACTTGCAAACTATGCCGTTCAAATACATAAAGCGGGAGACCGTGGCGCAAAACTGACGAAGAAACTTCTTTCTTTTACAAAAGAAAGCGTTAGTGAAGCTGTTAAAGTTGATATCAATTCTATTTTACTGCAACAGAAAGATCTACTGCAAAAAACCATGACTGTACGCATAAAATTAATTTATGATTTAGAGCAAAAATTATGGTCCAATTTTCTAAATAATTGTGAACTCGAAGATGTTATTTTAAATTTAACCATCAATGCAAACTATGCAATGAAAGAAATTAAAACGGGTGCAATCTTAACCGTTCAAACTAGAAATCAAACCTTAAACAAAAAAGACGTCGTGAATCTTGGGCTGGAACCTGGAGATTATGTAAAGCTTAGTTTCAGTGATACTGGTTGTGGTATGGACGAAACGGTCAAACAGAAAGTATTTGACCCATTTTATACTACCAAAGGAACTGAAGGAACAGGACTTGGGCTTTCACAGGTGTTTGGTTTTGTGAAACGTTCAGGGGGAGCCGTTAAAGTTAATTCAATACCTAATCAAGGTTGTCAAATTATTATATATTTCCCACGACACATCAGAATAACTCAAGAAGATGAACCTGTAATTAAAAAAACAGACCGAGGATATAATAGTTATGAAAGTATTCTAGTTGTAGATGATGAAAAAGAATTGTTGTTTTTAGCAGCTAAACAACTAAAAGTAAAAGGTTATGATCTGCATACTGCTGAAAGTGGCAAAGAAGCCATCGAAATTCTTAAAAATACTCCCATAGACTTAATGATATCAGATGTCATTATGCCTGAAATGGATGGTTATCAATTGGCAGATTATGTTACTAAGAATTACCCTCAAGTGAAAATTCAAATGTGTAGTGGTTTCTCAGACTACAGTCATATCTCTTTGGTTAATGAAACTCTCTATCAAAACCGACTATATAAACCTGTAAGCTCAGAAAAGCTTTATAAATCGATTCGAAACTTATTAGATAACCCCTGTTAGGTTTTAGCAACTACCATTTTGTTAAGCTCTGAGTCTGTATATTCAATGCTGGCTTAGTTATCTGTCAATATACAGGCTGACCTATGTTTTCTGCGATCTAACCAGTTAACAAAACTCTAAGTGTAAATTCGAAACAATTGCTATTAGTGAAGTAAACTAGAACGGTTTTTTCTTCGCTCTTTACTGCACGATAGAATAAGGTAAACCATCAGGGTACTTCAAATACTCACTGTTCGGTTCTTGAGAGGTTATTAGATTGAAAACTTGAAACTTCAGCTTTCGTATCTAAGTGAACATAAAACCGCCTAATTTTGAGGACTAATTTAGGTCAGCTATGTGCGCATTGCGGAACTAAAACTTTGAGATTATGAGTGTTTGTTTAAGTCCGCTGTAAGGCCTGTTAGTTGACCTAAACAGGTCGACAGCCGAATTTGAAATTATTGGCATAGCGGACGTTCATAAAATCAGTTTTGAGACTAATTTAATGTTCAAAAAAGCAAAATACAGTTATAGAACGAGAACAATATCTATGACCGCTGCAGGCTCATAGCCGCCAGTCAAATTTCATTTCAGAAGGCTAACTTATGCCACCAAGAAGTCGTTAGTATTGGATGAATTTAGAAACTAAAATTAAACCGATTGAAGTATTACCTTTAGGCTAACAATTTACCACAGAGAAGACCAAAGTCATTAACTGAAATCACTACAAATTAGGCACACTCTATAATCAATAAGCTGACATAAATATTTGAGAAGATAATAAATATGTACTACCGTATATTAATACACTGATAGTTGGCATTTAAAGAATGTTTATTTAAAACCCGCAATCAATGATTTTTATTAACCGTCAACTGGTCGACCTAAGCCTACGTCAGAAGGAGTACCCAACGTGAGTGTTTTCGAGGTTTCTTGTTTTAAATCTATATATTATGGTTTTTTTTCGTTGATGTTTTATAGCTTTTCAACTCAGGGTGTCGCACAAGAGACGCAGATCGATGAATCCAAAAAGACAGTGAACGAGCAAACATCAGAGGATAATAAAACCGTCGAACATATTGTGATTATTTCTTCGGAAAAACGAGACGTAAACATTCAAGATGTGCCCATGGCGGTCTCTGCATTTTCTTCGGAAGATTTGAATGATTTTGGTATCTTTGGGATGAAATCATTACAAAATGCTGTGCCCGGTCTGGTGTTCAACAATACAGGTAGCATCGCTCAGCCATACCTGCGAGGCATTGGCACCCGATTGGCATTAAATGGATTGGAATCCAGCATAGCTATATACTCGGATGATCGCTACCTATCTAGGGCTACTTCTTCTATATTTGATTTTGCTGATGTTGAGCGAGTTGAAGTACTCAAGGGTCCCCAAGGAACTCTTTATGGGCGTAACGCTACCGGTGGTGCAATTCGAGTGATTACACGAGATGTGTCAGAATCTTTAGAAGGTAAGTTATCGGTAGGCGTTGGCAACTACTCCTCTTACAATTTGTCGGGTACTGTGAGCGGTCCGTTAAGTGACTCGTTGCTTGGTCGTTTTTCGGTGCTAACTAAACAGCGTGCGGGTTACGCAGATAACCTTTCTCCCTTGGGGGTTGCTGAGTTTGATGATCAGGATTTTCAGGCGTACAGAACCAAGCTGCGCTGGCAGGGTGATATACTCAGCGCGCAACTGACGCTTGATTATTGGCGCAGGCATGATCTGTCAGGAATCGATATTGTGGATTTGAGTCCGCCAGGGCTTAATCTTGGTATCGCTCTGGGGGGGATATCGGGTCAATATAGAGACGAAGTCGCTAGCGCGCTCCCATCGAAAGAAAAGGCAAAAGAATTTTCCGGCCAGTTAGTGCTGGAAGTTGAGTTTGATAGCGCTGATTTTACTTCTATCAGTACTTTCACAGATCTAGAGCATAGCCTGCTAATTGATGCCGATGGAACCAGTGCCAATACGCTAGACGTTTTGTCTTCCCCCGATATTGTCGATGAATATTCACAAGAATTTCAAATCATTTCTAACAATGTTGGCCCCTGGGAATGGATTATAGGTGTCAATTATTTTAACAGTGCTGTGGACTTTGACCTTGTGCTTGACGTAGGGATAGGCAGCCATATTTCTTCAGGGTTGCAAAAGGTGAAAACGACAGCTTGGGCGCTCTATGGTCAATCAACTCGACAGATCAACGAGCGCTGGGCTGTCACTTTGGGGGGGCGTTGGAGTGATGAAAAGAAACAGGTGTCACAAGTTGCCTCTGTCGATGCGTTCACTCTTACCGCCGGACTGCCTTTCCAAGATCATTCTAGTTGGTCTGACTTCACACCCAAAGCAACTCTGGAATACAAGCTGCCTGATACCTTGTTTTATCTTACCTACGCCGAGGGATTTAAAAGCGGCGGTTACAACTATCCAGCCAAGGGCAATAACGTTTTAGAACCAGAGACATTGAAGATGCTAGAGCTAGGAATGAAGGGCGACTTTCTGGATAACCGTTTACGCCTGAATATGTCTTTGTATGTCTATGACTATGCTGACTTACAAGTCAGCCGGAACAGCGGTGGTGATCCACCTGTTGTTACGACAGAAAATGCTGCCGATGCTGAAGTCATTGGTTTTGACGCCGATATAGTATGGCGGATCACAGATCGTTTTTCACTAACGACGGGGGTTAACCTGCTAGATACTGAGTACAAGGAATACGATGCTAGCGCCAAGGTGTTTAGCCCACCAACGGCGGGGATGACTGATATACCCTACGATGCCAGTGGGCAGTCGCTATTGCGGGCACCCGATTGGTCTTATTTTCTAACCGCTGTCTATGAATTTAGTTGGAACGCAGCGAGTTTGCCATTAGTCATCAGTTACGCTCGCAACGATGATTATCTATTTGATTTTATTGTCGATCCATTGAGTGCGCGGTTGCGCCAGCAAGAGTACGGTATTTTAACGGCGCGGTTTAGTTATATAGCGCCAGATGGAGACTGGCAGATCGCGATATGGGGCAATAACTTGACTGATGAAGAATACTATGATGATATTAGTGGTAACCCATCTGGCATACGTGGCTCTTGGGGTGAGCCGCCCACCTATGGAATTGAAGTATCCTATTCTTTTTAGTATTTTTACGGTAATAAACGTAAACTTGCATAGTGTCATTCCCTGATACTTTCTTACAATATAGCTTATGATATACTTTTTGATTGATGTGTAGGTAGATTCAATGAATTCAACTAAATGGAGATTTACTTGATGTCGTCTATTATGGGCGAAGAGCCGTGCGGTCAAACCAGTTTCCTAGAAACAGTTGTTTTGATTCAAAGAGATTTATCCGTTGCCTTGAACGCTGAAAATGATCTTTCCGCTCTATGGGAACGACTGCTTGATGCGGTGCTTAAAATCGAATCAATAGACGGTGCCAGCGTGCATTTACTCGACCATGAGCAACGAGTAACAACATTAGTGGCCACTCGAAACCTTCCACCAAAGTTGGCTGCGTATATTGATTCACACGACTTCGATCCCGAGCAAGCAGATATCACCTATGTCAAAATCACCCGTGCCAAAGACCCCGTTTATCAACCTCTGTCTAGCTTCCCCCTATTAGCGCAAGAAAACTTGAAGACCATAGGCTTAAAGTGTCTAATGGCACTCCCTGTCGTTAATCACAATGACGTTATAGCCGTGCTCAATTTAGTTTCGTTTTCAGAAGAGCAAACTCCGTCTTGGTTACGCATCTTTTTGGAAGGTCTCACAGCCCAAATTGGTGGTGCTATAGCCCGCATTCAATCACTAAATCAGCTAGTAGACTCCGAAGCTGCTTTCGAAAAGATAGCCGATGAACTCGCTCTAGGCGAGAATAACTTCAAGAAGTTATTTGAAATAAGCCCGGTTATGATGGCATTGACTGACATAGAAACCAGCGTAACTTTGGATGTCAATGGAACATACTTAAAACAGCTGGGTTTCACTCGAGAGGAGGTAATTGGAACGAAAACTACTGATCTTGGAATATTTTTCGATCCAGCTGTACGAGAAGAGCTCATTTGCATCTTCAAGGAACAAGGTTTTGTGTTAGATCATGAGGTTAAACTACGTCGTAAGCTTGGCAGTAGCTTTCATGGAATATTCTCAAGCTATATTGTTGATCTGAATGAAGGACAGGTAGTGCTAACCACCTGCATAGACATCAGCAAGCGCATACAGGCAGAGCAGGAACGTAATGAGTTACAGACGCAGTTAGCCCAGGCGCAAAAAATGGAGTCAATCGGTCGTTTGGCAGGGGGAGTGGCCCACGACTTCAACAATATGCTTAGTGTGATCCAGGGCAATACCGAGCTAGCCTTGAAAGAAATTGAACCCGCACAGCCGCTATTCAAGCGATTAACGCAGATCAACAAGGCTGTCGAACGCTCTGCCGAGATCACTCGGCAGCTGCTGGCCTTTGCGCGTAAGCAGACTGTAGCTCCTAAAGTTATCGACCTTAATGATGCTGTTGGGGCGATGATAGAGATGCTGCGACGACTCCTCGGCGAAGATATTGACCTGGCCTGGAAGCCAACCAAAAAGTTGGGGGCGATATTGATGGACAGATCACAGATCGACCAGGTCCTCGTCAACCTATGCATCAACGCCCGAGACGCCATTCCAGACGTGGGTAAAATCACCATTGAAACGGGTAATGTGACCTTCGACGATGAATATTGCTCCCTTCATGTGGGCTTTATTCCAGGCGAGTTCGTGTTTCTTGCCGTGAGCGACAATGGTTACGGGATGGACAAGGAAACCCAAACCAAAATCTTCGAACCTTTCTTCACCACGAAGGCGTTGGGCAAAGGCACCGGTCTCGGTCTGGCAATGGTCTATGGCATCATTAAGCAGAACAAGGGATTCATCAACGTGTACAGCGAGCCTAACAAAGGCGCAAGTTTTAAGATTTACATGCCTCTTCACAATGGCAAGGAGGAGAAAGCTACCGATACTGAAGATTTAGTGTCTCCCCTATCAGGCGGGAAAGAGACTATCCTGCTGGTGGAAGACGAACCGGGCATCCTAGAAATAGCGACGATGATGCTCGAGATGCAGGGCTACACGATTTTGCCAGCAGTCTCCCCAGCTGAGGCTCTGAGCCTGGCAAGAACAAACTCCGGTCCGATAGACCTAATTATTACCGACGTGGTCATGCCCAATATGAATGGTCGCGAGCTAACGAAACACCTAAAAGTCCTCTACCCAGACATCAAGTGTATCTATATGTCTGGGTACACGGCGAATGTTATCGCCCACCACGGAGTATTGGACGAAGACGTACATTTCATCGAAAAGCCGTTCAGCCAAAAGACCCTTGTGACAAAAGTGAGTGAAGTACTGCAGCAGTAAGCAGGGTAAGAGCATTTTAAGCGAATTTCACAGGAAGAAGAGATGGGGTGCTGCGCTTTAAGAGAAAATCTAAGAAATAACGCCGTTTTCCTATTTTCCCACCTGACTTGCTCACTCTGTCCTCCCTATGAGCGATTGTTTAGGATTTAAATGATCTTGTCCTGCAGAGAATATAAGTAATATAAAAACCATATTCGATATAGCCAATCTCCATAGTATTACAGTGAAAATCATGCTTGTAGGGATTGTATTAAACCAGTACACCACCAATTTTACGCAAGCCTCTCCGGTTTTTAGACCTGTTTCTCCATTATGGTTTAGTGGCAAATGCGGGGGAGAAATCGCAACTTGAAACAAGCGAGGCTCTTGCTGGGTGTATCGGAGCCTGAACCGCCAGAACAAAAAAAGACTAACGCAACAGAAATAGAGTATAGCCAACAGTTTATCTGCCCTAAATGTCAAACACCCATGATGATCATTGAGCTACTTATCGGCATTAATTACCCTCGCGCTCCGCCAGAGAAACGCATTAATCCAGTTTACAACGTAATAAAAAATAACAGGGGGAATTGTCAGGGATAATTTTGTTTTATTGAGTAAAAAGGCGCTAAAAGACCAATGAGGGAGACCAATTTACGAAAGTAAATAGACTTATTGTGAATGATAAAATTCAATCCTGCCTATGTAAGAGAAAAACCTTACGATAACAACCACTGCCTGAGATACATTCCCCATAGGTGCCAGCCTCCCACGGTTTCTCTATTGTGGGCTTTCTCGACATCAGTTCCAAGTTGAACCCCATCAACACGACTGAGTTCATGCCACTGATGATCTACAAACCTTCACCAAGAAGTCGTTATAATTGGTTGAAATAAGAAGCCAAAATTTAACCGCTTGGAGTATTGCTGTTAGATTAACTCCGTGGCAGGAATTAGCTTTTGGAATATAGCCAAAAATGTCGGCTATTAGAATCGGAAGGTTTGATATTGGTAAATCAACAGTCTTAAAACTAATTGAGGCAATTATACCTAGGGAATATATTGCAAATGTAAGTCCTTTAGATTTTGATAAAGAATATCAAAGAGCAGCTCTTGCAGGTAAATTGTTAAACTTAGTACCTGAAATAGACAAAGCGAAACCAATACCTTCTGATTACTTTAAAAGTTTAGTTAGTGGTGATACTGTCAACGCAAGGGAAGTATATGGTTTGGTTTTTTCTTTCAAAACTGAAGCTGCTAATTGGTTTAATGGTAATTTTGAACCAACTACGAGGGATCATTCAGAAGGTTTCTTTCGCAGATGGGCTGTATTTGAATTTTTTCATGGTAAATCAGACTCAGAAAGAGATCCTTTACTTTTAAACCGAATTTTGAAGAATGAGCTTGCAGGCATTTTGAATTGGGCTTTTGAAGGTGTGATGGATTATTTAAGCAACGGGTTATACCTATCAAATACACATTATTCTTTTATCTCGAAATGGAAAAGAGAAGCTAATAGCGTACTTAGTTGGTTGAGTGATGTAGATGACTTGTATAAGCGAGATGACAAAAGTCAGTTACCTCTGAAAGCTACTGATGCTTATTACAAGTATAAAATCTGGTGCACACAAAGCCACAGAAAAACATATTCTAAAAAAGAGTTTTACTCCTACATGACTAATGCAGGTTATACACCAAGCAATTCAAATGGCGTTAAAGTTTTCTTAGACTTCACTGCGACAACTATGTTTAATCCGATAAAAACACTTCAACAAGTTAGTTAGTTAGTAGCAAAAGTAGCAAGTTAAAAAGAGTACTATTGTTAATATATAAATAGTAATTTAAATATTTATATTATCTTGTTTAATTAATAGTACTACTTTTGCTACATAGCCCTTAACAAACTAAATTAAGCTTTGTACTTTCGTAGTGGCGTAAGACTATTAAAATATAACTTTACTATATTATTTTTGAATTGTTTTTCACTAAACTGACAATCTTTAACTTGTTTAATAACTATTATACTTTAAGGTTTTCTAGCATTTTATTTTTCTAAAATAGCGATATTCCGAGCAGCGCGCCACCCTCAATAATCAAAAGTGTTAGGAAGTACCTTTTAATAATGTGACAACTAATGCAACACTGCAGTCGTTTTTTATGATCAAAATTCATCCCCGCGAAGGGGAAGTTTAGATACAAAAGTAGATATTGAAGTGGTTGTACATGCAATAAACAAGTCTCTTTGGTGCGTTAAGCAGAATAAGACCAGTCAAAATATTAAACGTCAACTTGCCGAGCATACAGCAGACGTAAATATATATTTCTATCACGCTTCGGGGCACATACCGAGATGGGATTTTTATTCATAATGAAAGTTGGTAGCCTTTATAGGAAACATTTAGTTTAATACTCAATTGCAACTACTAACCCCCACTTAGTCTATAAAA
>JAPYOP010000078.1 GCA_029938115.1 Colwellia sp. | reverse complement strand
ATTGAGTTTGAACAGTCCACAATAAATGTGTCTTATGCTGCTTGACCAGAACAATATACCAAAAGATAAATAAGTAAACACTGCGGAGTTAATATGAAAAATATACATAAAGCATTGATTTTTACAAGCGCAATTATTGCAGGAAATGCCCAAACCGAGGTTACATTCAACGGGTTTGCATCAATTGTAGGTGGCGTAACAACGTCAAGTGATGACAGTTTATATGGATATGATGACTCGTTTGACTTTAGTGAGGGGTCGTTACTAGCCTTGCAAGCGTCGAGTGATTTAGCTGATGGGTTAACTGTAACAGTACAAAATTTAGCACGTGGAGAGAATGGATGGGATCCTGATTTTGAATGGGCTTATATTGCTCATGTTGCTGAAAATCCTGGTGCCATTGGATATGTTGATTCAGCAAGTGTAGATACTTCTGTAAAAGTGGTAAAAACCTTTTAAGATTAAAACCTTAATTAAAAAACGAGCGATTTAGCTCGTTTTTTGTTTCTTACATTCAAAATAATTTAATCAAAGTTTGATGAGGCAAAATCCCAGTTAGCTAATGACCAAAATGCTACCATATATTTAGGACGTAGATTTCGATAATCAATGTAATAAGCATGCTCCCATAAATCAACAGTAATAAGTGGGGTTACGCCGTTATCAGTTAGTGGTGTTGCAGCATTAGAAGTATTCACAATGGCTAAACTACCATCAGCGTTTTTTACTAACCATGTCCAACTAGATCCAAAGTTATTAATTGCACTGTCGGTGAATTTCGCTTGAAAGTCAGCAAATGATCCAAAATTATCAACAATAGCGTCAGCTAAAGCACCTGTTGGCTCTCCTCCACCATTTGGGCTTAAGCTATTCCAATAGAAAGTATGGTTCCAGATTTGCGCAGCATTATTGAAAACACCAGCAGAGGAGTTTTTAACTATTTCATCTAAAGATTTATCAGCAAATTCAGTGCCTTCAATTAATCCATTTAACTTAACAACGTAGGTATTGTGATGTTTTCCATAGTGAAATGATAACGTTTCTGCGGAAATATGCGGTTCTAGTGCATTTTGTTCATAAGGTAATGCAGGTAATTCAATAGCCATTGTGTTCTCCAGTTTCTTTATTTTAAAAGTTACAGTGTATTTGTGAATAAAGAGTGTATTTTCCAATAAAACTTGAGTAAAATACTCAAGTATTAAATTTATACTATATTGATTCACTACTGTATAGGATTTCTTTAGCTATTTTGCAAGCATGTAAAGTTTTTTTAGTATTTATTATCTTGAATTGAGCAATTGAATTGAAAAGTTAAGTTTTGCCTCCATTATACTTCGATATGAGTAATTAAATTATGGGCATTAACAAAATATTCAACTCAGCATAATGAGTATTATTTTAGAGGTTATTATGGAAACTATTGAACGTATTAAAGAACAAATCAGTGAAAACACAGTATTACTTTATATGAAGGGGTCACCGAAATTACCAAGTTGTGGTTTTTCTTCTCAAGCGTCACAGGCTTTGATCTCTTGTGATGAACAATTTGCTTATGTTGATATTTTACAAAACCCTGATATTAGAGCTGAGTTGCCTAAATATGCAGATTGGCCTACCTTTCCACAACTTTGGGTTGACGGCGAGTTAGTTGGTGGTTGTGATATTATTATAGAGATGTTTCAACAAGGTGAATTGCAAACTTTGATTAAAGAAGCTGTTGCTAAAAATGGTGCGGAAGAAAAAAGCGCTAAATAATTCTTTAAAAAAATAGACTTAGTCTTGAAAATTTTCAAATAAGCATAATAATAAGTTGTGATTATTTATTATTTTCAATAAAAGCCATTTATATTAATAACAGAAAAACGGAGCATAAAATGAGCGTATTAGTTGGTCGTCCAGCACCAGATTTTACTGCAGCAGCAGTATTAGGTAGTGGTGAAATTGTTGATAGCTTCACATTAAGTGAAGTAATTAAAGGCAAAAAAGCGGTAGTTTTTTTCTATCCATTAGATTTTACTTTTGTATGTCCGTCTGAGCTTTTAGCTTTTGATCACCGTATGGAAGAATTTAAAAGCCGTGGTGTTGAAGTCATTGGTGTTTCTATTGACTCACAGTTTTCTCATAATGCATGGCGCAACACTCCAGTAAACGATGGTGGTATTGGTCCAGTTCAGTATACTTTAGTTGCTGATGTTAAACATGAAATTTGTAAAGCTTATGATGTTGAACATCCTGAAGCTGGCGTTGCATTTCGTGGTTCATTCTTAATTGATGAAGAAGGTAATGTTCGTCATCAAGTAGTGAATGATTTACCATTAGGTCGTAATGTTGATGAAATGTTACGTATGGTTGATGCTTTACAATTTCATCAAGACCATGGCGAAGTTTGTCCAGCCGGTTGGAACAAAGGTGATAAAGGTATGACCGCTTCACCAGATGGTGTTGCTGCTTACCTTACGGATAATGCTGACAAGCTTTAATAAGCAATAAAGCTATAAAAATGGCTGTGGTAATTAAGTTTAATACTTATTTGCCATAGCCCTTTTTTTATCTAAAATCTTGCCCGCGAATGTACACAGATTTTCACGAATTACTCTATAGACTTAAATGTCTAATCGTTTTATCCCTAATCGCTTTTAATCAGCGCTAGTCTGTGGGCGTTATTTTAAAGCTTTGCCCGCGAATTTACGTGGATTTTTTCATCAGCACTAATCTGTGGATGTTGGTTTATCTTCTTGCTCTGCTGACTCGACAGTTAACGGCCAACCACCTAGGTCATGCCATTTATTCACTATATGGCAAAATAGCTCTGCAGTTTTTTCAGTATCATAAAGCGCAGAATGAGCTTCACTATTATTAAAATCTATTTTTGCGGCCTCACACGCTTTAGCTAGCACTGTTTGCCCCAAGGCAAGTCCTGCCAAAGTAGTCGTGTCAAAGCTAACAAAACTGTGAAAAGGGCTGCGCTTTATTTTACAACGAGTAGTTGCAGCATTTAAAAATCCTAAATCAAACGCAGCATTATGGGCAACAATAATGGCGCGTTGACAACCAGCCAGTTTCATTTTCTTTCTAACCAACTTAAAGAGTGTTTTTAATGCTTCATCTTCATCTACAGCGCCTCGTAGTGGGTTTGTGGGATCAATGCCAGTAAACTCTAATGCCTTAGGTTCAAGGTTTGCACCTTCAAAGGGATGCACGTTAAACTGTATTGTTTCATCAATGAATAGTTTCCCTGTGATTTCATCTAGTGATAATACTGACGCTGCTATTTCTAATAGTGCATCAGTTTGAGCATTAAATCCTGCAGTTTCTACATCAATCACGACAGGGAAGTAACCACGAAAGCGTTGCGCAAAAAGAGGCTTGTCTTTATTTGCTGTTTTCATGTTACTTTCTTTTTTTGTATTAGTATCTGTTAAGCTTTCTGACATGTTATTTAGAGTAGGGTAATTGAGTAGCAAATTTGTGTTAATTATCTCAGAAAAACGGGAAGTAAGAAAATTTAATTTGTTCCCTTAAATTGTTAACGCATATAAGACAAAAAATGCTAAAGTTAATTTAGATTAGGTCGATATAAAATATAGCCAATTATTAACTTGTGTAAAAACTATGAAAATACACTCATCTGCAATCGATAATTCATTTATCGCTTCATCGCCTAGCTATAACTTCATGGCTAAGGTGTTTTTGGTTGTTGCAGTGTTTTTTAGTGTACTTTCAAATAATGCACAAGCGGGTATTCGACAATATAGTGCCGATTTAAATAGTTCAAAATGGCAACTTGCCAATGACTCACGCTTACAGTGCACTCTTTCCCATCAAATTCCTCACTACGGTCAAGCTCGATTTTCAGCTAAAGCAAGTCGAAAACTCAATATGGAGTTTGAACTTGATATGATGCTTTTACCTGATAGTTATTCTCTCGCTCAGGTGCGCAGTGAATCACCTAAGTGGCGTCCCGGTTACGGAGGTAGAGTGTTAGCTGACATGAAATTATACAAGCAGTTTAATCCAAGCTTGCCTAAAAAAGTTGCTTGGACCATGTTAAGTGAGTTAGAGCAGGGCATGAGCCCAACTTTTTATTATAATGATTGGTATACACAACAAGATGAAATTTCTGTTGGTTTATCAACAGCACGCTTTAAAGGCGCTTATCGAAATTTTGTCGCTTGCGTAGGTAACTTACTTAATTACAGTTTTGATGATATTGCTTATACAGTATTAAATTATCAATCAAATAGTAATAAATTCACTAAAGCATCGCAACGTCGTATTGACATGATTAGAGAGTACTTAAGTTTAGATCCTGAGCTTGAATTAGTACTTGTTGATGCTTATTCTGATAGTTATGGTGGCCGTTGGTCTAACTTTAAATTGTCAGAAAAACGCGCATTTAAAGTGCGTGACTACTTTGTTAAAAATGGCATTGATGCCAGTCGTATAGAAGCAAAAGGTTACGGTGAAAAACGTCATATAGCTTCTAATGATACAACGCTAGGTCGTGGTAAAAACCGCCGAGTAGTTATTCAAATGCAAAAACTGTAAAATTATTTACCTTGTTGCTGTATTGCCCAATTTATTTGTCAAAAGTACATATTGATATTCATCAACTCCGTGCTTTTTTCTTTAAATGGAACCAAACAACTTATAGGCAAGCAATTTTATATGAAAAAATGAATTGTAAATAATTCTTTATATTATTGCTGTTTGTTGAATATTTAATAATATTAATTAGTTGAATAGGTCTGTCGATTCGAAGTAATCTACAGGCCTATTTTTTTATATAAGTTTTGTGATTTTTTAGGAACATTTAAATGAAAATTTTTAAACGGTTTTTATTGTTGGTAACATTAACAATATCTCAGCTAGTCTCTGCTGCAATGCCAGCAAACAAACAGGTACTTAATGATGCCTATACTTATTCTAATTATGATCAGGTCATCACAACACATCTTTATTTAGATTTAGCTGTCGACTTTGATAAAAAAGCGTTAACAGGTTTTGCCGAGTTGTCTCTAAAGTGGCTTAGTAATGATGTCGAAAATGTAATATTAGATACCCGTGATTTAGTTGTTCATAAAATACTGGCACAAAATAGCCAAGGGCAATGGCAAAAAGTGAGCTTTAGCCTAGCTAAACGTGATCATGTTTTAGGCGCTAAACTCACAATAAATACAAAGTTCAAAGCAAAGAAATTACGTATTTATTATAACTCAACAGAAAAAGCATCTGGCTTGCAGTGGTTATCAGCGGAGCAAACCGCAGGTAAAGAAAAGCCATTTTTGTTTAGTCAAAACCAAGCAATACATGCTCGTTCATGGATCCCTATTCAAGATACGCCAAGTGTTCGCGTAACGTATAATGCGAGAATTACCACTGATAAAGACTTGTTAGCGGTAATGAGTGCTAATAATGAACCAGATACAGCCCGTGATGGCGACTACTCTTTCTCTATGCCACAAGCTATTCCTCCATATTTGATTGCAATTGGCGTGGGCGACTTACACTTTAAAGCCATGAGTCATCAAACAGGCATTTATGCTGAAACTAATGTTTTAGATGCTGCCGCTGCTGAGTTTGATGATACTCAAGCGATGATTGATAAAGCTGAAAAAATGTATGGCAAGTATCGTTGGGGTCGTTACGACTTGTTGATATTGCCACCAAGCTTTCCTTTTGGCGGTATGGAAAACCCTCGTTTATCGTTTATTACACCAACAGTTATTGCCGGTGATAAAAGCTTAGTGAATTTAATTGCTCATGAACTAGCGCACTCTTGGTCTGGCAACTTAGTTACTAATGAAAGCTGGCGTGATCTGTGGTTAAACGAAGGATTCACAAGCTATGTTGAAAATCGCATTATGGAAGCCGTCTTTGGTGAAAATCGAGCGATTATGGAGCAAGCACTTGATGCACAAGGCTTAAACTATGAAATTGCCGAGTTGGCACCCGGTGATACACAACTTTATATTGACTTAAAGGGGCGAGATCCAGATGATGCATTTTCGGGTGTTCCATATACTAAAGGTCAGTTATTCTTAATTTATTTAGAGAAAAAATTTGGCCGTGATCGTTTTGATGCTTTTGTTTTAGAGTATTTCGACAGTCATGCTTTTCAAAGCTTAGGCACAGCTAACTTTGTTAAGTACCTTAAAGCCAATTTAACGCATAAATACCCGAATATTGTTAGTGATGAAGAAGTAAATGAATGGATTTTTGAGCAAGGTTTACCAACGTATGTACCAAAACCTACATCTACTGCCTTTAGCACTATCGATCAGCAAATTTCACAATGGATAAATAGTGAGGTTGAACTAGAGCAGTTACCAACAGCAAATTGGACATTGCATGAATGGTTACATTTTATTAATAACTTACCACTAGATATTAAAATTGAGCGAATGGCTGCACTTGATAAGCTGTTTGATTTAACCCATAGCAAAAATGCTGAAATTGCTCATGCTTGGTACTTGTTATCAGTGCGAGCAGGTTATGATGTTGTATTACCAGCGATGTCTAAGTATTTAATTGCCATTGGTCGTCGTAAATTAATAGTGCCTTTGTATAAAGAACTAGCACAAACAGAACAAGGTAAATCGTGGGCATTAAAAGTCTACCAACAAGCTCGTCCAGGCTACCATGGTCTAGCTCAAGGTACTGTTGATGGTATATTAAATAAATAATAGCTATCGAATAACTATTCAACCATATAATTTAAAGGCTCTGTTGAGCCTTTTTGCTATTCGCTGCTTATAACTCTTGATATAATGCTGCCAATTACGTTAATTTTCTTTAGAGGTTCTGTGGATGTCGGAAGCTGAAAACCGCCCAACAAATTTTATTCGTCAAATTATCGATGCTGATCTTGCCAGTGGTAAACATAACTCGGTACAAACACGTTTTCCGCCAGAGCCTAATGGTTTTTTACATATTGGCCACGCTAAGGCTATTTGTTTAAGTTTTGGTATAGCCCAAGATTATAACGGCTTATGTAATTTACGCTTTGACGATACAAACCCTGAAAAAGAAGATATTGATTACGTTCATGCGATTCAAAAAGACGTTAGTTGGTTAGGATTTGAATGGGCAGGCGACATACATTATTCTTCTGATTATTTTGAGCAACTACACGATTTTGCTGTTGAGTTGATTGAAAAAGGCTTAGCTTTTGTATGCTTTTTAAATGGCGATGAAATGCGCGAATATCGGGGTACGTTAAACAAACCGGGTAAAAACAGTCCGTATCGAGATACTTCTGTTGAAGAAAATTTAGCGTTATTTAAAAAAATGCGTGATGGTGACTTCAAAGAAGGTGAATGTTCTCTACGTGCTAAAATAGATATGACGTCTAGCTTTATGTGCATGCGTGACCCTATTATTTATCGTGTCCGTTTTGCTCATCACCACCAAACGGGTGATAAGTGGTGCATTTACCCAATGTATGATTTTACCCACTGTTTATCTGATGCTATTGAAGGCATTACTCACTCTTTATGTACATTAGAGTTTCAAGATAATCGCCGTTTATACGACTGGGTTATTGATAATGTTTCGGTATCGGTTAAACCACATCAGTATGAGTTTTCACGTTTGAATCTTGAATATACGTTAATGAGTAAGCGTAAACTGAACACCTTAGTAGACGAAAAGCTAGTTGATGGCTGGGATGATCCGCGTATGCCAACAATTGCTGCTTTTAGACGCCGTGGTTATACGCCAGCATCAATGCGCGAGTTTGCTAAACGCATTGGTGTTACCAAAATGGAAAACACCGTTGAAATAGGTGTGCTTGAAGCATGTATTCGTGAAGATTTAAATGACAATGCACCACGCGCCATGGCTGTTCTTGATCCTATTAAATTAGTGATTGAAAATTATCCTGCAGGGAAAGCAGAAGACTTAACCGTTAAAAATCATCCAAGTGATGAAAGCCAAGGTACACGTATTGTCCCATTTAGTGCAGAGCTCTTTATAGAAGCAGAAGACTTTAGAGAAGAAGCAAATAAAAAATACAAGCGTTTAGTTATAGATAAAGCTGTGCGTTTACGTGGTGCTTATGTGGTAACTGCTACCCGCTGTGATAAAGATGAACAAGGCAATGTCACTACCGTTTATTGTAATTACCTTGACGATACTTTAGGTAAAAACCCAACGGATGGCACTAAACCAAAAGGTGTTATTCATTGGGTTGATGCTGATAAATCACTAGATGCGACGGTACGTTTGTATGATAGATTATTTACCGTACCAAACCCTGCAGCAGAAGATGACTTTCATAAAGTGATGAATCCTGAATCGTTAGTGACTATAGAAAGCGCTAAACTAGAGCCGTCGTTAGCAACAGCTAAGCCAGAGTTTGCTTATCAGTTTGAACGTCAGGGTTATTTTTGTTTAGATAGCGATATTAAAAATGCTGGTGAGTTGGTATTTAACCGCACAGTAGGGTTACGTGACACTTGGGCTAAAATATCTAAGTAATAAAGTCCATGTTTACTTTAATAAAAGGCAGGTAAGTTTTACCTGCTTTTTTCATTAACTTTGTATGATAACTTAAACTGAATAGGGATAATCATGCTAAACAAAGTGTTTTTTATAGCATTAGGTATTAGTAGCGTATTATTAAATGCAGAAGTAAATGCAGAAGTAAATATAGTCGATATCGAACCAGTACACTATGCCTATTCAAACTATTTGGGCAGTGGTATTTACCATACAACAGGTCAAGATGTAACTTTAATAAATTTACCTTTTTTGATTGAGTTAGGTCAAGAAGGCAAAACAACTTACAGCTTGAGGCTCCCTGTTTCTGTTGGCTTTTTTGATTTTAGTTTTGATAATATTCCAGAGCTAGATTTTCCTGATGCTGTGGGCACTTTCACTTTTACACCGGGAATTCAGTTAAATTATCAATATACGGATAACTTAGTGATAGAAAGTTATTTAGACCTTGGTTATGCATATAATTTCACAACAAATAAAAATGTACTTGTTCATTCAGGAGGCATATCAAGCCTTTATTCTTTCAACGTTGGAGAATATGATTCTATTTGGGCTAGTCGAATATACTATGCTGGATATGACGGGCACAACTATAGCGCTGAAGATTTATATGCTGCAATTCAAATAGGTATAGATACGGGGCTGCCTCTTAAATATCAACTTTTTGGTTATACTTATCAGCCAAGATTATTTGCGACTGCATTTTGGTATTTCACCGAGGTTAATTTTGATTTACCTAACGTATCTACTCAAAGTCTGTCAGATCAAAATGAAGTGACTTTATCAAACAGTTTTGAATTTGGTATAACAATGAAATTTGATAAGGCCATTGGTTATTCTTGGGCAGGGTTTGACACCATAGGGCTTAGTTATCGTTTTAGCAAAAATATTAATGCTGTACGACTTTTATTTAGCTTTCCAATATAATTTATGTAGATCGAAGTTACATCAGATATAACTTCTGTTTAATCCAATCTACAATAATATAGCGTTACAGTTAAAGCTTAGGAATACGAATCTTCTTCTCTTCGCTTTGACGATAAATAATTAGCGTTTTACCTATTACTTGTATTTTTGTTGCTTTAGTTTCACGGCAAATAGCTTCAACTATTAAAGCTTTGTTTTCTCTATCATCAGTTGGAATTTTTACTTTAATCAATTCATGGTGATTAAGTGCATAATCAATTTCAGCAACAACAGCTTCTGTTAAGCCATTATTACCAAGTAAAACAACAGGTTTAAGAGGGTGGGCTACACCTTTTAAGTATTGAATTTGTTTTTTATTTATAGTCATTTATATTTTTCGATAGTCGTTAGCTTGAATTAGCGCTATTTTACCCTTATCTAACAGTTAATATCCATAAATAGTCGAAAAATATGGCAAAGAAAAAACATAGCGCCAGCTCGCAGCGTTGGCTTGATGAACATTTTGAAGATGAATATGTAAAAAAAGCCAAAAAGTTAGGCTTACGATCACGTGCCGTTTTCAAAATTGAAGAAATAAACAAGAAAGATAAACTGATCAAACAGGGCATGAAAGTTGTTGATTTAGGCGCTGCCCCAGGCGGATGGTCTGAGTACGCTGTTAAAGCGGTAGGTGACAAAGGGCAAGTCATTGCTTGTGATATTCTACCTATGGATGCCATTGTCGGCGTTGACTTTTTAGAAGGTGATTTTCGCGAAGAAGCCGTGCTTGATGCTTTATTAACAAGAATTAGCGGAAAGAATATTGATGTAGTAATGTCAGACATGGCCGCGAATATGACGGGCAATGAAAGTGCAGACTCTGCTCGTAGCATGTATCTAATCGAACTAGCGTTAGATATGTGCCATCAGGTATTAAAGCCAAATGGTGCTTTTGTGGTGAAAGTTTTCCAAGGTGCTGGTTTTGAAGATTTTATGAAAGCGCTTAGAGCGGTATTTAAAACTGTTAAAACCCGTAAGCCTGAATCATCACGCGCTCGTTCACGAGAAGTATATTTAGTAGCGACAGGCTTTAAAGGTTAGGGTTTATACTCAATTCAAGTTAGTAAGTTGTTACGAGTTGTAAACACCGACTAAAGTTAATTAGATCCAAAGCTTGAATTGTAGTAAATTAGCCACAATATGAAATGTAGGTTGGAATTTGTTCCGACAAGTATATTTAATTTATCAATCCCAAAGAGGTCATTAAGTTGAGCGATATGGCAAAAAATCTTATTTTATGGTTAGTAATAGCCGTTGTTCTAATGTCTGTTTTTCAGAGTTTTTCTCCTAATACAGTTGACGAACAACAAATGGACTATACCCGTTTTATCACCGATGTTCGTCAAGGACAAATTCGTGATGCCAACGTAGACAGAAACGGTGTTATCACTGGTGAAAAGCGTAGTGGCGAAAGTTATGTAACGACAATTCCAGGTGGTTATGACCGTGATTTAATTAATGACCTTGTTAAGCAGGGGGTTCGTGCTCAAGGTAAACTACCAGAAGAGACTAGTTTCTTAACAACTATTTTTGTTTCTTGGTTCCCAATGATTTTACTTATTGGTGTATGGATTTTCTTCATGCGTCAAATGCAAGGCGGTGGCGGTAAAGGTGCTATGTCTTTTGGTAAGTCTAAAGCGCGTCAGTTAAGTGAAGACCAAATTAAAACTACTTTTGCTGATGTTGCTGGTTGTGACGAAGCGAAAGAAGATGTGGCTGAATTGGTTGATTATTTAAGAGAACCAACAAAATTTCAAAAATTAGGTGGCCGTATTCCTTCAGGTATCTTACTGGTTGGTCAACCGGGTACAGGTAAAACGTTGTTAGCCAAAGCCATTGCGGGTGAGGCAAAAGTACCATTTTTCACTATTTCAGGTTCTGATTTTGTAGAAATGTTTGTTGGTGTTGGTGCTTCACGTGTTCGTGATATGTTCGAACAAGCTAAAAAAGCAGCGCCGTGTATTATCTTTATCGATGAAATTGATGCCGTAGGTCGCCAACGTGGTGCCGGTATGGGCGGCGGGCACGATGAACGTGAACAAACACTAAACCAAATGTTAGTAGAAATGGATGGTTTTGAAGGTAATGAAGGCGTTATTGTTATTGCTGCGACTAACCGTCCAGACGTGTTAGATCCTGCTTTATTACGACCTGGTCGTTTTGACCGTCAAGTAACTGTTGGGTTGCCTGATATTCGTGGTCGTGAACAAATTTTAAAAGTGCACATGCGTAAAGTGCCTTTAGGTGATGATGTTAAAGCTGCTGTTATTGCTCGCGGTACGCCTGGTTTTTCGGGTGCTGATTTGGCTAATTTAGTTAATGAGGCCGCTTTATGGGCAGCTCGTACTTCACGTCGTACTGTAAGTATGCATGAGTTTGATAAAGCTAAAGATAAAATCATGATGGGCTCAGAACGTAAGTCTATGGTGATGAGTGAATCAGAAAAAGAAATGACCGCTTATCATGAAGCTGGACATGCGCTTATTGGCCGTTTAGTTCCAGATCATGACCCAGTGTATAAAGTAAGTATTATCCCTCGTGGTCGTGCATTGGGCGTTACTATGTATTTGCCAGAGCAAGATAGATTCAGTCACTCTAAGCAGCATTTAGAAAGTAATATTTCTTCTTTATATGGCGGTCGTATTGCTGAAGACGTAATTTATGGTAGCGATAAAGTATCAACAGGGGCGTCAAACGATATTGAGCGTGCCACTAATATTGCTCGTAAAATGGTAACTCAATGGGGCTTGTCAGAAAAATTAGGTCCAATGCTGTTTGCTGAAGAAGAAGGTGAAGTTTTCTTAGGACGTACGTCATCTAAATCACTTAATATGTCAGAAGAAACTGCCAAGTTAATTGATGAAGAGATTAAAGTAGTTATCAACCGTAATTATCAACGTGCAGAAAGCTTAATTAAAGACAATATCGATATTTTACATGCGATGAAGGATGCATTGATGAAATACGAAACAATTGATGCTTTGCAAATTGATGATTTAATGGCAAGAACTGACGTTAGAAAGCCTGCCGATTGGGATGATAATGATACTAATTCGAAATCTGATTCTAGTTCAAGTGAAGGCGGTACAGCTAAAAAATCAGATGGTGCTGTAAGTGAAAAGCCAGAAGAGTCAAGAAAAGATAATGTAAGTCCTGACTTATCTAAGCCAAGTGATACGCCAGCGAAATAATTCGTTGTCATAATCAAATAAAGCCTCGATGGTTACTTATCCTAAAGTAAACACCGAGGTTTTCTTTTATGTAAATATAAATGATGATAAAACCAACTCAAGTACCAGTAATCAATTTAAACCAAGTGCAAGTGATGGGTATATTAAATGTTACGCCTGATTCTTTTTCTGATGGTGGGAAATTTTCTAGTTTTGATAAAGCATTAAAACAAGTTGAGTTGATGATAGAAAACGGCGTTGATATTATCGATATTGGCGGTGAGTCAACTCGCCCTGGCGCTGTTGATGTTAGCGAAAAAGATGAAATATCAAGGGTTATCCCTTTACTTAAAGTCATTAAATCTCGTTTTGATATTGCAGTTTCAATTGATACCAGTAAAGCAAAGGTAATGAGTGAGGCAATATTACATGGCGCTGACATGATTAATGATGTTAGGGCATTACAAAATGAAGGTTGTCTTGATGTGGTTGCTCAAAGTGATATTTGTATTTGTTTAATGCATATGCAAGGTATGCCACGAACAATGCAGGAAAAACCACACTATAAAGATATCATTGATGATGTATTAGCGTTTTTTGAACAACGAGTTGAAAGTTGCGAAAATAAAGGCATTAAAAAAGAGCGATTAATTTTAGACCCAGGTTTTGGTTTTGGTAAAACATTAAAACATAACTATCAAATGCTTAGCGATTTTGCTCAATTTAAAAGACTTAACTTACCATTACTCGCTGGTATATCGCGTAAATCAATGATTGGTAATTTGTTAAATCGTGATATAAAACAACGTTTGTCGGGTAGTTTGACCGCTGCTATTGTTGCTGTGCAGCAAGGGGCGAGTATAATAAGAGTTCATGATGTTGCAGAAAGTGTTGATGCTTTAAAGGTTTTAAGAGCCGTTGCACAATATAAAAGTTAAATAGGTATTGCTGCGAGTTAAGCTTTAGCAACGCCTAATGAATTAACATAAAAGATTAAAATAAAAAATTGAAAGGAAAAAAGATGTCTGATCGTAAATATTTTGGCACTGATGGTATACGTGGTTTAGTTGGTCAGTATCCAGTTACCCCTGAATTTGTTATGAAGTTAGGTTATGCTGCGGGCAAAGTGCTAGCTGCGCAAGGTACTAAAAAAGTACTTATAGGTAAAGACACGCGAATTTCAGGCTACATGCTTGAATCAGCATTAGAAGCTGGTTTTTCTGCTGCAGGTATTGATATTGGTTTATTAGGGCCAATGCCAACTCCAGGTATTGCATATTTAACCAAAACATTCCGCGCAGAAGCGGGTATTGTTATTAGCGCATCTCACAACCCTTATTATGATAACGGCATTAAATTTTTTTCACAAGACGGTCAGAAGTTACCTGATAGTGTAGAGTTGGCAATTGAAGCCGAATTAGATAAGCCTATGGGTTGTGTAGAGTCAGCACTTTTAGGTAAAGCAAATCGTATTGACGATGCCGCTGGTCGTTATATCGAATTTTGTAAAAGCAACTTCCCAAGCCAATTATCATTAAAAGCGTTAACTATTGTTGTTGATTGCGCTCATGGTGCAACCTACCATATTGCTCCCAATGTTTTTCGTGAATTAGGTGCAACAGTTATTGAAGTTGGCACATCACCCAACGGTACTAATATTAACGATGGCTGTGGCGCAACGTCTATGGCAATGATAAGTGAAGCGGTAGTTGAACATAAAGCTGATTTAGGTATTGCGCTTGATGGTGATGGAGACCGCTTAATGATGGTAGATCACACTGGATATGTTATCGATGGCGATGAAGCTGTCTATATTATAGCTTGCAATGATTTAAAATCAGGCACTTTGCAAGGAGGCGTAGTTGGTACCCTAATGAGTAATATGGGGCTTGAACTAGCCTTAGAGCGCCTCGAGGTTCCGTTTGCTCGCAGTAATGTTGGTGATAGATACGTAATGCAAATGTTAAGAGAAAAAGGTTGGCAGTTAGGTGCTGAAAATTCAGGTCATATTATTAACTTGAATCACACATCTACGGGTGATGGTATTATTGCTGCACTCAATGTTTTAACTGCTGTTTGTCAGCAAGGTAAAACATTATTTGAGCTACGCCAAGGTATGACAATGTTGCCACAAATTCTAGTGAATGTTCGTTTTGCCGGTGATAACGACCCTATTAATGCTCCAAGTGTACAAGCGGCGGTAGATAAAGTGAATGATAAACTATCAGGACGCGGTAGAGTATTACTTCGTAAATCAGGAACTGAGCCATTAATACGCGTTATGGTTGAAGGTCCAGAGTTAGATGAAGTAACTAGTTTAGCTAATGAAATTGCTGATGCAGTAAAATTAGCGAGTTCATAAACTTTATCACTTTTTATGACTAAATAAACAACAAATAATTGAGATATTTAACTTGAAGAGAGTAGATTTGCACTTATTACTTGTAAGTTATTCTCAGGTTAGTTAATATCTCGCGGCTTCATTTTACAATACATTGAAAAGTGGATAGAGGATAAAAAATGGCTAGACGTGCAATCGTTGCTGCTAACTGGAAGATGAATGGTGATTTAGCGTTAGTTGACACTATGGTTTCTGGTTTGTTAAGCATTGAATTACAAGAAAATGTTAACGTAGTAATCTGTCCTAGTTCACCTTATTTATCTGCTTTTGCTGTTAAGTCAAAAGTTGACGAATTAAATGCCGCTATCAGTATTGGTGCACAAAATGTAAGTGAGCATAAAAGTGGCGCATTTACGGGTGAAATTTCTACACAAATGCTACAGGAATTATCGGTAGAATTTGTTATTATAGGTCACTCTGAGCGAAGAAGTTATTATAAAGAAACTTCAACGCAAATTGCTCATAAAGTCAGTGCCGCATTAAATGCAGGGTTAACGCCAATTTTATGCATTGGTGAAAGCGAAGCTGAACGAGCAACAGAACAAACTAAAACAGTACTATCTTCTCAGTTACAACCAGTAATTGATGAAGTTGGTATAGAAAAATTTATTGATGTTGTTATTGCTTATGAACCCGTTTGGGCCATAGGAACAGGAAAAACAGCATCAAGTGAGATGGCACAAGAAACACATCAATTTATCCGTCATTTTTTAGCGCAAGCTAATGAGATTGTGGCGGTTAAAGTGCCTTTGTTATACGGTGGCAGCGTGAATGCGTCAAACTGTGAAGAATTATTTGCACAAGCCGATATAGATGGTGGTCTTATTGGTGGTGCTAGTTTACAAGTTGAGCAATTTAAAATAATTTGCTCAGCAGCGAAAGGAAAGTAAAAATGTTGTATCAAGTTTTAATAATAGCCTATGTTCTTATTGCATTGTCACTTATTGGTTTAGTGTTAATTCAACAAGGTAAGGGTGCTGATATGGGCGCATCTTTTGGTGCTGGTTCATCAGCAACCGTATTTGGCTCTAGTGGCTCAGGTAACTTTTTAACTAAAATGACTACTTGGTTAGCAATTGCTTTCTTCATTATCAGTTTAGTATTAGGTAACTTAACAGCTAATCGTACCAACGCTGTTGAAGAATGGAACGACTTAAGCGCACCTGTAAGTGAGCAAAGTATTGCTACAGATGCTATTCCTGATGAAAGTGCAGAACCAACGCTTAGTGAGAATAGCGATGTTCCTGCTGCAGATGCTCCCGTTACAAGGAAAGATGATAGCGACGTACCAAACTAACATCTACATCTTTAGGTAAGTTTAGTATTGCGCGGTTGTGGCGGAATTGGTAGACGCGTTAGCTTGAGGGGA
>JAPYOP010000184.1 GCA_029938115.1 Colwellia sp. | reverse complement strand
TGGGCATGACCAAAAAGCCGTATCTGCAATACACTCGTAGCGAAACTGAAATTGCGTATATGAAAGCCATGAAAGCGGTATTTGATCCTAAAAACATCATGAACCCAGGTAAAGTAATCGACGCCTAATTGGTAAATTTCTTTTGTAGGAGGGCGCTTGCGCGCGATAAGTGGTCGCAGGCTTTAAAGCCTATCGAGCGCAATACCCAACAAACGGGGCACACTGGCGCCTCCTACAAAAGAAGAAACATAAGAGAAAGCTACACAAATTAGAATCAAGGATGATTCAATGCCCTCGTCATCAGGCTCGCTATCTTTAAGAAAAGGTCGATATTCTCAGGCAGGTCATGCATATCATGTAACCTTGGTAGTTCAGCGTAGAAAAACCGTGTTTAATGACTTCCAAAGTGCTCGGCTAGTAATTAAAAGCTTAATGCTCAGTGATGAAATGGAAGTAACTGAAACATTAAGTTTTTGTGTTATGCCTGATCATATCCATTGGCTGTTTTGTTTAAAGTCTGGCAGTCTTTCGCAGACAGTGGCAAGAGTTAAATCAAATTACTCAAGAATATCTAACACTAAGATCTGGCAAGATGGTTTTCATGATCATCTTATTCGCACAGATGAAAACTTAACGAGTGTGGCTAGGTATATTGTTGCGAACCCTATAAGAGCCAAATTAGTAGATAGCGTAGCGGATTACCCTCATTGGGATGCTACTTGGTTATAGAATTCTTCTACAGTGCAAAATGTATGTTGTGGGAGGGCGCTCGCGCGCGATAGATTTTAAAGTTTATATACATTAATCGCGCGCAAGCGCCCTCCCACAACGGAGAATACAAAGTGTTCCAACATAAGTTTATATCGGGTGACGCGTTCAGTGATTCGCTTGGAAAAATTGTATGTGTGGGCCGTAACTACGCCGCACATGCTAAAGAACTAGGCAACGAAGTACCCAAGTCTCCGTTGTTGTTCATTAAGCCCGCCACATCGGCAGTGCCATTTGATACCCGTATTGTCATCCCTAAAAATCAAGGTTCGGTGCATCACGAAGTTGAAATAGCATTGTTAATTGGCAAGCCAGCATCAAATATTGAAGAAAAAGATGCATGGGAATGTGTTACAGCCGTAGGCGTAGCATTAGATTTAACATTACGTGACGTGCAAGACAAACTGAAAGAAAAAGGCCAGCCTTGGGAAATGGCCAAAGCATTTGACGGTGCCTGCCCGTTAACAAACTGGGTGCCTCTTGAAAAAATTCGAGACAAAAACAGCATTCAAGTGCGTTTAGAAAACAACAGTGAAATGAAACAAGACGGATACAGTGATCAAATGATTACCTCTATTCCTAAGCTTATAAGTTACATCAGCCAGTTTTTTACCCTGCAACCCGGTGACGTAGTATTAACCGGAACACCAGCAGGAGTGGGTCCGTTAGAAAGTGGTGATGTACTAAAAACCACATTAGATGCCTGTTACGAGTTTTCAGGCAAAGTATTGTAAAAGGGTAACCCTCTGCCCGATTGGGAAAAATTGCAGCGCTTAATACTAAAAAATATTATTTGGATGAAACATGGAATTATTAAACTGGTTTAAAAAACCACTTAACTGGTGGTTGGGCTTAGCATTAATTGTAAATGGTACTTGGTTAGTGCGTGGGGTCGAAGGTTGGGAAAATGCAGTGCCAGTGGGAGCTACGTCCATTGTGGTGGGTTTGGTGATGGTCGTTTTTTTGGGGAAACTGAAAGAAAATAAATAACTGCTTAGTTTGAGAAAACTTTTTTTATAAACAGTTATCCTTAGGCCTTAATTACAGAAATTGATATACATAACAATCAGTAAATGATTGGCATGTAAGTGTTGTTTCCGAATTCATACTGCGGAAGAGAAACTCTTCATCAAATACAAAATATAACTCATCACTAAGCTCCAATGGCTTGTTGGTGTAGCTACCATCGACGTAATTAAGTCCAATTGCATAAAAACCAGCTTCGGAAACTTCTATGTCAACACTGGAGTTTCCGGACATCCCTGTTAATTGAGCTGCACCGTTAAAATAAACAATGCTAAAAATGGAGTCATTTTTCTTATCATATAAGGCAATAGCGGTATTGAGTAGTCCATCCACAAGTGTAGAAACTCTTCCAAATTCCACATCTTTAGGGGTTATATCCAGACCATAATTTGCTGCTTGTATGGAAATTGGTTCGGGATGATTGCTATCGGTGAATATACTTGGTGTAAAATTTAACGATATATTATTCTGATTAGTTACACTAATACTCATTAGAGTGCCACTATTTGGTTCTCCATATAAATGTCCTGGTATTAATGAAAACTCTGTATTCGTTCCAGAAGGTAAGGTTCGATTCAATAGTTGTAGGGTATCTAAATTAATCCCGCTAATAGTAAAAGTGAGCGGCCTATTTATTTTATAAGGTGTATTGTTTTTGTGAGATGACTTATCTTCTATTAGATTATCTAGGTCACAAGCAGAAATGCTAACGCATAAGAAAATAGCAATGTATTTAAAGGCTTTCATAATTCATCCATGAGTAAATTTTATTATTATATTGATCCATATGGCTGCATTGCTATAAAGCTTGCATCGGGACGGATCACTGTAGTTCAGGAAAATAGCACCTAATATTCATTGGTGCTATTTCTAGTGTTAACCGAGGCTTCGTCTTATAGGTTTTTACGAGCTAAAATTCCGTTTAATTGTAAACCTTAATAGCAGGTTATCATTTAACTTTTACTGTTTTAACCCCTTGTGAAGTACCCATCAACAAAACATCGGCCGGACGGCAAGCAAACAAGCCGTTCGTTACCACACCCACAATATCGTTAATGC
>JAPYOP010000077.1 GCA_029938115.1 Colwellia sp. | reverse complement strand
TTATTTCTTACCGTAAATTTTATTATAGAGTTTTTCCACTTCTTTATCGGCTTCTTTTATTTCTAAGGGAGACAACTTTTTGGCTATTCTATTTGTAGTGTTGGAAGGGCTATTTTTTCTATCAGACAAAGCAGACCAAATATAAGCCTTTGTGTCGCTCTGAATAACACCTTGCCCATTAGAATACATACTCGCAAGGTTTGAGGCAGGAAAGCCCTGCTCTGCGGCTTTTTGATACCACTTAGCTGCTAGTTTATAATCTTGAAGTACCGCACCCATCCCATGAAAATACATAACACCAATATTATGTGAAGCACTAGGATTACCTAGTTCAGAAGCTATTTTAAACAGCCTAATTGCCTCAATATACTCATGTTTAACTTGTTTAGCTGTCGCCTTCATGTGCCACGCTCTAGCTTCACGTTGGACTTCATTTGCGCACACATTATATGTTAGTAAACAGGATAAAAAGAGTATTATTGTTTTCATGAAAAGATCCTTCTTTTATAGTTTAATTATATAGTTATAATATTACGCTTATTGATAAGCGTAATAACATCATAGAACAGCAGTTAAAATGTATCAAACTTTGGTAATAACTTTATAGATGACTTCTTATCATTGTAACACCCAAAGTAACACTCAAAACAGATCAATAACACCAACCTGTTAGTTAACAACCAGTTAACTACCTAACATGACGTTTCTCAAGGGCGCCAAAATTCATCCATCAGAGCTAGATATAGTATGCTGAATATAACGTTCATCAAGCTTTTTAATTCGCTCTAAATGCTTAATATGAGCACGGCGAGCGGCATAGGCAAAAATGCTAATAATGATAATAACAGGGACTGCGATTGAGATGGGTTCTTGAATGAAAAAATCACTTAGCCATTCCATGGTTCAAATTCCTTAAAATTGTCAACTACTTCCAACCTTATTACAAATATTATTCGTTGGGTTTTGTAGTATATATGCCAATAATAGCACAATTTTTTAAATGTGATAAATTATCGTTCTGTATTCCAACTAAAAAAATAAGCACCAAGAGATAAAAATATAATACTCATAATTGCTAAGCTAGTTATGTGGTAACTAATGTCATTTAATGTAGCCCCTTCTGTAATAACTTTTCGAGCGCCTGCCACTAAATGGGTTAACGGTAAAAAGTCAGCAAAGCTCTTCAATGCCGGCGGCGCACCTTCTAAGCTAAACCATACACCAGAAAGCATCATCATTGGCCAAGAAGTTAAATTTAGTAAACCACCAATTAACTCTTCACTTTTGCTTCGGCTTGCCACTAGCAAACCAAGGCTAATAAGACAGAAAGCCCCTAACATGCCAATAACTAATAAATCAAAATAACTACCTAACATGAAAAAATCAAACAAGAGGTTACAGCCGCTATACACCACAATAGACATGAACATGACAATAAATAGTCGTGATAAAAGTTGTGCAGTAACAAACTCAAAAGCTGATAGTGGTGTTGCTTTCAAGCGTTTTAATACGGCGTTTTTTCGATAGCGTACAATAACGTAACCGACACCAAACAGACAACTGAACATCATGTTCATACCAAGTATTCCGGGTAAAACCCAATCAACATAGCGAATTTTTTTACCTGATGTTTGTAAACGATTATAACCATCAAGCTGTGTGTTAAATATTTTTTCAACCAAGTAACTCTTAGCAGATTCATCGTTAACCCAATACGAACTAGTTGCAGGCTCTATGAGCATGTCTATTGTATGGCGGCTTAATTTATTTTTAGCAAACTCAACGTTGTCATAACTTATATAATCAATAAAACGAATATTTTTAAAAAGCTCTGCTTTTTCATTTAATTGGCTTAGCTTGGTTGCACTAACATCGACAATACCAACTTTATAGGCTGAACGACCGTCACCTGAAAAGATGAATGAAAAACCAACCAATAAAAGTACGGGAAAAAACAAATTCCAGCCCAAAGATGATTTATCACGAAAAAATTCGATATTACGTGCTTTAAATACAGCAAAAAATCGTTTGAAATTCATTTTCCATCCCTTAATGAATGCCCTGTTAAATGTAAAAACAAATCATCTAAATTAGCCGATTTAACATGTATTCCTGCTAATGAAACATTCATTTCCATCAGCATCACCAATGTTTTTTCAACATTAATAGTCATAATCTCAACCCTACCTGATTGTATTGTCCATTGATTTTTTCTAATAAGTTCAAGTGGAACTTGCTGCTCAGGTAAATATATATAAATATCACTAAAGTGTTTACTTAATAACTGATGAGGTGTTCCATATTCAATAATTTTACCTTGATCCATAATGACAATATCATCACAAAGTTGCTCCGCCTCATCCATATAATGAGTAGTTAAAATAATGGTTTTATCTTGCGCTTTAATATTTTTAACTAATTGCCAAAAATTTCTGCGCGCATGGGGATCTAAGCCTGTAGTAGGCTCATCTAGAAAAAGAATTTCAGGATCATTTATCAAGGCTAAAGCAAGAAGCAAACGTTGCCTTTGACCTCCTGAAAGTAAGCGATTATCACGATTTAGAAATTCGCTTAAATCACAGAGTTCAATAATTTTATCTTGCGCTAAAGTATGCTGATAAAAAGATGCAAATAAGTTCAAGGTTTCTTTAACGGTTAAAAAATCCTGCAAAGCTGTATGCTGGAATTGAATACCAATTTGCTGAGAGATACTATTATCAACTTCTTTACCTTGGCTTTCATTACTTTTATAGCCCTCACCTTTATAAGTAACCGAACCAGATGTGGCAGCAATGATTCCTTCCATAATTTCTATAGTAGTTGTTTTACCAGCACCGTTAGGCCCTAAAAGGCCAAAACAATGTCCTTGTTCAACATTGAAGCTTATATCATTAACCGCAATAACATCTTTGTATTTTTTAGTTAACGCTTCAACACAAATGGCAACACTCATGCTTAACCAATCCTTATCTATATCCGTTTAATTTTATTGTACTGACTTTATTAAGAATAACATCAGGTTTTTATTTTGCTTATAACTAGACTTTACAAAGAAGTTCTCTTACTTGTGATTGCATAAATTGTTCAAGATCCTTTTTACCCGTAAAGCCATAATAACTGCAAACTTCACTAATACTATGCTTTTGCATAATACGATAGATCAATACTAATAACTTTTCGTCATTCATTGTTGTTTGGCCAACAAACAGATGCTGTAACCATAAGTGCAAACTAAATACACAACTTGAAAATTGTCTATACCCCATTGAAAAAGCTTCTATGTTTTCTCGATCTCTTTGATTTAATGGTGTTAAAAATTCTAACGGGCAATTTTGTAAAATAGATGCAACTAAATCAGTAATTAAATACTTGTACTCGTCTGTTAGCAAATAGCTGAAGCTTCGATAAAATTCGGCATTAATATCAGCAAGAGCCTTTTCTCCTTTTTGAGAAAGTGCTTTTAAGACTAAAACGGATTGCTCACCACTAGCTTTATCTTTGTTAAAACCAATACGTGCTAACTTAAAGTCTCTTTTTAGCCAAAAAGAAAGTAATGCTTTAGTTGCACCAAAACTCGACGCTAAAAAGTCTGCACCTTGTAGTATTGCAAACTCAGCTATTTTATCTAAAAAGCATGAGCCGATGTTTTGTTGCTGTAGTTGAGGATGTACCGCAATTCGCATAACCCGTAAATAATGATAATCAAATGCCTGCTCTATTCCGCATTGTGTCAATAAAGATTGTGGTACAAAGTGATTTTTTAAGCGCCTTTTAGATTGATGCACCGCACTAATTTCGCTAGCGTCAACATCGTTATTACTCGACTTACCTTCACTAATTAGCAAAGCCACTGCAACAACGTCTTTTTGCGTTTGAGTTTCTGATAATAAACACACCAGTTGTACATGTTCATTATCGAGTAGCATTTGAACATCACTTGGCTTAGTTTGATAATGCGCAGTAACGAGTACAGCAAATACTTGCTTAAATAGCTGTTCATTAGCTACCAACTCTGCAGTGGACAGTTGTTCAAATAACAATATAGAAGAGTCTACGGCTTGCTCTTCCACACTTATATTTGGCAGTTCTGCATTTAACAAACAGGTATCAAAAACTAATCGTTCTAATGGATCACCTGCTCGCCATCGAATAGGCTCATGAATATGTAAACATTGCCATTTGGGAAAATTTTCAGCCAATGTTTGCTGAAATTTTAAAGTAAATCCTCGTCCTGCACCTTCATAACCATGAATCGTGCTAGCAAAAACCAAGCGTGAGTGCTTTAACAGCAATTGTTCAAGCAAATAGATAGGAATAGCTGCAGCTTCATCAACTAGTACCAAGCTTGCATCAACTTTCATCTTTAGCAATTGATCAATAGCGACAAACTCAACCAAGCCATTCTCGACACAAAATTTAGCTTTATCAAGCTCTCCGTCAGGAAAACTAATCATGAGTTGATTGAAAAATACAGTTAAAGAATTAAGATCAGCAGCCGTAATAACCAAACGTAACTTATTATCTTTGGTTGCTGCTTTTAATAACTCACTACAAGCAATTGCCAAAGCTGAAGATTTACCTCGTCCTCGATCAGCCGTTAATACTAACGGTTTATTTCTTTTGCCTTTAAGGACTTTTATAACCGCTTTAACAGCAGTTAATTGCTCTTGGGTTACACACCCATAAGCCAAAGGTGAAATCGTTTTACCAATCGTATTGTCACTTTTATCTTTTGACAATACAGCTAAAGGCAAGTGGGTATTCTCAGTCGATTGTTCAATGACAACATGCGCTGAAAAGCTTTTTATTAAGTTGAAAAATCGCTGATAGAAAAGGCTACTCTCAATTTGTGTCATATCATTTATTAATAGAAAAAAAACACCTCCCGCAACTAAGGTGCCTGATAATGCAGCAAAAGCATCAATAGACAATTCTGTACCATTAAAACCTATGCGATTAAAAACCACAAAATCACTTTCGCTGCCTAACTTTTCTCGAAAGCGTTGTTTGTCAACATTGGCATTAATATGCTCACTATCACCATAAATAAGCCAAGTACTTTCACTTTGCTTACTCGCATAACTATTTTTAATAGATTGTAATAATGAGCTTGCCCAATAATCATTACCAACAAGCACAACTAAACGACGCTCGTTTAACATAAGAGTTTGTTGTTGATAGCGACAAAACCAATGTGAAAATTCTTTATTATTCATATTAAATCAAGACATATAATAAATTCTATATAGAGCAATAGTTTATCAAGCTATCGAGACTACACCAATAAAATATTATATAAAACTATTTTGAAAACACATTGAAAATGTATTATTCCTTGCCTATGTTGATATTGACTGAACCTATTTTTTAAGAGCAAAGCCATGATAGATGATGACGATTTTCTAGATGACATTGATGAAAGCAATGAAACAGTTGAACAAGAAGCAGATATTGAATCACTTGAACTTGCTGAAAAGAAAGCCGAAGAGCAAGCACAAAAAAATTTGCTCGCGCGTAAACGTATTGATGATTTAATGGAGAAAAAAAGACTCAAAGAGTTAATAGATGATGAAGATGATTGGTAAGTACTTTGCAGCTTCCCTAACTAAAATTCGTGTTTATTGAACAAATAAAGTATGGTTTAACTATACAAACATTCAATAACAATAAAAGTTTACATTATGTTAAAGCTAAATAAAGCCAATAAAAAAAATTCCTATAAAAAAAACATCATCACGGCAACATTACTTCCGTTATTGCTATTAACAAGTGCCAGCCAAAGCATTCAAGCCAAAGAACAACTTAGCATTAAAAATGTGGCTACAATGGCAACTCAAATAGAAGCTGACGTGATAAAATGGCGTCGTCATTTCCATCAACATCCAGAGCTTTCCAATAGAGAATTTGAAACAGCAAAAACCATTGCTAAATATCTAAACTCGTTAGGTCTTGAAGTGCAAACTGGCGTTGCTAAAACTGGCGTTGTTGCCATATTAGACTCAGGCAGACCAGGTCCTGTAGTGGCTCTTCGTGCAGACATAGACGGTTTACCCGTGACAGAAAACGTAAACTTGCCTTTTGCTTCAACCGTGAGATCTACAAATAACGGCCAAGATGTTGGAGTAATGCATGCCTGCGGACACGACACGCATATTGCTATGCTAATGGGGGCAGCAAAAATTTTAACCTCAATGAAAGACAAACTGCACGGCAAAGTGAAATTTATTTTTCAACCTGCTGAAGAAGGAGCTCCCAGAGGTGAAACTGGCGGTGCAGAAGTCATGGTAAAAGAAGGTGTATTAACTAAGCCAAATGTAGATGTTATTTTTGGCCTGCATATTAGCTCTGACACTGAAGTAGGCACAGTTAATTACCGTTCAGGTGGGATTATGGCGGCGGTTGACCCATTCAAAATTGTGATAAAAGGTAAGCAATCTCATGGCGCTTATCCTTGGAATAGTGTTGACCCCATTGTGACATCAGCACAAATCATTATGAGCTTGCAAACGATTGTTAGCCGCGAGGTGGAATTAATAGATAGCGCTGCAGTAGTAACGATAGGCATGATTAACGGTGGTACGCGCTCTAATATCATTCCTAATGAAGTTGAGATGGTAGGCACTATCCGCACACTAAACCCTGATATTCGCGAGCTTATCCATAAGTCGGTACACAATAAAGCTAATAGCATTGCTAAAAGTATGAATGCACAAGCAATAGTAACTTTACCGCTAGATTACAGTTACCCAATTACTTACAATGATGAGAAGTTAATGACTGAAATGTTGCCCGTGCTACAAGCAACTGCAGGAGTTGGAAATGCTAAAGTAACAAATCCCGTTACTGGCGCAGAAGACTTTTCATTCTTCCAAGAAAAAGTTCCAGGATTGTATTTATTTGTTGGTGGCCGTTCAAAGGATATGTCCGCAAATCAAGCACCTGATCACCACACACCTGAATTTGAAATTGATGAAAGTGGTATGAAACTTGGCGTAGAGTTATTAACTAACTTAACTCTCGATTATATGAGCAATCATAAATAAGATACGTTTAGTGATAGTTATTAACTATATGTATCTATCACTTCTCTTTAATTAGGATACTGATAAAATAGCCTTTTATTTTGAACTATAATTTATATTATGACTTTATTTGAAAAACTTCGCTGCTTGTTTACTTTCGGCCAAGGTGTAGCTTTACCCTTACCTGAGATTCCAACTAATTCAACACCTTTCCCTTTATTTAAACAATGGTTTACAGATGCAAATAAATCGGGGATTTTACTACCAGAAGCTATGTCTGTAAGTAGTTGTGATAAAAACGGACAGCCGAGCTCTCGTATGGTGCTATTAAAAGACTTTGATGAACAAGGTTTTGTATTTTTCACCAACTATGGCAGCCGTAAAAGCCATGAGTTAACTGAAAATAGTAAAGTAGCCTTGTTATTTCACTGGAATGTATTACAAAGACAGATACGAATAGAAGGCACGGTTGAAAAAGTTAGTAGAAAAGAGTCTGCTGACTATTTTCATAGTCGCGATCGAGGTAGTCAAATAGGCGCGTGGGCCTCAAAACAAAGCCAAAGATTAAACTACGATAACGAATTGAAAGAGCGCATGGCACAGTTTAATAGCAAATACGCTCAAGGAGAGGTACCTCACCCGGAATTTTGGGGGGGATGGCGAGTAAAGCCCTCTTACATAGAGTTTTGGCAAGGTAGAGCAAGTCGCTTGCACGATAGAGTTTGTTTTGAAAAACAAGAAAGTAGCTGGAAAAATTTTAAATTACATCCATAGTATAATTCCCATACTATTACTCACAAAGTAACTAAGGTCTAAATGGATAAAATAGGCTCAAACAGCAAAGGCATAGAAAAAGCAGCTAAAGTAAAAAGGCTGCTCAATATCTTTTGGGCTGTAGAAGCCGTGTTAGCTATTGCTGGAATTCAACGCTTATTTAATAATAGCTGGCAATTAACCGCTGTTGTAATGCTTGCTATGCTGTTATTGGTTCCCGTCTATTTTTTAGCTAAAAAAGGAAAAACAAGACTAGGTAGCAATATACTATTAATATTCCTTACTATTTTATTACTAAGTTTTGTATGGAAATATAACGGCTTACGTGACGAAGTATTAATGGTTTTTCCTGCCATTATCATGGTGTCACTGCTTATGGGAAGCCGGCGCTTTGCCATTTATATTTACCTTTTGGTTAGTACGAATATTCTAGCTATAGGTTATTTAAATGAAATAGAGCTTATTCATAATGCTAGTGCTAATAGCAATCTTGAATCAGCAATTTTATTAACTATAATTTTAACTTTTATTAGCTATGTTGCTTGGTTAGTTGCAACAGAAATGAGAAAAACGAATAAAGAGCTACTGGTAGCAAAATATGCGCTTGAAAAACGGGTAAGAGAACGAACTGCCGAATTAGAAAAGTCTATTGAAAATTTAACCAATACCCAAGATCAACTTATTCAAACAGAAAAAATGGCATCTCTGGGCCGCTTGGTTGCAGGTGTTGCTCATGAAATAAATACACCTATAGGTATTGCTATTACTGCCTCATCATACTTACAAGATGCTACAAAAGACTTTTCTAAACTTTATGATAGCAAGAGCATTTCCAAGCAAATTTTATCTAGCCATATCGACATAACAGTTTCTAGTACCAAGTTAATTAGATCAAACTTAAAAAGAGCTGCAGATTTAATTCAAGGGTTTAAGGAAGTTGCAGTAGATCAGTCAAATGATTCTGTGAGAGAGTTCGAACTGAAACATTACCTTAATGACATCCTCGCTAGTTTACATCCACAAATTAAGCGCAGTAACTGTAAGGTTGGGCTTAACTGCCCTGATGACTTATTGATCAAAACATCACCTGGGTCAATTGCGCAAATCATCACAAATTTAGTTATGAATGCTATTATTCACGCATTTGAAAATGACCAAAACGGTATGATAACCATAAACATTGAACAACAAAATGAGCACATCTGTTTATTATTCAAAGATTCTGGTTGTGGTATTTCACCCGAAAACTTAGCGAATATTTTTGAACCCTTTTTTACTACAAAGCGAGGAGAAGGAGGTAGTGGTCTAGGTATGCACATTGTTTATAATTTAGTTAACCAATCGTTACATGGCAGTATCGAATGCACTAGCATCTTGGGTGAAGGAACAAGCTTTTTAATTCGGTTCCCTTGTTCTTTAGAAACAAATTAACCTTATTATAATAAAAAACCGAGACATGCTCGGTTTTTCTAATGAAAATTTCTTTATTTAGAAAATACTAACCAACAAGCGCAAGTAATATACCTGCAGCAACGGCTGAGCCAAGTACACCGGCAACATTTGGTCCCATAGCATGCATAAGTAAGAAGTTATGTGGATTCGCTTCTAAGCCGACCTTATTAGCAACACGAGCCGCCATAGGTACAGCTGAAACCCCCGCGGCACCAATGAGGGGATTAATAGGCACATCAGAGAACTTATTCATTAACTTAGCCATTAATACACCTGAAGCGGTACCAATAGAAAAGGCAACCGCGCCAAGTCCTAAAATCCCTAAAGTTTCTACATTTAAAAAGGCTTCCGCGCTTAATTTTGAACCAACCCCTAAACCAAGTAAAATAGTAGTAATGTTAATCAATTCATTTTGGGCTGTTGAACTTAAACGATCAACAACGCCTGATTCTCGCATTAAGTTACCTAAACAAAACATACCAACGAGAGGTGTTGCTGCAGGTAAAAAGAATATTGTCATTAACAATACGCCTAACGGGAAAATAACTTTTTCAACTTTTGTTACTGGGCGTAGTTGCGCCATTTCAATTTTACGTTCATCAAGCGTCGTTAACGCTCTCATAATAGGTGGTTGAATAATTGGCACTAGCGCCATGTATGAATACGCAGCTACTGCAATAGCCCCAAGTAATTCTGGGGCAAGTTTAGTTGCCAAAAATATCGCTGTAGGACCATCAGCGCCACCAATTATGGCAATTGCCGATGCATCTTTAAGGGTAAATTCAATACCAGGAATAGCATTAAGTGCGATGGCGCCAAATAAGGTAGCAAATATACCTGTTTGTGCTGCCGCACCGAGTAAAAGTGTTTTAGGGTTGGCAATCAGCGCACCGAAGTCGGTCATGGCCCCTACCCCCATAAAAATAATTAAGGGGAAAATGCCTGTTTCAATACCACCATGGTAAACATAGCTTAAGAAACCACCCGCTTCACTAAAACCTGCCACCGGAATGTTAGTCAATATTGCACCAAAGCCCATCGGCAACAATAATAACGGTTCAAAATTTCTAGCGATAGCAAGATACAATAAACCACAACCAACTAGCATCATTATCACTTGCCCTAACTCAAAGTTAGCTAAGCCAGTTGATAACCATAATTTATTTAACGAATCCATGAGATCCCCTATGAAAAGCTAAGTAAAGCATCACCAACAGAGACAGAGTCGCCTTCTTTGGTATGCACACTAGTAATAACACCGGCATTTACCGCACGGATTTCAGTTTCCATTTTCATAGCTTCCATGATAATAACAACATCGCCTGCTTCTACAGAATCACCTTCATCAACAAGTACTTTAAAAATATTGCCAGATAAAGGTGCATTTAACGTTTCTTCTGCTGAAATAGAAGTGGATTGTTTAATAGCGTCATCACCTGCAGGATGAGTGATGGCTTCAATAGAACCACCAGGCGCAACGATTACATCGTAAATTTTACCGTCAACGCTAACAGCATAGTTTTCAGGCTCTGTTGCAGATTTAGGCTCAGATGAAACGGCAGCCTTAGCACTTGCTTTAGTTGGAATAGGCTCAAAAGCAGCAGGATTATTACGATTTTCTAAAAACTTTAAACCAATCTGCGGAAATAAAGCGTAGGTTAATACGTCATCAATAACTTCATCTGCTAAATTTATATTTTTCTCATTAGCTAAGTTTTGTAATTCGACTGAGAGTTTATCTACTTCTGGGTCGAGTAAATCGGCAGGACGACAGGTAATAACCTCTTTACCGTCTAATACACGCGCTTGCAGCTCAGCATCGACAGGAGCCGCAGTTGAGCCATATTCGCCTTTCAATACACCTGCAGTCTCTTTAGTGATCGACTTATAACGTTCACCTGTTAATATATTTAATACCGCTTGAGTACCAACAATCTGAGATGTTGGCGTAACTAAAGGAATATAGCCTAAATCTTTACGAACCTTAGGAATTTCAATTAACACTTCATCAAACTTATCTGCTGCACCTTGCTCTTTAAGCTGGTTTTCCATATTTGTTAACATGCCACCGGGTACTTGAGCGGTTAAAATGCGTGCATCAACCCCCTTTAAGCTACCTTCAAATTCAGCATATTTTTCTCTAACATCTCGAAAATAAGCGGCAACTTCCGCCATTTTTTCAATATTCAAACCAGTATCGCGCTGACTACCTTCAACAATAGAGGCAATAGTTTCTGTTGGCGAATGACCGTAAGTCATGCTCATTGAAGAAATAGAAGTATCAACCACATCAATGCCGCTATCTATTGCTTTCATCTGTGTTGCTATGCTTAAGCCTGTTGTTGCGTGACAATGTAAGGCTATTGGCAAAGAAACGGTTTCTTTCAATCTGCCAATTAATTCAGCCGCATCATATGGCTTTAATAGACCAGACATATCTTTGATACATAATGAATGTGCCCCCATATCTTCAATCTGCTTAGCCATGGTTAGCCAGCCTTCAAGTGTATGAACAGGGCTCTCGGTATAACTTAATGTACCTTGTGCATGAGCTCCCACTTTCACAGCGGCTTTAATTGATGTTTGTAAATTACGAACATCATTCATCGCATCAAAAATACGAAATACATCTATACCGTTAACATGAGCACGTTCAACAAACTTTTCTACTACATCATCAGCATAATGACGGTAACCTAAAATATTCTGACCACGAAACAACATTTGCTGCTTAGTTTTTGGCATTGCCTTCTTTAAAGCACGAAGACGCTCCCAAGGATCTTCACCTAAATAACGAATACACGAATCGAATGTGGCACCACCCCATGACTCAATTGACCAATAGCCAACCTCATCTAAGACAGAGGCAATCGGCAGCATATCTTCTAAGCGCAGACGGGTAGCTAAAATGGATTGGTGACCATCTCTTAAGACAACTTCAGTAATACCTAATGGTTTGCTCATGATTGTACCCTTATTTCTTTGCTTCTTGTGATGATGAAGGTTGTTGAGAGTGTTGTTGGCGATAGCGAGTAACTGCTCCGCTGATTGCGGCTACAATGGCAGGTGAAATATCACCGCTTACAGCCTTATTATTCTTTTTATTCGAACGTTTTCGAATTGAGGGGACAGGGTCGGGAAACTTAACTGCCAATTTTGCCAGTACTGTATTAATAAAGATAATAAGTAAAGTTAAAAACGTAAATACAAAGACCATTCCCGCAAGCATAAGTGTACCCGCTTCCAAAAACTGTTGTTCCATATTGTTCATTTTTTAATCCCATTCGAAAATTTATAAAATTAGAATAATCACTCCAATTCTTAAAAACAAACATTATTTTGCAGTTTCATAAAAATAATTTTTCGTCAAGTACCAAAACGAGCATTATTCAGTCTTTTTTACTAAATATTCAACAAAAATTGCATAAATGAGATATTGTATACAATATCATTCTTGTGAATATCGGATATAGTAACGAATCTAGCCTTATTTTATACAATATACACAAGGGGTGGGTTTATTCATTTCTTATGCATATTATTCATTTTGAGTATAAAACATCTATATGCTTGTGAATTTTATAAAACTAAATTAGGATGTTTTTCAACCTATTATAAAATGAAATATTGTTATGACAATAAATAGCTTAGGCATTGCACCTGCAAATACGGCCGACTTTCGTCTTTTAGCTCAAAAACGTTTGCCTCAGCAATTATTTGATTACATTGACGGTGGCAGCTATCAAGAAGTTACTTTAACTAATAACCTAAGCGCCTTTTCACAACTGTCTTTAAGACAAAGAGTATTAAAAGATGTTAGCCATATAGATATTTCTACCAAGTTATTTAATAGCAGCCTGAGCATGCCCATAATACTTGGTCCTGTAGGCTTAGCTGGTTGCTACGCCAAACGTGGTGAAAAACAGGCCTTAGCGGCTGCAAACAGGCATTGCATCCCCTTTTGTCTTTCTACTGTTGGCATTTGTTCTATTGAAGAGCTACAGGCTCAATCAAGCCAAGCATTTTGGTTTCAACTCTATGTGATAAAAGATCGCAGTTATTCACTTAACTTACTAAAAAGAGCAAAGCAAGCAGGATGTAAAACCCTTATTTTAACCGTTGACTTACCTGTGCTAGGTGAACGTTATCGCGACATTAGGAATGGCCTAAGTGCAAATAAAAATCGTAATAACCTAATGAGTAAATTTAAACGAGGTCTTGATATTGCTAGTCATCCTAAATGGGTTTGGGATGTAGCCATTAAAGGACAACCATTAACGTTTGGAAACTTAACTGACGCAGTACCCGACGCAAACTCACTCGATGACTTTAAAGGCTGGGTGGATAGTCAGTTTGATTCCAGTATGACTTGGCAGGATCTTAGTTGGATTCGTGATAATTGGTCAGGAAACTTAATCATAAAAGGCATACTTGACTGCGAAGATGCTCAAGAAGCAGTAAAGCTAGGTGCTGACGCTATTGTTGTATCAAATCACGGAGGGCGTCAACTCGACAGTGCTCCAGCAACACTTAGCGTTCTACCTGCAATTACTGAAACAGTAAATAAGCGTTGTAAAGTAATTGTAGATGGTGGTATTCGCAGTGGTCTTGATGTTATTAAAGCGCTAGCCTTAGGCGCTGATGCCTGTATGCTTGGGCGTGCATGGGCTTATGCCTTGGCAGCAGAAGGTGAACAAGGTGTCAGTCAGCTGTTAAGTATTTTTGAAAATGAAATGCGCGTTGCTATGGCGTTAACGGGCGTAACTAAAGTAAGTGATATTTCAAAGGATATAATCTCTAAATTTTAGCTAAAACATTTAAACTACTGTTATTGGTAAAAGCCCTCTTGCTCACCTAGTATTAACTATATTAATAAAACAGTTATATAGTACTTTATGCTTTGCAATAGTAGTAAAATCAATCGAACTCTGCCTCTCAAAGCCTTAATACTCGCTAGCTTTAATTGTCTCCTTCTTTCTGTCAGCTCCTATGCTGATTCAAATTCCGATTATTTATTTAATCTATCTCTTGAACAATTAATGAAAGTTAAAGTTTCTGTTGGCTCTAATGTGGTTAGCAGCATGCGAAAACAACCGGTTTCTGTCTATTCAATAAGTAAAGATAAAATATATTTAAGTGGTGCCCGAACTCTCAATGAACTACTCACTTTATTTGTGCCTGGCTACTTTATGGTAGAAGATCAAGATGACACGATAGCCGGCTTTAGAGGCTTAGTACCTGACAACAATTCAAAAACATTACTATTACTCAACGGTATACCTTTAAATACGGAGTGGTTTTGGGGAGCGCCTGATAGCATTCTAAATGGCATGGATTTAAATTATATTGAGCGGATAGATGTTATACGTGGGCCAGGTTCAGTAACATTAGGACAAGGGGCCTTACTTGGGGCGATTGATATAATAACTAAAAAAAATACCACTCAAAATATAAATATTAATCTATCCACGGGAGATAACGGCTATAAAAAAATAGATTTAAGTGGCAGTTACCAATCTGATAACTTGAGTTTTTATAGTTACTTTTCATCTGGAAACTATGACGGACTGCCAATAAGAAATGAAGGTTGGGCAAGTCAACGTACAGATCAAGGGTTAACAGTTTACGAGAGACAGCATCATTTAAAGAGAAGCGATTTTACTAATTTTTTTACTCATATTAAATACAAGCAATTAGAATTAGACATTTTTCACTTTGATCAAGAAAGAGATTTGTATAATTTTTTTCGTGACCGAGAAGTTGTTTCACAAATGGTTAATGGCATATCAGGCGCATATAACTTTCAGCTTAATGATAATGTCATGGCTAAAGTCAGTGGCTACTATACTAAAGATGACTATAGTTTAAGCTCTCACGGAAATAACAAAACCACCGAAAATCGCTATATTTATGAATCACAAGATAGTGGTTTCAGTGATCTTATTAATGACAGCTTTATTATAGCTGATGATATCGTATCTCCAGGGCTTACCATGGGTGGGACAAGAGAAACACGTAAAGGCATTAAGCTCGTTATCAATTGGAACGATATATGGCCTAATAACGATATAGCTATAGGTGCAGAATATACGAATTATAACTATGGTAAAAAAGACTCCCACGGTAACAACTTTATTATTAACGAAGAAATTCAAATTATTGGTATAAGAAGTAATGGTGATGGGGCGCTTATAGTTGAAGGAAGTACAAATGAGAATAATGCTTGGGTTAAACCAAGCTCAACAAGCATAAGCAGTTTATTTTTAGAAGACTTTCACCAAGTCAATGATAATATAGCCCTATATGCAGCTTTCCGACTTGATAACCACTCAGATTGGGGAACTAAAATAAGCCCTCGAATAGCTGGATTCTATGACATAGACAATAAGCACTTATTCCGGATTACTTGGCAGACAGGATTTAGAGGAGCTGTAGGAGTTCAATTTTCAGGAGGTTTTGTTCAGGATGGTTTTTTAGCCCAAGATAACTTCTCAGCACTTAATAGTATTGCCGAAACTGAAGCTGACTTTAACTTCGATGGCATTGCTAGCAATGATGACAGACAACTACAAGAGGTAGTACCCGAAACAATTGAAAACATCGAATTGGCATATACTTATAATGATAGTACGCTAAAGTTTGAAACAGTCCTATTTTATAGTGTTGTTGAAGACATATTAACCGCACAAGCAAATGGTTACGAAGGCCTGGTTTTCGGGGATAAAATAGGCTCCGATGAGGTCGGCACATGGAATGGCAACTGGTATTATCAAAATCAAACAGGTAAATTAGAGCAATTAGGCATAGAGTTAATATTAACTTATCAATGGAAATACAGTCAATTTTCCTTAAGTCATGCTCACGTTGAAGTAGTTGATGTAGATGAAGGCGCTCTTGGTGTCTATGTCATTGAAGACAAAAAAAATTCAGCATACCCTAACGATGTAACACGCTTACATATAAGTCATCCGTTTACTTATTCTAATGAAAGCTTTAATTTACAGTATAATCATTTATACCATTGGGGTTACTATGCGCCAACAGGTGTCAATATGAGTGCCGACAGTCTAGCCAATCTAGGTTTGGCATGGCTTCCTACTAAAGATAAAAATTTCAGAGTAGATTTCATCGTTAAGAACTTATGGAATAATAATAAACTTTACCCTATCAATGGCACAGGTAATAGAGCCGAAGCTAACGGGACGCCTGCAGTAGAATCAAGAAGCTGGTTGCTCAATTTTAGTTTCGATTTTTAGATGTTTATTAAAAATAACATATAAAAAAACCCAGCCGAAGCTAGGTTTATTTACTCTCATAAGAGAAAAG
>JAPYOP010000076.1:2937-16711 GCA_029938115.1 Colwellia sp. | reverse complement strand
ATCGATCAATTACTGGACCGCAAGAAGGTTTAATAAGGGTTTTTGATAACAAAAACACTGCTTTCTTTGATACCTCTGGAAATATTGTAATCCCTTTTAGTAATTACAGTGCATTTCCATTTACAAATGGAGTATCCATTGTTCACTCTCCCAAAAGCAATATGAGTCGTCCAAAAATCGGTTTAATGAATAAAACCGGCGCCTTCATAAAAGATTATTCATTTTCAAAAGTAGGAGCATTCACTTTTTACAAGGACCTGAATAAAGTACTCGCCAAAGCTAGTCCTATTAACAATATACTATCAGGACTTATTGATACTTCTGGCGAATATGTCATCAAGCCTTTGTATCGCGACATCAATCCAGATAAGAATGGCTTCTTTAGGGTCACCATGCTTAGTTGGGATAAAGACGATAATAGCAACACTGATAAATCATTCTATTTAGTCAATATTGATGGGCAGGTATTTATTGATACTGAGCAGCCTAACCCTAATATTAAGAAGCCTGATGGCATTGTTAAAATTGGAATACTAGGTCGTGACCGCACAATAATATCTGAGCCAATATATGATAACGCTCGAGCTACATACAATAACTCTATAGCGGTAAGTAAAAATGGTAAATGGGGAATTGTTAACAATCTTAATGACGTTATTGTGCCCATTCAATACCAAGAGATTGAAATTATCACACCCTCTATTGCACTAATTAAAGAAAATGATAATTGGGGTATTATCAATACAAAGACTAAACTACTTACCTTGCCAATTGAATACCAAGAATTAAAGGTTTTGTCGTTAAAACAGGTAACGGCTAAGAAGAACAATAAATGGTCTACCATCAACCTATAACTTAAATCGATTGAACCATATACGCCATGAAAAAACCCAATGACCCGACCGAAATAATTTATTTTATTATCGGCCTTTTTGCAGCCGCATCTACGGGGTTATATGAATATATAACAAATCCATTTATGTCTTATGTGAAAATAGCATTTTCGATTTTCGTCTCAATCCTTTGCATGTGGTTTATTCGATGTACGATTACTGATTACAAGGTTAAATTAAAATTGGCCAAAAGGTGCACAAAAAAAGACATTGCTTTCATTGATTTTATTGGGTTGGAATTAAGACAAGGTAGCCACACTCATCACTCAGCATTTATGTTATTAAACTTCAATGGCCAACAACAAAAATTTTCAAACATAACAGACGACATAAGAATTGCATATTCAAAAGAAACTGATTTTCCAATATATTTCAACCCTCTTGATATAACTGAATTCGTGTATGACAACACAGAGAAGTAGCCTCCATAATCATACAGAACTAAAGCTTAGAACTCATAACATAGGACAAATCAATGAGAGAAGAAAAATTCCCAATTTTACTATTTTTACTGCCTATCTTAATTGGGGCTGGAGGGTTAACTGCAATTATTATAAATACGTTAAACTTTGGTTTTAGCTATAAAACTATTATTATTGTTTCTGCCTGGCTAGTCATGACTGGCATGATGAGCCTAATATTTTTTGGTTTTAATAAACGATATCAAGATGCAAGAAAACTGCTTATTGAATGCACGAAATCTGACATAGGCATAGTTAAAGAAACGGGATTATCTGCCATAAATACCGGCAATACAAACCCCGCTTTTATTACCATTGAGTTTAATGGATTTGAAGAGACGTTTTGTTATGTAACGGATGAATTAAGATTTAAATACAAACAGGGTGATGACATTAATATTCTATACAACCCCAAAAATAAACAAGAGTTTATTTTTTAGCCAGTTCAGCTTCCCTATTATGCTTTTTAATATCCAACATAACGGCTTCACCAACAATAACAGCTACATTAAGATGGTAGTTTAACTGACTTATTTGATAAAATAGAGCTTCCAAATCACCATGATTTAAAAATGTATATCGCTGATTATGATCATACAAGATATTCGCCTCGTACACACAATATACTTCACCACCTCCTTCATTATGGCTCTGCTGCTTTCGCAGCACCTGAACCCCCTCAATGGAAGCCATGGGCAACAAGTATTTACCTACCATAACTTGTTTATTTTTAATAAAAAAAAATTAGTCCACCAAAACTCATCAAATAAAATACATAGTTTGAAACGATTGCCAGTACAAACATTAGAAAACTCGTACTCATAAAAAATGCCCATAAACCGTTTTTTCCAACAGATGTCGCTGATATTGCCATTATCACACTATACAACACTGCGACAAATGCGACGGGGTAAGTAAAGTATCTAAAATTATACGTACTTTTAAAAGCCCATAGGGCAGGTTTAACCTGCATCCAGATTTTATTATTTTTTGAATCCCCCGAAATCCCATTAGGCTTCCAAGATAATACCTGAGCTTTATCTGAATCTATTTGACCAGTTAATTTATCTAGGTTAATTTTTTCTGAAATAACGCCATCATCATCTGAGGACTTGTACCAGACATATAGAAAAATTGCTGGTACAAATGAGAATACATACTGAACTATCTTAGAAAATACACCTTCAACATGTGCGTTATTACCCAATACTATTTGTATCACTGGATTATTCGCACTAAACAAATCAGTAATCATTAGGGCCAAAGGTATCCACAATGGGAAGCCTAAAACTAACAAGAGTAAGAGCCCTGCAAAGAATTCCTTTACTTTAAAGCTAATACTTTCATCTAGTTTTAGTCCATTTGGATGCATTATGTAACTACCACCTCAAACTCATCACCGTTCAAACTTAATGACAACTCATTAATGGCTTGATCATCCACCAATGCTTTTAAACAGGCGTTAGACACCGCAGGGAGAATAGACTTATTTATTACATTCTCTGCATTACGGGCGCCTGTATCTGGGTCAGTACACTTTTCCAATAAAAAGGCCATAACATCCTCGCTAAACTCTAGCTTTGCGCTGTAACGCTCTAATAGTCTGTTCTGAATTTTTTTAAGGTTGATGGCAATGATCTTACTTAACACGGCTTGTGATAATGGGAAGTATGGAACAATAGTAGATCGCCCAAGAAAAGCGGGCCTAAAGTCCTCTAACAATTCAGGCCTTATTTTTTCTAGCAATTCATCCTCATTGATATCCGTTTTTCCAAAATATTGAGATATAGATGAACTGGCTGCATTAGTGGTCATAATGATAAGCGTATTTTTAAAGTCTATGTCAATGCCTTCACCATCTTTAATGGTGCCCTTATCAAACAAGTTGTAGAAAACATCCTGAATACCTGGGTGTGCTTTTTCCATCTCATCCAGTAGCAGCACGCTGTAGGGGTTTTTTCTTACCGCTTCGGTGAGCACTCCTCCCTCTCCGTACCCCACATACCCAGCTGAGGCCCCCAACAACATGGAAATTTTATGCTCTTCTTTAAATTCCGACATATTAATGGTTATTAGGTTTTTTTCTCCTCCATATAAGTAATCGGCCAGCGCCAATGCAGTTTCCGTTTTACCCGTGCCCGAGGTGCCCACCATCATGAATACACCGACGGGTTTTCTTGGATCGGTTAACCCGGAGCGCGATATTCTGATGGCTTGTGCTATCTTGGTCATAGCATGGTTTTGCCCCACCACTCGTTCTTGTAATTTATCCTCTAACTTAAGCAGGCTTTCAATTTCATCGGCGACCATGTTTCCCACAGGAATGCCGGTCCAGTTTTCTACAATATCCGCCACCGACTGGGTGGTTACATCTAAATGCACCATAGGTGAGTCACCCTGCACATGGGTCAAATCATCGAGTTCTTTTTGATAATCCTGAAAACTCTTACCCTCAACTCTTTTTTGCTTAATGGTATCAATAAGGTCTTTTTCTTTGCCCCACTGTGCTTTTAGTGTGACCAGCTTCGAGGACTGCTCTTCTTTAAGGTCTAGGTAATGAGTGATTTTATCCTCACAGCCGCCCACTGTATTTTGCTCATCTTTTAATAAATCAATATTAACGTCACATTGCTCTATGACTCGCATGGCTTTTTCTACAACCGCTGGCGTTGCCCCCTGACTTAACGCTACACGCGCACAGGCAGTATCTAAAAGACTTACGGATTTATCGGGTAACTGGCGACTGGGGATATACCGGTTAGATAACGTTACACTGGCTTCTATGGCTTGATCTAGAATACGTATTTGATGATGTGCCTCAAGGGACTTAGCTATACCGCGCATCATATCTATGGCAACCGGCACTGTAGGCTCTTCTATGCTTACCACCTGAAAGCGGCGGGTTAAAGCGGGATCTTTCTCAAAGTATTTTTTGTACTCAGCCCACGTGGTCGCAGCAATGGTTCTAAATTCACCACGGGCCAAGGCAGGTTTAAGTAAATTTGCGGCATCTCCCTTACCCTCTGCCCCACCGGCACCAATGAGCGTGTGCGCCTCATCAATAAATACGATAATGGGCTTTGTAGATTCCTTAACTTCTTTAATCACGTCTTTTAAGCGTTTTTCAAACTCGCCTTTTACACTGGCCCCTGCTTGCAACAAACCCATGTCTAACGACAATAATTCAATACCCTGCAATGCAGCTGGTACATCATTACTAACTATTCGGTTTGCCAAACCTTCGACCACTGCCGTTTTACCCACTCCAGGCTCACCGGTTAAAATGGGATTGTTTTGTCTGCGGCGCAACAAAATATCAATTAACTGGCGTACCTCTGCGTCGCGACCAATTACTGGGTCTATTTCACTATTTTTTGCTCGGTCGGTTAAATTTACGGTAAATCGTTTAAGCGCAGTGGACTGCCCAGATGACTTAGGGGAATCGCTTTCATTTATCATAGAGCTTTCAGATGTGCTGCCGATCACATTTTGAATATTTTCTTCGATTATGTGTTTTTTTATATTTACAGCATAATGACAACCCGATTGCAGCTGATAGAAGGTACCTTCGTTTTCTACTATGGCCATCAGTAGATGACCGGACGTTAATTGGGTGTGATCGTATTTAACTGAAGCTAATACCCAGGCCTCACTGGCGATATCTAAAAGACTTTTAGAGAACGAGGGTGCACGTGTGTTGCCCGATTTAAATTTATGACCAGATAGCTCCAAGTCATTTTTAAAAGCGTCTAGTTCAAAGTCAGGGAGCTTTCGAAGCAGTGTATTTAGGTCAGTATGGGGCTTATCTAAAATGGCTATAAGCCAATGTTCAATTTCTACATTATAATTTCCTGACGAAATTGCCTGTTGTGCCGCTTCTTCCAGGCTTAATTTTAGTACAGGTGATAACTTTTCAATTATTTTTTCCAAACTTATGTTAACCATTCCATTATCCTTACACTTTAATTTGAAAAGCCAATTTTCTGTCTATATACTGCCAGCTTAATTTCATCTGGTTTGTACTTTAAAAATTGCCGCTTTAACTTTATTGGGCATTGATAACAAATCAGTCGGCTAACAGCAAGGATTACTGAAAAAGTCGAAAGCAAGATTATATATCTTGTGATAGAAGCAGGATGCTTACCCCCCTTCTAACCGTCTTTTTCCTTTGCCTGTTTAGCTTTTCCTTATTTTAAGAGAGAGTTAAGTGGTTGATAAACACTTTATTACTAGGGTTTTATTGATAAAAACCCTTTCCATACTGGCATTTACCAGTATATGCACAGCCGAATCCGTTGATCAGTATTTTAATAATAATGACTCTACACTTTATAAAAATAAAGATACCAGCAGCAGTAATCGTAATGACAGAAACCCGGTCATTACCGTTAATAAATTTGTTTTTTCAAAGCTAATCGATATAGAAGAGTACTCTGTCTATGCAAGCGACCTAGAAGAAATCATTAGTAAAGATCAAAAAGAAAACGATAACAGATACACATTAGACAGACTAGAATCGCTAGCTGAAAAGCTGAGCTTTTACTATCGCAAAAAAGGCTTAATTCTTACTAAGGTTTTCTTTCCGCCACAGAAGTTAAAAAAGAAGAGCCTATATTTAGACTTAGTTCTAGGTGAAATTGAAACCATTTCAGCTATTAAAAACGAATACTATTCAAATGAACGCTTAACTCGACCTTTTAAGAACCTTATAAACAAACCAGCTTACATTCCTTCTTTAGAATCATCGCTGATCCAACTTAACAACTATCCAGGCCTGAGTATCGACACCCGATTTAAAGAAGGCTCAGAAATTGGTAAAACCAAAATTGATATCCACGTAAGAGAAGAAAAAATCACTGATTTCAACCTTAGTTTAGACAATTACGGAAGTGAATATACAGGTACGATGCGTGGAACCTTTACGGCGAATGTCTTTAATATAGCGGATCATGCCGATAAACTAAGTTTTAATGCGTTAGCTACCTTTAACCCCACCAATTCAATTTTTTTGGGTACCAGCTACCGATTCAATGCAGCACCTTACTTCAAGAACCCTACGCTCAATGGTTTATTTCAATACGGGTTGAATGTCACTTTTGGGTATCAAGAGTCTCAATACACGGTAGGGGGGGGGTTTGATGAATTAGATCTAGAGGGTAAAGCCAATACCTCTTTCATACAGCTTGATAAAGACTTAATTTTAAGAAATAGCCACAGACTAAATACCGGCATTAAGCTTAGTAAAAAATTAGCCCAAACATCTCTAGAAGGCCGCATTTCTAATGAGAACAACATTAGTATATTTACTTGGAGCAGCCTTTTACGTTGGAATGATCACATTAGCTCTCCTGCGGCTAATTTGATTAAATTTGACTTCCACAAAGGTTTACCTAACTTTGCAGGCTCCATGGGCAATAACGATAACAACATTAGCCGCACAGGGCCCGGAGGTGCCGTTGCTGCCATGGATTACAGCCGATACAACCTGCTTATTAGTAGAAATCAGGGCATTGGCCCGTATCAGCTGCTCACAAAAATAGACATCCAATATACACCGGATTTATTACTGCCATCCGAACAATCCAATTTAGGCGGTGCGTCATCAGTAAGGGGATATTTGAACTCTGATTTTAGCGGCGATACCTCTAGATTAATAAGTATAGAAATTAGCGGAAAGTCCAGTGCCCGTAAATTCTCACTGCCTATTAGTGATTTAAAACTCGCCGCCTTTATGGATCACGGCGTAGGAAGACGACATAAAGCCTTCAGCAATGAACTGGCTTCTGCCGAAATGACCTCTATTGGAGGTTATGCACAATTTATGAAAGAAGGCACGTTCAGCAGCAAAATAGAACTGGCCATGCCGCTATCAGACGTGGGCGAGTCTAGTAAAAATAAATTTGAAGTGTTATTTAATTTTGACCGAGGGTTTTAGCATGAAAAACAAACCATTATTGCGTGCCAACCCTTTAACATTATCTGCACTGGCCATTGCTATCAATGCGGCCAGTATCTCGATTTGTATTGCGGTTCCTGTTTTAAATAACAAACCTGATAACGTCGATATTATCAATAATGATGACAATCTAACCATAACTCAGGGTGGATCCCTCGCGACCATAGGGTGGGATTCCTTTAATATAGATGCTCAAAAAACGGTTACTTTCGCCCATACCGATGATACTAAAACCGACTTTGTAACTATTAATAACATCGGAGGTGATGATCCATCAAAAATACTTGGGAATATTGTATCCAAGGGTACAGTCTTTTTAAGCAACCCTAACGGATTCCTATTTGGTGCAGGATCCAGTGTTAATACCGGCTCATTTCTAGCAACCACCTCTACACTATTCCTTGCAGATGACGAGCTAACTTTATCCTCTACTAATAATGCCAGCATAACTATAGAGGGTCAGAATGGGGAGGATGGAGCAGCTACCCTGAATGCAAATGATGGCGGCTACATTGCATTACTTTCTCGTAATATTTCAAGCGATGGAGCAATATCGGTAGATGCTCAAGGGCACATTATACTAAGCACTTTGGATGCGGGCACAATCACCCTGCCAGGGCTTAATATTGGAATAGATATTAATACAGAAGCCGGCGATAGTTGTGGCTCGGAATGTACACTTGAAGGTAGTAATTTAGAGCTAGGCAGCGCCTCTCAGATTTCAGCCACACAAGGTACTGTAATCCTAAGCAGCAAGGATCTTTCAAGTGTACTGAATAGCGTTATTAGTTTACCTTCAAGCATTACCGCTGAACACCTTCACATTAACGCTTCTGACATAGAAATTGCGGCTGACCAGTCCCTTAATTACAGCTCAACATCTGTTAACAACCTGCACCTAAATGCCGACGACACTCTGACTATTTTGGGAGAGATTAATGTCGAAAACGTTAATCTACACCTAAAAGCCAACGACACCCTGACACTTTTGGGAGATATTACTGGCGACAACCTTGATCTTAATTTAAGTGCAAATAAGGTCACCATAGGCACCATTGATTCTAACTACATCTTAGGAGGCGGCAAGTTAAAAGGTATTAACATTTCAACCCACCCATTAAAAAACATTGAAACTGAAGAGTTTATTGATGGAAACACCCTTATTTATAATGGGCTTAAGGCACAAGAGTCCATTAACATTGACTCTGTCATAGAGTACCAAGGAACCGTTGCCAGCGATTTAAAATTTGAAACAACATCAGAGAGCTCTAGCGGTTCAATTACCTTACATCAGGAAATAAAAGATGTTTCAGTTACAAAAAATACAGGCTTAATTCTAGTCAGTAATAAATTGTCCTTGAACGCTGTTTCGGATTTTGATTCTGTGGGATTAGATGCAGCCAACATATTTTTAAGTGGCGATATAACAGCGGGTAACAGCATTAATGCACAAGCCGCCAACCTGTACCTTGAAAAAAACATTTCTCTTAATACGTCGTCAATTAATTTGGACGATGCAAAATTTGCATCCCTTACTGGAAATGATGATAGTCCTTATTCGCTAACGCTTGACTCAGGAGAAGCTGGCAGTAATTTTAACCTGCAACGCATTAGCAATAATGACTCAATAGCCACTAACAATAACTTAGATTACATTGGCGGTCTCATTTTAAGATCCAACTCTAATGGCTCTAATAACATATTAATGAGCGGCTCACTTACCACCAGCAAATTTGAAGTAGATGGTAGTGGTAGTATTTTTAAATTAAGATTAACAGAGGACCTTGAAATTTCAGGTTTAACTGACTTTGATAGCCAAAACTCAGACATCAATGGTAACTTTGATTTCATGGCCATTGGTAACGATAGTAAAGGCCAAGCAACAGTCGGAAACATTGGTAACACTGATACACTCAAGGGGCTTTCATTCACTAAATTTGATAGCATTACTCTTAATCAAGATATTAGAACCGGTGACAATGGCCTAGCATTATCAGCCAATAATATTTTGGTTAATAAGTTGGGTGAAACTCTCACCCTAACAAACCTGTCCAGTGGAAAAACCTCGATTACGGGCGAACTTTCCTCTACTACTTCCCTAAACGATCCTAATACGTTAACCAGCATTTCAATTGAAACCGTTAATGGTGACATAGAGCTTGGCAGCTTAATAGGATTACAAGATGTAAATATCACTCAAATTGGTAACGCAAGCATACTTTTACAAGGGGATATTGAAGCAGCCGGAACCATTAATCTTAGCGATCTAGGAGAGGTTATTGTAGCTGCTGAGGCAGGTGTTGAAGGTGAAGCTGGAAACATTACCTTTTCATCTAACACCTTTAACTCAAATGGCACATATTTATATGCATCCAATAACGAAACAGACATCACTATTCGCAGTAAAAGTAACGCGCAACTTGATAAAATAAGCGCAAACAATATTACGATTGAGGGCACTGGCACCAACAAATCTAAAACTATACTCAATGACGATGTGACGGCCATCAATAATCTTAATTTTTTAAATACCGATATCACGCTAAGTAATGACCTTTCGTTAACAGGAAATATTAATTTCCTTAGCATCGACCCTCTTCTTGATGTGGATCCAATTGTGCCGACGATAACAATTAATGGGCCCCATGACTTAACCATTGATTCAAGTAATGACGATATGTTCATCCATGGTTTCGGGGACGAAGTAAGCCTTAACTCTTTAACTATTAAGGGGGACGGCAACTTAACCTTTAACAGCAATCCTAAAATAAGCGAGGGTGGGCACTTAAGTTTATTGGGAGACATTTCAATAAAGGTTAGTGATGCTCATAATATATTTGATTACAACAACGTTGAATTAGATTTCTCACGAACAACCATCAATGGTGACGTAGCACTTACCTTTAATACCGGCAGTGCTGATTTAAGTTTAGGGTCTATTGGCAATGATTCTGAAATTAGCAAACTTATAATTAAATCTACCGGTAACCTACATTTGTTCGGAGATATTACATTAGTTGAGTCTAACTATGATTTTTCTAGTTTACGTGCCATACAGATATATAAGGATATGGTGTTTGGCAGTTTAGAAGTACCTGCTACGGTAGATTTTGGAACGTCAAAATTAGACGGTACATACAGCCTCACTCTGTTTGGTAAGGCGTTAACTTTGGGTACTATTGGCAGCAACATAGCGCTACAAGATCTCACTATTCACAGTAGCGCTGAATTGTTAAAACTTAACAACGACATCACCACCGTGGGTTTTGTTAATATTAACGCTGATAAACTTGAACTAAACAATACCATGACCACTACCGGATCTAACATCAATATTACTACTGAAGGTGACCTCACCATGAGCGAAACAGCTATTTTAAATGCAGACGTTACAGCGTCGGCATTAAATGAAGACGCTGGTAATATTAATCTGTTATCTAATACAGGTAATATTTCTCTTGGCTCAATTAACGCTTTAGAAGATGTAAACATTGATGCTGCCGGTGGTGCTATATTCAACAGCATAAATGATTATATATCTAAAAGTTCAACCTCCATTAATATAACCAGTAAAAATGTCACTCTTAATGGCTTAAGCCAGATAGGCTTTAATGTTAAAAGCCCCATTGTCATCAATATTGAAGGCAGCGGCGGTATTAAGGCTGAATCCACTGGCAGTATTTATATAGCCAACCTTAATAGTGCGGATGTTAGTAGCCGATCTAGGGTCATTGACAGTTCATCAGGTGCCGAGGCTGCTGCTAATGATGCTTATAGTCAGTTTAACCTTTCGACCCTGAATCAAACCAATGCACCTACAGTGACGAGCAACCTTGGCCTTATCAGCAACCTAGCTTGGCAAACTGATGAAGAAAAAAGTATAAGGAAGATTAAAACACCCAATAGCGCTCCTCCTATATATTATTCAAGAAGAGGCTGGCGTTTAGGATATTAAATAGTTGTGATTTGAGGGTAGATTATCATTAAAAACTACCAAAACTGATAACTGAAACGAATGATGAATGCCCTTATTATTTACGTAATAGGGGCATTAATCATTGGGCTACACAAGATTTATGATTTTAAAGCGGAAGTCCTACGAAAATAATTTCTCTTCTAAGGTTTTACCCTTGATTAGACGTCGGTACTGCCATGATTGCTTATCGAGTTGTTGAAGTAGCTTTTGATCTAGGTCCGGCACCTGTTGACCATCGTAGCCAATGATAAATTCGTTTTGATTATCACTCTTTACTGATCTTACCCCCGGCAACTGCGATAGCGCACTGATCACCTCTTGCTTAGATAACGCCTCCAACTCTATGGTTAAAAAACTCTGACTATTGCTTTGGGTTTGCGTGCGTTTATGTTGCAAGGTTTGTTTAAGCTTGCCTTGTTCCAAGTGAAGTACGGTATCCACCAGTTGCTCTAATTCTTGAATATTATGAGAACTGATTAAAAATGTGGTTTCACCTTGTAGCTTGGCTATTTGTTGGCGAACATTCTTAGCATTGTTAGGGTCTAGTCCGGCAGTGGGCTCGTCTAATAAAACTAACTTAGGTGAGCCCAGTAATGCTTGGGCAATAGCCGCACGCTTGCACATACCGTGACTTAACGCTGTGGGCAGCTGCTGGGCCGAGTCAGACAAATCCATGACCTCCAGCACCCTTAGCGCTTCAATCCTAGCCTTGGGCCTAGAAAACCCCTTCAGCTGCGCATAAAACATTAACTGTCTTAACAATGGGAAAGCGGGGTCCAGTAATGCGTCCTGTGGTAGGGCCGCCACTTGGCCAAACAATTTTTTATCGCCAGGTGCATGACCCAGAATTCTTACTTGGCCAGTACTTGCGCTAAAGTAATTACACAAAATACTAAATAAGGTGGTTTTACCAGCCCCGTTAGGGCCCACCAGTGCAATGGGCTCACCTGCTTGGCACGTAAAACTAACATCCGTTAACGCACGCTTTGCCCCGTAAGACTTGCTTAAGTTTTCACACTCGATCAAGTGACTCATAATGACTTCCTGCGCATAATTTCTCGGCCTAACAATAACAGTACCGTGCATTGAAATAAGGGTACATACGCCAGCGTGAACATGGCACTGCCGTTTAAGTCACCCAAGAGTGAAAATTGCATGCCGGGCACCAATATATTTAACGCACTGGCTGGTGCAAAATAATGGCTTAACAGGCTAATAATGCCCGACGCCACACTCCAAATAATACCCGCATAAAAGGTTGCCTGCCTTGGGGATTTGACTAAGGCCGACAACACGGCCATCAACGCAATGAAGGGCAAGATAATCAGCGCTAAATTGGCAGCGCTAATAAGCGCATGGCTAGTAGCATCAAACGATAGTTCCCCCTTAAAAACACCAAAACCCAGTGTGCTTATGGTGGCAAATAATATTAAAATATAGTGAATGATTACCTGGAATATAAAGCGAGCAAAAAATATGGCATCTCGACTGCAATACATAGTCATGAAGCGTAGGGTGCCACGCTCTCTATCTGATCCAGTTTGATTTGCCGCTATAAATAAACTTAATACCGGTAATAAATACATGGCCACTTTAAAAAAATTGGCGAACAGCTTAGAAGGTAATTCATCCGCCCCCAGCACCTGATTCATCACCATAAGGGTTTGGCTGAATACGGCGTATTTCAGTAGAAACATCCAAAAAATCATGAAGGTCAATAGATAAATAAGCCCCTGTTTATGTGTAAAGGTGCGCTCAAGTTCTAATAAAACAATGGTTTTCATAGCACTGAGCGTGCTTGGGGGTTGCTGTAAGCTTATGGTAGTCATGGTTATTATTTTCTATATCCATTTATTTAGCGTGTAAGGTTGTGTGAAAATTAACTTCACACATTTACGTATTATTCATTCATTGAGCGATTAAGTTAGCTCTTCCATTTTTGGTTGCGGCTCTTGTTCCAGCTCATTATCACAGAATTCTAACTCCGCTGCTTCAAGCACTTGCTTCGGCATGTCTTTTTTCATGCGCACCCCTAAGTCTTTAAATTTATGGGCTTGGCTTATTAAGTTACCACGCCCTTCTTTTAATTGACTCCACGCTTTGTCGTAGGTGCCTTGCACTGTCGTTAATTGAAGGCCTACTTTTTCCATACTTTCAACAAAACCCACTAATTTGTCGTGTACTTTTGCGGCTTGCTCGGCTAGTTGTTTGGCGTTTTTATTTTGGCGTTCAATGCTCCACAAGCTTGATACCGTACGTAAACTTGCTAACAATGTGGTGGGGGTTACCACCACTATGCGTTGCTCAAAGGCGTCGTTAAATAGCTTGTCGTCATGCTCAAACGCCACCATGAAGGCCGGCTCAATTGGCATGAACATAAATACAAAATCAGGGCTATTGATACCGGGTAATTTGGAATAGGATTTATCGGCCAAAGATTTAATATGCAGTCGCACAGCATCGATATGGCTCTTTAAAAAGCGCAGGC
>JAPYOP010000076.1:0-2837 GCA_029938115.1 Colwellia sp. | reverse complement strand
AAAGATTTAATATGCAGTCGCACAGCATCGATATGGCTCTTTAAAAAGCGCAGGCGATCGCTTTCGGATTCAGCATTAACGTAATCGGTGTAAGCATTTAAAGACACCTTGGCATCCACTACAATATGCTTGTTTTCCGGCAAATTGATAATAACATCAGGGCGCAGGCGTTCACCGTCTTCATTGGTGATGCTTTTTTCACGCACAAATTCTTCACCTTCACGCAAACCCGATTTTTCTAGTACGGTTTCAAGCACCAACTCACCCCAGTTACCCTGAGTTTTCTTTTCGCCTCGTAAGGCGCGAGCCAAAGAAGCCGCCTCTTCGGTGATCTGTTTATTTAGATTATGCAAATCACCAATCTGCACTCGCAGGGCTGCCCGATCTTTACTTTCACTGACGTAAACATCATCAACTTTTTTACGTAAGCCTTCTAACTGGTCTTTAAATGGATTCAGTAAACTGGCTAAGCCTTCTTGGCTGGTTTGCTTAAATTGCTTATGTTTGTCTTCAAATATCTTATTAGAAAGGTTTTCAAATTCTTGTTTAAGCTGCACTTTGTTTTCAGTTAATAGCTGCAATTTTTCTTCAAGGTTTTGCTGATCCTTACTACGGGCCAATTGCTCTTGTTTTAGCTCACTGTCTAGGTCACTGATTTGGCTATTTAGCTGTGTAATGTGTTTTTCTTGCGCTTCCAGTTTAGGTTTGTCTTCTTTACGTTCATCCAACTTAGCCTGACTTTGCTTAAAATCACCCTCTATCTGGCGTAATTGGTTTTGCTGTTGCTCTAAGGTTTTCTGAGATTTATCTAATTGCTGCTGCTTTTCTTGTAGGTTTTGTCGGCTATTTTGCCCTAAAGCTACGGCTAGGGCTTGTTCGGTTTTGGCTTTGTTAAGTTCTTGCGATTGAATATTAAGCTTGTTTTGCAACGTTTGATTTGCTGTCACTAACTGTGCTTTTTCTATATCCCAAGCCTGTAACGCTTTTTGCTGCTGGCGCTGCATGATAAATAAGCTGGCACCCGAGGCACTGGCGAGTAAAAGAAGAAGGGTAATCTCGATTGGGCTCATAGTAGGTCACGATGGGATAAAAATGACAGTTTAACCAGTTTGAGAGGGAAAATCAGTATTGGGTTTACTAGGAAGCAGAAGACAGCTATTAAAGGGCGCCGCATAGGCTGGGTGCTAATAATATCGCGGCCGCACTTGAATCAAAAAGACTCCAAGCAGGCCGTAATCGTAAATGGTTAAACGCTACTGAGGCGCACCCATATCTAGCCATTCAGCAATCAATTTACGCTCAGCTGCCGATAACATTGGGCTGTGCATATCTTGAATCTGCTGTTGATAACTGTCATTGGCACTTGGATTAAATAACCAGTGATCATCGTCGCTATCTTGGTCAAACACATCAAAGAAGTTCGCGCTGCTGATAGCCCCCAATGGATTCATTAACGCTTGGCCGTAACAGCTAAAGCAATCGTTTTCTGGCTCCATTAAGAATGGAGGCTGCACCATACGGCGACAATGCTCGTCATCTACACTGCTAAAAGTGGCCGCCAAGAACATAAACGTGCGGTTGTTGTTAAACAAAGCATTATAAGAAGCTAGGGCACCTTCTTGCTGGGCGTAGTCACTTAAATCTAGCTTAGTAAAACCACGATTGTCATGACAATCGACACAACTGTTACCGTCTTCGTCACGATCATTCACGTTCCAAATGGGTTTGATATGGGTACTGTAATTAATATTGGCCACACACTCCGCGCTCATTTCTTGCTGGCATGCCACCGTTACAGGGGACTCTGATTTCAGCTGGTCGTAGCGGATATTAATACTTGGATTTTGACGGAACGGCAAAATAGTCCAATTATCTTGATACTGAATATCGGGTGTAATTACTGCCACATCATCAATAGATCTAAACAATGCTTCGGCCATAGTATCACCCCACTCTACCGATAAAATGAACGGGTTAGCGCTGGGCCAAGGAATCATTAAACCTAACGCGCCTTTATTGGCTGATTCACCCGCTTCATTGGCGTGGTCATAGTCACTGCCTTCAATATGACAACCGTGGCATTGTTGTGTTTGCCCTTCGCTGGCTTGCAGGTAACCTGGGTGGCGTTGCAAATAGTCGTAACGGGTGTCGCTGCCTTCCATTACATCTTTGTTAAGCGCCTTACCGTCTTTGTTAACCACTTCAAAGGTGTATTCCGTATTGGATGGCACTTCAAACATCACCGAACCATCTGGCTGTATGTCGCTGTAGCCTTCTATTTGCAACTCACCTTGAGCATTTTTAGTGTAAACACGGACAAAACGTTCACTGCGAGAGTCCATTGGGTATAGCGATGGAATAGCCATAAACGGAATTAACAGCTTACTGCGGTCTTCGCCATCTACATCGTATATAGAACGAATATGAACTAAGGTTTTAGCCGCTGGCACTTGTGGCTCAACAGGGTCAATTACAATCGGCGCATCACCGCAATTTTCATCATTATTGTAGGCCTCTAAGGTGCCCTTCAAAGACAGTGCGAAGTCACGATCAACATCCAACACCTGACACTGAGCCAACTGAGTTTGAGCCATTAATAAAGCATCGGCCACATTGTTAGGTACAAAGCCCTCGTTGGCCACATTAAGCTGCGAAGTAACATAGTGTTTGCCCAAGATTACCCAAGCATCGCCGAGACTAGCTTGGTTAATTAACTGATGCCAGGTAGTGCCGCAAATTTGCGTGTTTTCATCCACTGGCCAAGCCATATGTTGCTCTAAGTTAGCCGCGTAACGGTTATGGTTTTTCCAATAGCCCTTACTCTTACAGATGCCGTC
>JAPYOP010000026.1 GCA_029938115.1 Colwellia sp. | reverse complement strand
TTGGTATATCAGCTTGCGTTTTACCATTGTATTTATAAGTAATAATACTGCCAATTGCTGGTGGGTTAGCTCGCTCGGCATCAGTAAAACCAGAGCCAAGGTTAAAAATAATACCTTCGGTTGTTTTTACTTTTAAGGCACCTAATATTCCTTGATATTTACCCTTGCCTTGCAGATGAGCAATAACTTGTGCCTCACCATCTTGATGTTTTTTAAGTTTCATTATATTTGCAGTTCTACCAACATGATAAAAAGCGCTGCCACGGTGTAGCATTAACCCTTCGCCTTTATTGGTAATAATAGTATTGAGCCTGCTTTCTAACTGTTTGATGTTCTCTAACTTAAACTGTTTGATCATGGTTAGATAAGTTGAATTTGTGCTCTTAATTAATTGTTGCATTTCGTTTATACGCTCAGTGAAAACACTTGTGTTGCCAGGCAAATCAAAAATCATAAAGCGTACATTTTGCCAACAAACTTCATCAATTTTTGTTTTTCTAACGCAAGAAAGCGTTTGCTGAAATTGATCTCTACCTATCCACAATTCTCCGTCTAGCGCATTTTTCGGCCAGTTTTTAGTAAACCACTTTGGGCTATGAATAAGGTTGCCTTGGCGAGATAACAACTGTTTTCCATTCCAATAACCGCGCATGCCATCAAGCTTTTCAGAAAGCCAATATTGTTTAATATCATCAACTGTTTTATACGTTTTAGCGTGTTGAAGCGCAGGTTTATCTTGAGCTGATATATGAGCTGAAAATAGAAAGAAGAATAGAAACGCAATTAAAAATAATTTCATCAGTAACATCCATGTTTATGTGATTAATTTAATCCTAGTCTAAATTTTTGAACTATGATTATTATTACCAATATGAATTCACGGATAAGAATTCACGCAAAATAATTCAAGGATTGAATGTATGAACCTAATCACTCTTACTTTTATATTTATATTACTACTTTTTTTCTCTCCAATAACTGAAGCTAAAAAACGCTGTAAACCACTATTAGAAAAATTACATCATGCGCAAGCAATGCAACGAAGTGGCTACTCATCCAAGCGTGGTACTAGCTTACGTGGCAGAGAGGATAAAGCGCGTGATAAATGGTGGCAATGTGAAACAGGGCAAAGTAAAAGTAAAGCTAAGAAAAAAGGTGTTACCAAAGCAGCTGTTTATCGCAGCAACGAAAAAAGCATAAAGCGCAAGGAAATTAAGGCAGGGACACCTTTTAAAACGAATAGTAGCATTGTGATAAAATCAAAATATCAGGGCAGTAAAAAACAGGCATGGATAGCTTTTTATCAACAACCAACAAAATGTCAGCGACCTAAAAATTTACAGGTGTTTGCTTTTTGTAGTGAAGATAAAAAAACACAACGGCAAGGATTTGAGAATGAATATAATCAGAATAGTAACGAGTAGCGAATTTGCAAGTTACGTGGGTCGTAACTTGCAATTATTAACTAGATGTCGAGTTGTAGTCAGCTTTACTATTTTTGTATTGTGTAACCATAGCATCAACGTTATCTTGGCAATACTCACGTAAACCACTTAATAACATGTGTTTTTTACCGTGACCAACGACTTCGCCTTCGCTAATTAAATCAAACTCTAACCAAGCATCACCACGTTTACCTTCAATAGATAAACTTGTTTGAGCAAGTTGTAGAGAAAGCGAGGTAATATCAAGACGCTCTAAACTTATTTTCATGCACTGATACATCACCATGGGGCGACTAGGGTTGATCATGACATTATTTTCAGCCATTAATTTTACTAAAATATCGGGGAAAGTATGGCCTGAGAAATCAACGTAAGCTTTGGTTAGTGCATTGATCAATGCTGAACAGTTAGTTTTTTCACCGCTAGCTTCTACTGTTAAGTATGTTTTGTCCTTATCGTCAACAACATCAAAACTGTTGTTAATTTCGCTAGGAAAACTTAAAGTAATATTATCATTAACCATACCTGAAAAGTTAAAGCTCATTTCTTTATGTAAGCCTGCTTTAGCAATGATCACTGAAAACAATAGATCGCCGGGTATGCAAAAACGTTTAGCTTCAATATTGTGAAGCGGATTGAAATCATCAGCCACTTGCTTGGCAAAGTCACTACCTTGCTGGCGCGTAAAGCTAATTTCATCGTTATCAATAGGACAGTATTGTTCAATAAACATAGTTTCTTTCAGTATATTTTCAGTCATGGTTCATCACTTCATTTTTACAAAACGAGGCATTCTAACAGTGATCATTCGATAAATCGAAAAAAACAATCTCAAAAGGAACTGAACAGACCACTAAAATGTTATTTTACGATGAACTATATTTACTAACTAACCGCTCTTTTTGTATTTTAGTAAGCTTCTTTAGCTGATATTCTCTTTTGCTTGCCGTACTTTTGTCTAATGCCGCCTCAAGAAAAGCAAGTGTTACCGGACGTTTTGCTCTAGTATACTTAGCGCCAAGCTTGGTATGATTATGTTGGTGCAAACGGCGATCTATATCGGTAGTGATCCCAGCGTATAAGCTATTGTCATTACAACGTAAAAAATATACGAACCAAGCTTTGTTTGTAGTCATCTGTGTTGGGTGTGAGCTTGTTAATAAATAGTTTGAATAAATTGATGGTAAAGAAAAGTGTTAGAGATATCAAATAATGTTAGCTTAGCTGACTGGGAAATAGAGCTTAGCGCTATACGTGCTACAGGAAATGGCGGCCAACGGGTTAATAAAGTGGCTACTGCAATTCATTTACGCTTTGATATTCGCCGTTCAACCTTACCAACTGTTTATAAAGAGAGATTACTCGCCTGTAAAGATGCTCGTATTTCAAAAGAGGGCGTTATTATTATTAAAGCACAATCTTTTAGAACCCAAGAAATGAACAAAGATGATGCCTTAAAACGGCTAAAAGAATTTATTTTATCTGTAATGATAATACAAAAGAAAAGGCGAGCCACCAAGCCAACTAAAGGCTCTATTCAGCGAAGATTAACCGGTAAAGCGAATAGAAAGACAGTAAAGCAAACACGTCAGAAAGTTAAACTTTAAGTTAATAAAAGAAATCAATAGAGAGTACACATGCCAATTTCAGCCATAGGCTCAGTAGAAAAATTAACAGCACAACTTGATAGCAATAATGTTGTTCAATACCAATTGCCTTTAGCGGCTATTAATGACGATGACGAACCACAGAGCATTGCCTTGAATCCGTTAATAGGTCAAGAGATAACCTTGAATTTTCATAGTAAAATAGCATGTAAGCATTGTGGAAGAGCTACTAAAAAAAGTTACTCGCAAGGTTTTTGTTATCCGTGTATGGCCAAACTTGCTCAGTGTGATATGTGCATTATGAAGCCAGAAACCTGTCATCATCATTTAGGGACTTGTCGAGAGCCTGAATGGGGTGAGCAACATTGTATGGTTGATCATTATGTATATTTATCAAACACTTCTGCTTTGAAGGTAGGAATTACTCGACATACACAACTGCCAACTCGATGGATTGATCAAGGTGCCACTCAAGCTTTACCTATTTTCAAGGTAAGTACTCGCTTACAGTCAGGATTAGTTGAAACCGCGTTGGCAGAATTTATCGGAGATAAAACAAACTGGCGAGCAATGCTTAAAGGCAGTAATGAGGCGATAGATTTAAAAGCCCAAGCAAAAGTCCTTGTGCCGAAAATTAAGGAGCGCTTAGATGATATCGCCTTGAAATTTGGTGAAGACGCCGTTCAGCTACTAGATGAAGACGTCGTTGAGATAAATTATCCTGTTAGTCAGTATTTAACTAAAATTAGTTCTTTAAATTTTGATAAAACGTCATCTGTATCAGGTGTTTTACTTGGTATTAAAGGGCAGTACTTAATTTTTGAACAGGGTGTTATTAATATGCGCAAATTTTCGTCTTATCAAATAAGTGTCGAATATTGATTTATTAATGAGTTTCTCTGAATTTGTGCTAAATTTATAGATATAAATAATCTATTGCTAACTACCTATATCGGAATTTTTTTATGACTGCCATTGAATATGCCGACCAAGCGGGTGAAATATTTGTTTTGTCAGACTCCTTTATTCGGATTAAAGAATTAATTGATGATGAGTCTTCAACTATCGATGATATAAGTGATGTTATTTTAATTGATCCTGCACTTTCAGGAACAATTTTAAAGCTTGCGAATAGCTCTTTTTTCAACTATCCAGGAAAAATAGATACTATTTCTAAAGCGGTCTTAGTTTTAGGGATCACCGAAGTATACAACTTAGTTATTGCCTATTTTACCACACAAGCATTTAAATCAATTAATGCCGAACAAGCTTACTTAGATAGCTTTTGGGAACAGAGTGTTGATTGTGCTTTATTAATTAAATTTTTGGGCTGCAGCTTAAATATACCCAATGCGGAACGGTTATTTATTTTAGGTTTATTACATAATTTAGGTGAATTAATTGTAAAGCAAGTTTCTTCAGATAAAGTAATTGAATGTCAAAGTGAAGGGTGTGACTCTTTACCATGGCGTATGCAGCGAGATGTTTTGGGTTTTACTTATGGGGAATGCGGGGCAGAGTTATTGAAGCTGTGGCAATTACCCTATAATTTAGTAGCACCTATTCGTAATCAAGATGAAGACGATTTTAGTTCGATTAATACCGAGACTCAGTTACTTTATATTGCTAAAAGAATAATGACTCAGCAAATGTTTTTAAAATCAAAAAACACACATGAACTTATTGATGAATTGCAGCTTACTTCATTAGGTATTAATGATGATATGTTACGTACGGCTATAGATTATTGTGATTTAGAGCGTTTAAGTATTTTAGCTGTTTTAAGTCCGACAGCAGTTGTGATTTATTAGATTAAAAGAAGGGAAATTAACAAAAGCAGGAAAAATAGACATTAAAAAAGCGAGAACCCTTGCAGGAGCTCGCTTTTTTTGTGACTTTAATTAATAAAAATTAAAGTGCAACAATGTTCTCAGCTTGAGGGCCTTTTTGACCATCTGTAACTGTGAATTCAACTTTTTGACCTTCAGCTAAAGTTTTGAAACCATCGCCAACGATTGCGTTGAAGTGAGCAAAAACGTCTGGACCATTTTCTTGCTCGATGAAACCGAAACCTTTAGCTTCGTTAAACCATTTTACTGTACCAGTAGTTGTAGACATAGTAGTCATCCTATTTAAAATTTTAATTTATGAGTAATTTGCTTTATAGCAAACCTAAATTACACAAAGGTGATTTTAGGTTAATAAAAAGCGGGTTTGCTAAAAAGTGTTACTATTACTTATAAAACAGGACGTGCAAGCTCTACAAAGCAGAAATTAACAGCGTAATGGTGTACAAAAATATAAAAACGAACTTCAAGCGGGAGGGATTATAAAGCGGTGACGTACTTTGTCAAGTATCAAGTTTATATTTACTTGTTTATAAAATTTGTTACATGACAGTTGGGAGTGCTAAATCCGCCATTTTATTTCTGAATTTCAGCTATTGTAAAAGTTGATATATTTTTTTTAAATAACCCCTGTTTTTTTATTACGAAAAAATTCGCATACATAAAGTAGGTTTTTTTTTCTATAAGCCAACTGTCCCGTAGGGTATAGGAAAAAAATGCATATTTCATGTGAGTAAACTATCGCAGAAACTTCATCGAACACGGCAAAATACTGTAAATATTCATATTTCTTTACAACTAAGCCTATTGTAAAGTTTTCAATACTGCTCTATAAATAGAACTGGATTAGTATCTATATACTAATTAGGCCGCGCCGTAATATAAAATAATTATTACAAGCAATGCTGCTTTATAAAAAATATAAGAGCCGATACCTGTGTATTAATTAATAACAGGTAATTTGCTCATAAAACATAAAACATAAACAATTAGAAGGAAATCACATGTCTACTAAATTTCGTGCAACTACGTTAGCTTTAGCTGTGGGTGTCGCTTTAGGCACTGCACCTGTATACGCCGCTGAATCAGATTCAGCAAAAGAAGATGCAAACATTGAAAAAATTGTTGTCGTTGGCTCTCGTGGTGCGCCACGCTCTGTAAATGACTCACCAGTGCCAATCGATTTGATTGGCGGTGATGAACTAAATCGCGGTGGCAACACTGATATGCTTGAACTGTTAAAAGGTAGCGTTCCTTCTTTTAATGTGCACACTAACCCTATTTCTGATGCCGCAAGTTTAGTTAAACCAGCTAATTTACGTGGCTTATCATCAGACAGTACATTAATCTTAGTTAACGGTAAACGTCGTCATAGAGCATCAGTTATTGCAATGTTAGGTGGTGGTATTAATGATGGTGCACAGGGACCTGATATTTCAGTTATTCCAAGTTCTGCATTAAAACAAGTTGAAGTACTACGTGATGGTGCTGCAGCGCAATACGGTTCTGATGCTATTGCTGGTGTTATGAACTTTGTATTAAAAGATGATGCTGATGGCGGTCACTTAACTGCTCGTTACGGTTCATACTATGAAGGTGATGGCGAGACTGTTGAAATTTCAGGTAATGTTGGTATGGAATTAACTAAAGATGGTTTTGCCAACATTAGTTTCCAATATAAAAATGCTGATGCTACAAGCCGTAGTGTTCAACGTCCAGATGCTCAAGGTTTTATTGATAATGGTAATACAGCAGTATCATCATTGGCCCAAATCTGGGGCTCTCCTGAAGTCAATGATGACTACACTGTTTTCGCTAACTTTGGTTTAGACTTAGGTAACGATAACGAAGCATACATGTTTGGTAACTTCTCTGAACGTGATGTGCGAGGTGGTTTCTACTTCCGTAACCCGCATACTCGTGGTGGTGTTTATAGTAATGGTGATACCGATGGCGATGGCGTTAGAAACTTATTAATTGGTGATGTTGCACAAGCAGGCGGAGCGGATAGAACTTGTCTACCTGTTAATATCACTAGTGCCAATGTGTTAGACCAAGCAGATTATCAAACAAATGTTGCTGGTAACGATAATTGTTTCTCTTTCAATGAAAGATTACCAGGTGGTTTTACGCCTAATTTTGGTGGTAACATTATTGATACCTCTATTACTATGGGTACCCGTGGTGAAATGGATAATGGCGTTATGTATGACTTTAGTGGTTCAGTTGGTATGAATGAATCAAGTTATGTTATTTATGATACTTTGAACTCCTCATTAGGCCTTGATACACCACGTGATTTTAGCCCAGGTAAGCATCGCCAGTTAGAAAAAACTTTTAATATGGATTTCAGTAAAGACATTGATGTTGATGCAATTGATGGATTAATGGTTGCTGGTGGTTATGAGTGGCATGCAGAGTCTTTTGAAGTAACAGCGGGAAATCCAGCATCATTTGAAGCGGGTCCATATGTTGATCAAGGCTTCGGTATTGGGTCAAATGGTTTCCCAGGTTTTAAACCTGAATCAGAAGGTGTTTTTTCTCGTCAAAACTTCGCATTTTATGTTGATGTAGAAGCACAAATAACTGATGATCTTTTAATTGGAACCGCTGTTCGTTATGAAGATTATAGTACATTTGGTAGTGATGTTAATTATAAAATAACAGGTCAGTATAATGTTACTGATGATATTTCATTACGTGGTTCAATTAGTACAGGTTTCCGTGCACCAACTGTTGGACAAGCTAATTACTCTAACGTACAAACGGAACTGAGTGAAGGTCTGTTGACTGATACTGCGTTATTGCCACCAACTAACCCTATTGCTATTCAATTAGGTGCTACAGAGTTAACACCGGAGCAATCAGAAAGCTATACTTTAGGTCTAGTTTGGAATGTTGGTGATTTATTTATGACTTTAGATTATTACAACATTTCAGTTGAAGACCGTGTTTCAAAGTCTGCGACTTATAATTTAACTCAAGATGATAGGGATGCATTATCAGACGCAGGTGTTCCAAATGTTGATTCAATCTCAGGGGTAAGTTTCTTTACTAACGATTTTGATACAACAACTGAAGGTTTCGATTTAATTGCTAACTATACAACCGATTTATTTAATGGTGATACATCGTTTAGTTTGGCGTATAACTATAATGAAACGACTGTTGATAAATATAGTGACGTAACAGGAGATTTCAAAGTATCTCGTTTAGAAAATGATTTACCTAATCACCGTGCTACTTTTACATGGGCACAAAGTTGGGATGACGTAAGTATCTTTGTTCGCGGTAACTATTATGGCGAATACCAAGGTGTTCACGTAGATTATGATGCAACGATAAATACTGGTGAAGCAGCTATTACTTTAGATGCTGAAGTTAGTTACTTTATTAATGACTCATTTACTGTTTCATTAGGTGCGCAAAACTTGCTAGACCAAGAAGCGACAAAAATTAACTTTACTGAAGAAGGTGCTGCATCTTGTGGTGGTTGTGTAAACAATCAATGGGGCGGCATGTATTATGAAACTTCACCATTTGGATTTAATGGCGGTTTCTATTACGTAAAAGCAACGTATAACTTTTAATTAAACGAGTTTAAATTAAAGTGTTATGACAAAACCCCAGCTAAATGCTGGGGTTTTTATTTATATGAAGAAATAACTATAACTATGAGTTTAATCGTTCAAGCTAATCATTTTTTACAACAAGGTAAAATCAAACAAGCAGAGCAGTTGTATAGACAGTTGTTACGGACAAATCCCAATGACATAGACGCATTATGGGGCTTAGGAAAAGTTGCATTAAGTCTTGATAGTTATCAAGCGAGTTATGAAATTTTTAGTCGCTGTGTAGAGTTAGCTCCAAAGGTACCACAGTTATGGTTGTCATTTGCTCAAGCGTGTGAACGCCTAAGGCGATTTAAAGAGACAGAGCAAGCATTAGTTCATGCATATCAACTTAATCACGACTATTTACCTAGTGTGCAAGCTTTAGCTATTTTTTATTGTCAATCAAATAAGTTAAACAAAGCCAATAAGTTCTTAGATGCAATGGTTCATTGTGAACCAGAAAACATCCAAGCTTTTGCGCTTAGAGTACGCATTAAAAGCGAGAGCAGTTTAAGTAACTACGCTAAGGAGATGTTAAAGAAATTAACTCAGGGCAAAGATGATATAAGTAGCAATGATCAAATCCTTCTACATTATGCGTTTGCACAACTGTTCCAGCAAACAGGTGATTTAGAACAGGCATTTTTTCATTTTAAACAAGCGAATGACAAACAAAGCGCTGGTATCTCCTTTTCAGTTGTTGGTATGAATGATTATTTTGCAAGTTTGATCAATATATTCTCAACAGAGTTAATTGAAAAATTTTCAAACTATGAAGCCAATACAATTACAGATTTAATCCCTATTTTTATTGTTGGCCAGCCTCGCTCTGGTTCAACTTTATTAGAACAAATGTTAAGTGCTCACAGTGATATTAGCACGGCCGGCGAGTTGCCTTTTCTGGCGGGTGATATTGCGCAAGGTATTGTTCAAATAACAGGGCAAGATTTTCCACAGGGTTGTAAAAAACTAACCACTGAACAATGTCAGTCATTAGGTAAGCATTATTTAAACAACATGCAAACATTAGCACCTAATGCTAAATTTATTATTGATAAAATGCCAGCCAACTATCAATCTATTGGTTTGATAAAAATGCTATTACCGCAGGCCAAAATCATTCATATAAGCCGTGACGTTAAGGATGTTAGTTGGTCTATTTTTACCAACCACTTTGCGGCAAATGAACCATATTTTTGTTCATTTGAAGAGATTAGTCTGTATCATGAAATGTATCAGCAAGTTATGAATCACTGGGAAAAAGTGCTGCCTGACTTTGTTCATAATATTAGTTATGAAGCATTAGTGAAAAACCCCACCGAGGAGTTAACGAGTACGTTGGCGTTTTGTGGTTTGAGCTTTCAAAGTGTCTGCTTAAATTTTAGTGAGCAAGCGCGTTATATTGCCACATTAAGTGATGTTCAGCTGCGGACAGGGTTGCAAGTAAATAGAACAAAGGCTTGGCAGATTTATGAAAAACACTTACCAAGCTGTTTTAAGCAATTAAAATAACATGCCTATCTAGTCAAATGGGAGACGAACTGCAGATTGGTACTGCTGGTTTGTCGTGCCTCACTTCGTTCGTGACGACATACAAGTCATTGAGCTGTAGGTCGATGCTTGCCTCGACAAAATGTATCATTGTCGAGTCTCACAACGTTAGTGACGACCTACAAATGATTATGTGATGTTATTTAATGAAGGCCATAAAATAAAAAAACCTGTCTAGTGTATAAATACTAAACAGGTTTTATTTTTAATAGCAAAGAAGCTTTTTTAAAGCTTAAACTCTTGTACAGATTGTTGTAGTTCTTCAGAAAGCTTAGCAACTTCACTGCTTGATGCAGCTGTTTGTTGTGAGCCAGCAGTAGTTTGCTCCGCAATGGCAACAATAGATTCTAGATTTTCACTAATCTCATGGGCCACTACACTCTGTTCTTCTGCCGCTGTGGCAATTTGTGAACTTCGATCAAATGCTTCGTGAACCGCGTGTGTAATTGTCTCTAAAGCTTTATCTGCTTCTTCTGATTGAGTTACACAATCAGCAGCTTTTAATTTACCTACATCCATTACGGTTACTGCTTTACCTGCACCAGTTTGCAGTGCTTCAATCATCGTTTGAATTTCAGACGTTGATTCCTGGGTTCTACTTGCAAGCGTTCTTACCTCGTCAGCAACAACAGCAAAGCCTCTACCTTGTTCTCCAGCTCTAGCGGCTTCAATAGCTGCGTTTAATGCTAGCAAGTTAGTCTGTTCTGCAATACCTCGAATAACATCAAGAATGCTTCCTATGGATGCGCTATCTTGTTGCAATTGATTGATGACTTGAGCTGCTGAATCAACTTCGCTTGCTAATTCTTCTATAGTTGAACGATTACGGGCAGAGATTGTTTTAACTCGTTCAGCTTCTTCGTCAGCATGCTTAATTTCACCTAAAGCATCGTTAGCACTAGCTAGAACACTTTGCGCAGTACTGCTCATTTCTGTGGTTGCTGATGCTGCTTGCTCCACTTGATTACGTTGTTCTTCAATGGCAGTAGTACTTTCAGCGGTAACTGTCGATGTTTGCTCGGCAGCAGCAGCAAGTTGTGCAGAGCGATTTACTATGCCTTCAATTAAATTACGCAAGCTATCAATAAGCAGATTACAATTTTTAGAAAGTAGTGCGAACTCATCTTGACCACTTTCATCAAGTTTGCGAGAAAGGTCGCCAGAAGAAACAATATTAAGCATGTCATTAACACGGCTTAATGGGCGAGTAATACTAATTAAAGTAAAGCGTGCTATTACGATAGCAATGATGATTGAAATAATAGCAATCATTGTTGTTTGGCTATTACCACTTGATACTGAGTTTTTAACAAGCTCACTCGCTTCAACAGTTGCTTGGTTTGCTAAATCTACTTGTGTGTCTAATATTTTATTTACTTTGACTGTATTTTCTTCCACAGCTTTTAACATGCTTTTAGCTTTTTGATTTGCAGTTAATTGCGATCTTTTATGAAATAAAACACCTGAATCAGCAGAGAGTAACTCTTCTATAGCAGAGAATGATTCAGATAATTCTTCTATAACATCAGTAAGCTTGTTTTGATTTAATTCAGCAATAATTTCTTCAACTGAACTTTTTGCGCCGTCTAAGCTAAATGAAATTTCACTCTCAATTAGCCCTGCTGTGTTATCAGATAAAGTATCTCGATACTCAAACGAAGAAGAAACAATGGCATTAAATTGGTTCTCTAATTGCTCACTCAAGCTAATAGCGCGTTGTAATTTTGTATCGGCTAGTCGATGGTCAGCCAAGTCTAATAATAAAGTTACCGCATCATCAGCTTTTTCTTCTAAATCACTTACTTTTTCACTTAAAATATTTTTCTGTTCAATTGAAATTTTTCTATTTTCAAAAACAGCTAAGGCTTCATCTTCAAAGGCTGAGAATACCTGTGTTACTTTATTCAGATTGCTAATCAAGTTGTTTTCATTTTGTACTAACGTTTTTAGTTGCTTAAATGCAGGTGTAAATTGATTATCAGTCGTTTGATAGGCGTTTAAGTTCTCAGCTAATAAAGCAAGGTCTGCTTGATAGAATCCTTTTAAGGTTGAATTAGCCATTTGACTTAATTGTAAAGAGAGTTTGTTACTACCTTTTAATGTAGGTATTGCTAATTGGTTTTGCTGATCTGTTGATTCACTAATCGTGTTCAAATTCCACAAGGAAATCACGCTAGTTGCAATAAGTAGAATTGAAATGATGGCAAAGCCACCAATAATTTTCATCGCTACAGTTAAATTCATAAATACCACCAATTAGTTTTAAACAAATGCATTAATTAAGAACAAGTGAAAACAGAGTTATATAGTCATCATTCTATTATGTTAGTTCATTTTTATTATTTAGAGAAAATATTATTTGCTTTTCATCCATATTAAGCATTTTTATGAGTGCCTACTTATTATCGGCAATCACTCTTATATATTTAGTATTATTAACAGCTATTTAACAAATTAATAGGGTTAACCGTCTGAGTATATCAAGCTGTACAGCTTTTTCACCCCTAAATGAATTTTAATTGCTATGTTTATGCGCTGGTTCAATAAATGTTTTTTTATCTTGCCAGCGTAAAATAGTTAAATGTCCACCCCATACACAGCCAGTATCTAAAGCATAAATATTTTTATGAGAACATTTACCCATCAATGCCGCCCAATGACCAAACACCCATGTTGTTTCATTAATGGTTGTTGATAGTTCGTACCAAGGTAATAGACCAGTTTGGAGTTGTTCTTTTGAAGATGATATTTTGGGGGCTAATTTGTTTTCAAATTCTAAGTGCTTATTAGCATAGCAGTAGCGCATTCTTGTAAACGAATTAATGGTATAGCGAAACTTTTCAATTTCTGTTTTGGCCTGTTGCCAATCATTAGGCTTCTCACCGTACATAACGGATAGCCAGTGATTTCTGTTTTTAGCGCTAAGTCGCTGCTGGACGAACTTTGCTTGTGTTATGGCTTCTTGTAAATTCCATTGCGGGGAAATACCAGCGTGACTCATATAGGCATTGTCGTTGCCTATTTGCTGCAATAATGGCTGCTGTGCTAACCAGTCCATTAATTCGTCAACATCATGTGCATTGAGTAGCTTGTCTAGCTTGTCTTGCTTTTTAACTTTTTTTAAACCGGCGTAAACAGCAAGTAGGTGCAAGTCATGATTGCCAAGTATTACTTTGGCTGATTGACCAAGTGATTTTACAAAACGTAAAGTTTCTAAAGAGTTTGGTCCCCTCGCTACCAAATCACCGGCTAAATAAAGCTGATCGGCGTTGGGGTTAAAAGCGACTTGTTTTAGTAATGCTTTGAGCTCGCTGTAACAACCTTGAACATCGCCAACCAAATAAATAGCCACTTAATTTCTCAGAACTTAGTCGTTAGATAATAAAACATTAATTTTGTTCTTGCTCTTGCTCTTGCTCTTGTGCTCTTTTCATCGCGCGTCGAGACAATTTTTTATCGCTTTTCTCTACTTGTTCTATCGGTGGGTTATCAACAATAAAGTTAGCCAATTTGATGTAATCATCAATAGTCAAATTTTCAGGGCGTAAATTAGCATCGATATCAAGACTGGCTAATTGTTCAACCCTTATTAATTTCTTAAAACCATTGCGTATCGTCTTTCTGCGCTGATTAAATGCGGCTAAACAAACAGTGTTTAGTGCGCTAATATCTTTTACTGGGTTCTTAATTTCTTTGTGCGGAATTAAACGCACAATAGCAGAGTCAACTTTAGGTGCCGGTTTAAACGCTTCTGGACCTATTTCCATTACCGGCAATACTTGGCATTGGTATTGAGTCATAATTGACAAACGGCCGTAGGCTTTACAATCAGGCCCTGAAGCCATGCGCTCAACAACTTCTTTTTGTAGCATAAAATGCATGTCTTTAACCTTGTCTTTGAAGGTTAAAAGATGAAAAATTAGCGGTGTGGAAATGTTATAAGGTAAATTTCCGAAAATACGAAGTGCACTTTCACTGCCATCTTCATTCTTTGCTAGTTGTGAAAAATCAAAATTTAAAGCGTCTGTTTCATAGATAGTTAAATGTGGTGCTAAAAAAGGATGGTGTCTTAATCTATGAGCCAAATCTCTATCTAATTCAACAACAGATAACTTTCCTGCACGCTCAACTACGGGGTCCGTTAATGCACCAAGACCAGGGCCAATTTCAACTAAATTCTCACCTGGTTCAGGGTTAATTGCATCAACAATATCGCTAATGACAGCATCGTTATGAAGAAAGTTTTGGCCAAAACGTTTTTTAGCTTGATGACCTAAGTGGGTTTTACTGTTCATAAGTTTTCTCTAGTTGTCAGACTTAAATCTAACCTTCATTAGTTACTACTATTAGCTAATTCAATAGCACTTTTCATTGCTTCCATCATACTGCCTGAATCTGCTTTTCCTGTACCAGCAAGTTCTAGTGCCGTACCGTGATCAACCGAAGTTCGGATAAAAGGTAATCCTAAGGTTATATTAACGGATGAGCCAAAACCTTTATATTTCAATACGGGCAAACCTTGGTCGTGATACATAGTTAAAATAGCGTCTGCATCATTTAAATATTTTTCTTGGAAAATAGTGTCTGCAGGTAAAGGGCCAATGATATTCATACCTTCGCTTCTAAGCTCTGCAAAAGCAGGTTCCATGACTTCGATTTCTTCTCGACCTAAATGACCATCTTCACCTGCGTGAGGATTGATGCCACAAGCATAAATTTTTGGTGATTCGATACCAAACTTGCTTTGTAAGTCTTGGTGAAGAATACGAGTTACTTTTTGCAAACGCTCAAAGGTTATCGCTTTAGCTACATAGGCAAGGGGAATGTGCGTAGTTACTAATGCTACACGTAAGCCTTTTGTTGCTAGCATCATGACAACATCAGAGCAGTTAGCTTGATGAGCAAAATACTCGGTATGACCACTAAATGGAATGCCTGCTTTATTGATTAACCCTTTGTGCACAGGGCCGGTAACAATCGCATCAAATTCCCCTGACATATTCTTGTCGCTAGCTACTTTTAAGGTTTCTACAACATAAGCCCCATTGTTACTATTTAGCGTGCCGGCAATACTCGGTTGCTCTAAAGGTATATCAACAATGGTTAATGTACCTTTAGCTTGTGGTGTGGCATCAATGTTTGCATCATAGTCAATGAGCGTTATGGGCAATTGTAGCTGCTTAGCACGTTGTTCTATTAGTGTTTTAGAAGCAACAACTACAATTTGTACGGGCCAAGGCTGTTGAGCAATAGTAATCACTAAGTCAGGGCCTATTCCAGCAGGTTCACCAGCAGTAATAGCAAGGCGCTTAGTCATTTTTATTTGTCCTGTTCAAAAATTTCGATGTAAGCTTCGTCGCGAGTTTCTTTTATCCAACGAGCGCTTTCAACACCAAACTTGCGACTGTGAAGAATTTGATAAACACGGTTTTGATTCATTTGTGAAGTAGCATCGATCATACGACGCCCGTTTAATTGAATGATATGCCAACCAAAAGATGAACGGAATGGCTTGTGGTATTCATCCACTGCCATGGTTGCGAGTGCTTCTTTAAAAGCAGGATCGTAACTTGTAGGATCCGACCAACCTAAGTCGCCACCGCGAACCGATGTTGGACCTTCAGAGAACTCTTTAGCGAGGTCTGCAAATGTTGCTTCACCTGCATTTATTTGGTCTAACATTTGTTGCAATTGTGCTTCAGCTTTTTCTTCACTTAAAATAATTGAAGGTTTAATTAATATATGGCTGGCTTTAACTTCTTCCACTTCAACAATTTGGCGTCCACGAATATCAAGTACTTTAACAATACTAAATCCTAAACCAGTACGAATTGGGCCAACGACAGTATCTTTATCTTTTCCAGCAATAAGCTCAGAGAAAAGTGTTGGCATTTCATTAATGTTTTTCCAACCCATATCACCGCCTTCAAGTGCGTTTGAACCACCTGATGAAGCAATGGCAATTTTCTTGAAGTTAGAGCCACTATTTAGCAACTCAATAACTTTATCTGCACGTGCTTTACTCGCGGTCATGTCTGCCTGAGTAGCATCAGCAGGAAACTCAATTAAAATATGGCCAAGGTGGTATTCAACATCATTTGTTGTTTGCTCTTTCATGACCTTTAATAAATTAGATACTTCTTGTGGTGAAATATAGATGCGGCGTCTAACACTGTTGCGACGTACCTCTCCTGAAACTAGTTCAGTACGAACATTCTCTCTATATTTTTCATAATCTTCACCGTCACTGACAATGGCTTGACGAAATTGAGACAAGGTCATTTTGTTTTCACTAGCCATATTGCTTATCGTTTGATCTAATTGGGCATCGCTAACTTGTACACCCATGCGCTCGCCAATTTGAAGGACCAAACTGTCGTTAATCAGTTTATCCATTACTTGGGTGCGCAATGCTTTGTCTGAAGGGAGCGATTGATTATTTTTTTCAGCTTGTTTTTTTATATTGACTAAAAGATCTTTAACCTCAGATTCTAGAACAACACCCCCATTAACTATGGCTGCAACTTTATCTAACTGTTGTTCTTCAGCTTGGGCTGGTATCTGCAATCCAGTTAAAAATAGGCTGGTAAGCATTAACGTTTTAAGTAAAGTGGTAACTAAATTTTTCATAAATTATAGATCTTCGTTATGGAACATTATTAATGATTTTTATGTTTAATTCTATTGAAGGCTAATTCTGTAAATAATAAGGGCGTTTATAGCCAAAAATACTTGAATTAAACATCTCTTGTGTGCCAATGGTGCCTTGTTTACCATTTAGCCCTTTTATGATGAATTTCAGCTCAAAACCACTGTTAAATTCATCACGGTTTTCATTGTAAAAGTCATCATCAGCTAAATTTGAATTTATATGTCGATGATAAGCTATGCGTACAGCCCAGCAACAACTTTCATACTGCAAACCAGCATAACTTTCTAAACTGCGCTTGTCTTTTAAATCTTGGGTTATCCGCCCAACAAAAGCCCAATCTTTATTTACTGCAAAGTTTGCTAGCATTGAAACTTGCTCTAAACTAGTATCTGAGACATTACGAGTATACCGATGGTTCAATTGAATTGAGTTATATTTATCAATTTGATAATTTAGAGCAACTTGACTCTTATTAGTGAAGCTTTCAATGGTATTGTATTGTATATCACTACTAATTTGCCACTGATGATTTAATCGATAAAATAAATTGGCAGCAACGGATGATTTTTGATTGTTTTTATTGAGGTTATTTGTATTGTCAATTATTTCATCAAAGGTATTATTGGTTGCTAAGTATTGGATTCGACCTAAACTTAAACGAAATACTTCTAAATTTGATTGATCAAGAATTCTACTGGTTACACCCCAAGTATATTGATTAGCACCCGCTATTCTATCTAAACCACTGTAACTTTTATCTCTAAACAAGCCATTGAAATCGTCTTGCAAAGTGGTTGTGTCATACAAACCTATAGCCGTTTGGTCTTTCTCTGGAATGTACAGATATTGAATTTGTGGCTCTATAGTTTGGGTGAAACTACTACCAAACAAGGTCATATTTCTGTCAAAATTTATACCACCATGAAAGCGAATTTTAGGTAGTGTACGGTTAACTGTTTTACTTAATGAATCATCTATTTGAATATTATCTTGCTGATAAAAAGTATGCATTAATTTAAATTCTGAATTGATAAACCATGCAGGTGCAGACACAGGAAAGCTTAACCCTGCTTCAACATGATAACGATTTGCACTGACTTGTTGTTTAGTTTCAGCTTGGAAGCTTGTTAGCTCAGAGTAAAGTTCAAGTTGCCCGGCTAAACTTTCGCTTGAAAGTAAATTAAACGGCTGTTGGGCTGAAACTTCAATATGAGGTAAAGTTTTATAACTTGCTTGATGATTTCCTAGTACTTCAAAATCTTGTAGTTTCATCGTCGTTTGCCATTGCTCACCAAAATAAGAAAGCTCACCAATTTGGTATAAATAGGCATCATTAGAATTGTACTGCGTAGAGCCGATATCTACCAAATAGTTGTCATCACTGATGGTGGTGTAATCGATATAGGCACGGAAATTATCTGAAAAAGTACCTATATGCTGAAATCTTGCAAGATAACGGGCATCATGATTTGATTTGATTTCATTATCCTTATATAAATACTCCAAATCTAAGCTACCGTTTTGTAACCCGCTTAAATAACGAAATTCTGTTTTTAATTGAGTACCACGCTTTGACATATAATGCGGAGTAATAGTTGCGTCCATAGTAGGGGCTATATTCCAATAAAAAGGCGCTTCAATTTCTAGCCCTGAATTAGTAGAACTGCCAATTTTAGGATATAAGAAACCACTCTTTCTTTGCTTAGATACTGGAAAAGTGAAATAAGGCAAATATAGAACAGGGACATCAAATAAACGAATTTGTGCGTGATAAGCTTCGCCGACACTGCCATCGGCAGATATTTTTATTTCTGATGCCTTTATTTGCCAATCAGGCTCATCGCCGGCACAGGTGGTAAAGGTTGACGTTAATAAGCTTAATCCATCACTTGAACTTATTTGAAGTTCGCCAGCACTACCATGACCAGGATTACCATAAAGTTGATACGCAGCATTAAGCATAACGCTTTCTTGATCGTTTTTATTTGCATTTAAATCGCTAGCATGAATATCAATACTTTGATTTTGATAATGTATATTACCTTGAGCATTAAATTTCATTAATAATCGATCAAAGGTTAGTTGATCGGCTTTGATTGTTTGATTTTTATCTACAAGCGTGACATCGCCACTAAAATTAGCGACTTGATCTTTTTCAATGCTGGAATACTTTGACGAAATAAAAATACTATCATCAATGACTTTCGGAGCATTTATAACCATAGGAGTAAACGTTGGAATAATGCACTGAAGTTGTGTTTTCTCTATTGCTTGATTATTTGTTTCAGCTAACGTTAATGTTGAAAACGTAACTAAAAATAAAGCTATAAATGGAAATGTGTGTCGGAAAAAAGGCATTTATTTGTAAATGTTATCTTAAATATGCTCGATGAAGCGTATATGATATAGCAAATAGAGTATTCTAGCTACGAGTAGCGAGTAAATAGCAAATTAAAGAGTAAGGTAGTAATAATAGTATGCGTATATGGGGAAAGGTTTTAGGTTTTCTGTTTGGCTTTATGTTGAGTAAAAATCTATTTGGCGCTTTGTTAGGTGTATGGCTAGGACATATGTTTGACCGTGGTCGAGGGTTCGATTTTGACGGTATAACAGGCGGGGAAGGAGATGATATTGCTCGCCAAGCTGCTTTTTTCTACACTACTTTTTCTGTTATGGGGCATGTAGCTAAAGCTAAAGGTAAAGTGACTAACCATGAAATTGCTTTTGCGAGTGCTTACATGGACAAACTTAGTTTAACCAATGAATTACGACAGCAAGCACAGGATGCTTTTCGTGAAGGAAAAACCACAGGCTTTCCTTTAAAAGAACGATTAAGGAAATTTAAGCGTATTTGTGGCAATCGTCACGACTTATTACTGATGTTCCTCGAAATTCAAATTCAAGTGGCGTTCTCGGATGGTGATTTAGACACTAAAGAGCGTGAAGTCTTACACACTATCGCTAAATTCCTTGGCTATTCAGCTCGACAATTAAATAATTTGTTAGAAATGATTATTGCTAGCGCTGATTTCAATCAACAAGCAGGGCAGAGTTATCAGCAATTTAATGGTGGAAATGCGCCAACAAATGCAGGGCAACTTGAAAATGCCTATAAAGTCCTTGGTGTTAAGCAAAAAGATTCAAAAACCGACATTAAAAAGGCCTACCGTAAATTAATGTCGCAACATCATCCTGATAAGTTAATTGCTAAAGGCTTACCGCCAGCAATGATGGAAGCCGCGAAAGAGAAAACTCAAGATATTCAAGCCGCGTATGATTTGATTTCTAAGCAAGATAAATAGGTGATAGCTTCGAGTCGCGAGCTAATAGCTTCGAAGAAAAATGACTGAGGATTATAAGTAAACAACGTTACTAGTTTCAAATGCTAATAATGGGGGATTTGGTATTTTCGCCACTCGCCACTTGGTTTATTCTCAACTACCGTTTACCAACCTATAGATTTCAGCCAGCTATTAATTTGAGTGAGTAATTCTTGCTCTGGATAGTAGCCAGTGGCATTGTTGTTTAGTTGTCGTTGTCGGTAATACACTTTCATTTCTTTTTTAGACAAATCTAAACGTTGCTTAGCTTTGCTTAAAACAATGGGGTGATCATATTTTAGGTATAAATCTAATACAGGATATTCACTGTAGGCTAGTTTTTTAGCAAAAGCAGTATTCGTTTCATCTATTAATCCATGGCTAGTTAGTAAGTAACTGCTTAGAAGAATGAGTGCATTAGGCGCACTAGTGACCATAGGTTGATCATCTTCTTGATCTAAAAGTTCGACCAACATTGCGCCATGGTTGCCTTGAGCAATAATGATAACAATACCGGGTAGCTCGGTTGCTTGGGCAATTACAGCATTGATCATTGTTCCTAGCTTCATTTTGTAGTCATCAAGCGTAGTTTTGTTTTGCTTTTGTTGCTCTGTAATTTCTAATGCCTTTGAGGGATAGTTTTCTGGCTTACTGGCAGGTTGAATGGCAATGGTAGTCCAACCTTCTTGAGGAAGTTTATTACGTAGAAAATTTATTGCTTTAGGATTGGTTGCACCTTGTTGCCAATCAGGTAATAAAATGGCAACGCCTTTATTATTTACGCTAGTATTTTCAGTGATTAAAGTTATGTAATCGTCAGGTCCAGCTAATAAATCTTTGACCTTGTCAGCCGATAGATAATGTTTTAAGTCTTCCTTATATTGTTGAGTAAGCGAGGTAGGTGATGGAACTTGGACTGCTTTGGTCTCAGGCGCAGCCTTGGGATCAGTGTTGGTTATTTTATCAGCTTTAGTTTTGGTAGCTTCTTGTTTTTCAACTACTTCTTTATCTTGCAGAGCTAGCACCTTATGGCTTGCACAAGTCAGTAGCAAAACAATCACGGTTAACTTGAGTGATATTGATTTAAGTATTGTTCTATTAAATAGCACTCGCACAGTTTTCCTTTCTTTTTATGTGGCGTTTAAATTACCGGTTATATCTATATCGGCTTGTTAGCACAAAGTGTTAATTAAATGGGCAAGGTGCGACAAAAGCAAGCAACTCACCGGTAACAGGGTGCGCTAAACTCAAGTTTCTAGCATGTAATTGTAATCTAGGACTCACCGTTAAGGCTTGTTCGTGGGCGTATAATCTATCACCTAAAATAGGATGGCCTAAAGCGAGCATATGTACTCTTAATTGATGCGAACGTCCGGTAATCGGTGTTAATTCAACTAAAGTACTTTCATCACCTGAACTTTTTCCTTCCGAGTCAAGTTCACTGTAACTTAATACTTGATAATGAGTTAAAGATTGCTTGCCATTTTCATGATCTACTTTTTGTTTAGGCCTATTTGGCCAGTCACATATTAGTGGTAAATCAACGCTACCTTCATGCTCTTTAACATGGCCAAATACACGAGCAATATAGCTTTTGTTTGTTTTTCGCTGCTCAAATTGTCGACTAATATTCACATGAGCAGGTTTGTTTAGCGCCATAATAATGATGCCAGAAGTTGCCATGTCTAAGCGGTGAACTATAGTCGCTGTTGGCAAAACTCGTTGGACACGGTTTTGCAAACAGTCTTGATGTTCAGGTAAACGTCCGGGCACACTCAGCAAACCACTGCTTTTGTTCAGCACCACTATATCTTCATCTTGAAAAACGATATCTAGATAAGGGCTCATTGGTGGCTGGTAAATAAAATCTGGATTCGCGCTCATATTGTCTCGCTTCGTTCGAAGTTTTAAGTGACGAGTAGCGAGTTTTGAAGTGAAACTGCTGAGAGTTTGGTACTTCGCCACTCGGTACTTCTCTTGTTCGTAACTTTTAGTTAATTAGTTACCACTATCATACGCACTGCTTCAAAGGTTAGTTGAGCTTTATCTATATAATGGCTCAGTTCACTTTGTTGATGAGCAATAAAGTCTATTTCGGCTTGACGAACACTAGGGTTAATCGCTTTTAATGCAATTAACCTTTGTTGCTCTTGCTCAAGCTTAGTTTTCATATTTGCTAGTGCTTTTGTTTGAATCGCTGATATTTGCTGTTCACCATGTGTTTCAGCTTTGCTTACTAATGGGCCAATTTGTGATTTTAAAGCTTTAATTAGTTGCAGTGCCATTTGCTTTTTAACAGGCATTAATTGCTTGTCTAATACTGCTTCACTGACTTTGTCAGCAAGGTTATTACCACTTTTGTCTACGAGGATACGAATGGGCGTGGTTGGTAAATATCGACCTAACTGTAAATGTGCTGGCGCGGTTGCTTCTACGGTAAATAAGCACTCTAAAAAGAAAGTACCTACAGGTAATGCTTCATTTTTTAACAAGCCCATACTGGCATTACCAATTTCATCACTTAGCACTAAATCCATCACACCTCGAACCATAGGATGATCCCAAGTCAATAATTGATAGTTTTCATTCATTAACGCGGTATTACGATCAAATGTTATTGTCGTACCATCCTCTGGTAAGCAAGGGAAGTTACTATTAAGCATGTGCTCACTTTGATTTAAGGCAATGGCATTGTCAGCCTTATCGTCTTGCTGAACACCATACACATCTAATGCTTGAAACATAAATTGAGGTAAGTCTATTTTTCTATCATTGCGTTCAATTTTTTCTACTAACTCATGAGCACGACCTTGACCCGATGAGTTCAGTTCAAGTAATTTGTCACGGCCAGATTCTAACTCTGCCTTTATTTTGCAATGTTTTTGCCAACTATCACTGATTAATTGTTCAGCCTCGTTTGATGCTTGTTGCGCACTTAATGCTAATGCTAATAATTTTTGGCCGAAAGCCTCAAAAACTACACGACCAGTAATGCAAGTATGCTCAAATGCTTGCATGCCTTGTTGATACCAATCAAATAATAAGTGCTGCGCCGAGTTTTCAAAATAAGGTACGTGCAAACGAATTATTTCAGTTTGACCTATACGGTCAAGGCGACCAATACGTTGCTCTAGTAAATCAGGGTTACTTGGTAAATCAAATAACACTAAGTGATGAGAAAATTGAAAATTGCGACCTTCACTACCTATTTCAGAACACAATAATAACTGGGCACTGTCTTCATCTTGAGCAAAATAAGCGGCGGCCCTATCGCGTTCAAAAATAGATAAGCCTTCATGAAATACTGCCGAGCGAATACCTTCTTTAACACGCAGGGCTGCTTCTAAATCAATAGCCGTTTGCGCATGTGCACAAATAACCAATACTTTCTCTTTTTTTAGAGATTTGAGTAAATCAATTAAATACTCAACACGTGGGTCAAAATTTGTCCAAGTATCACTTTGGTGATCTAACCCGTACAACATCTCAGGGGTAAAAACAAACTTCGCTTGTTTAGAGTTTGCGAGTGTTTCAGGACAACCGCTGAGCATAAATTCATTTAATGTATCTTGGTATTGATCTGGCATGGCTAATGACGCAGGGTGTATTTCACGCGCTGGGAAACCTTTAATGGTATTACGTGAGTTTCTAAATAAAATGCGGCCTGTGCCATGTCTATCAAGTAATTGTGCTAATAATTGCTGGCGAATATTTTGCTGCTCTTCTGCGTCATTGCTATTTAAGCCGGATAATTGTTCACTAATATCAGACTCTTTTAACAGGGTAGCTAAAGTGTTTTCTTGATCGCTAGATAACTTTTCCTTTTCAACTAAAGCATTTGCAGCATCTGCAACCTCACTATAGTGCGACTCTTCTTCAATAAATTTTTGATAATCATAAAATCTGTCTGAATCAAGCAGACGCAAACGGGCAAAGTGGCTTTCATGGCCTAGCTGATCCGGTGTTGCGGTAAGTAATAATACCCCAGGAATAACTTGTGATAATTGCTCAATACATTGGTATTCAAGACTTGGTTTGTCTTGCTGCCAATTTAAATGGTGAGCTTCGTCGACCACCATTAGATCCCAATCTTCACTGATCAGCTCTTCGTACCATTTAGGGTTGTTGGTAATAAAGCCTAAATTAACCAGTACTAATTGCTCAGTGCTAAACGGGTTGGTTGCATCTTCACCTGCGGTTTCAACACATCTGCCTTCATCAAAAATACTAAATTTAAGATTGAAGCGGCGTAACATTTCGACCAACCACTGATGCATTAATGACTCAGGTACAATGATCAAAATACGCTTGGCTCGACCACTAACCAGTTGTTGATGAATGATCAAACCTGCTTCGATAGTTTTTCCTAAACCCACTTCATCCGCAAGTAAAACACGCGGTGCAAAGCGATTCCCAACTTCATCGGCAATATAAAGTTGATGAGGGATAAGGCTTACGCGAGCGCCAGTTAGGCCCATCAAATCAGATTGCTGCTGTTCATATTGATGTCGTAAGCAATCTTTACGTAAACGAAACCAGTCTAGTCTATCTACTTGACTGTTTAGTAGGCGATCGTGCGGTTTATTGAATTTGATAAAATGATCTATCATTATTTCTTTTAATGATACTTCTTCACTCTCACCGCTTTGGTCTGCATCTTGTCTTATACCGTGGTAAGTAATAATGCCGTGTTCTTCAGTACTCGATGTTACTTTTAACATCCAGCCTTCGTGACTTGGAATAACATCATCTTGGTTGAAGATAACGCGTGTTAATGGCGCATTTGCTTTTGCGTATTGACGTGACTCACCTGTAGCCGTAAATACAATATTCACAAAACGATGTTCAATACCGGTAACGGTTCCTAATCCTTGATCCGATTCACTGTCACTGATCCAACGCTGACCTACCTGAAATGGCATAAACTAAACTCTCCAAGAACTAAAATTATATTTCCCCTTAAATATCATAAACGGGAGAAAAAGCGGCGCTATGGTACTCTTAATTATAGTAAGGATCATTAAATAATTCAGGAAAATAGATGAGATGAGTTAATAATTAATGCCCTAGTGCGAATATTTCTTAACAACCCTTTCTATTTCTCCTTTTTTATCAAGTGAGGATATGACTTGAGCAAATGATTTGGAGACACATATCGGCGTATTTTTATGAAAAACAAAAGCGCCTTTAAATTTGTCATTTAACGTGTAAATGGATACTAGTTTTTTATCTTCTAACCCCAACTTTCCAAATTGAAAGTTAGCAAATAACTCAGCATAGGCTATGGATTCAACTCTACGGTAAAGCAACATATCCAACATACTATTTGCTGAGGTAGTTACTACTTTATTCTTTATGCTTAACTGTTCATTAAGTAAATGTTCCCCTATGTCTTGACGAACAACTGAATAGGTAAGGTTAGCAATATGCTTGCTAGCCAATATGTCTTTGTTTTCTTCTAGTACCATAATTGATACTTTGGCCATTATGGGTAAACTGACTAGCTGAAATTTTTTGTCGCGTTCAGGCGTTATAATCATACTAAAAGCCGCATAAGACTCAGAAGTTTCCAAAGTGTGAAATAGTCTTGCCCATGGTACTGTCATTACTTTATCAAGACTAATGGTAAGGGTAAGTTCGTTATAGATTAATGTTAATTTTCAGGATAAATACCAACGAGTTCTCCTTGCTTATTTCTATAGTTGTAAGGAGGGTAATCCTCGGTATACCATTGATATTCAATAAGTGTTTTTTTACTTGTTGTTCGTTACACTCAAAAGAATATACAGATATTGAGAAAATCAAACCAAAAAACAGAGCAACTTTTAAAATCATAAGTCACATAATTAGTTATCATTTATAACAGTATAGTAAATGATAAAATATTTGGATGAAGTTGCAAAAGTGTCTTGCTAAGTTTTTGTTTAGGTGCCAATGTTAAAAGGTATTCTTATACTAATAAAAATAAGTATGTGCTCATTCTAAATGCACTAAATATTTGATCACTCGCTTACTCTTATTGGTTTTCGTAATATTTGTTTTACTCTTTTGTGTTTGTTTTTTTGTCAGGAAATCATGGAGATTACTTATGACTGAAGAAAATATGAATAATGAGAAAACCGTTGCACTCCTTTCCTCTAAAGAAAAAAGTATCTATATTCTAGATACTGATATTTTACTGCACCAACCCTTATTTATACCTATTTATCAGTCAAAAATACCAAGACCACATTTAGCCAGTAACTTAATAAACGTAACCGTTAAGAAGATTAGAGAGTCAAATCAAGAGTTTATTTTTGGAGAGGTTGCATAATGAAGAATCCTAATGAAAATAGAAACCCACGCGTACTAGATACCTCAGCCCTAGTTCATGATCCAAAGAGTTTGTTGGCATATCGTGATGATATATATATCTGTTTAACTGTCCTAGAAGAATTAGACAATTTAAAAGAGCGTACAGATAAAAATGTAAGCCAAGACGCGCGTGCTGTAATTAGAATGCTTGAGGACATTATCAACGGTCATTCAAGCGAAGAGATGGAAAAAGGTATTGCATTACCGTCAACAGAAACGGCTCAGCGCGGAAAATTATTTATTGGCATAGATACACAAATCGATTTCGCCAAAGAGTTAAAACATGCTATTGGTAGTGATGCGGATAATCGTATTATAAATTACGCGCTTCATATGCAGAATGAGCTTATGCAAGACGTTACGATTGTAAGTCGCGATATAAATATGCGTTTAAAAGCGAGAACTATCGGCGTAGATGCCGAAGATGTTCTAGTAGATAATCAAATTTCGGATGTTGATCTTTTATATACCGGAGTTCAATCATTTACCGGGGACTTATTTGATAGATGCGAAGAAGAAAAAGATTTCGCGATGAGCGGCAAATTATATCGATTTAATCGAGATATTTTTAATGATGAAGCGCAAGCCAATATGTACTGGTATGATGAAATGGGTCATATCGGAAAGATTACCGAAGTGACTGATGTGCATGTATTTACTACTTTACTGCAAAGGAAGCAGGAAAAGATTTGGGGAATACTGCCTAAAAATCAGCGACAAGCAGTGGCATTAAATCAGCTAACGGATCCAGATTTCGATCTAAATATCATCCTCGGCCCTGCTGGTTCAGGTAAGACATTTTTAGCTATTGCCGCAGGATTGCACCAAGTGCTTGAATTAAAACAATATAAAAAAATTGTTGTCGTTCGTAGTAGAGACTTTATGGACGATGATCCTGGCTTTTTACCCGGTGATTTAACTGAAAAATCCTTACCGCTATTAGCTGGCGTGACCGATGCTTTAATTTCTATGCATTCAGATGGTGATGATGATGAAAAGAGCACTCGCGCAACGGTAGAGCATATTATTGACAGAGCCAACATCGAATTTACCTCGATGGCTTATTTTCGAGGTCGTTCTATTGATGACGCGGTTCTTATTATTGACGAGGCGCAGAATATGACCCGCGCACAAATGAAAGGAATGCTTAGCCGTGGCGGAAAAAATTGCCGAACAATTGTGCTTGGAAATTTAGCCCAAATTGACGATAGGTTCGTAACACCAGCGTCGAGCGGTGCCAGTGCTGCGGTGAATATTTATCGTAACTATGAGAAGGGAAGTGTTCTAATATTTGATGAAGTTGAGCGAAGCTCCCTTGCCGAATTTACTGAAAAGAATTTTTGATTTAAAACAAAATAACATTTGTAGTCATTCTGATTGGCTCATATTTATTGTTAAATTGAGTGAAGTACAAGTAGGCAAAACTTATAGCCACCTTTTAACGTTCACTCACTGTTTGATAAATATCGGACTCTAAACCTTCTTGAGTGTGAAATAATATGCCACGGTTCGACATATCAAAATGGTAACCATCTGAAGTTAATGTTTCTTTAGCTTTCTCGCTAAGACTACTTTTTATCATTAACTTATATTTTCTATTAACCCTTTCTTGCCATGCCCATTTTGAGCCTGATTTTTTGAGGTTAAAAATTCGACCATTAAGTAATTCAGTTTGCAGTATTTCACTATCAGAAATCTCTAGAGGCTTAGAACCGTAAAATAGTTTGTCACTACTATCTTGCCAAATAGTATCATTCAGTTTTTTCGCATAACGGATATACTTCCAGTCATTTGATTCAGTCCTGACCTGATGCGTTTTAATATCATAGTACCTAATACGCCAACTACCTTTATCCATAATGCTGTAAGATACTGTTTTATCATTCTTCCAAGATACTCCTCGAATCTCTACTTGTGGTATTTTAAGCATTTGAGAAAGACCTGTTTTATTGTCAATTAAATGAATTTCATTGAGGGTTACCCCCAACAAATTTTCACCATTGTATGACCAAAGCAATTCAACATAATGACGACTATCTTTAAAGTTGGTGATCTTTCGGTGTTTTTTAGCTTCGTTATCAGTCAGCCAAACCTCTTCTGTACCAGTGCTTAAACTGACATAGGCCAACTGTGTATCATTGTGGTGTGCAAATGTAGCTAAACGATCATCAACGGAAGTGTGAGCTATTAAACTTGATGTATTCGTTGCAAAATTGAAGTAGTTCACGTTTTGATTGAGCTGGATAATTGGAAATAAGTAGTCTTTACCATTGGCGTGTCTTTCGGGCACCTTCAATTGTTCACTACCCGTATAGATAACACGACGGTCATCACCTTTTAGGTTATAGCTAACTAGTTGGTTGGCAGGGTGCTCTCCCATCAATACAACTCGCTCTCCACTATGAGACCATCTCCCACAACAAATGAATGCATTCTGCTTGAATAGTAATTTCAGTTCATCTGTATCTAAATCAAGTGAATAAAAACCTTCCCAAATTTGTTTGTCGGGTGATGAAATTAGTAACTTATTCTTACTTGGGTGCAAATCAAACTGGCTATTGCCTTCCAAGAATACTTCAGGCTGGTTTAGTTTACGCTTAACGCCCGTTGTTAAGTTCATTTCAAATAAGGTAAATGGGGTATTTCTTCCTTCGTTCTCTGTGAATATGACTTTGTCATCATCATGGGTATAAGCTATTTTACCGTAACTTCCAGAGGTACAGTTGTGAAGCAGTTCTGGCTCCCCCAATTTCATCGCGTTAAACTCTCGAATGAAATAACGACAAGAGTCTGAATTGGTGACCAAGTAAACGAACATACTGCCATCACTATTCCAAGATGCAGAGTCTACCCAAATATTATTAGCCTCACCGTGACTCACTTCAATACTTGTTTGATTATTTAGATCCTTTATCCACAGGTGCATTTTTTTATCACTAAATTCTATATAAGCCAAATACTGACCGTCGGGTGAAATTTGTGCTTTTGACTCTCGTCCTGAATCGCGTGTTAACGCTTTGACTTGTGTAAATATTTGAGGTTCATCATTACTGAATTGCCAAAAAAGGAGTGCAATTAATGTAAATAAAATGATTAAGATCATTGTTAAAGCTTTCTGAGAAATCAGCTTGTTATCATTATTAACGGCTATTACCTTTAACTGTTCCTTGTTTGGAGATATTGTGCTTACATCACTTAGAATTAGCTCTTCATCCGCTTTGACGTCATTAACCGGCAATACTGATGCTATGAATTTGTAGCCTTTCTTAGGGAACGTGGCAATAAACCGAGGTTTTTTAGGATCATCATTAAGGCTTTTTCTCAGTTTTGTGATCACCTTACTGACGGCATTATCTGTGATCAAACGTCCAGCCCATACTTGCTCAATCAATTGTTCACGACTAATTATTTGATTTTGTTGACTGCAAAAATAAGCTAATAACTCAACTACCATAGGTTCAAGTTGTTGAACCTGCTCTTTTGATGTGAGGCTCTGCTGTTTTTCGTTAAAAATAAACTCTTCTATTTGCCAGCGCATTGTTTTCTACAAAACCTTATTAAACCCCTGTAAGTGGCTAAAAATTAGCATACCTCAGTGGTTTAGTCACCAAAAGTCACGATAAATCACCACTTTATCACTACATCGCAGCAAACAAAATTTACCATGTTCACCAGAATTTGATAGTCAGCAAATATTCACTAAAGGAAAATAGCACATGATATTTATTCACAATGGTTATAAAGCCATCAAAAACAAAAAAACAGTAACACTATGGCTTGCTTTTTTATGTTCGTTTACTAGCCAACTGCAGGCTAGTGATGTAAAGCCAGAAACGTTCAAAACACCTACAACATTGCTTGAAAGTAAAATGCAAAATAAGAAAGACGCCAAAAAGCTAATGCAATCAAATGAATTTAAAGCGCAGTTATTAGTTATTGCAAAAAAAATAGACTTTGAGACAGCAATTGGAATATCTGATAATAATAAAATTGCGTTAAGTTCTTTACTTGGTCAGACGGATAAAGTTTTAGCCCTGGTAAATAAAAATAAGTCGCCATTGAACTTCTACCAGTACAGCCTGCACGCCAAAGCGCACTCTAAAAATCAGAATAAGGGAGGGGCACTTTTTGAACAACTGCTAAAACAACAAGCAAAGCACTCGTTAAAAAATCTAACAGGTAAGAATTTTCACAAAGCCAACTATATATTAGGTTGGTCATTAGACATGGGACAAGAATACATGTTTAGCCTATTTAATAGTTACAAAAATAGTGAAAATTTAACCATCAAACAGGCTGTTAATTTATTAGCTAACTATCAGTTGTATAAAGTTTTTGAAAGTGTATTACCCGTAGCCACACCTTTGGTGAAAAAAGAACAAAGTCGTCGCTATTTAGTCATGTCTGATGTATTAATCAAAACTGAAGATGGCGCTACTATTTCTGCAACTGTGGTTAGAAAAAAAGGGGATACTCAAAAACGGCCAACAGCGTTCCAGTTCTCTATTTATGCCGATGAAGAGTGGGACATTAATGAGGCAATGTATGCAGTGTCTCATGGTTATGTTGGTGTAATTGCTAATACGCGAGGTAAAGGTAGAAGTCCGGATAAAATCATTCCATGGGAACATGATGGAAAAGATGCAAACGCAGTCATTGACTGGATTTCAAAGCAGTCATGGAGCGATGGTCAAGTAGCCATGTATGGAGGTAGTTACCTTGGCTTTGCCCAGTGGGCCGCTGCTCAATATGCGCATCCAGCATTAAAAACAATTGTGCCTGTTGAGGCGGCTAATTTAATGACTGGTCTGCCGGTTGAGAATAACATTTTTATTACCGATAACTATCAGTGGGCATTTCATGTAACTAATAATAAGACAATGGATCATTCGGTATATTCTGACTGGGAACATTGGCAGAGCACTTACACAGAATTATTTGAAAGCGGTCGCGCCTTTAAAGATATTGATAAAATTGAAGGTACACCTAACCCTTTGTTTCAAAAGTGGTTGTCACACCCAAGCTATGACAGTTATTACCAGTCAATGGTACCCTATGAGCAAGACTATGAAAAAATTAACATTCCTGTATTAACAATCACAGGTTACTTTGGTGCCTCAATTTCTGCAGTTGATTACTTAACTAATCATTACAAATATAATAAAAATGCTAACCATACACTATTAATTGGACCTTATGACCATCGCACTGCTCAAGGTATTCCTCGTTCATACCATAGCAATTATCAACTTGATAAAGTGGCATTAGAAAAAGATACTAAAGAAATTACCTTTGAGTGGTTTGATCATGTGCTTTTTAATAAACCAAAACCAAAGCTATTAAAAGATAAAGTTAATTATCAGTTGATGGGTAGTAATACCTGGCAACACAAACAATCATTCTCAGAACTTAATCAAGAGTATGTCAGTTATCACTTGGGTAAAAAACAAAATGAAGATAAGCATTATCAACTGACTACAAATAAGCAAAATCATTCTGATTTTATTAAGCTAAAAGTTGATATGAGTGATAGAAAAAGTCAGCATAATGAATATTCATCTAAAATTATTCAAAAGGAACTGAAGGAACCTAATGGTTTGATCTTTACCACCCAGCCATTTGATAAAACTCAAGAACTAGCCGGCGCAATTACGGGGCACTTTTCACTGGCCATTAATAAAAAAGATGTTGATATTGGCTTCAAATTTTATGAGCTAAAGCCTAACGGTGAAATATTTAAACTTACTCGTTATATTAGCAGAGCCAGTTATGCTAACGACATGAGCAAGCGTCAACTACTTACGCCGAATAAAAAAACCATAGTACCAATTGTCAACAGCGCGATGACCGCCAAGTTAATCGAAAAAGGCAGCCGTTTAGTGATAGTACTTAATGTTAACAAAAATACAGGTGCGCAGGTCAACATGGGCACAGGTAAAGATGTTAGTGAAGAAACAATTGAAGATGCTGGTGAGCTATTAGAAATAAAATGGTTTAGTGATAGCAAAATCAATATTCCTTTAAAGCCTTGGAATGGTTAATTTAGATTATTGTAAATATTTTTGTAAATCACATCGGATATTCATAGCGCTCACTGAATCAACAAGTAGTTAGACCGCTAAATCAACAGTTGGAACATCTAAAAAATGAAAGTAATTAATGTAGTTTTCAAGTGAGTAATTGCATAATTTACTTTCAATATAAGTAATTGTAACTTAAGTTTTCGGCTACTAACTTCAATGCGATTTTTAATGTATAATGCGCGGCAATATAGAAAAGCGAATAGACCTAATAAGAAGTAGATATTATTTTGTGCTCTCTAATCGCAACACATCATACTGAACAATGGTAAATATCAATAAAATGAAAAACATACGTAACTTCTCAATTATTGCCCACATCGATCATGGTAAATCAACGCTTTCCGATCGTTTAATTCAACATTGTGGAGGATTGCAAGAACGTGAAATGGAAGCGCAAGTACTTGATTCAATGGATATTGAACGTGAACGTGGCATTACCATTAAAGCACAAAGTGTGACTTTGGACTATAAAGCAAACGATGGTGAAATATATCAGCTTAACTTTATCGATACGCCAGGCCATGTTGATTTTTCTTATGAAGTGTCACGTTCATTAGCTTCATGTGAAGGTGCTTTGTTAGTTGTTGATGCTGGGCAAGGTGTGGAAGCGCAAACGGTTGCGAATTGTTATACCGCAATTGAAATGGATTTAGAAGTTTTACCTATTTTAAATAAAATTGATTTACCACAAGCTGATCCTGACCGTGTTTGTGAAGAAATTGAACATATTATTGGTATTGACGCTACTGATGCTGTTACTTGTTCTGCAAAAACTGGTTTAGGTATTGAAGAAGTGCTTGAAACAATTGTAGCGAATATCCCAGCACCTGAAGGAAGTTACGATGAGCCATTACAAGCGCTTATCGTTGATTCATGGTTTGACAATTATCAAGGTGTTGTTTCACTTGTTCGTATCATGAATGGTGAAGTGAAAAAAGGCGATAAAATGTTGGTGATGTCTACCGGACAAGTTCATCAAATTGATAAAGTTGGTATTTTTACTCCCAAACAAACGGATACCGGTATATTAAGAGCGGGTGAAGTGGGATATATCATTGCTGGTATTAAAGAAATTCATGGTGCGCCAGTAGGTGACACCATAACTATCAGCAAGAAAGAAACTTCAAAAGCATTATCTGGTTTTAAAAAAGCACAACCGCAAGTGTATGCGGGTATTTTTCCTATTAGCTCAGATGATTATGAAAACTTCCGCGACGCGTTGAATAAATTGAGTTTAAATGATGCTTCCTTGTTTTTTGAACCAGAAAATTCATCCGCTTTAGGCTTTGGTTTTCGTATCGGTTTCCTTGGTATGTTGCACATGGAAATTATTCAAGAGCGCTTGGCTCGTGAATATGATCTTGATTTAATCACCACTGCGCCAACGGTAAACTATGAAATAGCCTGTACTAATGGTGATTTATTATCCATTGATAACCCTGCTGATTTACCTGCAACTAATAACATTGATGAAATTCGTGAACCCATAGTACAAGCAAATATTTTAGTACCGCAAGAATATTTAGGTAATGTTATTACTTTATGTATTGAAAAGCGTGGCGTGCAAAAAGATATTATTTATCATGGTAATCAAGTGGCTGTAACCTATGAGTTACCTATGGCTGAAGTGGTTATGGACTTTTTTGATAAACTAAAATCAACCAGTCGTGGTTATGCTTCTCTTGATTATCATTTTATTCGTTTTGAGCCGGCTGATATGGTACGTGTTGATGTAATGATTAACGGTGATAGAGTAGATGCATTGGCGATGATTACTCATAGAGCCAATTCAGCGGCTCGTGGTCGATTGTTAGTTGATAAACTTAAAGAGCTAATTCACCGTCAAATGTTTGATATCGCTATTCAAGCGGCTATCGGTAATAACGTCATAGCTAGAACAACTGTGAAACAATTGCGTAAAAACGTGACAGCTAAGTGTTATGGTGGCGATATTAGCCGTAAGAAAAAATTATTACAAAAGCAGAAAGATGGCAAAAAGCGCATGAAGCAAGTGGGTAATGTAGAAGTACCTCAAGAAGCGTTTTTAGCAGTACTTAAATTAGATAATTAATCGTAATAAAATTTCAAATAATGAGTATCGAGAAACAAAAACTCTTTGCTGGTTACTTGTTGAGTAAGAACTAACAGTAGGATAAGTATGGCCGTTTATTTTTCAATCATCTTAGTTGCAATCACTGTGATAACAGGCATTGTATGGTTTGCAGATAAGTTTTATTTAGCGTCACAGCGCAAATTAAATGCTATAGAAGCACAAAAAGCAGCGCGAGAACATAGCGCAATAGAGCTTCCTAAAGAAACGATTGCCACACTGATGGAACCATCAGCTTTGGTTGATACCTCAGTGCAAATTTTTCCTGTTATTGCCTTTGTATTGATATTGCGTTCATTTATTTACGAGCCTTTTCAAATCCCTTCTGGTTCGATGATGCCAACATTACTTGATGGTGATTTCATTCTTGTGAACAAGTTTAATTATGGTTTAAGAGATCCTGTTGCTCGCAATAAGTTTTTTGATGTTGGTTTGCCTGAACGAGGTGATGCAGTGGTATTTAAATATCCACGCGACCCTCGTGTTGATTACATCAAGCGTGTTATTGGCTTACCTGGCGACCGCATTATTTACAAAAATAAATCGCTGTATATACAACCTGCTTGTAAAGAGTCAGATGCCAAGTGTCCAGGTTTTGTACAAGTCGTTAATACTTTCACCAATAAATATCAAGGTCCTGATGCGGAAGACGGTATGAATCAGTTTGAAGCGGTGATGTTAGATAAAACCCATAACATTTTAAATGATCAATACACTCTACCTAGAACGGGACATTATTTTCAGCAAGCCGGTACCGCTCAAGATGAGTTTTTAGTACCCGCTGGCCATTACTTTGTTATGGGTGATAACCGTGATAATTCATTAGATGGGCGTTTTTGGGGCTTTGTTCCAGAAGAGAATTTAGTGGGTCAAGCGGTAGCTATCTGGATGAGTTTTGATTTTGACAGAGCAGATGATAGCTTTTTACCTCATTGGATACCGACGAATGTACGCTTTGAACGTATTGGTGCAATTAACTAATGACGAAAAAAAATCAGGCTAGTTCTATAACTATTAATAGGTTATCTAAAAGAATTGGTTATAGTTTCAATCAACCTGAACTACTTATTCAAGCGTTAACTCACCGAAGTGCTAAAGGTTTACATAATGAAAGATTAGAGTTTTTAGGTGATTCTATTTTAGGTTTTGTTATTGCAGAAGTTCTATTTGAACAGTTTCCTAAGCATGATGAAGGTGATTTAACCCGTATGCGCTCTAGTTTAGTGAAAGGGGTGACTTTAGCTGAAGTAGGTCGGGATTTTAATTTAGGTGAACATCTTATTTTAGGTCCTGGTGAACTTAAAAGTGGCGGTCATAGACGTGAGTCTATTTTAGAAGATGCCATTGAAGCGATTATTGGTGCTGTTTATTTAGACTCTGATATTACTCAGTGTAAGCAATTAATTTTAACTTGGTTTGCGCAGCGTTTAAGTGCTATTAAACCAGGGAATGAGCAAAAAGATCCGAAAACTCGTTTACAAGAATACTTGCAAGGGCGAAAAATTTCTTTGCCTGTATACGATGTAATTGATACTAGCGGACAATCTCATAACCAACAGTTTACTGTTCGCTGCCTTACAGAGATTATTGATACAGAGGTTATCGCTAAAGGAACAAGTAGACGTAAAGCTGAGCAGTCAGCGGCACAGCAGGTATTAGCTTTGTTAGAAAATATAAATAAAGCTAAGCAAAAAAACAGTAAAAATAAACAGCAAAAAAGTAAAGTAATAAGGTGAAAAATCAATGAGTCATGAATCTACCTATGCGGGGTTAATCGCTATTGTTGGTCGCCCAAATGTCGGTAAATCTACGTTACTGAATGCTTTGCTTGGTCAAAAAATCAGTATCACCTCGCGCAAACCGCAAACAACGCGTCATCGTATTTTAGGCATTTTGACACAAGAAAATAGACAAGCCGTTTTAGTTGATACTCCCGGCTTACACTCAGAAGAGAAGCGAGCGATTAACCGATTGATGAATCGTGCTGCTGCTAGCTCTATTGCTGAAGTCGAACTTGTGGTGTTTTTAGTCGAAGGTACTCATTGGACTGTTGATGATGATTTAGTACTTAATAAAATCAAAAAGAGCGGCTCACCTTGTATTTTAGTGGTGAATAAAATAGATAATATCTCAGATAAAGACGCGTTATTACCTCATTTACAAAAGCTTGGGGCGATGCATGAATTTAGAGATATTGTGCCTATTTCTGCTAGTAAAGGCCATGGTGTTGATACAATTAGAAAACTTTGTATAGCTAGTTTACCTGAGAGCGATTTTTGGTTCCCAGAAGATCATATCACTGATCGATCTAGCCGCTTTATGGCATCAGAAATTATTCGTGAAAAACTTATTCGCTTTACCGGCGACGAATTACCTTATTCAACCACAGTAGAAATCGAACAGTTTAAAATGGATAATAAGGGTATTATCCATATTAACGCTTTAATACTCGTTGAGCGTGATAGCCAAAAGCGTATGGTCATTGGCAATAAAGGCGAACGTTTGAAAACCATTGGTCAAGAAGCAAGACGAGATATGGAAAACTTGTTTGAGAGTAAGGTTTTTTTAGAAACATGGGTAAAGGTTAAATCGGGTTGGGCTGATGATGAACGCGCTTTAAGAAGTCTAGGTTATGGCGATGATTATTCAGGCTAAACAACCGTTACTGGTTCAACGTTACGAGATCTATTTAGTATACAGTTGTTATGTCAAATAAACAGATAGAGCAACATGCTTTTGTGCTTCACTCTAGACCTTTCCAAGAGAACCAACAGCTCGTTGAGCTTTTAACTGAGCAAGAAGGTAAAATATCGGCGCTGGTCTATGTCGGGCAATCTAAGCGCTCAATTAAAAAAGGGTTGTTGCAGCCATTTTTACCGTTGAAATTTACTTTTAAAGCGAAAGGTGCAGGTTTAAAACGAATTTCTCAAGTAGAAACAATAGCAAACTCCTATTCTTTGAGTAAAGACAGCCTATATAGTGGCTTTTATCTTAATGAGCTACTCGTACGTTTATTAATTGATGATAGTGTTTGTGAGGATCTGTTTAATCAATATCAATTAACACTTTCGGCATTATCAGAAGACTTACCTATTGCTCCACAATTAAGACAGTTTGAACTATCCTTATTAGCTGAACTTGGTTTATCGTTTGATTTTACCCCGGTATTTAATGAAAATAGTGAGAGTGTTGCTGGTTTTTATTATTTAGCTGAACAAGGTTTTATGCCCGCATATAAATATGCAATCGCTAGTATTAGTACTCCTTGGTTTAATACCGAGCACTTGCAAGCTATTGCACAGCATATTCATCATGATAAAGTGCTTGTTAATAAAGAAGCTGAAAAAACTTTTAAACTGTTAATGCGAGATGTAATTAACCATTTACTTGATGGCAAACCTTTAAACAGTCGTAAGTTATTTGAAAAAAGATAAAAAAGAGAGAAAAAATGAAAGAATTACTTTTAGGCGTTAATGTTGATCATATTGCTACATTACGCCAAGCAAGAGGCACTAATTATCCTGATCCTGTTTATGCTGCTAGTGTTGCTGAACATGCAGGTGCTGATGGTATAACTGTTCATTTACGTGAAGATAGACGTCATATTCAAGACCGCGATATTCATGTATTAAAGCAAACATTGCATACCCGTATGAATTTCGAAATGGCCGTTACCGATGAAATGGTTGCCATTGCCTGTGATGTTAAACCTGCCTTTTGTTGTTTAGTGCCGGAAAAAAGAGAAGAATTAACCACTGAAGGTGGTTTAGATGTTGTTGGTCAACTGAGTAAAGTATCTGATGCCGTTACAAAGTTAACAGCCGTAGGCACTAAAGTTAGTTTATTTATTGACGCAGATGAAAAGCAAATTGATGCGGCTTTAGCAAGTGGCGCGCCTTATATTGAAATCCATACCGGACATTATGCTGATGCTACCACAGAAGAAGCACAACAAGCTGAGTTGGTTCGCTTAACTAAAGGGATTAAATATGCCCACAGTATCGGCTTAAAAGTTAATGCCGGCCATGGTTTAAATTATTTTAATGTTAAACCTATAGCTGCAATTGAAGAGATAATAGAGTTGAATATTGGTCATGCTATTATTGCTCGTGCAGTTATTGATGGTCTTGATAAGGCTATACGCGACATGAAAGCCTTGATGCTAGAAGCTAGAAGCTAGAAGCTAGAAGCTAAAAAGTAAAAATGGTAAGAAAGTTAGTTACGAGTAGCGAGTCAGTAGTTTCAAGGTATTACGTCTCATTAATTTAGTTTGAAAAATAAAGTCCTGCACATATTATAGGAGCAAGTATGCCAGTTGTTGGTATTGGTACTGATATTATTGAAATCAGCCGCATTGCTGATATGGCTACAGCTACTCGTGATCGTTTGGCGAAGCGAGTGTTAACTATATCTGAGTTTCAGTTCTATGCTGATACTAATCATCCTGAGCGATATCTTGCTAAGCGTTGGGCTGGAAAAGAAGCAGCAGCAAAAGCGTTAGGCACAGGGATTGCCAACGGCGTTTCTTTTCAGCATATTGAGATTAAATCACTCGAAAGTGGTCAGCCTATTCTTGAACTTTCAGGTCGAGCTTTAGATGTAGCTCATTCACTAAAGGCTAAGTATTGGCACATATCTCTTGCGGATGAAAAGCTTTATGCGACTGCTTTTGTCACGCTTTCATAGCGTTAGCATAAATAGCTACTAAGTATAAGTGTTTATTTCTTTTTAGGTGTTTTTTGTACTACACTTAAGGCTAGGGTGTCTCTGATATTCTGCTCTTTAGTGGTAGCTGCTTTAAATTTAGCTATCGGTTGTATAAAGTGATTTTGTAAGGAGTTATTATGCAAGTGCAAGAAAAACCTATGCTGGAAAGGCGTCAACCATCCCCCGAACAGTCTGCTTGGTGGAATAAGTTATCGTTAGCGCAAAAATTTTCTGCTAGCAGCTTAGGTAAATTTGGTTATGAATTATCTTTTGTACGTAATGAAAAAGGCCATAGTTTGGCTGTGCTTACTTGTAGTTCAGGTGTTGCGATAATTACAGAAGACGGTGATATCAATACATCTCCTAACGTTAACATTCGAGATTAATCGTAGACGAGATAACTTAACCTCAACTCTCTTCTAATTCAGCAAGTACTTTAGGTGCTTGCATTAATACCTGCTCTATTTGTTCGAAAAGATCTAAAAATTCAGGCTCTAAATCATCCAAATCAGCACCTTTTTTCAATTGAGTTTCAAGCTCTTGGCAAACCGTGCTTAAGTTTGGTACACCGGTATAACAACAAGCACCATTTAGCTTATGTATTAAGCTTTTTAATTCATTCGTATCATCTTTAACTAATGCATTACTAATTTCTTTTTGGCTCTCTGGCAAGCCTTCAATTAAGCCTGTTAGCATTTCTTTAGCTAGTTCTTCTCTATCACCTGTTCTTTCTAATGCTAACTGCCAATCAACAGCTTTTGCATTTTGTTCTACTTGCTTGGAAATTAAAACTGGCTTGGCTTCTGTTAATTCCTTTTGTTGAGCACTACTTATAAAGTGATTAACATCACAGTATTCATAAATAATATGGCTGAGCATTGTTTCATCAATGGGTTTTGTCATATAGGCGTTGAAACCTTGCTGCTGCATTTTCTCTTTCTCTCCGCTTAATGCGTGTGCTGTAACAGCAATAACCGGTGTTGTTGTGTTGCAAGAGTTGCTCCGAATAGCTTTTAGTGTACTAATTCCATCCATTATTGGCATTTGAATATCCATGAAAATCAAAGCGAAATTTTCATTTTGACATAACTCCAATGCCTTCATGCCATTATCGGCAAGTACCACTTCGTTGACTTGTTCAAGCAGCAAAGCGTTTATTAATTTTAAATTAGCTTCATTATCATCAACAGCTAACACTTTTATAGGCAGTATTTGTTTATTAGGAGCAAATAAGCTCTCTGGTTCGGCAAGTAAAGCGCTATAAAGTTTTTTGGCTATAACAGGCTTACTTAAACAACTTAGTGCGCCACTTGCAATTAAAGCGTCTTGCAAACTTGGAGAGTTACTATTAATAGCTAAATGTACATTTGCTACATGAGGTTTAACTTGTGCAATTATTTTTTTCAAATCACTCAGTGCGGTAGCTGTTCGATCATGACCAATCAACGCATAGTCAAAGCTAACCTCTGCTTGCTGATTTTCTAGTTCAAGGATTTCATTTAGCTGTTGAATGCTTTCTACTTGAGTGACCTGCATTTGCCAGTTGAGTAAAATATCACAGGTTGCCGATCTACTGTGAGAGTGGGGCTCATAATATAAAATAGATTTATTGGCTAAACGTAGATGATCAAGTTCGCCAGCAAGAGACAATGTATTAACGCCACATTCAAAGTTGAACCAAAAGACAGAGCCATTATTTTCTCTTGAACTAAAACCAATATCACCCTTCATTTCGTATGCCAATCGTTGACAAATAACCAAGCCTAAACCTGTGCCACCGTGTAGACGAGTGATACTTTGATCAGCTTGAGCAAATGCTTTGAAAATAGCTTGTTGTTGATCGGTATTCATACCAATCCCCGTATCGGTCACTGTTATTTTTACTGCAGCTTGCTTGGCATTAATTACCTTATAGACCACATCAATAATGACAGAGCCATATTGAGTAAACTTGATTGCATTGCTTACTAAGTTACTCATTATTTGCTTGATGCGCATAGCGTCGCCTAATAATGAATCAGGAATAGAATTATCTATTTTAATAGATAACTCTATTTCTTTTTTATGAGCACTTGGTGTAAGGAGCGTGAGACTCTCTTCAATAGACTCTCTTAGCGAGAAGGGAATACTCTCAATCACCATTTTACCGGCATCGAGTTTAGAGAAATCAAGAATGTCATTAATAATCGTTAGCAGATTATTGGCAGACCTATCTATGGTCTGTAAATAGTCCCGCTGAGAATCACTGAGCGGGGTTTTAAGTACCTGCCTAGTAAAGCCTATAACCCCGTTTAATGGTGTGCGTAGTTCATGGCTCATATTAGCCAAAAATTCAGACTTTATCTTATTCGCTTCTTGCGCTTTTTTCTTGGCTATACTTAATTCAACATTTTGAATTTCATATTGTTCTAAGCTTTCACGTAAATCAATAGTTGCTTGATCGATACTGCCTTGCATTTCATTTTGGTAGTTACCTAATGATTGTGCCATGGCGTTGATACCATTTTTCAAGAAGTTCAACTCACCGACAAGTTGGCCACTTACTCGGCTTTCAAGCTTGCCTTCTCGAATACGGTCAATTGCATGTACCATTGAATTAACCGGTTTAGCAACATTTCGAATAAGTTGTAGAGCAAAAATACCGCTGAGCAAAGTAGAAAGAAAAGCCATAGTAAATGCAATAATATACTGACTTTGTTGCTTGAATTTTATTTGGTTTTTATCAATATGAACAGCAATGTAACCAAGCGTTTCGGGTTTGCTTTTATTACCTGCTTTTTCTTCTATGATTGGGGTACGAAAAATAATGTAATCATCTGAATGTTCACCTTGAGTGTAGGTCGGGATTTCGTTTCCTGCTTTTAAACGCATTAAATTAGTATTGCCGTGGTAGGCACTGGTAACAAAAATCTGATTATCTAAGGTGAATATGGCAATACTTTTGACTAAGCTAGATTGGCTGCGATGTGCTGCACTGATGATAATACGTAGTTTTTCACGGTCACTGTCTAGAAGAGCACTTTTACTGGTAATAGCTAAGGGTTCAATAATGCTTTGAGCTCTTAAATTTAAAAATTCATTAAGCTCTGAACTACGATTATATGAAAAATAGCCAGCAAGGCCAAAAGCTATTATCGCTGTTGGCAAAATAGTTAGTAATACTACCCAATCTTTGAGGCTTATTTTATGCATTTTTCAGTCGTACTAGTGTAAAATGATCATCCTGATAAATAGTATAATGTCATATGCTTAGATAAATTACACTTTTTAGTTGATCAACTTTAGCTATTTATGTCAGCCACTTATACAAGTAAGAAATAAAGAAATCTCCTTAGGTAAATTACCATGGCAAACTTTTTTAAAACAGGCGCGAAAAAGTCTGTTCAAACTCAAGTAAAACAAGTGTTAACAGTCAATATTGAAAAATTTGATACCAATGGTTGTGGTGTCGCTTATTACAAAAATAAACCGGTGTTTATTAATGGCAGTTTACCTAATGAAAATATTGACGTTCAGTTAATAGAGCAAAAAAACAAATATTCACGTGGCAAATTATTAGCAATAAATAGTGTTAGTGAAAATAGAGTAACCGCAAAATGCCAGCACTTTAATCTTTGCGGTGGTTGTGACATTCAGCATGTTGAATATGCGCATCAACTGAGCTTTAAGCAAAATAAAGTTATTGAATTGTTTTCTCGCAGTGGCATGGCCGTGGATGTTATTGAACAATTACCTTGGCAAAACCCGATAGCAAGTTCGCAATGGCACTATCGTCGTAAGGCAAGGATCGGTGTGCAATTTGATAAAAATGCACAGGCAATCATTGGTTTTAGACAAAAAGCCACTAATCAACTAATTGGTATTAAATCATGTCCGGTACTTGTTAAGCCTGCAAATGATATTTTTCCTATTCTGAAAGAACTTATAGCCAAGCTTAGTGTGAAAAAGGCGATTGGTCATATTGAAGTTATTTGTACTGATATTTCAAGTCAATCATCAAAGCTTACTTTGGTTGTACGTCAGATTAGAAATATAAATGAGCATGACCGCCAACTTTGGCACCAGTATGCCAAAAATAATCAGTGGTCAGTTTGTTTTCAAGAAGATGGCAAGAGTGAAGCAGAAAAAAAAGCCGCACTTAATATTGCCAATGACTTAAATTATCCTTTAATGGATGATATTCAAATTAATTTTTCTAGCACTGATTTCATTCAAATAAACCAGTTCGTTAACAAAGCTATGGTTGATCAAGCACTTTTGTGGCTAGAGCCTGAATCTGATGATGAAATATTAGATTTATTTTGTGGACTAGGGAATTTTAGTTTACCGCTTGCTAAAAAAGTTGCCAATGTCGTCGGTATTGAAGGCGTACAAAGTATGGTTGATAAAGCGATTGAGAATGCAAACGTCAACAATATTGAGAACAGCCACTTTTTCCAAGCCAACTTAAATAGCGATTGGCTTTCTAATCAATGGGCAAATAATAATTTTAGCAAAGTATTGTTAGACCCTGCTAGGGCCGGTGCAGAATTAGCAGTAAAGCAAATAGAAAAGCGGGCAATAAAAACTATTTTATATGTTAGTTGTGAGCCAACAACATTAGCAAGAGACAGCCAGTTTTTACTTGCCAAAGGTTATAAAATTGAAAAAATAGGTTTAGTTGATATGTTTTCTCAAACAAAGCATGTTGAGATTATGGTATTGTTCAAACGTTAAAACAAACGAGAGATAGAAGGAATACTCATGGTTTCGGTGCGTAAATCTCATCAATTTGTCAGTGTTGATTTCAAACATTGGATCGAAGAACAAGGCTTTGTGCAAACAAAACAACAAGCGCTTGAGGTATTATGGAAAATAGTTGCTCCTTATTTTCAGCAACAAGAAACCCGCTTGTTAAAATCTATGGAAATGGTTGAAATTCTCTCTAGTCTTAATTTAGATGCAGACTCACTATCAGCCGCTTTTTTAACGCCCTTATTGGAAAATAACCTTATAGCAAAAGATTTTGTTGAAGAGCACTTTAGTAAAGACATTAATATGCTTTGCCAAGGTGTTGAAAAAATGGCAGCTATTAAAGGCTTGAGACAGCAAGGCAGTGCTGGAAATGTCGATAATATTCGCCGTATGTTGCTAGCCATGGTTGAAGATGTACGTGCGGTTGTTATTAAACTAGCTGAACGGTTATGTGATTTGCGAGAGCAAAAAAATAATGATGAAGAAACACGAGTATTAGCCGCAAAAGAGAGTGCTAGTATCTACGCACCACTTGCAAACCGCTTAGGTATAGGGCAGTTAAAGTGGGAGCTGGAAGATATTTCATTTCGTTATCTTCACCCACAAGTTTATAAAAAAATAGCTAAGCTTCTTGATGAAACACGTCTTGAACGTGAGCAGTACATGAGTGATTTTGTTGGGAGTTTAAATCAGCAACTAGCGTTATTGAAAATCAATGGCTTAGTATATGGTCGTCCAAAGCACATTTATAGCATTTGGAAAAAAATGCAGCAAAAGTCATTAGATTTTGAACAATTATTTGATGTTCGAGCTGTACGCGTTGTTGTTGACGAAGTTCAAGGCTGTTATTCAGCATTAGGTATTGTACATACTCAATGGCGACATTTAGCTAAAGAATTTTCAGATTATGTTGCGACTCCAAAACCTAATGGTTATCAATCAATTCATACGGTTGTTCTTGGTCCAGAAGGTAAATCAATAGAAGTTCAAATTAGAACGCAGCAAATGGATGATGACGCCGAGTTAGGTGTTGCAGCGCATTGGCGTTATAAAGAAGGTCCTTCATCAAACTCCCCATCAAGGAAAACTAACGCTAAAAATAATAGCTTTGATGATAAAGTAGGTTGGTTGCGTAAAATTTTGCAATGGCAAGATGATGTTGCAGAAAGTGGCGAACTGTTAGATGAACTTCGTAGTCAGGTTTTTGAAGATAGAATATATGTTTTCACGCCATCAGGTGATGTTATCGATTTGCCTATGGGGTCAACGCCATTAGATTTTGCTTATTACATTCATTCTAATGTCGGGCATTGTTGTATTGGCGCAAAAGTATTTGGCAAAATTGTGCCGTTTACTCACCGGTTGAAAACGGGTGACCAGGTTGAGGTGTTAACTAGCAAGCAACCCAACCCAAGTCGTGATTGGTTAAATCCAAATTTAAATTATATTTATTCATCTCGTGCGCGGGCGAAAGTACAACACTTCTTTAAACTGCAGGATCGAGATAAACACCTTGCACAAGGCAAAGAATTACTTGATGCAGAATTAGCAAAATTGAATTACTTAACAATAAATCAAGGCCAACTTAAAGAAGCTGCAATTCGTTTTAATGTAAAAACGATTGATGATTTATATGCTGCTATTGGCTCAGGCAATGCCCGTTTACAGCAAATTATTAACTACTTTAAACAACTTGAAGATAAACTAAAACCTGCAACAGAGGTTGACCCTCAAAGCTTCGTTAAAGAGTCCCATGCTGGAAAAAATACCACAGGGGACAATAATGGTATTACCGTTTCAGGGGTTGGGAATTTATTAACGCATATGGCTAAATGTTGCTCCCCTGTTCCCGGTGATGCTATTTCTGGATTTATCACTCAAGGTCGCGGTATTTCCGTTCACCGTCAAGATTGTGAGCAATTAGCAAGTGCGTTACATCAACAAGCAGAGCGTTTTGTTGAAGTGCAATGGGGACTTGACGATAAACAAAGTTACCAAGCGAGTGCGTTGATTATAGCCAGTGATCGCCAAGGATTATTTCGTGATATATCAACCATCATAGCCAATGAAAAGGTTAGTATTATCGGTATTGAAAGCCACAGTGATAATACGAAGCAAACCATGAGCATGAAGATCAAAATGGAAGTAACCAGTAGTGAGTTACTAACGCGAGTATTGGATAAACTTCATCAACTTGATGATGTTATCGAAGTGAAAAGGTTATGATAGAAAATGTTAAATTCTGATGTTAATTGTAAAGTAGACGGTAAAGCTTCAATAGAAAAACTTCGTTGGATAATGACCCAACTACGAGATCCAGAAACCGGCTGTCCGTGGGACATAAAACAAACTTTTGCATCCATCACATCCTGCACGATTGAAGAAGCTTATGAAGTGGTTGATGCGATTGAGCAAAATGATTTTACCGAGTTAAATAAAGAGTTGGGCGATTTATTATTCCAAGTGATTTTTTATAGCCAACTTGGTCAAGAGCAACAGCTGTTTAATTTTGACAGTGTTGTTGAATCAATATGTGAGAAGCTTATTCGTCGCCATCCACATGTGTTTTCTGATACCGATTTAACGACTGATGCGCAAATAAAAGCAAATTGGGAAAATGAAAAATCGAAAGAACGTCAAACTAAAAATAAGCAGGACGACCTTAGTATTCTTGTTGATATTCCAAAAAACTTACCGGCATTATCCCAAGCGGCTAAAATTCAAAAACGCTGTTCACATGTCGGCTTTGATTGGCATGATATCAATGACGTTTTTGCAAAAATTGAAGAAGAAGTACTTGAAGTAAAAGAAGAATTAGAAGCTGAGAATATTAACCCAAAAGCCTTGGGTGAAGAACTGGGCGATTTAATGTTTGCCGTGGTTAATTTATGTCGTCATGCAAAGCAAGACCCCGAAATGTTATTACGTCAGGCTAATAAAAAGTTTACAAAACGTTTTCATGGTGTTGAAGCGCAAGTACAACAGTCGGGACGTGATTTTCCACAGCACAACCTTGAACAGTTAGAGCAGTATTGGCAGCAAGTAAAAATGCAAGAGAAGTAACCGAGAGCTAAAATGACTAAACTTTTATTATCAACTATTGCTTTAGGAAAACAGTTACAGGTTGAAAATAGCCATGTAACGATAGGTTTAACCAATCCTAAAAGTCCTAGTAACGTTGGTGCAGTGATGCGCGCAGCGGGTTGTTATTGTGTTGAACAAGTACTGTATACTGGGCAGCGTTATGCCAATGCCGCAAAGTTTAATGGTTCGAAACATAATACCGATACTAAAAATGCCCGTGACAAAATTCCATTAACAGCCGCAGATGATTTTGAAAAGATTGAATCTTTACGTGCTTTTTTGCCAAATGATACTAAGATTATTTGTGTAGACTTAGTTGAAGGCGCAATACCTTTACCATATTTTCAACATCCCCAGCAGGCTATTTATATTTTTGGCCCGGAGGACGGCACTATTAGCCAAACGGTAATTAATAATGCTGATGATGTGGTTTATGTACCTACTGTGGGTTGTATGAATTTAGCGGCATCAGTCAATGTTTTGTTATACGACCGGTTAGCTAAATCGTTAATTAGTAACAATCACATGCAAAGTGATAATGTTTTAATTCGAAAAAGTCGTGATACCAATAACAAAGTTAAAGTTAAAGTTAAAGGTAGAGCAAAAAGCAACGATAAACATGGATGATGGAGTAAGAAGTGAGTCAAAATCAACAATCAGTAATTCAAGAAGCAGCGCTAAAGCCGAGCATACGATTAGATGAATGCCCAGTTCCTGTGTCAACTAGGGGCAAAATAAAAGTTTTTTTATGGAAAGTAACCGGCATTTTTTGTGTTGGCTTAGCTATTTTAGGCGCAATCCTTCCAATTTTACCAACTACTGTTTTTCTTATTATGGCAACAGGATGTTTTGCTAAGTCGTCACCTAGAATGCAGCGTAAACTGCTCAACAATAAAACCTTTGGCCCACTAATTTATGAGTGGCAACAGCACCGAAGTATTCCTAGAAAAGCGAAAAGAATTGCACTGTTAACCATAGTGCTTTCAGTTGTTTGGTCAGCATATTTACTGCAAGACATGATGCTAACGCTATTAGTTGCTCTACTTGTTGTTGGGCCATTTATCTTTTTATGGCGGTTACCAATTAGTAAATAATTATAACATCGAGAATACCTGATTTTCATGCCTGTATAGTTCTCACAGGATTCAACTGTAGGTCGATGCTTGCCTCGAAAAAACGCTTTTATGTCGAACCAAAATTAGAATTTTGCTAGCTGAGCGCTTTCGTTACTAAAGCCGTTAAATGTTTAGGTAAACTCAATTCCAATGCAATATCATGTGCGTCATCAGACATTTTTTTCCAGGTTAATTGCACAATACGAATTATTTTTTCTTCATTGTTTTGTTCAATATATTTAGCTGAAAAGTCATCGAAATAATGCGCTAGAAAAACCAAACAAGCAACGTCTTCTAAAGTTTGACTATCAAGGTTTAACTGGTTAGATGTTTTGTCTTTTAAGTTTTCTTTACAAATAATAGAAGCTGTTTGCTCCGCTTGATCTTTAGCATAGCCATGCTCGATCATAATCGTTGCAGTCAAATGTGCATGAAACTTACCTAAAGCAATACGCCACTGATAATACCCCGCTTTACCTTGGTCAAATTCACTGCGCTTTAAATGCCAACGTTTAATATGTTGGGCACGTACTGCTATTTGTAATAATTCGCTTGCTTGTGGCCAATGTTTCTCTAAACAAGCGGTCATGCGCTGGCCATATATCAATTCCTTTGGCTGTTCTTTACCATCTGATAAAGTGATATTGGTATCTTGACGGTTAATATCGTCAATGGCGGATAAAACGCTTTTTAATTGATTTGTCATAGAATACTTATGTTATAAGTGATGAAGGTATCATAACGATTAATACCCAATAAAAAAATGCATATTTTTTATTATTGAATAGCCTGTTGTTATTGTTGTTAGCCTTGCTTTTAAGTATAATACTATCCCGTCCTGCTTTATTCTTTTTTAGTCAATTTTTTAGTGAATTCTCAACTAAAATAAGTGCGGTTAATCGTAACTTAATCGCTAAAATAGTAAAGCAAAAGAAATTCTGTATTTCCCTTACATCGGTGTAGACATGACAACTAGATATATTTTTGTTACTGGCGGCGTGGTTTCGTCTCTTGGTAAAGGTATTGCCGCAGCTTCATTGGCCGCAATTCTTGAAGCACGTGGTTTGAAAGTAACCATGCTGAAACTTGACCCTTATATTAATGTCGATCCGGGCACTATGAGCCCTATTCAGCATGGCGAAGTATTTGTTACTGAAGATGGCGCAGAAACCGATTTAGATTTAGGTCACTACGAGCGTTTTATTCGTACCAAAATGACTAAGCGCAATAACTTTACTACCGGTCGTATTTACCAAGATATTTTAGCTCGTGAACGTAAAGGTGAATTTTTAGGTGCGACTATTCAGGTTATTCCTCATATCACTAATGATATTAAACGCAGGGTAATTGAAGGCGCTGAAGGTTACGATATTGCTATGGTTGAAGTTGGCGGTACAGTGGGTGATATTGAATCGCAACCGTTTTTAGAAGCCATTCGTCAGTTAGCGCTTGAAGTAGGTCGCGAACGTGCAATGTTTATGCATCTAACCTTAGTGCCATATTTAGCTGCGGCGGGTGAAATTAAAACAAAACCGACACAGCATTCAGTAAAAGATTTACGCTCAATAGGTATTTTGCCTGATATTTTAGTGTGTCGCTCTGATCGAGCTATTCCGAATGCAGAACGTGCCAAAATTTCATTGTTTTGTAATGTGGAAGAAAAAGCCGTTATTTCTATGCCTGATGTTGACAGTATTTATAAAATTCCCGCTTTATTAAAAGCCCAAGACACGGATGAGCTAGTGGTTAAACGTTTTGGCTTAGATGTACCAGAAGCTGACTTAACCGAATGGGAAGAAGTACTTTACCATGAAGCGAATCCTAAGGGTGAAGTGACCATTGGTATGGTGGGTAAATATATTGAATTACCCGACGCCTACAAATCAGTAAACGAAGCACTAAAACATGCAGGACTAAAAAACCAACTAACCGTTAATATTAAGTATATTGATTCACAAGACTTGGAAGTAAAAGGTACTGAGTTATTAAAAGACTTAGATGCTATTTTAGTACCGGGTGGTTTTGGTGAGCGTGGTGTTGAAGGTAAAATTTTAACAGCACAATATGCTCGTGAAAACAAAGTGCCTTATTTAGGCATTTGTTTAGGCATGCAGGTGGCATTGATCGAATATGCGCGTAATGTAGCAGGTTTAACTGATGCCCATAGTACTGAATTTAATAGTGATAGCCCACATCCAGTGGTTGGGTTGATTAGTGAATGGCTTGATGAAGAAGGTCAAGTTGAATACCGCAGTAAAGATTCCGACTTAGGCGGAACGATGCGTTTAGGATCTCAATTGTGTCACCTTATGAAAGGTACCAAGGTCTATGACGTATATGGCAGTGAAACAATCAATGAGAGACATCGTCACCGTTTTGAGGTAAATAATAACTATCGAGAACAATTAAGCAAAGCTGGTTTAGTGTTCTCGGGTTTATCTTCGGATAAAAGCTTAGTTGAGGTGATTGAAATGCCAGATCATCCATGGTTTATTGCTGGGCAGTTCCATCCCGAGTTTAATTCGACACCTCGAGATGGTCATCCACTATTTGAAAGCTTTATTGCCGCTTCTTTCGATTATAAAAAGCAGCAATCAAGTTAGTTCAAGTAATACAAACCGTAGCCAAGTGCTGCGGTTTTTGTTTTTAAAAGAAATTTAATTTTAAAGTTTGCAAAGGAACAATAATGTCAAATATCAGTAAAATTTTAGCCCGTGAAATCATGGATTCTCGCGGTAACCCAACGGTTGAAGCCGATGTTTATTTAGAGTCTGGTGCTTGGGGACGTGCAGCTGCACCTTCAGGCGCATCAACAGGATCTCGTGAAGCACTAGAACTTCGTGATGGAGATAATTCACGTTATTTAGGTAAAGGTGTATTAAAAGCTGTAGCCGCTATTAAAAATGACATTACACCGGCATTAATTGGTCAAAGTGCGTTAGAGCAAACTAACATCGATAAAATAATGATCGATTTAGACGGTACTGAAAACAAAGAAAAATTTGGTGCTAATGCTATTTTAGCTGTATCTCTAGCGGTAGCGAAAGCAGCCGCAATGGATAAAGGCGTGCAGTTGTTTGAACACATTGCTGATTTAAATGGCACACCAGGTGTTTATAGCTTACCTGTACCTATGATGAACATCATTAATGGTGGCGAACATGCTGATAATAACGTAGATATTCAAGAGTTTATGGTTCAGCCAGTTGGCGCTAAAAACTTTACTGAAGCTTTACGTATGGGCGCTGAAATATTTCATGCACTGAAAAAAGTATTATCTGCGAAAGGTTTAAATACCGCTGTTGGTGATGAAGGTGGTTTTGCTCCTGATTTAGCCTCAAATGCTGATGCTCTTGCAGTAATTAAAGTAGCAGTAGCTGCATCAGGTTATGAACTTGGTAAAGACGTAACTTTAGCGATGGATTGTGCTGCTTCTGAGTTTTATGATAGCGAGAAAGGCATCTACGATCTTAAAGGTGAAGGTAAGCAATTCACTTCAAATGAATTTTCTGATTTCTTAGGTGAGCTTTGTAAAGAATACCCAATTGTATCAATTGAAGATGGTTTAGACGAATCAGACTGGGATGGTTTCAAATACCAAACTGATCTTTTAGGCGATAAAGTACAAATTGTTGGTGATGATCTATTTGTTACTAACACTAAAATATTCAAACGCGGTATTGATACCGGTGTTGCGAACTCAATCTTAATTAAGTTCAACCAAATTGGTTCATTAACTGAAACACTTGCTGCAATTAAAATGGCGAAAGATGCTGGTTATACAGCCGTTATCTCTCATCGCTCAGGTGAAACTGAAGATGCGACTATTGCTGATTTAGCCGTAGGTACCGCGGCAGGTCAAATTAAAACTGGCTCATTATGTCGTTCTGACCGTGTTGCTAAGTACAACCAATTATTACGTATTGAAGAGTTCTTAGGTGATAAAGCTATATATAACGGTTTATCAGAAATTAAAGGCCAATAAGTCTAGCTATTTTTGCTACTTAACTCAATTGCGGCGTTACTTGTACTTATTAACTAAAGTCAGCTCCGTGAAAGCGCCTTGTTCTTGAATAAATTAGCTTTAATATCAAACCATTATTAAATGGGTCGATACTTACGTGTCGATCCTTTTTTATATATTTACTCAACCTTCCCAACCCAAGTGGCTAAACCACTAAAGCAAGTCAGATAAAAAGTATGCCGCATATTCTCTATTTCTTCTAATTAGTTATCAAAAAGTTAGCCAAATATGAATTATATCTCTAGCGCATTCAAATTAATGTCAGTGTATCTTTGTAATAGAATCAAGTATGCTTAAAGAATATAGGCATAACTACTTGATTTATTAATTGATGTCTCAAAACTCTCTTTGGCAAACTAATCAGCAAAACAATGCTTTTGCTGAAATATGTAATGCGCTTTATGAGCGAGAGTTAAACTTGCTTGCTAATATTGAAACGGCAACCGTTCAAAGTGTGCAGGGACGTTTAAAAAGCCTACCTTATTACATTAATCGCACAGCCAATATGATGACTCAAGTGAGTGAACAAGGAAGCTCACCGTTAACTCTAGATGTGCAAAATGCAAGTTGGTCTACTAAGCAGGCTTCTAAACTGCCAGTGTCAGGAGAAAACGTACAAGCAATTAGTGAGTGGTATTTAGACTTAATAGCTAAAAATAATAAATTGCTATTAGGCTTAGTTGTTCCCGTGCTGCGTGGTGAACATATTGCTTTAGATTGTATCGATAAAATTGATAGTGATAAAAAGCGCATTCGCACTAATGCTTCAGGTTGGTTTTCATTGTTAGGATTTTCGGAGCCAGCACTAAATAACGCAATAAAAAGTGCAATTAAAAGGCCAATAAATAACCCAGCGAATAACTACCAACTACTTAAACCCAACAAAAAAGTAATGTTGTCAGCCTGTGCTGGGCACTGTTGGCAAAGGGGGGATAAAGCTAGGCCTATAATTCCTAGCTTACGTGAACTGCTACTTTCTTGTGCCATTAACTGGCAAAACTTTCATAAAACGCTGAAATAATAACGTTCAACTTTTTTGCATAGCTACTCAGCTTTACGCTTGTTTAGCTGCAAGCTCGACCAAGTTAAATTTCGTGCCTTGCTCTCCTTTAACAAAAAGTTGACAATTTCCCCAGCTAGCAGGAATTTTCCATTTTTTTTCATTATCTACATCATAAGTTGAAAAATGGTTGTCACAGCGTATATCAACAGTATTTAGCTTTCCTGTTACATTGGCAATGGTAAAGCTTTTTCTAGCTAAATAATGGTTCCAATGATTTCGTTCATTAATTTGTGCAGCTACAAAAATATGCGCAGAACTATCAATTAATTGCTCAATTTTTTCAATGTAAGGCGTTAATGTTGCCACTTTTTCGTTGGTGGCATCGAACTGCTTGAGCTTGTTGTAGAAATACAAAGTGCTCGATAATTCATTATTTATTAAAGCTAATTGGAAAGCTCTTGTAATAGAATAAACATAAGAGCTTTTAGGTAAATAATCTTTTCCTGTCGGGATTAATTTTTTTAGGTTGGTAAGTTCTTGCCTATTATCACCTATGGCTTGAAAATAACTCGCTTTAACACTGAAAAAGAATTTATCCTCATAAAAATTTTGACGGGGTCTCTTTGCTAGTTTATCTAAAGCCTGTTTAGCATCATCTAATGCTTGCTCATTAATTAACTTCAATACATTGCGGTACTGCTTTGCAAACCGCCTTGAAGCTCCTTTTGGTGTTTTATGCATTTTGAAGTCTAATTGCACGCTATTTTGACATTGCTCAATAGTTTTTCCATCTCTAGTGGCGGGATCAAATGTCCAAGCTCTGACTGCATTTTTGGCTGCTTTTTCAAAAGACTTTATACCTGAAGAGTCTTCAATTATCGGTAAATCAACACTGCCATCTTCTTTAACAACAAAACTTAATCGAACCCAACCCTCTTGCGACTTTCGTGCTGCATCCATGGGATATTTTGGCGCCACTTTTTGGATGGCTGTCGCTTTTTTGACCGCGTTGTCTGCTTTACTTTCATTCGAGTGGCAAGGTAGTTGCTTTTCTTGTGCAGAATTTGCAAGTACTTTCTGGCTACAAGATAATAGTACAAATCCGAATAATATGGTTTTAAACATTTTTAGTCCTTTAAGAGTGAGACATTTTCCTTTGGTATTTGAATTATTCTAACGATAACTACTAATTTGGCAAGAGTATTATCATGATTTTTAGATAGTTTATTTATATAAAGATTTACACTACTTTCAACCCTTATATAATGGATGGCATTATAACTTTGTATAAAGTTAATTTTTCACCTTCATTAGGTCTTTGTTAGTTAATCATGCGAGCATTCACAGCATTATTATTAATTGTTTTTAGCTTATTGCAATACCGGCTTTGGTTCGGTAAAAATAGTGTGCCTGACTATCTAGCGCTACAAGAGGATGTTACTCGTCAAGAATTTTCCAATGAAAAACTCAAACAGCGTAATAAGCTACTTTATGCTGATACGGATGATCTAAAACTGGGTACAGAAGCTATTGAAGAACGCGCTAGAAATGAGCTTGGTATGATTAAAGAAAATGAAACCTTTTTTCGAATTATTCCGGCTAAAAAAAACACCAATAAGGAGCTACCTTAGACGTGAGTAGTACTTCGCAATTATTAAATGATCAACAATTTGTTGTTATTGTGCCTGCTGCAGGTGTTGGAAAGCGTATGTTAGCTTCTTGTCCTAAGCAATATTTAATGATTAACAATCAAAGCGTTTTAAGTCATACCGTTAATCGTTTACTCAGTCATAAAAACATAACAAAAGTAATTTTAGCGCTTAGTGATAATGACGATTACTTTGCTCAAGCAGCTTTAGCGAATAATCCTGATATTATTCGGGTTGTTGGTGGCAAGGAGCGAGTGGACTCTGTTTTGAGTGGTTTGCAGGTTATTAGTGATACACAATGGGTCTTAGTGCACGATGCAGCGCGCCCTTGTATAACCCATGATGATATCGATAAACTTATTGAGCAATGCCTTGCTAAGAATAGTGGCGGCATATTGGCTGCGCCTGTTGTTGATACGATGAAACTTGCTATTGAAGGTGAAGTTAATGCAACAAGTGTTAGTGAAACAGTTGAGCGCACTCGTTTATGGCATGCCTTTACACCACAAATGTTTAAAGTTAAAGAGTTAAGGCAAGCTATTGAGCAAGCTCAAGCAAAGGGCTTAGAAATCACTGACGAATCGTCTGCTATCGAATATGCAGGTTTGCCAAGTTTATTGATTTCAGGTCGCAGGGATAACATTAAAATAACCCGTCCTGAAGATTTGGCATTAGCGAGCTTTTATCAACAGCAACAGCACTTAGAGCAACAAGCGCTAGCACAAAAACTCGAACGAAATAAAGGATAAAACATGCGCATAGGCCATGGCTTTGATGTACATAAATTTGGCGGTAAAGGACCCTTAATGCTTGCCGGTGTTGCTGTGCCATTCGAGCAAGGGTTTATTGCTCATTCAGATGGTGATGTTGCTATTCATGCGCTTTGTGATGCTATTCTTGGTGCACTTTGTTTGGGTGATATTGGTAATCATTTTCCGGATACTGATGGTCAGTATGAAAATATTTCTAGCCGAATATTATTGCGCCATGTGGTTGGCTTGATGACTGAAAAAAATTATAAAATGGGCAATGGTGATATAACCATTGTTGCTCAAGCTCCTAAAATGGCTCCTCATTTATTAGCGATGCGACAATGTTTAAGTGAAGATTTAAACTGCGACATTGAACAAATTAATGTTAAAGCAACCACCACTGAAAAATTGGGCTATACCGGAAGAAAAGAAGGTGTTGCCGTACATTGTGTGGTGTTGTTAGAAGCCAAATGAAATTGTACTTAATTAAAAATAAAAGAGCTTATTTATAGCCCTTATAATAAGGATAATAATGTTACCTGAACTTGCCTACTTACACGGCAAACCAAAATCTAAAGGCTCGTTAAGAGTTAAGCAAAGCGATTTTAAAGTATTTGAACAATTGCCATTTTTACCTTGTGGTGAAGGTGAACACTTATTTGTTCATATTAGAAAAACCGGGGCTAACACTGTTTTTGTGGCTCGAGAGTTGGCGAAATACTTTAAAGTGAAAGAGCAATTAGTTTCTTATGCTGGTTTGAAAGACCGGTTTGCGATAACTGAGCAGTGGTTTGGTGTGCATGTGCCCGGTAAACAAGTATATGATTTAAGTGATTTAAACATTGAAGGTATTGAAGTACTTAGTTATAAACGTCATAACAAAAAGCTGCGTACCGGCGCATTAACCGGCAATCGATTTGAATTAATACTGCGTGATGTTACCGAGCTTAAAGCTTTAAATGAGCGTTGGAAAAGTATTGTTGAGCAAGGCGTGCCCAACTATTTTGGCGAACAGCGTTTTGGCATCGATGGCGGTAATATTGATAAAGCTTTAGCTTTGTTTGCGGGTACAAAAGTTAAAGATAAGAAAAAGCGCGGCATGTATTTATCTGCGGCACGTTCAACTATTTTCAATGATATTATTAGTGAACGTATTAAACAGGCACATTTTTCTAATGTTCAAACGGGTGATGTACTTATGCTAGCAGGTACTCAGTCAGTATTTCATTTAGATGAAGTAGATGACAGTATCAAACTGCGCTTTAGTGAAAAAGATGTCGATATTACCGCAACAATGTGGGGCTCAGGTGAGTTAATGACCAGTGCTGCACCAGCCGTTTTAGAGCAACAGGTTGCCGATAATCATAATGAATTTTCTCAGGGGTTACCTCGTTTTGGCTTAAAACAAGAACGTCGTCGTATTCGATTGGTCATCGCTGCAGCTGATATTGAAGTATTAGCTAGCGAGCCTTCATCTACAGTAAAAATTAGTTTTTCATTGGCGGCAGGCTCATATGCAACAACGGTATTGCGTGAACTTATTGATTATAAAGACTGTACTCAAAGAGTTATTCCCAAAGCTAATGTTAGCACTGAGCAAGGGAACTCATGAAAATTCTATTAAGTAATGATGATGGTGTGCATGCTCTAGGTATTAAAGTGCTTCAACAAGAATTAATTAAACACTTTGAAGTCACGGTTGTTGCGCCTGATAGAAATTGTAGTGGCGCCAGTAATTCTTTGACCTTGCTTAACCCGCTTAGAGCGCAGACCATTGATAATGGCTTTATCTCGGTTAATGGTACACCGACAGATTCAGTGCATTTAGGTGTGAGTCAGTTGGTTTCATCAGCACCTGATTTAGTCGTTGCAGGCATTAATAATGGCCCAAACCTCGGTGATGATACTTTATATTCAGGCACCGTTGCCGCTGCTACTGAAGGCAGGCACATGGGTATACCTGCTATTGCGGTATCACTGCTTGGTAAGCACGAAAAGTATTATCAAACAGCTGCCATCATTACAGCAAAGATAATTAAGCGCATACAAAAACACCCGCTAGCAACCGATCAAATACTCAATATCAATGTTCCTGACGTGCCAATGAATGAAATAAAAGGCATTAAAGTTACGCGGCTTGGTCATAGGCATAAAGCTGAAATGATGAAGAAAATGAAAGACCCGTGGCAACGAGATATCTATTGGTATGGAACCCTAGGGCAAGAGCTTGATGGCGGCGAAGGTACCGATTTTCATGCTGTCGCGAACAATTACGTTTCAGTAACGCCGCTTACTGTTGATATGACAGCACATAGCAGTATAAATAATATGAAAGAATGGATGAGCGAAGTAAGGTTATGATTAAAAACCGAGTTAATGGAAAATCAAAGCGCAGTGGTGAGTTACTCGCGCAGAAATTACAAGCCGAAGGAATTAGCAACCTGCAAGTGTTAGGGGCCATTGCAAACTCTCCTCGCCATATTTTTATACCGGAAATATTAGCTCATAAAGCCTATGACAATACGGCACTACCTATAGGTCAAGGACAAACAATTTCTCAACCCTATATTGTAGCCAAAATGTCGGAGCTTCTGCTGGCTGAAGGTCGCCCGAGTAGTATTTTAGAAATAGGCACAGGTTCTGGTTATCAAACGTCAATTCTAGCGCAGCTTACCGACAAAGTTTTCTCAGTTGAACGTATTAAGTCTCTACAATTTCAAGCAAAGCGTTGCCTCAGAGCTATGGACTTACATAATATTTCAATGAAACATGGTGATGGTTGGCAAGGGTGGGCAAGTAAAGCCCCGTTTGATGCCATTATTGTCACAGCAGGCGCTGCAAGAGTGCCACAAGCGCTATTAGAACAGCTCGTTGATGGTGGTCGTTTAGTTATTCCTGTGGGAGAGCAAACACAAATACTTAAAATTATTACTCGAAAAGGAGATAGTTATAGTGAGCAGCAGGTGGAAGCTGTTCGTTTTGTGCCATTAGTTCCTGGGGAGTTACAGTAATGAAATTATTTTCTGCCATTTATGATTGGACACTAAAGTGGGCTGATCATAAATTTGCACCAAGCATGCTTGCATTATTGACCTTTGCTGAATCGATTTTTTTCCCTATCCCTCCTGATGTTCTACTTGCCCCTATGGTATTAACTAAACCAGAAAAAGCGTGGCGACTGGCAAGTTTAACAACAATATCATCTATTGTGGGTGGCATTGTTGGTTATGTATTAGGTTATATTATGTTTGAACCTTGGATACAGCCCTTTATCACCGAGTTTGGTTATCAACAGCGCTTTGATATAGCAATGAGTTGGTTTAGTGAATGGGGTGTGTGGGTGGTATTTATTGCCGGTTTCTCTCCTATACCCTATAAGCTATTTACGGTGAGTGCTGGTTTTCTACAAATGGCATTTTTACCATTTTTACTTGCTTCTGCTATTGGTCGAGGCATGCGTTTTTTTCTTGTTGCTGGACTTATAAAATGGGGTGGTAGCACCATGGAGAAAAATTTACGAAAATGGATTGATGTTATTGGCTGGGGTTTAGTTGTTCTGATCATCATAGCCTATTTAATTTTTAGATAAATAAGAAGTCACCTCGTCATGACTGAGATTAGCAATAATTATAAAGAGAGTATTTATAACTCGACAAAATCGCTGGTAAAAGCATTTTGTTACATTTTTATTGCTATTAGTCTTTTGTCCTGCTCTTCTCGTGAAAATCCTGCGCCTGTCGCAACTGTTTATGGTAGTGCTCCATTGAATAAGCGGGTGCAAAATTCTATCAATGCAACAGAGTATATAGTACGTGCAGGTGAAACTTTATATTCAATTGCGTGGCGAGCTAATTCAGATGTTCGCCAAATAGCTAAATTGAATAATATTTCACCCCCTTATAATATTTATCCAAAACAAAAATTAATTTTAGTTGCTAAAAATAAAGGAAAAATTACCAAAGCTAGTAATAATAAGCACTCTAGTGAAAAGCAGACTAAAAGCTCTAATCTGACCAGTAAGAAAGTGAAAAAAAAGACGGTTGCATCTTCAAAAAAGCAGGCGTATGGTAAAAATGTAAGCAAGAAGGAAATAGTATATAGCAACTTACCAAAGGCGAGTTTTTCTCAAAAAATTAACCGATGGCAATGGCCTGTTAAAGGTAAAGTTATTGCGCGCTTTTCTTCTAAAGTAAAAGGTTCTAAAGCACAAGGTAATAAAGGAATTGATATCGTTGGACGTCGGGGCACTAAAATTAGCGCAGCGGCAAGTGGCAAAGTAGTTTACGCAGGTAGTGCGTTAAGAGGATACGGCAAGCTAGTTATTATAAAACATAATGATGACTACCTTAGTGCTTATGCTCATAACGACAAAATCTTAGTAAAAGAACAGCAGCAGATGAAAATAGGCGATATTGTTGCAGAAATGGGTGATACCGACGCGCAAAGAGTTATGCTTCATTTTGAAGTTCGCTTTCGCGGAAAATCAGTTGATCCTTTGAAGTATTTGCCAAAAAAATAATAAGTGTATTCCTATGAAATTTAAAACATAGAGAATATCAAACAAACAAACAAACAAACTAATAAAACTGGAGCTATTTTGAATATTTAATTATTAATGAAACTTTGCTATACATGGGAGAACAGCATGGTAAAAGAACAAAAAAAAACTAAAGTATTAAAGGATAAAGAAGAAAAAACATCTAATATAGATGCCACTCAAATTTATTTAAGTGAAATAGGATTTTCACCTTTACTAAGTGCAGAAGAAGAAGTTTATTTTTCACGTCTAGCTCTCAAAGGAGACGAACCGTCACGTAAACGTATGATTGAAAGTAATTTACGTTTAGTCGTTAAAATTGCCAGACGATATAATAATCGTGGTTTACCTTTACTCGATTTAATTGAGGAAGGTAATTTGGGATTAATTAGAGCGGTTGAAAAATTTGATCCTGAACGCGGTTTTCGTTTCTCGACTTATGCCACTTGGTGGATTCGTCAAACTATCGAACGAGCGATAATGAACCAAACTCGCACTATTCGTTTACCCATCCATGTAGTTAAAGAATTAAATATTTATTTACGCGCCTCTCGTGAGCTTGTTCAAAAACTTGATCATGAGCCTACCGCAGAAGATATTGCACACTCATTAGATAGACCGGTTGCTGATGTTAATAAGATGCTCCGTTTAAATGAACGCATAGCCTCTGTTGATACACCTTTTGCAGGTGATTCCGATAAAGTATTACTTGATGTTATTGCCGATGAAAAAAGTGACGGGCCTGAAGGTAATTTACAATCAGAAGATATGAGTAACAACATTGTTAATTGGCTTAATGAGCTAAACTCTAAACAAAGAGAAGTTTTAGCTAGACGCTTTGGCTTAATGGGCTATGAAGCTGAAACGTTAGAAAATGTTGGTCATGAAATAGGACTTACTCGTGAACGTGTACGTCAAATTCAGGTTGAAGGATTAAAACGACTTCGTGATATATTAAGTCATCAAAACTTATCTATCGAAGCATTATTTGAAGCACAATAAACAATGGTTTTATTACGTTAATGCTTTAGATTATTAAAGTAATAAAAGTTATACATAAAGACTATAAAGCTTAACTTTATAGTCTTTTTTTAATTATAGCCTCTCTACTTACACAAATAGTTTTTTAATTTAAAGTTTTGTTTTCAATTCAAATAACAAGTCTAACGCCTGTTTCGGCGATAAATCATTTACATCAATATTTCGCAATGTATCAAGTGCAGGGTGATCGTTTGCGACTAAAGATAATTGCTGAAAACTATCAGATTGCTCTGGCAGAACAGAAGGCGCTTGTTTATTTTCTAACTCTAATAATCGTTGTTTAGCTCGATTAATTACTGCTTTTGGAACACCAGCAAGCTGTGCTACTTGTAGACCAAAACTTTTACTTGCAGCGCCTTCTTGTATTGCATGCATAAAAATAATGTTATCGTCATGCTCCATTGCATCTAAATGTACATTCGCTAAAGTGGTAATTTCTTGTGCCAACAAAGTGAGCTCAAAGTAATGGGTAGCAAATAAAGTAAAGGCTTGTGTTTTTAGTGCAAGCATTTCTGCGCATGCCCACGCTAAAGAAAGACCATCATAAGTACTTGTTCCTCTGCCAATTTCATCGAGCAATACTAAGCTTCTATCGGTAGCATTATGAAGAATATTTGCTGTTTCAGTCATTTCAACCATGAAGGTTGAACGACCACTAGCTAAGTCATCAGAGGCACCAATTCGGGTGAAAATCCTATCAACCAGTCCTATTTTTGCTGCATCTGCTGGCACAAAACAACCTATATGGGCGAGTAGCACTATTAATGCAGTTTGGCGCATGTAAGTTGACTTACCGCCCATATTTGGACCGGTAATAATTAGCATTTTACGCTGATCCGTTAAAACCACAGGGTTGGCAATAAAAGCATCACTTGTCATTTGCTCAACAACAGGATGTCTACCTGCACCTATATTGATACCAGATGCCACAACCAGCTCAGGTTTTACATAGTTCAAGCTAATGGCTCGTTCAGCAAAGTTGCAAAGTACATCAAGCTCGGCAATGGCTTGGCTTAGTGTTTGTAGCTGAGCCAACTCAGGTAATATTTTATCGAATAATTCTTGATAAAGGCGCTTCTCTAATGCTAAAAACTTACTTTGGGCGCTAAGTACTTTGTGCTCATGTTCTTTTAGCTCTTCGGTAATAAAACGCTCATTGTTTTTCAACGTTTGGCGTCTTATATAATCGTCAGGCACATCGTTTGCAGCACTTCGGCTAATTTCAATAAAGAAACCGTGAACTCGGTTATAGCCAACTTTTAACGAGTTAATACCCGTGCGTTCTTTTTCTCTTTGCTCTAGCTGGGCTAAAAACTCTGTTGCGCCGTCACTTAAATCGCGTAATACATCAAGCTCCTGATGATATCTTGGTGCGATCACACCACCATCACGAATAAGTACAGGCGGATTATCAACAATAGCTTGTTCAAGTAAACTTTGAATTGTTGGGATTGGCGAAATTAATTGTGCAAGTGTTTTTACATAACCTGTAGTGGAAGTAGATAAACATCTTTGCAGTTCGGGTAGCATTTGTAGTGCATGACGTAAACGAGCAAAATCACGAGGACGTGCCGAGCCTAAAGCTATGCGAGAAACTATGCGTTCTATATCTCCCAAGCCTTTTAGAATTGGCTGGACATCAGTATGTAAATCTGTCGCTATTATTTGCTCAATAGCATTTTGTCTATTGGTTAGCACCTCTAAATCACGTAATGGGAAATGCAGCCAACGTTTTAACAGACGCGAGCCCATCGGTGTTGAAGATTTATCTAAAATTTCGGCTAATGTATTGTCATAGCCACCATGTAAATTTTGGGTCAGTTCTAAATTGCGCCGAGTTGCGGCATCAAGTACAACACCCGTGTTAGCAGACTCGCATATTATTGACCTAATATGCGGCAGTGCAGTACGTTGGGTGTCTTTTACATATTGAAAGAGGCAACCGGCAGCGGATAAACCAAGTAACTTGTCATCAACACCAAAGCCTTTTAATTCTTTAGTTCCAAACTGTTTATTGAGTAAAGACAGTGATGTTTCAAGATCAAACTCCCATTCAGGACGTCGACGTAATCCCTTATATTGCTCAACATGCTGCATTGTTGATAATGTTTCTGAATAGAGCAGCTCAGCAGGAGAAAGGCGCTGTAATTCAGCTTGTAATTGCTCACTAGTTTGTGGTTCAGTTATGACAAAACGGCCACTGGTCATATCTAAATATGCCAAACCAAAGTCGGGATCAGAGCTCTTTTTAGATCTTGAGTTATTTTCTGCAATAGCGACAATTAAATTATCTTGCTTGTCCGTTAATAACGCTTCATCACTCACCGTGCCAGGGGTGATTATTCGAACCACTTTTCTTTCAACCGGTCCTTTACTCGTTGCCGGATCGCCAATTTGCTCACAAATGGCAACAGACTCACCTAATTGCACCAACTTTGCCAAGTAATTCTCAACTGCATGGTAAGGAACTCCAGCCATTGGAATAGCATTACCGCCGGTTTTACCTCTAGCTGTTAGCGAAATATCCAACAAATCAGATGCTTTTTTTGCATCATCGAAAAACAACTCATAGAAATCACCCATTCGGTAAAAGATCAAAATATGGGGGAATTCAGCTTTAATGGTCAGGTATTGGCGCATCAT
>JAPYOP010000075.1:14125-17103 GCA_029938115.1 Colwellia sp. | reverse complement strand
ACAGGGTGAATAACCGACTGTGAGTTCTCTAGTGCATTCATAATATAGGGGCGGTTAGGGTTGCCACTAATAAAACCAACTTGAACTTCTGTGCCTGGGGTTAATGGGATGTCCAGGTGGTTACTTCTAGAGGCATGACTGGCATGGCGAATCCAGTTTGAAATCTTGTCCGCTTCACCGTTCATAAAATCAAATGTTACTTGGTATTTACCCACTTCATTACGCTGCGCAATGGTTTGATCATCCGCGGCGGAATAAACACGGCCAGTGGTTGATATCACCGAAGGGGTTTGAATATCACGTTTTGGCCTAAACTGGGTGGCGCGAGGAATGCCTGTAAACGAACACTCGTAATAAGGCTGGCTTCCAGTGCTTTCAGAGCGTGACGCGTTATCTAAGTTGTTACCGTTGTGGGTCATACTTAAAATAAGGATTTCATATTCTTCACCAGCCGGTGTCGCTACGGTTAATACAAAACCTGGGGTTATACAGGGCAGTCCTGTGGTCCCCGTAAAGACAACGGCCCGTGTTTGTAATTCTTCAAGTCTAATTTTTGCCAATAACTCAGCTTCATCTTTATTATCAGCGCCTTCATCGGCCATATTAACGCTGGTTTTACCGTCGGCCACGTCACCGGCGATACCCTGAAACATTTCAAGGGCTTGATCTGGGTTGGTTTCAGTAATTACAACACTACCCGGTACAGCGTTAAATTGACGTTTTAGGGTGCGGATTGAATTAAAGCTGTTGCTGGGGTTATTACTTTCATCTAGCTTTATAGTGCCAATAGGCAGGGGTTCGTAATTGGTATCGTCTGCGAAAATTAGTTTTCCAGTTTGGTCATGGTCAAAATAATAATAAATACCCCAGTGCTCAGCCATTCGGCACACAAAATCAAAGTTAGATTCACTGTATTGACAAATGAATTCTTTAATTGGGTAGGTTTCAGTAAGGCTAAGATGGTGGTCTAGCATTAAATCATTACTAAGCTCGTCACTTAGAACATCTGAAACCGTTTTTTGAGTGAAAATATCGTAAGATTGGTTGTTTCGCTGACGCCACAGGGCAGGAACCATAGTGGCTGTGTAATATTTATGGGTATTGGATTTCTCAAATACTTCTTCAACCTGACTAAAAATACCTTTGATAGTATAGTCGTCACGCCCCGTAATACCCTCAATAGCTATGGTTATGTCATCTTGCGTTAATGACTCATGATTAAGTGAATCAGCGATGGCAATGGCCACTTTAAAGTCGATTTTAAGTTCAAAAAACTTAGAGATAGACTCAGTTCCAGAAATGGAGGTAATCTCCAATTCATTACTATAAGTATCGCTTGATAGACTAAATTCAGGTTGAGCCATAAAAATATCCTTATTTTTAATAACGCACTATTTAACGATCAATCAATTTGATGATAATTCAGCAGCGAAATTTCTAAAATTATAAGTAATTCACGCGCATTCTGTCTATGACATTTTACGCGAGAGTGTGTTTTTGTGCGCTGGTTTTAGTAAACCTAAATAACAGACAATAATGACATTAAATACAAATACCTAAGTAGGATTAAAGTACCAACTGCGAGTGGGTATAATAAAAAAGTAAGTATATTACTTGTTTATTCGATAATATCTTTTGAATCATTAAAGGAAGCACTATGAATATTCTAAATATAACGCTCGGTGAACATCAGGCCACAATAGAAAGTTCTCATAACTCTATTAAAGCCCTACGTACAAGTCTAAATAAACCCATTGAAGTCGAAGCATTTGGGCCGCAAATATTTTTATCCATTATGGGTACACAACAAGATGTATCACTAACATTAATGGATAAAAATAATACCCTTATAGAGTCCGAGGCGTATCAATTAGGTACTAAATAACGTTACTTTAAAATTAATACCTTAGTTTGTGCCGGGGCCATGGTTATACCCGGTATATTCATACTGCTGCCATTTTGACCTGTCATAGACGTAAGTCGTGCTGCAGGTTTTCCACCAAAAAAAGTGGCCGTGCTGCCCATTAAAAATTTTGTGGGTCCCATATTTTTACCAGAAATAAGACCACCTGCTACACCGGGTTCGTCACCATTACTCATAGGTATTTCTGTGCCTACTGTATGACCAGGCCCACCTGATATCAGCACTTTAGTAGCCGCTGACGATGGTTTAGCCATGGCCCCCATGGATATATTTGGGTAAGGGATTGGAACGATGGCCGGCCCTACAGGGGTTTTACATACATCCGGCATACCCATATTGGTGCCGCCCATCTGACAATTTGCAAACATAGTGTAGTCCTTATCCCATGTGAATTCTTTCGCCGTTAATTTTCACATCACTTTTGGCAGTAATATCTACTTGTCTTGAGCGTTGTATAAAGGCGTTTTTAATATTTTGAATAATATCATTAGCGGTTACTTGCTCAAGGCGCTCAATAACCTTAAAGCTGTCTTTTACTTTTTGCACCAGTCGCTCGGTAATACTTTCAACTGAACGACTAAAAAACGCAGTAGTATCACTTTTTATATCAAGCGTTTGACTAGTGTGAGAATACTGATTGCTAATAACTTGAGTCTTATTACTTGTCATATTAATGTCATTGGACAATATATCTATTTGCTTTTTAGATTGTAGTGTTATGCCATTTTTACTCTCAATAAGGGCTGGTTGAGAGTGCTTTCGTTCTAATATATTAATAACAAATATGCCTCTATTTGCACTGCGTACAAACATCACAAAGTCATCAGTAACAGGCGTGAAAGGGCAGCCAAAGGCTTGTTGGGCAATAATAGACGATCCGTTTTCGGGCTTTAATATAAAGCCTTGCTCGGTAGTTGAAACTACATGTGCGTACTCATATTGATCCGCTGTTTGAGAGTGATGTAGTTTAGCGGTAGTGCTAAATTGGCTAATGTTCATAATTGTAATCCTTTATCTATTATTGATGCGCTGGCGTAAAGTTAACAGTAATAGG
>JAPYOP010000075.1:12500-14025 GCA_029938115.1 Colwellia sp. | reverse complement strand
CAATTGTTAAGTTGTGCTTCCACAAACGCCACTTGAGTAAGATTAGAATTAGAAAAATTACAATTATTAAGCTCTGCACTTCTAAACTGAGTCATGCAAAGGTGCATATCTGAGAAATCTTGTCCGTTTAGCGTAGGCTTTTCAAATATCGTCTGCTGTAAATGTGCGCCCTTGAAGATAACATTTTCAAAGTCACATTCAATGAAATTTGTACGCTCTAATGTACACTGGCTAAAATTGGCAGATGTGAGATCGCACTGTAAAAAACTAGAAAAATCCAAATTTGAACCTGTAAAATCAGTGGATTGTGCAATGGCCTCAATAAAGTTTATATCCATCATTTTACAATCAATGAACCGACTTTCACTTACCTTTGGTTTTACAAAATTAGCATCCTGAAAAATAATACTCTTAAATGTTGTCTTATCAAAAGTGCTGTCAATAGCATTACAATCAACCCAAGTAGCGTCGTTAAAGATTGAGTCAGTGAAATTGCAATTTATAAAGTTAACTTGATCCATAGGTGTTTTATCAAATTTACATTTTACAAATAAACAATTGGTGAAAACAGCACCACCAATGGTCATACCAGAAAAATCTAGATTAGACATATCTTCATCTTCAAACATGTGACCTTGCTTGATTAACGATTTTATCTGACTTATGTTTATTGCCATTGTGCAGGTCTCCAATCCTCTAATTTAGTGCCATCTAGGTTTGAGCGAGAAAAATCTGTTTTAGCCACAGTAGCGCCCATAAATTCGCTACCATAAAAATTTGAACAGCTAAGATCGGCCTTGCTTAAGATCGCTTGTAAAAAATTACTATACATAAAGTTTGTATTGCTTAAATTTGCGTGGCTAAAATCAGTCTTAATGAAAAGGGCTCTTAAAGTATGGCAGCCATCAAAGACACTGTGCATCACACTTGATTCACTAAGGTCACATCCACTCAAAGTGCAATTTATAAATTGGCAGTGATCAAGTGTGATTTCTCTTAGGGTTGCATCGGCCAGTATACAATCAACAAAGTGACTCTCGTTAAGAGTTGATTTGTCTAGAAATCGACAATTTGTTAAGTCCGATTTTGTAAACTTACATAAACTAAAGTCAGCTTCAATAAAGTTACTTCCTTGTAACTGCACTTGTTTTCCGTGACATGATCTGAAATTACATTTTAGAAATGTCGCCGATATAAACTGACTTTCACTTAAATTGGCACCACTAAAGTCAGTTTCTATGAAACTGGCATCTCCAAAATTAACGCCAGTAAGATCTGCATTATGAAAACAAACATCAAGAGTATTCAGGTTATGGGTCAGATCTAAATTGGTAAGGCTAGCATGTGAAAAATCAGATTTACCGTATTCAGCCCCTTTAGTATTGGCATGGCTTAAATCACAGTAATTAAAATTACAAGCCCCAATATTTGACTCTTCAAGATTAGCTGATTTTAAGTTCGCATACGAGAAATTACACCTAGCAAGAATAGCCCATTTTAAATTGACACCCTCTAAATTACTTTG
>JAPYOP010000075.1:0-12400 GCA_029938115.1 Colwellia sp. | reverse complement strand
TCACTGGCTCTTGGCAGTGCAGGGGGCAACTCAAATTTTTCCAATGTACCTTCTAGGTTATTGGCTAAATCCAGGTTTCCGGAATCTATAGCATCTTGAATTTGCTGTTGTAGTTGCTCTTGGGCTTTATTTTTTTGGAAAGTAGCGTACTCTTCTGTCAGTTTTTCAAGTTCCCCAAATGCTGAAAAATCTATTTTTTGTAAATCTAGATCGCCACCAGCAGTGGTTCCCGGAGCTAACTTTTCAATAATGGCTTCAAACTTTTTTTGCCATTCATCCTTTATGGGATTTTCAAGGTTTTCTAGTTGCTGCTCAATTATACTGGTATCCAAGCCTTGGCTCTTTTGCTGCTCCATTAATGCAGACAACTGCTGCTGGGTGTCGGCGAGCTTATCCGAAACAGTTTCGTCTAGTTTACTTTGAATGTGCTCAGATAATAGAAACGTAGGCGCAGACTCTTGTTGTGTTAATCGTGCCATGCCGCAAGGAATTGAATCAGGAATCAAATCCTTGGTAGTAAGTGCATACTGCATATTTAAATCTGGGTGAAGTCTCCCTACTAATGAACGTAAGTAATGATCTTTATTTCTGGCTACGGTACCCATTGATTCGTAGGCGCATAATAGGTGTTTATAGTCACTACCATCACTTTGTGTAACTTCAATAGTACCTCGGTATACGACCATTCCCATTAATTGATTAGGAAAAAACGTCACGGTGTCAATGTGGGTGTTAACTTCCTTTAAGTCGCTTTCTTGTAAATCTTTTAATTCAATACCGGGTTTTACCATGAAGGCCCTAGCATTAAACTGCGGGATTGTACCGGTTAGGGTGGGGTGTTCACTATGAAAGTGCTTAAGTTCAAACTCTTCACCACCCAGTAATGGTGACTTGAGTATTTGATCATCAGAGGCGCAATTAAATGCTCTAAAATTTAGATCTTTAGGGTAGCCTGGGAAACAGTTAGCAAGCCAGTCTTCATCATAGGTACCTAAATGCTTACTGCGTTCAGGGTGGTCGATTAGACGTGGTGCGTAACTAGCCGCTGGGGGTGTTTGACCTTTGTTGGTCATCAGCTTATGGGCATATTCAACATTAGGCATTAAAATTAAATCTTCACCAATATCTGTTTTTTCTTTATCTATACCCTTACCCTCAGGATTAAGAGGATGCTCCTTGCCACCAAATGCATTACGCCAATTAAGAGCCATTTTGGTGAACGGTACTGCAACCGAGGTACCTGTTAAGCCCCCCATCCAGTATCGGTCTCCCACAACATGTAACTCTTTTTTAACGTCAGCGCATTGGGTTGAGACATTTAGTGCGCTCACAGGTGCCCCTTTGGGGCTAATGGCATCACCCACAGTAAAAAACTCAGTTGCAAGCTTAGGCAATCCTTCATCTATAAAAGGCATGTCTAGTTTAGACATCTCTTGGTAAGCATCACAAAATAGTAACGGGTCACCCCCTAGTAAAGGGAAATAAAGTTTTAATGTAACCACCAAATGATGTTTGTTGTTGAAGCTAAACGTTCTATAACCTGCTTCTAAGTCCAACGGCTGGATAATATCCACATACAACTCCGATACGACACTGCTAAAAGCACGTATATAATTAATCTAGTAAATTAAGGGTAACTGATTTTGTATTGTTACTTGAGACACCAAGTGCACTGGTCACCCCTAATTGGTTCCAGTTTTCACCTAAACATAAGTCGGAATTTTTCAGTTTCACATTTAGCTGTAATTCTATTTGTAACGGTTTAATCAAGAATTCCCGTATTAATAGCTTTAGCAAAGATAATTTTTTTGTATCAGTAGTAATCAGTTGATACTGAGGATATGAAATGCCATTGGCCACAGCCTTAATTTTAAGTGACTTATCTAAAATTTTAGATCCAATGTGAGCATCACCAAGCCTATGGTTCTGCTGTCCTAGTCGGCAAAGTAGATTATCACTTATAGTGACAGTTTGCTGTTGGAATTCTTTTATTTCAAGGTTATCAATATCCAAAAAATCACTAATGATTATTTTTAAGCCCGCAGTAGAACGTTCTTTATTTGTGAAAAGTGAAAAGTATCTAAGTTTTAATTTTTTTACTTCTTCATTATTAGTATTAGGATCACCCATTAAACTAAATAAAAGATTCCAATAGCTATCGTTGGACTTTTCTAATGTGTTTAAATTTAACTTGTAAAGGCGCCACGCCTGATACAACTTTGGAAATAGCTGTTTGTGAATAATATCAAGAAATTCTCGGGGTGCATTTAACTCATCCCACTCATTGTCTAATAATTCTTCATTGTAAAAGTCAGGTAACGGAGACGCGACACCATACAGACCGGGTAACTGAGAAATTATCTCGTATCCCCTTTGCTTGGCCAGTGGCTTAATCTCGCTGATGTCCGTTTCTGCATAGCTGAGTGTTAATTCTGGGCGCACCTCTATCTTGCGAGCAGGGCGTCGCGCAGATACCGGGTAGCTATCATTAACAGACTCTAATAGTCGGTAAGCTTGAAAAAATTCATATTCAGAACTCTCCTCAAGTATGTTTTTTTCAAGTATCTTTAGTGATTCGCTAGGTTGGGCTGCCATGAAAGCTGCTCTCCCGTATTTTCATTGCTGACAATCAATTCAACAAAGCTATTAATGTCGCAGAACTGTTCAAAAAGTTTTGATACGAGTTCACCAAATAAATACAAATCACCATTACTGGCAAAACCAGCACCATCTACGCTTAACTCAATTTTTTCACCTCTTATTAAATATCCTTTTAATAAGCGTTCGGTGCTACACATAGTAATTGCTTTAATCGAGTCAATTCGCTTTCTATTTGCGGCTTGTTCTTTAGCGTCAGCCTGATTGGTTGGATTGTACAAGTTTAATAAAACTTTAAGGTTGGCTAGGTCTGTGATAGGTAAATAGTTAACCGTAAGGTGCGCTAATAAATTCCATAGTATTCTCCCATCAGTCTGAGGCGGTATGTACTCACTAACCATTGATATATTTTTAAAGCTTACTAAATCTGCAACATCAGGAGTATTGACACATATGTCGCCAATTTTAAGTTGCTGAGTTAATGGCCCGTTTGAACAGCGTATATTGGCTGTTAATACTTCACGCATAGGTAACTCAAGGCCTTGGGGATAGCTAACTCTTAATATGTTGGATGAGTCGATTCCGTTAGTGGACTTTTGAACAAGTTCATAAACAGGCTGCGTACTTTGTTGTTTGGAATTAAGTGAGAAATCAATATATTTAGTTTTTTGTGTGGAGCGCCTATTTTGTCCTTGAACATCTAGGATAGAATATATTGTATTTTGGTTGTTAACGTTGCGAATGGGTTTAAGAGACAAATCACTATTTTTATGATCAAGTGCAATGGGTTCGGCAGTAGTGTCAAATAAATTAATAGCAGGAGTACAAAATAATTTGAAACTGTTGATGTTTACCTGAGTGTTTTCACTGTTTTCTGAAAGTGTAAAGCGCAGTTTGAATGCCTTAGGTAGCGCAACCTTATTATTGAATCCACTTAGATTTACAAATAAAAATTTGTATTTGTTTACGAAATATTCCTGCAAACGCCTATAACCATTTAAACTGGTTTTGCTGTTTTCTAGTAAATTAAAATCATCTTGCCAGCCCATCGGTTCCAACTTTGCACCTACTAAAGGCGTAATATTGTTGCCTTGAACAATTGAAACCGATTCAAGTTTGTTTGTTAATAAATAATATAATTGACTTGCATTAACATAATCCCCAGCGATATGAAGGGGGAGTTGATCAAGAAAGACTTCCGTATTGGATAAACTTGTATTGTTAATTATTATATCGAGCTCAGATTGATTACCTGTTTGCGTCAGTTCACAGGCATTAATCGTCAAAGGATGAACAATAACATCGCTTGATGTTTGGAATCGGCAACTCACCCCTTGAACCTTTTTGGAATCTACCTTTGACTGCTTTTTTATGGTAACAGCGTTATTTAGTATGTTTCTGGGTTTAAACTCAATAATGGTCGTTGCTGGAATTTCTTTTAGGTAATCAGGAGCCACTAGGCGCAATATTGATTGAGCAAATTCAGGGAAGTCCGTGTCCAGGCGATCTTGTATGCCTGCACTTAAGTATGCGGTGCCTTGTAGTATGCGTTCTACATCTGGGTCATTGCTACTTCCAGCCAAGTGAGGTGCAAGGGCTGGGTACTTTTTTGCAAACTCCCTAGCATTTTCCTTTAAGGCTTGCAATTCGGTTTGATAGCTTTCTGTTTTCATATTTAAACTGCCGATTTAATGCTAACACGTCCGTCTGCATTTATAATAATTGAAGCGAATATATCTAATTCGTCATGGGTCATACTGACTAAGCGCCAACTAAAGGAAGATAAGCTTTTATGATCTTCATCCAAACTTACACTGATATTTTTTAGTCGTGGCTCGTAGTGTGTGATTTGCGTGCTGATGTGCGTTGTTAGCTCCTCAAGATCGGGAGCGCCATGAGAATTAAAATGGCCCTGTAAATCATTAAGGCCCATTTGTTCATCAATTAATATATTGCCCTGTTGGCTATTCAATAAAGACTCTATGTCTAAGAGAATTGACTCTTGAATACTTGATAAATCACTTTTCGCAAGGTTACCTTGCTGCCAATTGGTAAGTCTTTTTAGTAAACGAACTTGGCTCATTAAGGAGTAGCCCCAAAACTATCTTCATACTCAATACCGTCAATGTCGTGACACCAAGTAATTGAGTCATAAATTAAAGAAACTTTTTCCATGTGGCCTATGCGTGAATTAGCCATGTCAGAATCTGATTCAACCTCAAAGTCTATAGCGGTTATTTGGGCATTTGTAAGAGTCTGCTTAAAATATAGCTCCTCCATTCCTGCTCCATCGGTACGATACCAATTAATGCTTACAGCCGTTAACAGCTCACCATCGCATAAGGCCTGATATAACATAGGACTGGTTCTATCTACTTCTTTTAAGATAGTAATAGGTAAGTGAATCCTACGTCCATTAGGTAAACCACGCTGATCGGTGGGTAATTTCACACTATGATCCATTGCATGTACAACAATAAATCCTTCGCGTCCGTCTAAATCACAGTCACCTTCAATAGCGCCTTGATTTTCTGCAGTAATGCTCATGTATCCAGGTATTGCCATAATAATCTCCCTTTATTTATGCTTTTTCCAAACGGCCACGTTCGGTTAATGTAAAAGATTGACCCATGTATTTAAAATGAGGCGTAATTGATATAGTTGATAAAAACCAACCTGATTTACCTTCCATCTCCCTTACATTAATGCGAGCCTCTCTAAGTGGACGACGTGCTCTAACAGCTGGAGCTGGGTTATCCATGTCAGATACAAATTGTTTTAACCACTTGTTTAATGACTGGTCAATTTGACTGCGGGTTTGCCAGGAACCAATGTTCTCGCGCTGCATGACTTTAAGGTATTGTGAAAACCTGCAACTAATTAACATATAAGGCAGTTGTGACTCTAGCCTTTGATTTAGCTCGTTTTGTTGTCCATCACTAGTATCGTTAAAGTTAATGATATCTTTACATGATGGAACAGACATAAAAACTGCTTGTTTGCTTGCTTTATGAATGGTTATCGGAGCAAAACCATTCTTGCTGAGTTCATTGGCACTGCGATCTGAGATCATAACTTCACATGGGATTTGTGTGCGCATACTGCCATGGCCAGTTTTAATGCATAATTCATCAAGCAGGCCAAACTCACTGCCCATTGAATTTATATACCAACGGTAATGTGCATAGCTATTTGCAAAACGAGTAGCTAAAGCAAAGGCTGCATTGCCCCATAATCCAGTATTCTTATTACGTGTTGTCTCCACATAATTGAACCCTTGATCATTACCATTGTGGCTTGGGCGTAACAAAAATTTAGGTAAAGCTAAGCAAACATAGCGGCTATCTTCACTTTGTCTGAATGTGTTCCATTTAGCATAAAGAGGTTGATCAAAGTGTGAGCTGATGTCTCTAATCCTTGAGAACTCGGCATAACTATCTATGCCGAACAACTTGGCACTAGCAGCTGTTAACAGTGGGCAGTGGCTTATAGCAGATAATTTTGCCATATTTTGTAATAACATGATGTCCATAGAGCTTTGATTTATCTCAAAGTCACCAATCATTAAGCTATATGGGCGTCCTCCAAATTGACCAAATTCTGCACTGTAGATTAATTGATATAAACTAGATTGAGTCACATCAGGAGCGTCTTCAAAATCTTCTAATATTGCTTGTTTTGAACAATTTAGAATAATCAGTTCAATGTTTTCTTTGTAGTTTATATGTTCGTGTAAGTAGGTAAGTGACCGCCAGTTGGATTCAAGATCTCTAAACTTGTCACTTTGAATAATTAAATCTAACTGCTCATTCATACGCTGCTGCAGTTCAGCTTGAATGACTAAGCGATCATTAAAACCTAGGGATTCATTTACTGTAAAACCAAAGTCTGCCAGCGCATCCAACAATTTGATTGACTTAATCGTTGTATCACTTAACTGATTATGTAATTGGTAAGCATTACTAAGAATCGTTACACCCGATAATACGCTTTCGGGTTCAAAGTCATCTAAGCAATTTAATTCGTAATCAATCTCAATCGTATCGTCAGAATCTGGGTTTAAATGATTCTGTAAGTTCATGGATATAGTGACATTGAGTGCAGCCAATAGGCTGCTCACATCTGTTTCTACCTTTATGAGTGAGGGAGAGTTAATCTCCTCACTACGCTTATCTTGAGTTAAATCACAAAGCGCCAGCATTTTAAATGGCAGCTCAACATCATTATTCTCATGATCCTGAAATGTTAATTTAATGCGCTCGTTAACAGTGTTAATACTCATAAATTCCTACCAGCAATGTGCAGCCATCTCAGGCAACTGTAATGGAACACTGTCCAGCATTTGGATTACAGGGCGCTGTCCTCTTATTTCAAAGTTAACATCAATGAAGTTAACGGCTGAATTTTCCAGTTGAGCCTGCTGATTTGGAAAATCCGCTGAAGTGAATATGTGGCGTCCATCCTGAAACTCTTTCAAGAACTTACTAAAGCCTTTCACTCCCACATAGTTTTTAAGCAGGGTTAACTGGCCAATTTCAATTCGCAAGGTGGTATCACCACAGGTTTCTAGGGCCCATTTAAACTTATGCTGAGTAGGGTAATTATAATTAGCAAGAGTTTGGGTGCCATCGCTGCAATACAGGTCTACAAAGGTTGCATATGGCTGTATGCGAGCTCCAGGGTTGGTTCCGGATGGCAGTGCGTTAATGTCAATGTCAAACGTGTTGCCCACAATAAACTTACCGTTTTCAGCTTGATTAAGAACCTCTAAAAGCTCTTCGGTTAAACCTAAGCTGCGTTGTGCCACATTAGCGCGCACGATGCCGCGTTTGTACTTTTTCTGTACAAATGGGGCGAGTTCAGTATCAAGGTAATTCCAAAGTACACCACCTTCACCGACTACTAAATTACCCACTTGATTTCCAGCAACGCCGTCCATAGCCGCTAAAACATCATTTTGCCAGCGATCTTGTAACTCACAGCTACTTTCGTTTTCCATGTAGTCATAGATTGCATGCATGGGGCCTACAAATAAATGCCAAAAGACTTTAGAGGTTGATACCGGCTTACCGATAAGAGCTTGTAATTGCTTAACTGAGGTCCATGCTTCTGCCACCGAGCCATTACCAGATTCTGGCGAGTCGGGTGTTTGAAACAGGGTGGTTAATGAGCTTAAAGATTGGGTGCGTGAATCTGCTTTAAAGGCAATCTCGGCTAATGCTTGTTTGTAGGCATCAACTGCTACTACCGCATCATCTAATGCTGAGCTAATGTCCTCACCTTTTTTACCTTTTGTCGCCTTCTTATGAACCTTTAAGGCCTTTTTAGCGAGCTTGCCAACCTTGCCAAATTTACCCAAAGCTTTTTTCAAGAGTTTTCCATTGCCTTTGCCTTTACGACCATCGGATACTGAATACGATTGCACATCCTTAAAGAATGCCAATTGTTGTTTAGAGTTAAACTCGGCTTCAGAGAAAGGGCTAAGCTGTTCGTTCATATCTCCTAGTAAAGAAAAGTATGGGTTGTCAGCAGTGGCCATACGTTCTAGCAGTTGCTGCCATTCCTTGCGATCGCGTTGCTGTATTTTACCTTCATCAAAACGCTGAGCAAATGACATCCATGCTTGGATATATTGTCTTTGATAATACTTGTCAAAATCTTGCTGGATTTCACTAAGTTGCTTGTCTTCACTGTTGGCTAATTTAAATTCATTTAAAAATTCTTGAATAAATTCATGACCATCAAGAGTGTAAGCCGCATCAATTGAAGGTGGATTTTCTATTTTAAAGCTACCGCCCCAATAGTCTTTCAGTCTAATGCCATCAAAGTCTTGAGAGTTTGCCCACTGAACTATCCAGTTGTAGTCACCATGGTTATGTTTAACTAGGTATAAAAGCGCAGCTTGTAGGGTTTTCTTTTCCTCTGACAGATCAACTAACGAATAACTCCAGTCAATATAGGTTAAATATATATCATTATATAATTGAGATTGCTCAGAATAGATAAGAGGGTCTTGAACCACTAGATAGTCTTTACCAATGGGCTTAGCCATAATATCAGCATCAGGGGTAAGTCGACGCTGAATAATATTGATACGGCGTACAAGTCCACCTGCTAAAGAGCTGGTTTCACCTTCCTCCAGCGCATCAATTGTTCGCTTTAAGGATTCATCGTATGGTTTTACAATGTTTGACTTTACAAAATCAAGATATTGCATCTTAAGATTATTAATTGAACTTCCAGAGCCTTGTAAAGTGTCCCAAGGTAATATTTCTTGATCTTTATAGCGTGCTAAAGAATCAACTAAATTTTTTAATCGGTAAGCAGTTTCTAGTGCATCATTAGCATTTTGCTCGGTGCTTATTTCAATACTTGAATCACTGTAATTGGTGTAAATGTCAGCCAATATACTTTTATCAGATTCATATAGCGCACTTAAACCAACAATTAGACTAAAAGTTACAGCACCGCTAATGCCTAATGCATATTTACGTGCGGCAGAGCGAATACGAAGTGCGCTGGGTAAGCTAATTAATGAACCTCGATCACTTGGCAATATTTTTGTAAAAAAGTCGTGCAAAAACATTCCGTTTTTAATCTTCTCTCCATCGCGCTCTTGAAGGCTTGAACTAAAATATAAACCACGAAACCTGGGGGCCTCTTGGTAAGCATTGCCTTTTAAAGCCGTTTTAATAAATGTATGTAAGCCAGATCGTACGTTTTCCATAGATCGAGGTAATGTCAATAAACTTTTATCTGGGCTTTCGGTTTGCTCCATCATTAGCAACCGAACTTCTTTTAAACGGTCTAAAATGTTATCCAAAGCTGTGTCTACAACGGCATCCACATCACTGGTAGTAACATCATTCAAATACCCCATAGCCTGTGACTTAAGCTCTTGGGGTAGGTAATTGGACCACTCTTTAAAACCGGGAATTAAATCGGCTTTGGTAACCATTAAATAGACTGGTACTTTTACTTCAAGCTTATCCATAAGATGGTTAATGCTGTTACGCACTTGACGACCTTCTTCTAGGATATCTTCTTCGCTGCTTTCAAGTAAACGGTCAGCTGCCACTGCTAAAACTAAACCATTTAATGGTTCTTTTTGGCGGTGTTTTGAGATTAATCCCAATAATGAATTCCACTCTTTTCTATCGCGCTCTAAGTTATCGGGTACGGCATAGCGTCCAGCCGTATCAATGACTACACCTTCTTCGTAAAGCCACCACTCAAGATTTAATGTAGAGCCATCTTTATGTTCAGAGAAATCGATGGATGGTAGTAACAACTTGGCATTTCTTAAACTAGTGCTTTTTCCCGAAGTAGGTCGTCCAAAAACCATAAACCAAGGGAGTGCATATAGAGGGTCTCCTTGATACTTTAGCTGTGATTTTTTAAGTGATTTAATGGTGGTGTTCCATCGCTGTTTTAGTGATTTATTTAACTCACTTACTGTCATGCCTAAATCATCGTCGGCTTCTCTAATTTCACCAAAATTAAGTATGCCTTTTACCTGTGCTTTAGCGCGAATACGCACAATTATTTTTCGGGTAATAATAAAGGTTAAATAGATGGCAAAGATCCCTGCCAGAATAAGCAAGCCGTTCTCTAGCGGTTGCTCTAACAGGTAGTTTACGCTCAATACTACTGTGCTAATAAGGGTGGCTACAAATAGCCAAATTAATATTTTTAAAAATGTTTTCATGTTACTTCACCAAATCTAATATATTGCCTAATTCACTTCCAATTTGAATTGAATAGATTATTAAGGTCGCTGCAACGACCACAACGGGAGTTATGGCGAATAATGGAATCAAATTGATGCGTGTTTTTCTGTTTACATTAATCTGATCTTGTTCGTGATAAGCATCGCTAAATAAAGTTGATTTCTCAAATACTTTATTGGCATCGTTTGGTAACAATAAATCTAAATTAAATCCACGAGCTTCTTCAATTTTTGGCCGATCTTGAGGGGAATAAAAGCGCCCCTTGTATCCAAGACTTAAACACAAAAGATAGACTTCACGAACACTGCGGTCATCGCCTTGTCTATTCAGTTTGTTTAATCGTTCATAAAATTCAAATCCAGAATTAGTGGTATTAAAAAATATTCTTTGCAACGACTCTTTTTGCCATAAAATACGTTCCTTCCATTTTGAAGTAAGAATCAATTCGTCAATATAGGCGACCACTGGAAACATGGCTTCGTTAGCAATTGCTTGACTAAAACCGGCTTTAATAGCATCGCTTTGGCTATTAATAAGTAGCTGATTAAACTCACTTTTAATAGTTTTCCAGTTTTCAGATAAGTGTTGGCTGTTATCTTTTATCTCAGTAATTTTTAAGATAGGGTCGATGTAAAAGTCTACGAGTCTCATACGTCACCTATCGCTTTAAAATTACAAGTTCAATTTGAAGGTCTGCCGGTGCTTCATCCCAATGTAGTGCTAGATGTTTCTGACGCTCTACTGCCTGCCATTCATCATCATGTATGTCTATGCGTACATAATTAGCATGTTCTTTTTTGGGAAGACCACTAGGTACATTTGGACTATGGATTAGTCCAATACCAGGCAAGGATCGTTCAATAAGAATTTCAATGGTATCTTTTGCTGCGAGTTTAGCTGTAGTGAAAAATGATTGACTGTAATCCTCCCAATCACTTTTACTGTTGATTATTAGGTAAAAATCCGCACGATCTTCGAAGAATTCTTTAGGGATTTCTGATTTAAAATTTTGCTCCTCACGAGTCATTTCTACTAAGAACTGAGGTCCAACCGAAATATCATTTAATAGTTGATTGATAAGTGTGCGGGCATTATTAAAACATTCAGATATGTTTAGATGGGTATATTCAGGAAGCAGTGCTTCGCCATTAGTATTTTCACCTAATAAATTAATATCTTGTGAAAAAGTACTCATCTCACCTACTAGTTCACGTAGGCCACCATATATACCCCAAGGATGGACTTGTTGGGTGTGTACCTGATGGTTCAGCCTTGGAACAAAGCGTGAAAGTGCTTGCAGACTCATTTTATAACGCAAAGCATTGGCATCGATTGCATTATTCCCTAACGATCCTTGCCCATTTTTAAGCTGGATGGCGCGACCAACAAGCTCGTCTTTTAAGTCTTTTAACTGCGATGACAAATACTTTGAACCATGGGCATTTAATGTTGGAGGTATGTAGTTGTTTACCATTATCAAATTTTCACCATCGAGTGCAATTTGTGCAAATGGTATTAAAGAGTAATCGCTGTATTTTTCTTTTTCGGACTCAAAGATAATTTCTAAGTTCAGTGTAAGTTGATGTGCTAGTGCTGCTTCACCTTTACTGTATGTGTCATTTATTTCATTTGGCGAATGAAAAGTGAAAAATCGGCTTTTAACGAGACCGGCTTCGCTGGTATCTTCAATTTTTGTGACATTTGCGTTAAAAGAAGACATTTTTCTTAAGGCAATGTAAGCCGTAAGAGGATGTTCCGGATCAATATCTACGCCTTCTAAAGAGCGGGAATTAACGAATGCGTTATCATTTACTTTAGCATAGGTGCCATCTTCAAAAATAAACTCTGCATCTTTTATCTCTACGTTTTTTGAGGCAATAGTAGCGCTTGATACATCTAGATTGATAAACCCCCATAACCATGGTGAAACGTTTTTCTTAATCACATCAACCTGGGATAGGGCTAATGACTCACTTTGTTGAAAGTGATGAGGTTGTAAAAACATTCCATGATGCCAATAAATTGGCTGAGAGTTACTCACGTTGATCATCCTTAATAATTATAATATTTTT
>JAPYOP010000183.1 GCA_029938115.1 Colwellia sp. | reverse complement strand
CGTTAAGCAATCGCTGGCAGCGTGGCGTAAAAACGTCCGTCTGCTGCGGGCACGAGGGTCAACTATTGTTTGGTGCATTTAAAGAAAAAGGCAAAACCGGCCCCTCACATACGAATTTAGATAAATTGCAGGCAGTTTTAATATTTCATATCTACTACTTCCGCTAAAAACCTTAACTATTTTCTAATAAAAAAACATAAAGCTAATAAAGTATCATTAGATAAAAATATACCATAATAAACTATAATGCCCTGCTGCTTAGTACGAATCCATGTATACACCTAATTCGTTAACCCATAATAGCTCGATTATAAAAACACCTTGGACTATAGTTTTTAGGTGGCAATTAGGATTAAGGCATTAGAAATGCAGATTTCTACGTATTAAGTTTAATTGCTTCAACCTGAACTAAGACTTATGTCACGTCTGTTACTACTTCTTAATGTAAAATCAGCCAATCGAATTTTCTCAAGGATGAGAATGAAAAGCCTATTTATAGTTTCAATATCTGCCCTGCTTTTAAGCGGCTGCTTAGATAATAACAATTATTCAATAATTGAACCCAAGGAGGGTCAATATAGCGGTTCGCCTCTAATCGGATATTTTAAAGACAGTAAGGTAGTTAATCTACATTACGCCTCTAGTTCTTGTAATGAACAATGCACAACCGACAGTGAAGGTCGTTTTATTTACTACTCTGGAGAGGTCATACAATTCTCAATTGGTGATCTTCAGTTCCCTTCAACTATTGCTAAACCCTTGATCACTCCACTTGACTTTTTTGGTGGAAGTGAAAACCATAATAATCTAATAAACGCTCTAAGGTTAATGCAAACCTTAGATGTGGATAATAATCCAGAAAATGGCATATCTATATCTGATAAAGCACATGAACTTTCAGTTTCTAAAATTGATTTAGCATTAAGCCAAGGTGAATTTGAGTCATCAGAATCCATAATTAGCTGGATAGAAAATGCGGGGCAGGATACACAACCCACAGAACTAGTAAGTGCAGAACAAGCAATCAATCATTTTTCGTTAACTTTATTTAAGTCGGGAATACAGCAAAGTGAAATTAAAGATTCATTCCCCGATTATACTCCTCAAGATGTACCCCCAATAAATTTGAGTATCGCTGGTTTTCCAAAAACTCAGTTAAATAAAAATACAATCTATAACTTTATACCTACAGTAGACTCAATCAATAATGATTCTCTTGTTTATAATATTACCGAAATACCAAGTTGGGCAAGCTTCGATACTGAATCAGGTTTACTAGAAGGAGTGCCAACAGAGGTGGGTAGTTATGACAATATTATTATAGGAGTAACAAATGGTGATAGCTTTGTTTACCTGCCTGCTTTTGCCATTCATGTTACAGATATGGTTGTAAATAATATTCCTCCAACCATATTGGGAGAATCTAGAACCAGTATAAATATTAATTCTTTGTATCGTTTTATACCAATAGCAACAGATGCCAATAGTGATACTTTAACCTTTAGTATTTTGAATAAGCCTCATTGGGCTAGCTTTGATACTTCTACCGGAAAGTTAGAAGGTGAGCCTACTGAGGTGGGAGTGTTTGATAATATAATTATTGGTGTGTCTGATGGCGAAAGTATAGTCTACCTGCCTGCCTATACCATAAATGCTCTAGCTAGCTCAGTAGAAAATACGCCACCGGTTATTTCAGGAGCTGCTATAACCAGCATTAATCAAGGCGAATACTATCATTTTTTACCAAGTGCTATAGACCAAGATTATAATAGCTTAATATTTAACATTACAAACAAACCTAATTGGGCAAGTTTCAATACCTTAACAGGCATGCTAGAGGGCGCTCCAGATGACTACGGTGACTATAATGATATAACCATAGGTGTTTCTGATGGAGTAGAGTGGGTTAATTTGCCCAGTTTTAGCATCACTGTTTTGCAAGTGATGACAAAGAATAGCTTGCCGACTATTTATGGGTATCCAATAAATAGCTTAACCCTAGGGGAAACCTATAACTTTATACCTGCCGCATCGGATGCCGATAATGACACGTTAACATTCAGTATTACAAACATTCCTAGTTGGTTAACATTTAATACGGAAAATGGATTATTGACCGGTACGGCGAGTATTGAAGGAAATTATAACAATATAATAATAAGTGTATCGGATGGGGAGAATGTGTCTTACCTGCCAGGTTTTTCCATAAATGTACTTACTTCTAATAATGGCAATCCTTCTCCCGTTATCAGTGGCTCTCCCATCACCCGTTTGGAAAAAAATAATCCTTATGATTTTTCACCAACCGTTACCGATTTAAATGATGATGAATTAACCTTCATTATCGCAAATATGCCAGACTGGGCTGAATTTAATGGTGCAACGGGGCAGCTATTCGGCACCCCTAATCAACAAGGCAGTTACAATAATATTCTTATTGGGGTATCGGATGGCTCAAGTTCGGCTTATTTACCAGTATTTTCTATAACGGTAGCTGAACCCGCTATAAAAAATATTCCGCCATCCATTAGCGGTGTGCCAAGTGTCAGCTTAATACTGGGTGATAACTATAATTTTTTACCCTCGGCAGAAGATGCTGAAAATGATGATTTATTGTTCAGTATTGACAATCAGCCGGACTGGGCTGATTTTAACGTCAATAATGGCTTGTTGAGTGGCACACCGACTCAAACAGGCATTTATAATAATATAATTATCTCTGTATCTGATGATCTAAATATAACCTCTCTACCGGCATTTAGTATACAAATTGAAAATGTAAAATATGATGTTATTTTAAATTGGGAGGCACCAACTGAAAATGTTGAGGGTGATTTACTAGACGATATTACAGGGTATAAAATATACTACGGTACAGCCTCTGGGGTATATGATACCAGCCTGTATATTGAAGAAGATTCGACGAGAGAAGTTGTGCTGAAACTTGAAGCGGGTGCATATT
>JAPYOP010000074.1 GCA_029938115.1 Colwellia sp. | reverse complement strand
AAACATTTAGTTTAATACTCAATTGCAACTACTAACCCCCACTTAGTCTATAAAACCAATTTTTCTTGATAAGAAATGGGAAATATTCCACATTTGTTTACTTGATAAAAAACGCTTTAAAATACTCGTAGGTTTGGCGCTTGCTCCTGTAAATAATCTTACTTGTTTAGTTTGAACCGCTTTAACTATATCTTTTGCAACAACGACTGGTAGAGAGCCTTTGTCGTGGTAAAATTTTTGTAAATTGTTAAGGTGCTCTTTTGATACGGACTCGCCTGTTTCGTGACTTTTAACTATATCTGTATTAATTGTGCCGGGGTGAACGCAAGTAACACTAACATTAGTACCTGTACATTCAACACCTAAGGTGTCAGTAAAGCCCATAACTTCATATTTTGAAGTAGCGTATGCAGACATATTAACAGCTGGTGCTATAGCTGCTAATGAAGAAATATTAACTATATGTTTGTCCAGACTCGATTGTTTAAAAATAGATAGAAAGGCACATGTTCCATTAATTACGCCCATAATATTCACCTCAAAAGTAGAACGCCACTTGTCCATAGTATGATCTTCAATACTGCCAAACCAACCTATACCAGCATTATTCACCAGTATGTCGACTTCAATACCGTTACCTTTAAGATCGTCTATTATGCTTTCGAAATGTATTGGATTAGTCACGTTTAATTCAAATACTTTAACTTTTACATGTCGCTTTTCACAGTTAGTTTTAACTAATGTTAAAGAGGGTAAGTCTAGGTCTGTCGCAATGATGTTGGCCCCTTCATCTGCAAATGCTAATGCTGTTTCATAACCTATTCCTGTTGCGGAACCTGTGATAAAAACCCATAGACCTGATAAATCTTTCAAAATAATTACCTGTTGAGAAGTTAAAAAGTATATGTTCAATTTATCCTTAATTGTAAACAGCGATATGATTATAAATGAAATTTAATTGATTAATTGCGAAGTTATGGGGGAGGTCAATAGCTTTATGTGAATTAGCTTAACACCTCAAGGCAATAACTAATCATAATCATTTGTTCACGATAATTAGCATCAATGGAAACCCTAGTTGTAGAAATTAGCTTTTCTAAATTGTGAAGGTGTTTTACCAATATGTTTTTTAAAACTTCTGGAAAATACGGAGCTGTCTGTAAAACCAACTAACATTGATATTTCATTTATAGATTGTTCAGATTCAGCTAGTAATTCGCTAGCTAGTTCATAGCGAACATTATTTAGTAGTTTTTGATAAGTAAGGTTGTGCTTTTTTAAGTAATACTGAATTGCTCTTGGTGTTTGATTTTGACTACTTGCTATTTCTGGTAAAGAGCACGATTGCTGAAGCAATAATAAACTGCGTATAGAAATCTTTATTTGGGTTAATTTATTTTTAGTTTGTGAGTTTCCCGTCAATGTTAAGTAATCATTAATGATTGTATTTAATGTTTGATTTTTTCTTGAGGTAGCTAAGTTTAGCATTTTTTTTGGGAAGATAAACCCATTAAAATCCATATTAAAATAAAGATTGTCTCCCAAAGCTGATCGCAAAAACTTAACATTATTAGGGGCTGAATGAGTGAAATATACTCGGGTAGGACGCCACTCGTTTGAAGATAACTCTTTAAATAATTTAAATGCCTGAATCACACCTAAATAAATAGACTGCTGGTGACTTATATTATGAGCACTTTTTAAATATAACGTCATATATGCAAAGTGTTCGTCAGTAGACAGCTGCCACTCAACACCTTGGGTATTCAAAGATAAGTGCTCTAAAACTTGCACGAGAGCATCTCCAAATGAATCTGCAAAAGCACCAACACTTGGTAATACACCTAAAGTATCAAAAGACTGTCTACTTGCCAGCATAGCGCCTAAGTAATCACAGTTAGTATATTGAGCACAGTCTTCTAGAAGCTTAATTGTTGTATCTAAAGGCACATGATAATCAGAATTGTTAATAGTGGTAAAGTCAAAATTTATTTTAGCTTCTAGCGCACTCAACGAGACAGAAAAGTTTTCTTTTAATAACGAATCTAAGCCAGAGATTATGCTTGCACGTACCCAATTATGAGCCATTGCCTTGCTCCTCATGTTTTAATGTTGCACAAAAAAACAACATAAACTGATTGTTTTATTAACTTATTTCGCAATATATCATAATTATGTTGCTTTTGGTTACAAATAAACCTCTTTGGGTCAGTATATTTATATTAGAAATTTCATTAAACATACTGATTCAGCAAAACAGGGAAAGTATTGAGATGCTTATTATCTTTAATTAATGAAAAAATTAACTATTTTTGAATTTATAAACTTGGGGAAATTATGAATATTAATAAAAACAAATTATCACTTGCCATTGTTGCATCTTTAACTTGTAGTACAGCAGCTATTGCTGAAGAAGCTTCTAAATCAGAAGCTAAAAAGCAATCTATTGAAGTTATAGAAGTTACAGCCCGTAAAAAAATAGAGTCTATTCAAACCGTCCCGATGAGTGTTAATGCTGTAACAGGAGAGCATATTGAAGACATGGGGGTTAATGATATTACAGATTTAGCTAAATTTATTCCTGGTCTAGAGCAACCTAAACTTGCTGGTAGTAGTAGATTATCATTACGTGGTGTTTCATCAGGTGATAACGCCTCGTTTGAACAATCAGTTGGTACTTATGTAGATGGCATTTATCGTGGCCGTATGAACCAACAACGAGCTGGCTTTTTTGATATGGAGCGTGTTGAAGTTTTAAAAGGCCCACAAGTCACCCTTTATGGAAATAGCTCTATTGGTGGTGCTATTTCAATGGTCACTAAACGCCCAGAGTTAGATTCCGAAATAACAGGTAATGTTAAACTCCGCTATGGTGTTGAGTTTGAACAAACCGAAATTATCGGTGGTGTAAATATTCCCTTAGGCGATGATTTTGCTATCCGCTTGGCTGGTAAGTATCGGGATAAATCTAAGGGCGGAGTATTAAACCAATATTCTAATGAATATGAAACCCAAGAGAAAGATGATGCTTATAGAGTAGGAGCATATTGGGAACCGTCCAGTAGTTTAAGTTTTTATTTACGTTACGAGCAAGGAAACTTCGAAACGATAGGACATAACCTAGCAGCCATGATGCATTTAAATGCAGATTCAACACCAAAAGAAGATTCTCCATTCATCGCTTTAGGCATGGGTGGCGATACTCTTAATATCGGTAATGGTGCACCTTTTATTAATGGCCGTGATGGTAACCGAACTGAAACAGAGGAAACCATGCTAGAAGTGGTTTATGACATTAGCGATAGCATGACGTTAACTTCAATAACAGGCTTTAGTAGTTATGATTACTCAATCACGGTTGATGTCGATATTATGCCCACACCAGTTATTGATACCCGCCGTGATGAGACTTATGAGCAATTGTCTCAAGAGCTTCGTTTGGCTATTAATGTTAATGACAAATTAGATGTGCTTGTTGGTGCTTATTATCAAGAAGATGATTTTGTTCATCAATACTATCGTGATTTTAATTCACCCGATGTTTTAGCATTAATTGGCTTAGGTGGTTTTGCCCCTTTCTTTGAGCCGATGTCTGTCATTAATGAGTTAGACCAAACAACCAAACAAACCTCTGTTTTTGCACAAGTTGATTACGCCTTTACTGACAAGTTAAGTGCTACGTTTGGTATGCGTTATTCAGACATGGATAAAACAGCAACACAATCAGCATTAACTGCTGACATTGAACATAATCTTGGTTTTGGTGCCGTCATTCCTGCACCTGTGCCATTAGTGGGTGGATTTCCTAACTATTTAGCCTTTTACAGTGTCGTTCTCGGCGGCTCTGCACATATTTATGATGACTTAGCGCGTGCAGAAGATCACACCATGTTCCAAGCAAGCCTTCGTTATCAATTATCAGATGACACCATGATTTATGGTACGTGGGGAAATGGTGCTAAAGCGGGTGGTTTTGATGCCTTATTTGAAGGTACGAACCCTGATGACGTTCAATTTGAAGATGAATCTGTTAATGCGTTTGAAGTCGGTTTCAAACAAGATTGGGACGATGTGCGTTTAAATGTTGCCGCATTTTATGGGAAATATGATGACTTACAGGTTTCCGTATTTAACGGCACGGTTGGTTTTAATGTCGGTAATGCCGCAACATCAATTCAGCAAGGTGTTGATGTTGAATTAACGTGGGTAGCAACAGATAACCTACTAATTAGTGCTAATGCGGAGTATTTAGACTTTACCTATGATGAATTTGATGATGCTGCTTGCAGCTTCTCTGAAGATCCTCTTGGTGAATTAAGTAGTTGTGATTGGTCAGGCCGTGAATTGCCATGGGTTCCTAAATTTAAAATGGTGATTAATGCTGAGCACATCTTTGAACTAACTGACAGTCTTGAATTAACCAACATGTTAAGTGTGAGTTATAAAACAGAGCATTCATTTAGCTCAGATAATGACCCATTGCTTATGCAAGACGCTTACGCTTTAGTTGATTACCGTGCCACGTTAATGTCTATGGATAGCGATTGGCATGTTGCATTAACGGTTAGTAATTTACTTGATGAAGATTATGAAACGTATGCATCTAAAATTCCATTAAATCAAGGTGCTTTTGCTCATGTGTTGAGTGAAGGAAGAGAAATCACTCTTGAAGTAGGTTATCAGTTCTAGTTACATAATCTATTTAAAAGGTTGATATTAAAATAATAACAGCCTTTTTATTCAATTGTTTATTCATATTAGAGAGGTTTTAAATGGCACTTTCAAAAAAACAAATGATCACACTATTTACTAATTTAGTACGTGCTGATCGTTTTGACAAAATGTTTTATGCTCGTATGTTGCAAGGTAAATTAATTGGCTTCTACCATCCTGGAGAAGGTGCTATAGCACCGGGAGTCGCCGCCGCAAGTTTTTTAAATGATGATGACAACTTAAGTCCTCATCACCGTGCACATGGTATGGCCCACAATTTAAGTAAAGGAATAGACCTTAAATATTATTTAGCTGAGCATACCGGTAAAGAAACTGGCTGTTGTAAAGGTCGCTCAGCCTTTCATTTTTCTTTTCCTGAGAAAAAAGTTTACATGATGTCAGGGTTCATTGGCTATAACTTCGCACCTGTTGTTGGCTGGGGCTTTGCGGCTAAACGTCGAGGTCAAAAGCAAGTAGTTATGAACTGCTCTGGTGATGGTTCGTACGGTCAAGGTCGCGCCCACGAAAGTATGTTATTCGCTAAAACTATGAACCTGCCCATTATTTATTGGTGTGAAAACAATGGTATGGCAATACATTCATCTATTGAAGATATGCATCCAACAAAAGATATTTCCAGCTTAGCCAAAGGCTTTGATATGCCCGCTATTATTGTTGATGGTCAAGATGTTTTCGCCTGTGCCGAAGTTGCACTTAAAGCAATAAAGCGTGCTCGTGATGGCAAAGGTCCTACTTTTGTTGAGTGTAAAACTTTGCGCTTTAAAGAGCATGATATGGGCACAAAAGATTTAAAAGGTTATAGAGCAAGAAAAGCTGAAGAGCTTGATCCTATGCGTGAACGCGAGCCGGTGTTATTGGCAACTAAGCGAGTGCTTAAAGATGGCATTTTAACCCAAACACAAATTGATGCTATTGGCGCCAAAGCAGATGAAGAAGTAGCTGCAGCGGAAAAATTTGCTGACGAAAGTGAAATTGCTACCCCAACAGTTGAAGAATTAATGGCCGCCGTTTATGCGCCAAACGCTTAATTGGAGATGATGATGAGAGAATTAACGTTTATAGAAGCAATACGTGAAGCTTACATTCAAGAAATGAAGCTTGATGAAAGTGTATTTTTAGTAGGACAAGATATTCGAGGCAGTATTTTCCCCCATACGGAAGGTTTAGTACAACAATTTGGCGAAGACCGTATTGTTGATACCCCGCTAGCTGAAAGTGGCATGTATGGTCTTGCTTTTGGCGCGGCACAAGAAGGCTTACGCCCTGTAGTTGACTTTATGTTTGGTGGTTTTACTTATGTAACGTTTAGTGAAGTAAGTATTACTACCGGTCAATACCATTTTTTACATGGTAGCCAACAAGCACTCCCTTTAGTGATTACCGCAGCGGTTGGTACCGGTATGCGTTTAGCTAATGATCATGCAATGTCAGTTCACAGTACTTTTTGTCACCACCCTGGCATTAAAGTCGTTATGCCTTCTACTCCTTATGATGCTAAAGGTTTAATGGCAGCTGCAATTCGAGATAATAACCCCGTTGTTATTCCATGGCACCTAGGGTTAATGATGGAGCGCGGCCATGTACCTGAAGAAGATTATATTATCCCTTTAGGCACTGCTGAAGTGAAACGTGAAGGCACAGACATTACCGTTTTAGCTAACAGTGTTCAGCTGAAAAATGCTTTAGAGGTTGCCGCTAAACTTGAAGGTGAAATTAGCGTTGAAGTGATTGACCCTCGTAGCTTTGAACCCTTTGATATGGACACTTTACTTAAATCATTAGAAAAAACTAACCGGTTAGTGATTGTTGACGAAGACTGGGAGAACTGTGGTTTTGCTGGCACTGTATCTGCGCGCGTAGTCGAGCAAGGTTTTGACTTACTCGATGCACCAATAATCAGAGTAACTACGCCTAACATGCCTATTCCTGGCGGCTATATGGAAAACTATGTTGCACCAAATCCTGAAAGGATTGAAGCAGCAATACGTGAAGTATGTGCCTAAAGGTCGAGTTGATAAAATAATTTCCAATAAATTATATGGAGTAAGTCATTATGGCTAAAACAGATTATGTCATGCCAAAACTCGCCATGGCAATGAGCGAAGGTACGGTAAACGAATGGTTAGTAAAAGACGGTGAAAAAGTGGTTAAAGGCCAAGAGCTTGCCTCCGTTGAAACTGAAAAAGTTGTTTATGACCTAGAATCACCTCAAGAGGGGTATTTTCATATCATTATGGCTGAGGGTGAAACCATTAATGTTGATACTATTATTGGTGAATTTTTCGATACCAAAGAAGAGCTAAAAAAGGCAACAGGTGCAACGTCTAACGCTTGTGCTGCCGTTGAAGCTGTAATAAGTATAGCGCAAGAAAACGCTCAAGCCAGTACCAACACACAAGGTGAAAATTCACCTGCAAATAGTCGAGTGATTGCATCACCTTTAGCGAAAAAAATAGCGAAAGATAATCACCTGAATTTATCGTTAGTTACCGGTTCAGGTCCTAAAGGACGAATTGTTAAAAAAGATGTCTTAGCCGCAATTGAAAACACTATAACGACGACAGCTCAAATAGCACCTTTAATAGCACCCCAAGCAAGTAAAATCGCTAGTGAACAAAGTGAAAGAGCACGTATTCCATTTAAAGGTATGCGTAAAACAATAGCCGATAGAATGAAGCAAAGCTTACAAACTACTGCGCAACTTTCTTCATTATGGGACAGCGATATTTCAGCTCTCAAAGCTGTTCGAGCAAATTTTGTTGCCCGCGAAGCACAGTTTGAAACCAAGGTTTCAATGAACGCTTTTATTATTAAAGCGATGTGCTATGCAATAAAACAAGTGCCTATTGCAAACGCTTGTGTAAAGGGTAATGAAATTGTTGTTTATAACACTGTGAATATGGGTATTGCTATTTCACTTGAAGGTAACAGTGAATTTGATGGTTCATTGATGGTCGGTGTTTTACGTAATGCTGAATCAATGGGGGTTGTTGAAATTGATATCGCAATGAAAGCACTCGTTAGCCGAGTTCGCAATGGTAATGCTACAGCTGAAGATATGACAGGTTCAACAATTACTTTATCTAGTACTGCAGGCATAGCACCAGCGGGCACAAAAACTACGCCAGTATTAAACACACCAAATGCAGTATTAATCGGTACTTCAACAGCACTTGATAAACCTGTAGTCCATCAAGGTGAAATTGCAGTAAGAACAATGATGCCAGTAAGTTTAACGTTTGATCATTGTGTATTAGATGGTGAGCCCGCGGCGAGATTCATGAAAGCATTAAACGATGCCCTTGAAAATCCAGAATTGATGTTAGCTTAATTTTTAAGCCTTTAAATGGCGTTATTGCTATATAACGCCATTAGCATTATTCAATTTAATAGAGAGTAAATTATGACTGTTCAGTTTGATCTTATTATCATTGGTGCAGGGCCTGGTGGTTACTGTGCGGCTATTCGCGCTGCACAGTTAGGTCAAAGTGTCGCTATTGTGGAAAAAGAGTCGCTCGGTGGTGTATGCCTAAACTGGGGCTGCATTCCTTCAAAAAACCTCATTCATCAAGCCGAAGTATTTCATTCTATGCTAGAAATGGAGTCAGTAGGTGTTTCTGTTGATAGAAGTAAACTTAACTATTCTCAAGTGCAAGCTAACTCAAGAAAAGTCGTTAAAACTCTCACGGGCGGTGTCGCAGGTTTGCTTAAACGAAATAAAGTTACGGTATTAACAGGTACCGCTAAAGTTACCGCAAAAAATCAAATAACCCTAGATAATGGAAAAGTTTATCAAGGAAAAAATATTATGCTTGCTACGGGCTCTCGCCCAATGGTTGTGCCAGGTTTTGAGTTTGATGAACAGCAAGTGCTTTCTTCAAGTGGCATACTTGCGATGACAAAGTTACCTAAATCATTAGTGATTTTAGGTGCAGGAGCTATTGGTTGTGAATTTGCCTATGTGATGAATAGCTTTGGCGTAGAAGTAACCTTAATAGAGTTAGCCGATCATATATTACCCACAGAAGATTTTGAAACCTGTGCCATCTTAGCAAAAAGCTTTAAAAGTGATGGTATCGACGTTAGAACCAATACTCGCGCTACGGCGATTAAAAAATCAGCTCAATCGGTTGTGGTAAAGCTAATAAATTCACAAGGCAAAGAAGAAACGATTGTCAGTGAAAAGGTTTTAGTGGTTTTTGGTCGTGTCTCAAATACTGAAAACTTAGGACTTAAAGACGTTGGCGTGTCACTTGATAACCGTGGTTTTGTTAATGTAGGTGATTATTGCCAAACCAATATACCGAGTATTTATGCTATTGGCGATATCACATCAAGCCCCGCATTAGCACATGTAGCATCAAAAGAAGGTGAAATTTCGGTTGAATTTATCGCTGGGCATAAACCTTCTATTGTTAAAGTATCATCAGAACTAGTGCCTTCTGCTATTTATTGCGAGCCACAAGTTGCCGGTTTTGGCTTGCGTGAAGATCAAGCTAAAAAAGAGAACATCCAAGTTAAAAAGTCTGTTTTTAACTATGCAGGCGCAGGAAAAACCATTGCCGTGGGTAAACCAACGGGCCTTGTTAAAATTTTATGTGATGTAAAAACAGATGAAATTTTAGGTGCTCATATTATTGGTCATAACGCGACTGAAATTATTCACGAGTTATTACTGGCTAAACATAGTGAGTTATTACCTGAAGATATTGCTGAAATGATCCATGCACATCCCACTATTTCAGAAGCAGTGATGGAAGCCGCTTGTGGAATAAATGGAAAACCCATACACGGATAATCTTATGTAAGGTTCTTAAATAAAATTATCGTGAAACTAAAAAATTACAATAGAGAGAAACTCGATGAACGGTTTATTAATTAATGGCGAACTAGTACAAACATCCCTGCAACTTGATGTTATTAACCCAGCTACTGAACAAGTATTTACAACTGTTCCAAGAGCAAATGAAGAACAGTTAAATCAAGCCGTTGCAGCTGCGAAAATAGCAAGTAAACTTTGGGCTAAAACAGAGAATGAAACGCGTCAAAAATTGTTGATTTCTATAGCTGATTGTATGCACGAAAATATTGAGGAATTGGCTAAAATCATTACTCAAGAGCAGGGAAAACCCTTAGAAGCAGCAACATTAGAAATTCATTGGTCAGAAGCTTTTTGTCGTTATTTTGCATCACAGCAAGTATTACCTGAAGTGCTTGAAGAAGATGACACTAAACGAATAGAGATACATCATAAACCTTTGGGTGTAGTTGGCGCTATTATTCCATGGAACTTACCCTTTCTAATTATTATTTATAAACTTGCACCTGCGCTATTAACAGGTAATAGCATTATTATTAAACCTTCACCAACAACACCCGTTGTTGCTGTTAAATTTGGTGAATTGCTTAAAGATATTGTGCCAAAAGGCTTAGTAAATATTATTGTAGATAATAATGATTTAGGCCCATTGCTTACGGCTCATGCTGATGTGAATAAAATATCTTTTACCGGTTCTACACCAACAGGTAAAGCTATTATGGCAAGTGCCGCAAGTACTTTAAAACCTATCACACTTGAACTTGGCGGTAATGATGCAGGCATTGTTTTAGACGATGTAAATCCTCAAAACATTGCTGCAGGCATTTTTGGCTCAGCATTTATCAATAGTGGCCAAGTGTGCATCGCCTTGAAAAGGTTATACGTGCATGAGTTAGTTTATGATGATGTTTGTGAAGAAATTGCAAAATTAGCCAATGCTGCAGTTGTCGGTAATGGTTTAGATCCCACATCACAATTCGGCCCCGTTCAGAATAAAATTCAGTTTGATAAAGTATGTGAATATATCGCTGATGCAAAAGAAAACGGTACTATTATTGCGGGGGGAGATGTTAGTGATGAGCCAGGATATTTTGTTCCACTCACTGTTGTCAAAGATATTGCCGATGGTACAAAAGTTGTAGATGAAGAACCTTTCGGCCCAATTCTACCCATTATCAAATACAGTAACATAGATGATGCTATAGACAGTGCTAACAGCTTAACTTTCGGTTTAGGAGGATCAGTTTGGTCTTCCGATATCAACAGAGCCAGAATGGTTGCACAACAATTAAACTGTGGAACCTCTTGGATAAATCAACACTGTGCTTTTGCACCTAATATTCCATTTCCTGCAACTAAAGAATCAGGTATTGGCGTTGAGCTTGGGCGTGAAGGACTACTTGAATATACAAATATTCAAGTAGTAAACATTAATAAAGTGAGTTGATTAAAATATAACATGCAATTATCTGGTGGTTTTATAATCACAGGCCGAATAAATTCACGCTCAGATATAACGATGTAATCAAAAAATATAAAAATTTAGGAGAAAGCTATGCTTGGTAACATGATGCCATATCAATTAACCATTAATGCACTTATGAGGCATGGAAAACAATTGTTTTCAAATAATGAGATAATTTCTATTACAAGTGATCATGATTATCACCAATGTACTTTGGCCGATATTTTTACCCGGGCGGCAAAATTGGCGAATTTTTTTCAAGAAAATGAAATAAAAAAAGGTGACAGGATTGCTACATTAGCATGGAATGACTTCAGGCATATGGAGTTGTACTTTGGTGTTAGTTGTTCTGGCGCTGTTTGTCATACCATAAACCCGAGATTACATCCCGATCAACTTGCGTTCATTATTAATGATGCTCAAGATCAAATGCTGTTTATTGATGTTATGTTTATTGAACTCATTAAAGGTGTTGAAAGCAAATTATCTCATGTGAAAAATATTGTTGTTTTAACCTCTGATGATTCAGTCATTGAGGGCTTACCAAGCCATTGGAAAGCTTACGAGCAGATCATGGGCCAACATAGTTGCGATTATGAATGGCCTGAATTGAATGAAGAAGATGCATGCTCACTTTGTTACACATCAGGCACAACTGGCGATCCTAAAGGCGTTTTATACAGCCATAGAGCTTTGATTTTACACACGATGTCAGCGGCTTTACCTGATTGCTTTGGAGTAAGTAAGCGCGATGTCATTTTGCCTGTGGTTCCTATGTTTCATGTGAACTCATGGGGAATACCATATTTACCAGCAATGGTAGGTTGTAAACTCGTTTTTGCTGGTCATAAAGTGGCAAATCCTCAAGTACTTACTCACTTAATTCAACAAGAAAAGGTGTCAATTACTGCAGGAGTTCCAACGGTTTGGAATTTTTTATACGACTATTTAAAAACTGAAAAAATTCAACTTAAAACGTTACAAAAAATGATTGTTGGAGGCTCTGCTATGCCTCCTCATCTATATAAATATTATGAACAAGAGCAAGGACTCGTTGTAGTACATGCATGGGGTATGACAGAAATGAGTCCGCTAGGTACAGTTAATGCCACTCGTCCTTATGAAGCTAACAATCTGAATGAAGAAGAATTGTTTTTGCTAAAACTAAAACAAGGACACCCTGTTTTTGGGGTAGAAATGAAAATTGTAGATGAGCAAGGGAAATCACTTGATTGGGATGGTAAACAATCTGGCTCACTGCTAGTACGTGGTCCTTGGGTAGTTGATTATTATTTTAACAAGCCAGAAACAAAAACTGCTGATGGTTGGTTTGATACAGGAGATATATCAACGATTGATGAATTTGGTTTTATGAAAATAGCGGATAGAAAAAAAGATGTAATAAAATCAGGAGGAGAGTGGATATCTTCAATTGACATTGAAAATGCCATGATGATGCACAAGCAAGTCTCTATGGCAGCGGTTATCGGATTAGAACACCCAAAATGGGGTGAACGTCCGTTGTTAATTATTGAGCGTAATGCGCATGAAGAACTTACTGTTGCACAGGTAGGGCAATGGCTCAACGACAAAATTGCCAAATGGTGGATACCAGAGACGGTAGTTTATGTTGATAAGATATCATTAACAGCAACAGGAAAAGTACACAAGTTAGTACTTAGAGAGCAGTTCTCAAATTTTAAACAACATTGAAATATGACAAAAATAACTGAAACATCGTAATATATCAGTTATTTTTCGTAATATATCAAGTTATAATAATATTGTTCATTGTGAAATTTTGAAATTAAATTATTTTAAAAGATAACTATCAATAAGTTAGAGTTGAGTTATTATATTGTGTAACCTAATTATAAACGGAGATTATTGTGAAACTTACTTATTTAAGCTGTATCGTTGGAGCATTATTACTACAAGGTTGTGAACAACCTAGTAGTAATAATACCAGCACAAAAGTTGAAACAAAGCCTGTTACAACTAAAGCAGAGCAACCTAAGAAAGAAGCTACAGCCAAATATGCACAAAATGTCTATTTTGGTGATACCCATTTACATACAAATAACTCATTTGATGCAGGCGCTTTTGGTAATACCTTAAGTCCAGATGACGCTTATAAATATGCAAGAGGTGAAAAAATCACTGCCTCTATGGGGTTAGAAACAAAGCTAGTTAAGCCGCTCGATTTTTTAGTTGTTTCAGATCACTCCGATAATATGGGCATGATCCCTGATTTATATGCAGGAAAGGAAGCGCTTGTTGCTGACCCTTTGGGTAAAGAACTCTATGAGGGCTTAATGGCAGGTAAAAATCACGAAGTTGCTGTGAAATTAATTAAAGGTTTTTCTCAAGGTACACTGCCTGATGTTTTAAATTATGACCCTGAGTCACAAGGCTACAAAGATGCTTGGGACGAAATTATTGATTCGGCTGAAAGATATAATGACCCTGGTAAGTTTACCGCATTTATAGGTTATGAGTGGACATCGCTAATTAAAGGAGCAAACATGCACCGCGTTGTTATTTACCGTGACGGTGAAGAAAAAGGTCGCCAAATGGTGCCATACACAACAACTCCTCCTTACGGCAGCCCAAATCCTCGAGAACTGTGGAAGTGGATGCAAACCTACGAAGATAAAACCAAAGGAGATATTCTCGCCATTGCTCACAATGGTAATTTATCTAACGGTATTATGTTTCCGCTAGATGCTCAATATGATGGTACTAAGCTTGATAAAGAATATGTTGAATCTCGTGATCGTTGGGAGCCTTTATACGAAGTAACTCAAATGAAAGGTGATGGTGAAGCTCATCCAGTTTTATCACCTAATGACGAGTTTGCAGACTTCGAGCAATGGGATGTAGGTAACTTAGATCTTTCTGAGCTTAAAACCGACGAAATGCTCCCTGCTGAATATGGCCGTGAAGCGTTAAAACGAGGTTTAGCTATAGAGAAAAAATTAGGCACCAATCCTTATAAGTTTGGTTTAATTGGCTCAACAGACTCTCACACAAGTTTAGCAACCACCGAAGCCGATAATTTTTTTGGTAAAATGTCTACCAGTGAGCCCGATAAAGCACGTATGACAAATCCTCTTGTTAGTGGGCTTGGCAAAACAATACATTATCGACAAACCATTAATTCAGGTTTAGCGGCTGTTTGGGCAACAGAAAATACTCGCCAAGGTATTTTTGATGCTATGGAAAGAAAAGAAACTTATGCTACTACTGGTCAACGTATTCAAGTTAGGTTCTTTGCTGGCTGGAATTTCAATGAAAGTGACTTAAACAGCAATGACTTTGTTCAGCTTGGTTATGAAAAAGGCGTTCCTATGGGTGGAGATTTACCAAGTAAAGCAGGCGAAGCCCCACAATTTATGGTTGTAGGTATGAAAGACCCTGATGCTGCTAACTTAGATCGCCTACAAGTAGTGAAAGGCTGGTTAGACAGTGAAGGTAATACTCATGAGCGCATTTTTGATGTAGCCTGTAGTGACAACAGACAAATTGTTGAACGTCGCTGTGACAAAGTTGTTGGTAATACCGTTGATGTTAAAACAGCAACTTATACTAATGATATTGGTGCTGATAGCTTAAAAGCATTGTGGACAGATCCTGAGTTTGATGCCTCACAGAATGCTTTTTATTATGTACGTGTATTAGCTATTCCAACACCTCGTTGGACAACTTATGATGCGGTACGTTATAACATTGCTATACCTGATGATATTCCTACCAGCATTCAAGATCGTGCCTACACTGCGCCGGTTTGGTATAACCACTAAGTATAAAACTTAAAGCCCAAACTATTTTGGGCTAAATATCCTAACCGATGTTGCTGCTTTTTCTGACACTGTCAGATAAAAACAACATCGGTTTTTCATTTTATATATTACCCTATTTTTCATTATTATCAGGTTACTCCTTCTATGAAAACTGTGCTTAAAAAATTGCTTCATGAGCCTTTAATTCACTTTCTCTTTATTAGTATTTGTTTTTTCTTTATTTATGATTTATTAAACCCACAAACTGCTGATGAAAGTAAAATCATAACTATTAGCCAAAACCGTGTTGGTTTGCTAATACAAGGTTTTGAAAAAACATGGACTCGTAAACCAACAGCGCAAGAATTAACAAAGATGATTAACGGCTATGCCCTTAATGAAATTTATAGCCGCGAAGCTATAGCGCTTGGCTTAGGAGAAAATGATGAAGTGATCCGCCGCCGCTTACGACAAAAAATGGAATTTATTCTTCAAGATATGTCTGCTTTGCAGCAACCTAGTACAAAAGATTTAGCAGAATTTTTTCAGCAATACAGTGAAAACTATCAAGCAGAAGCCAGCTATAGCTTTGAGCAAAAATACCTAACAACTAATCGCAGTAATCAGCAACTGCAACAACTTATTGCCAAGCAAAAACAGCGCATATCATCAGGGAAAAATCCGCTAGGTGATACAAGCTTAATAGCAACAGAGTTTTCTGATATGAGTGCTTATCAAATTAATCGTCAATTTGGTAAAAACTTTAACGAAGAGCTAGATAAGACACCTTTAAATCAGTGGACTGGTCCCGTTAAATCAGGACTGGGGTTGCATTTTGTTAAAGTGTCACAACGAATTGAAGGTGAAATCCTTCCCTTAAAACAGGTTAAAGAAAAAGTCATAGAAGATTGGCAACACCAGCAAAGCAAAGATTTTACTAACAACTATCAGCAAGAATTATTGGCACAGTATGATGTTATTGTCGCTAAACAAGAAGGTAATCATCAACAGGTGAATGAACCTTCACCAGTGGAAAAGTAAAGCCATGAAAGCAATCTTCAACTTACTATTTTTTACTCTATTACTTATTAGCTTTACCGCACAAAGCGATAATATGCGACCATCATCATTAACCATTGATGCAATTGATGAGACAAATTTTTCTGTTGTTTGGAAAGTCCCAGCAAAAGGCAATAAACGTCTAAAGCTTGACCTTGTTTTTGATGACAGCGTATCAAGAACAAAGCCAAAACAAGTGAGCTTTTTTAACAATGCTTATATTGAAACTTGGACAATAAGCAGAAATGCCGGTTTGTTAGGTATTAGCTTTGTTGTAGAAGGCTTAGCTGCAAGCTCTACCGATGTATTGGTACGAATAATTAATAAAGATAATAAAACCGTTACTGCAGTATTAAATGCTGATAAACCGAGTTATATCTTAGCCGAACAAGCGAATGAGCAAACAACACTGACTTACATAACCCTAGGTATCGAGCACATTTTAATTGGCTTTGATCACTTACTTTTTGTTGCTTGTTTAATCTTTATTTCAACGACAAGAAAAAAGCTGTTATTAACCATTACGGGGTTTACAGTAGCGCACTCAGTGACATTAATTATGGCGGCAACGGGCGTTGTTAGTATTGACATAGTTCCTGTTGAGGCGGTTATTGCCTTAAGTATTGTTTTTCTTGCTATAGAAATAGCCAAGCAAAATAAGGACAGTTTAACCTTTAAATATCCGGTATTAGTATCCTCAAGCTTTGGTTTATTACATGGTTTTGGCTTTGCTTCAGTACTAGCCGAAATAGGCCTACCCCAAAACGAAAAAATTACAGCCTTGTTGTATTTTAATGTTGGGGTAGAGTTAGGACAGCTTATTTTTATTGCTGCTTTAGCTTTGTTATTTGTACTGAGTAAGTGGATTTATCCAGCACTAAAACTACAAAGCCTTGCACGCCTAATTAGTTATTTTTCTGGCTCAATTGCTATGGTATGGCTAATAAATCGCTTAGCCCTGTTTTGATAATTTGATAGCTGGGAAGTTCAGATACATAGGGTGCATTTTTTATAAAACAAAAGAGCACTAATGTTCCTTAGCAGGCTAATGGTTGTAATGTCCTAACTCACAATGGGGGCGAAACCGCCATAGAGTATTTATCCTAATATCTTCTATTATTGAAGATAGTGAGCATGAACAAAGACGCCATTGTTCTAATATCTAGGGCCGTTTTGTGGTAATTAGGGGCGATAACAATAAGTTAATTGCCTTTGGCCCTAAAGTTCGAGAAATAAGAAAGTTACAAGGATTATCACAAGAAAAACTTGCTGAACTATCTGATACAGATAGAAGCTACATGGGGCGCATTGAACGCGGTGAAAAGAATGTTACCTTAACCAAAATGTATCAAATAGCTGATGCGTTAGAAATTAATATTGTTAAGTTGTTTAAAGTCAGCGAAGAGTAGGGAAATTCCTCTTATGCGTATTTTGATATACGTTACATAAAAAAATTAGCTGATATAAAAAAGCCACTGTGTACATAAATGTGTGCACAATGGCTTTATGTTAGTTACTACTAACCTGTAATGTGGTGC
>JAPYOP010000182.1 GCA_029938115.1 Colwellia sp. | reverse complement strand
TACTCGCTACTCGCTACTCGCTACTCGCTACTTTACTGCGTGGTATAACCGCCATCAATAACTTGTAAACTACCCGTAATAAATTTAGCTTTATCAGATGCTAAAAAAAGTACTAATTCAGCCACTTCTTCTGGCTGTCCTAAACGATTTAATGGCTGTAGTGCTTCTTCTTCGCGATGAACTTCTGCTTTATTCGCGCCTGATTTCTGACAGTAATTATCAATGGCATTGTGGTATAGCGGAGTTTCAATGGTACCAGGACAAACGGCATTAGCACGAATATTAAAGCTAGCGTAATCTAAAGCGGTAGTTTTTGCCATTGAAGCAAGCGCAGATTTACTTAGGTTATATGCAAAAGAATTGTGTTTAGCGATAAGCGCTTGATCAGAAGACATTAAAATAATAGCGCCATTTTTATTGATCTTCATACTCGGTAATACCGCTTTAATGGCAGCATAAGCGCCTTTTACATTGATGTTAAAAACTTTATCTAAATCAGTTTCTGTGGTGTTTTCTATATTGGCAGAAAAATGAATGCCGGCGTTAGAGATTAAAACATCAATCGTATGCTCTTTGCTTATTTCATTTATAACATTAACAACTTGAGTTACATTAGTGACATCACATTGGCAAAATTCACCAAAAGTTGATTTCGTTAAATCTAAATTAAACACACGATAATTATTTTGTTCAAAAAGTTTTACTATGCTTAAACCTATGCCTGAGCTACCACCAGTAATTACGCATGTTTTTTTCATTAAGCTAACCTGTAAAGAGTGTAAAAATAATTATTTTTACAATGATAACGCTAAGTTAAGTACAGCGCCATTTTCTTATTTTAGTTAATTCGCTATAATGACCATAATTATAAAATTTGAGAGTTTTTCATGAAAGCATGTGGTGTAGAAATAAAAGGCAATGATGCAATTATTTGTATTATGTCAAAAGAAAATAACTTGTATGATATTCCTCATACACGAGTGCAAAAAGTTAGTTTAGACAATGCTGGAGATGCTGAAGAAGTACAAAAGTTTCAGTTCACTTTTGCTAAATTAATGGACGATTATCAAGTAACTGATGTGCTTATTAAAGGGCGTGCATTGAAGGGTAAATTTGCAGGTGGTCCAATTGGCTTTAAAATAGAAGCTGCTATTCAGTTGATAGAAGCGCTTCATGTAGAAATTCTTGCCGGTAGTTTTATTAAAAAGGAACTAGCAAAAAGCCAAGTTGACATAGATTTTCGCGATACAGGTTTAAAACAATATCAAGAACAAGCTTTTGGTACAGTTTTTTCCCACTTAGAAAGTAGAAAGTAGAGAACCACTAGTTTTAACATCTAATAGATTATGTTAACTTTTGTAAGCAAAGAATAAATATAATAACGTGCCTATACATTTGGCTCAGGAAAGTTGTATCAAATAAGCGTTAATTAATTGTAGGTCGACACGAACATTGTGAGATTCGACAAAAAAAAGCGTTTTGTCGAGATAAACCTCGAGCTACAATCCAATCCTGAATGAGTTACATAGGCATGTAAAATAATAAAAATAACTTAGGTTTAGCGATCAGCTTTAGGAATTGCCATGAAGGAACAAATGCGTCATCTCTATAAAATAATGTTAATTATCACGGCTGCTATGCTACAAGCATGTGGTTCAGGTAGTGAAACAGTTTTTTCTATTTCTGCTGATGTTACCCAAGCACCTTTTAGTAATGAGTTTTTGCATGAATCAACAGACACCATTGCTATTCAAGTTGATTTTGTCGGTGATGGTTTATTAGTTGGCTTTGCGCCAGATACTGACCCCGTCCCTTGGTTAGAGTATCGCTCTGAAAATGTCACTGAAAATTCAGCTACTATTTACCTCGACGTTATTAATGCCCAATTCCTCTTTGCAGATACTTATACAACCAAGATACGTATAGCAACCAGTAATGACGATGCGAGTAAGTTTGCCTTTCATGATATTGATGTTTCATTATTAGTGTGGAACTTAGCCGTAGATACGCAAAAAGTTAAATATAATGGCACTTTTGGTGATGCAAGCATTCCCGAACAAACAATTACTATAACGAGTGAAACGAATGAATGGACAGCTAGTGCCGATGTTAGTTGGTTATCATTAGACGTTACTTCAGGCACTGGTGATGGCGCGATAATTATAACGCCTGATATTAGTGTATTTACCGCCTCAGGTTTGCAGCAAGGAAACATCATTTTAACTGAAGTGACTACAGGAGACAGTAAGTCTATTCCTGTTGATTTAGCACTCGATAACGTTTATTTGTTTGCTGAACGCTCCGCAATTTCTTTAACATCAACGGCAAGTATTGCAGCATTAAATGCAACAGTAGCAATTGGTAATAATGGAGAACTAATGGTTGGTTGGAATGCATCAACCGAAGCTAATTGGTTAACAGTTACAGCCATTGATGATACTCACGTGTTAATCACTGCTGATCCAAATATTGCGCCACTTAATGAAAATTCCTTCGCAGAAGTGATTATTGTTGCTGGTCAAGGTAGCGCAGTTATTAGTGAAACAATTAAAGTTAATTTTTATAACACAGACTTAGTTGTTGAAAATAAAATACTGACGCCATTAGAAATCAATAACAACGAAATGGTTGCTTCAGTTCTAGCTCCGGTGTTTTATGTTGGCATTGACAACCAATTAGTTACTTATCATCAATATACGGGTGAGGTTGACGCTACTCTAGTGGTTTCACCTGAAAATACGGTTTTAGAACAGCTTATAATGCATCCTAATGGCGATTACATATTAGCTAAAGCGGTTGAGACAATTACTGAAACGGATGAGGTAACAGGTGAGGAAACTACAACCGAAGTTGTTCATCGCTATAAAATTAATCTTTTAGATAACAGTTTTGCTGAAATTCTCGATTTTGATATTTCATTTGAGCCAACTGACATCGTACGTTTATTGGGACGCTACTTTGTTGTAACTCAAACGCTAGAGTTTGCCGATGAAAATCTTGTACG
>JAPYOP010000025.1:61953-65205 GCA_029938115.1 Colwellia sp. | reverse complement strand
CTCTGGCTCTGGCTCTGGCTCTGGCTCTGGCTCTGGCTCTGGCTCTGGCTCTGGCAGAACATCTTCAACTTCTTTTTCGGAGGTTGCAACAACTTCCTCTATCTCTGTTTTGCTTGCTGATTCATCAGCAACAGATACTTGCTCTACAGCAGAGTGCTCTTCCAAAGTAGTGTCTTCTTCAACAACTTGCTCTTTCTCGTCCTGATTAAAACCTAACCAGGAAAACAACCCTTTATTTTTCTTCGACACTTTATTAGACCTAAGTAAATACGTTATTTGTTTGGTATTACTAACAAATAGGGATAAAATTGCGGCTATATTAGCATTTTAAATGATAACTGTCAGTGATATGAATCAAGGTAAAAAACAACTAAATAAAAAGGCGGCATTGGGCAGTATTCGTATTATTGCGGGTAAACATAGAGGAAGAAAACTACCGGTGTTGATGGCTGAAGGTTTAAGGCCAACGACAGATCGCGTCAAAGAGACAGTATTTAATTGGTTAATGCCTTACATACATGATGCTAATTGCTTGGATTGTTTTGCAGGCGCGGGCAGTTTAGGCTTTGAAGCGCTTTCTCGTGGTGCTGCTCAAGTTCACCTAATAGAGCTAAATAAAGCGGCAGCAAAACAATTAAATTCGAATAAACAACTTCTTAAAGCTGACAATATGCGAGTCAGTAATGCCAACGTGCTCGATTTGCTAAAAGCTCAAGCGGCACAAAGCTTTGACATAGTATTCATTGATCCGCCTTTTAGGCAAGATTTAGTAACACAAACCTGTGAGTTGTTAGAAAATGGTTGGCTGGCCGAACAGGCGTTAATTTATGTAGAATCCGAATCTGAAGGTAGTCAACAGCTGCCTAGTAATTGGCAACTATTAAAAGAAAAGGTTGCCGGACAAGTGGCTTATCGTTTATATGAGCGAACATAAATAATGATGATTAAACTTCATAAACTCGATGGTTATATTCAAACTATTTTGCTTGCTGAATACGCTGATAAACTATTGCTACTTGATGGCTGTAGTCGCGCCGACGTTTCACTAATCAAACATTTTATAAATGATACTTTGCAAAGGCCATTAAATGATTTGCGTTTGATTGTAGTAACTCATATGCATCCAGATCACGCAGGAGCAGCTCATAAATTAAGAAATATAACAGGGTGTAAAATTGCGAGTGCCAATGTAGCAGGGCAGTGGTATAGCGGTTTTGATGGCAAAGTAATGCACATAACTGACATACTGCTCACGCGCTGGGTTGCTAGTAAAAAACAACAAAAGCAGCGTTGGCTTTGGTATTCAAGTAAGTTAACACCTGATTACAAACTTAATGATGGCGATAATCTTCCGGGCTTTGATGACTGGCAAGCATTAGCAACACAAGGCCATACCGACAGAGACTTGTCTTTGCACCACTTACCTAGCAATAAAGTTTATATTGCTGATTTAATTGTAAAAATAAGAAAAGGCTATATTCCACCCTTCCCTGTTTTCTATCCAGAACGATATCGTAACTCGTTGATGAAGATAGCGAACTTGAATGCTTACAGCATTATTCTTGCGCATGGCGGTGAAGTTGAGTTATCTCAACAAGAATTTGAGCAAGTGTTAGCAAAAGCGCCGAACGAGCCCATGACTCATTGGCGCTCAGTAACAGCTAAGTTGAAAAAAGTATTCGGAAAATAATAACCTTGGTAGTTTGACCTAAACAAAATGAAGCTCGGTAAATATTGTGCCGCACTTCGCTTGTGGCAACCTACACTATTACTTTTTAGGTATTAACTTCAAATCATGAAAATCAAAACTAAAGTCTGTGGCATAAGGCACGGCTTTCATCTATGAACCCTATTAATTAACAATAATCATTCTATTTCGATACCAAGATTAGAAAGGCCCTCTGATAGCACCATTTCTTTTGCTAGCTGGCATGAACGCTTATTTTCAGCGGCAAACTTTAAAAAATCAAAGAGTTCGTTTTGTGTTTCTGATTCCCATATGCTCAATGGATGAGCATTTATATCTGAGGCTTGTACTTCAGTTGCACCTTCATCAATAAGCAATAGTTCAACATAGTAATTAACACTATTACGAGATAAACGGCTGACACTTTCAATGTCGTCATGGTCTTTGTCTTTATCGTTTGACTGCATAATTTGCAATAAAGACATCATTGCCATGCAAGCATCAAGCGCAGGAAAAACCCCAAAAGAGTCAAACGCTTGTGGATCGGGAGTTTGCTCTTCTAATTTATTTAACTGGGCATTAATGTTAATTTTGATTTTATTGTTTTTATCTAACCACTGCCATACTAGGTCAAGTTGATTGCGTAAAAGTGCATATTCACCAAACTGACTGCTTTCGCTAAACATTTGATAATTAGGTAACATGCGCTCTAATAAAGCGCTCGAAAAGGCAATTTGTTGCCAATGGCTTAGTTTTTCAAAGGGAAGGTTTATGCTCATGTTATCTCGAAATACTCGTTTTAGGGCGAGTTTAAAAGGTTTATTATATCAAAGCTAAAGATCCAAAGAATGAATATATTGCTTCTTTTCTTTAGCTATTTTGTGATAACTGCTTTTGTGCATATTCAAATTTCAATCGATACTCTGTCAATTTACTTTCCAATTCTTGTATTTGCTCCATAAAGTCTTCTTTTTGAGTGAAAAGTTGCGTTATCATTTCACTGTTTTCATCACGTAAATACTTAATGGTTTCGCGCACTTGGTCATTATCTTTTTCTTGCTTTTCACGGTTTGTATTAAAACGGTTTAATACATGTTCTTGCCCTTCTTGCGCTACTTGTACTTTAGATTTTAGTGACTCGACTTCTTTTTGATATAACTTAATATCCGATTTTTCCGTCGCTAAATTATCTGCGAGTTCTTTACTATATTTCTCTAACTGAGTGAGTTGTTGCTGCAATGCCTCTTGAGCTTCTTGCTGCTGTTTTTCTTTTAAAGCATGACTATTCTGTTCTTCAAGTTGCTGTTCTTTTAACTTCCCTTGCTGTGTATCCGCATCACTTTTAGCTTGCTGAAACTGCTCATTCATCTGCGCTATTTTTTGCTCTGCTGCTTGTTCAAAATTAGCTAACTTGCTTTGATGCTGTTCTGTTAGTGCTTTTGTTTGCGCTTTAGCTTCATTTTGAGCTTGTTGTAATTGCTCATTCGCTTTCGCTATTTGTTGCTCTGACTCTTGTTTTGAAATTGTTTCTTGATTTTGATGTTGCTCTGTTAGTGCTTTTGTCT
>JAPYOP010000025.1:61436-61853 GCA_029938115.1 Colwellia sp. | reverse complement strand
GCGCTTTAGCATCATTTTGAGCTTGCTGTAGCTGCTCATTCACTTGCGCTATTTGATGCTCTGCTGCTTGTTGTGAACTTGCCTCTTGATTTTGATGTTGCTCTGTTAGTGCTTTTGTCTGCGCTTTAGCATCATTTTGAGCTTGCTGTAGCTGCTCATTCACTTGCGCTATTTGTTGCTCTGCTGCTTGTTGTGAACTTGCCTCTTTATTTTGATGTTGCTCTGCTAGTGCCTTCTCTTGCGCTTTAGCATCATTTTGAGCTTGTTGTAACTGCTCATCCGCCTGCGTCATTTGTTGCTCTGACACTTGCTTTGCATTAGCTAGCTGACTTTGGTGCTGCTCTGTTAGTGCCTTCTCTTGTGCTTTAGCATCATTTTGAGCTTGTTGTAACTGCTCATTCGCCTGCGTCATTTGTT
>JAPYOP010000025.1:55448-61336 GCA_029938115.1 Colwellia sp. | reverse complement strand
GCTTCGCATTAGCTAGCTGACTTTGGTGCTGCTCTGTTAGTGCCTTCTCTTGCGCTTTAGCATCATTTTGAGCTTGTTGTAACTGCTCATTCGCCTGCGTCATTTGTTGCTCTGCCGCTTGCTTCGCATTAGCTAGCTGACTTTGGTGCTGCTCTGTTAGTGCCTTCTCTTGCGCGTTAGCATCGTTTTGAGCTTGTTGTAGCTGCTCATTCGCCTGAGTCATTTGTTGTTCTGATTCTTGCTTTGCATTAGCTAGCAGACTTTGGTGCTGCTCTGTTAATGTCTTCTCTTGCGCGTTAGCATCATTTTGAGCTTGTTGTAACTGCTCATTCGCCTGTGTCATTTGTTGCTCTGATTCTTGCTTCGCATTAGCTAGCTGACTTTGGTGCTGCTCTGTTAGTGCTTGTTCCTTGATTTCAATATCACGTTGAGCTTGTTGTAGCTGCTCATTCATCTGTACTATTTGTTGCTGTTCAGAACTTGCCAATTGATTTTGGTGTTGTTTTTTAACGCTATCTAAATCACTAACAGATGCCTTTAATTGCTTATTCAACTCAGTAATTTGTTTTTTCTGCCCAATCAAAGTTGAAGTTTGTAATTCATCAGTTTTTTGCCAAATAACTTCCGCTTTTTTTAACTTATCTTCATTGTTTTCACGTTGCTTATCAACAAGCTTTAAACGCTCGTTTAGTGTTTGCTCTTGCTCGGCAAATACCGCTAGGCTTTCGTTAAGCGTTGATATTTCTTGTTGATGTTCATTTAACTCTTTCTTACTAGCCGTTATTTCAGATTTCAGCTGTTTATCATGATCATTAAAATGGCCTTGCTCTTGTTGCAATTGTCTCTTTTGATCAGTAATTTCTTGTTTTAAATTTTCAATAGTTTGATGTAACTTGGTAGTTTGCTCACTTAGCTCTGATTTTAAACTTTGCTGCTCGCCTGAAAGCTTTGTGTGTTCTTCGGCTAAAGAAGCTTTAATTAACTTGTTTTCGTGCTCTAAGCGTTCAATAGTTTCAGTAAAATTGATATTGTTTTGAGTTAGTTCGACTTGATAGTTTTGTTCACTTGCTTCTTGCTGTGTTGACGCTTCTTCTAATTGCTCTTTAATTTGACTGTTTTCTTGCTCTAACTGTGCAAGCTTTTTCGCTGAATCAGCATCATGGGTTTTTAATGTCGCTTGATTTTCGGCAAGCTTAGCCACTTGCTTACTTTCTTCATCAGAGAACTGGGATTTTAAACTGGAAATATCATCTTTTAGCTGATTAATTTGTTCGGTGAAATTTTTGCTTTTTTCTGAAAGTTCTTTTTGGCTTGTTTGATAGTTGTTCTGTAAGGCAAGGTATGCGGGGTCTTGTTCTACTACAATTTTTTTAGTTGGCTTTTTAGACGTAGTGGCACATATAAGCTGAGTTAGCTTTTCTTCTATTTGAATATATACATCACTTGCTAGGCTTTGTATTTGCTCTTCCACTTCCTTGGAAAGCTTATCATTTTCTGCCATTATATTTCCGCTATCAAATACTTGTAACAATTAAATTAGCACAAGAAGAGCGGTATCGAAATAAGCAATTACTTTTATTTGGCCTTAAAACGAAAAAAGGAGCAAAAAGCTCCTTTTTAGTCATGTTTATTATAAAAACTAATAATTAAAATTAGCCTTCTTTGGCTGCTTCTTTACCAAGAGGAACTACTTGTACACCAGTTACTTTTATTTCAGAAATACGATTACGTAGTTGCACTAAATGATTCACTTGAGTTAGTGAGCCTAACATAGAGTATATTGGTACAAACAATCCACGTTTATGAAAATCAAGCACTTTATCATCAGATAAGCTTTTGATTTTATCTTCATTAATAGTGAAAATCCCAACTAGTTTCTTTTTCTCGCCTGTACTTAAAGCAATGTTTAATTCAAGCTCTTGTAACAAGTCATTCTCTTGCAACTCTTTAATAAAGCTTTCAGTCATTCTTTCATTGTCATACAAGCGACCTAGCGCTTGTTGAACATTAGCAAAGACTTCAGACTCTTTACCATCATCTTCAAATAAGGCTAAGTCTTTATCTTCACCAACAAATGGACTATCAAGATCAACACATGCAGTTAACGTGTTTTCTTTATCTGGATCAATACCCAATGAGAATGGCACCATTGAAATACTTTGTGGCATTGTTAAACCAGTCCATTTCTCATCTTGTAAGAATAAGTTTTCACCTGCTTCTAAACCAAGCATAGCAACACTACGAAAACGCTCAGAATCAGGATTTTTAACAAAAACGATAGGGAAGCTTGCAGATGACTGTGCATACTCTGCTGCAGAAACAGGAATAATATGCTGTCCATCTACGTGTAAAATATTACGTGCTGTCGAAATTTTCAATTTTTGATGTTGTTCTTTTCTTACTGGAACGATGTTCGCCATGATTTATTCTCTTTCTTCTGGTGCTGTTGTTATTATTCGACTTGAATATATGGGCACATTTTTTATAATAATGTAATTGAATGATTGAAATTAATTACTGTGTTTTTTTTTGTACTTATTTTTAATATAGATAAGTTATGGAGACACCTGTTTTCGCTTTCAATGCTAAACTTAAAATAATTTAAATTTTTGAGTGCTTTTATTTTATGAACTTACTTAATGCTGAGCTTTAAATATGCTTATTAAAACGTATATCTGTCTAATATTATTGGTGTTTTCTATATCAGTTAGTGCATTGCCAAATTTTGAGGTCGAGCACAAACGCAGCGCAAAAAATTTCGCGGAAATAAAAATAACCAATAAAGGCAGTAAAAAATTAATTTGTTACGTTGCGATTGATGGACACAAGGTACGTTTCATTTTACAACCGCGACAGCCGTCTAAATGGTATAAAGCTACTGATATTCGCTTTAATTACAATCATTTTAGTACTTGGTGCGATTATTTGTCTTTATATCCTGAGTATCAATAAAAAAAATTGATACTCAAAAATTGTATTACTTTTTTAATCCTATAATGGCATATTCGCCACTGACGGTGAGTTTTACTGTTACAGGGCTATTCGATTTATTCTTCCAATACCAGCCATGGGAGCCTGAAAATGGTGCCGTAAAACTGCCTTCCATCTTATTTAAGGTTGCTATAGCATAGCTTTCAAAATATCCGCTAGTGTCGCCTTCTGGCTCTCCGTGTAAATCAAAATAAAGTGCTTCACCATCGGTTTGCCACTGATATTTCATTTTTTGAAATTGTTGCATGGAGAATTTAAACTCAACACCGCGCCCTGCTGGCACAATAACGTCGAAGCTGTCAGATGACTGCTTAAGATCTGTTTTAATGGCGTTTTTAGCCGTCGGATTGGCTAATGCAGTTAAACCAAGTTTAGCGCCGACTCCCGTTGGGTCAACATTATGCTCGGCAGGTAAAATTATAGTGATTAAAGCGATTGATGCGATAATTAAGGCAATAATCGTAGACTTGATTAGGGCTTTTGTTGGTAACGTTGGTTGCATAATTACATCTCTTAAATTTAATTAGTGAAATAGCCAGTTAACTGAAACCCTATAAGCATAAAGCCTGAGCTCATTAATAACGTATTGGTAGCGGTAGAAAACGAAGCAAAGGTATGATGTTTTCTCCACAAGCTCATGACCAGTAAAATGAAAACCAAAGCTGAGAACTGCCCCAGTTCAACCCCTAAATTAAAGGCGATTAGGTTAATGAACAAACCATCTTGAGGTAATTGAAATTCTTGTAATTTGGTTGCTAATCCCAAACCATGAAATAGTCCAAAAATAAATACCGCATTTTTAGGATTAGGGCTGTAACCTAAAATTCGTTTAAAGCCACCTAAGTTATCAAAGCCTTTATAAACGACAGAAAAGCCAATAATTGCATCAATCAAATAAGCATTTACTTGTAAGTCCCAAAGTACACCTAACAACAAAGTTAAACTGTGTCCCAAGGCAAATAGACTAACGTAAAGTAGAAGATCTCTGCTTTTATACAAAAAGAAGATCACGCCAACTAGAAACAGCAGATGATCATAACCCGTTACCATGTGTTTAGCGCCAAGGTACATAAAAATAATGAACTGTACGCCAGTATTATTTAATAAAAAATTTCGAGTGTTTTCATCTACGCCATGTGCCATTAATTCAAAAGGCATGAAACCTATTAGACTTAGTGCAAAAATTGCAAAGAGCATGCTATAAGTTTTTTTAGTCGCTGATAAATTTGTTGTTAATAAGTTCATAGTGTTCTATTTCGGCGCCTCATTATCAAACGATACTTTACGGAAAAGCTCATGAAAATACTGAATGCCTTCAACATAATCTTCAATTTTTATATGTTCATCGATACCATGAATAGTTTTTTGAATATCCGGCGTCAATTTAATCATTAAAAAACGATAAACAGAGTCTGTTAGTGGATAAAAGTATTTAGAATCTGTTCCGCCCATCACTAGATAAGGTGCGACTAAACTATCGGGTTCAAACTCACGAATAGTTTGAGATATCCATTTATAACCTTTAGAGTCAACACTAGATACTTTTGACGGATTGTTGTTCATGAATACTTCATACCCTACTCTTTCATCATTAATAACCTCTTTAACCTTAGCCAAAACTGTTTGCCATGTTTCGCTGGGTAATATTCTAAAATTAACCACCACACTCGCTTTTGTGGGTAAAATATTAGACTTACTACTGCCTTTCATCATAGTTACTGCTGTAGTAGTGCGTAGACCTGCGGCTTTACTTGGATCAGATAATAATTGCTTCTTAATTAGCGGCGCAGTTAACCACTGATTAGCCATGGCAAAACGTGTGGTAAAATCTGCGTAACTTCCTATCGCGTCGAACGTTAAATTGGTATAACGCAGAGTTGCAGGAAATTTATTCTGTTCTAATTTGACAATAGCGGAGGCTAAAATACCAGGGCCAGTGTTTTCAGGAGGCATAGAAGAGTGGCCGCCAGGTCGTTCTGCTATTAAACGAATATTCACAAATCCTTTTTCGGCAATACCAATAATGCCTACCGACTGTGCTACATTTTTAATATACCCCTTTAAAATTGCTCCTCCTTCATCGAGCACAAATTCAAAGTTTTCCCCTTGTTTCAGAAAATATTCTGCAACTTTTTTAGCACCTTGGCTGCCACCTACTTCTTCATCATGTCCAAAGGCAAAATATATTGTGCGTATAGGCTGCCGACCTGCTTTAAGGCTTAACTCCATTGCTTCCATCAGCGCCATCACGGTTGCTTTGTCATCTAAAGCACCGCGCCCCCAGACTTTTTCATCATCTATCACCCCAGCAAAAGCGTCATGAGTCCACTTCTCTTTAGTATCCTGATCTACAGGAACAACGTCCATATGCCCCATAAATAAGGCCGGTTTTAAACTTAAGTCGCTACCTTGAAATTTATAAATTAGAGAATAGTTATTGATGACTTTTCGTGTCGCTATTTGATGAACGATAGGAAAGCTGTCTTTCAGGTGCTGATGAAAAGCTAAAAATGGCGCTGGCGTTACTGGCGCAGGGTAATCTCGAGAAACGGTAGCTATTTGTATTGCTTTAGAAAAATTTTCAACCACTGTCGCTTGATCTACAACTACACGCTTGGTTTGTTTTTGAGGATGATATTGTTGATCAACATATAACGTACTTGCTCGATATGCACTCAAGCCAATAGCTAACACAACAATAATACTTACTAAGCTAATTATTTTTTTCATATTATTCTCAAAGCTCTAGAAGGGGATAAAACGATAACATACGCAATTTGTTTTGCAAAAAACATATCGATAACTATTTATTGCACTCTCATAAGAAATGGACTGATATTTTGACACTGTTTTCTGACAAGATAGAACCTATACCTAAATAATTTAAAAATAATTTA
>JAPYOP010000025.1:0-55348 GCA_029938115.1 Colwellia sp. | reverse complement strand
AAATAATTTAAAAATAATTTACTTAGGGTGTAATAAATTCATTTTTAAGCCACTAATTAAGTAACTTAAAAAAGAGACAAATTAATATGGCAGGAAATATAGAACATTATGGGTAGTGATTTTTATTTAGCATATATTTTACCGCACGCAGCCATCATTATAAAAATTTGCCGTGCTTATACTAATAACCAAGAAGATTTTGAAGACTATTATCAGGAGGTTTGCCTGCAAATCTGGCGTAGTAAAGATCGCTTCAAAGAGCAATGTGAGTGGTCAACATGGATCTACCGATTATCATTAAATGTTTGTTTAACTTATTTGAAAAAAGCAAAAAACAATCATCAACATTTTGTCTCTGACAGTTTGCCTGAAGAGTTAATTGCAGATAGCAAAAACTTTGGTGAGCAATCAATTAATCAGCTTTATGCTGCAATTAGGCAACTATCTGAAATTGACCGTGGAGTGATTTTGCTTTACTTAGAAGAAAAAACATATCAAGAAATAGCTGAAATTATAGGTTCTAACTCTAACAACATTGGTGTTCGGATTAAAAGAATTAAAGAAAGATTAAATAAAATATTAAATATAGAGGAGAGTTAAATGAGCCATTCAATTGAAGACATTTGGAAAGGAGGTTTCATTAGTAATGAAGCATTAGTTGCCCCTAAAATTAATGATTTATATAACCAAAAATCAAAAAATATAGTTGATAAGTTTGAGTTAATGTTTAAGTGGAATTTAATAGGGTTAGTTATATTTGCTTTGCTAATTTTAATCGTTTTGAGTTTCAAAGGAATACCCTATTTAGGACTATTTATCGCTGCCATGCTAATGACCTTAGTTATTCGCGGTAGAAAAGAACAAGCGAGCCTAGCATTACTAGATAAAGATGTAAGCAGTTATCAATACCTAAAAGCGTTTGATAAATGGATGAAAGACTTGATGGTTGTATATGCCAAATTATACAGTTTTTTCTATCCTGCTTTATTTTTGTCTATAGTACTACAATTTCGCTTTACCGACATTTGCCAAGAGGGAATAGACGGGTTTGTTAAAAGCTTTCCGGATACTATATTAATTTTTTCTACACCTCTTTATCTGTTGATACCGGTAGGTATTATCGCATTTTTGTTGCACTATTGTTCTGGACCATTATATAGGTTAGATTTTAACTCTTTATATGGTCGAATGTTTGAAAAGCTCGAAGAACTCATTAGTGATATGGAAGAGTTGAGACGCTAAGTATTATTGAAATAAGCTGTTTTTTTGTATTACAATCACCTTTCATAGAAAACGCTTTCGAACTTAAGTTAAAAATAGGGAAATAAAATGAGCGCAATTGGTAATTTAATTGGGTTTGTTTTTGCCGCTGCTGCTCGTGAAGCAAGTGCCCAAGACGAGGTTGCATACATTAGATCACACAGGTAGTAAGCTAATCAATTCCAACGTTGTATGTATAGATAAATAATGAAAATTAAAATAGATAACCTTGAAAGTTCTGAGGTTGAGCAATTATTGCAAGAGCATCACAATGATATGCTACAGCACTCGCCACCAGAGAGTGTGCATGTACTTGATTTATCATCGTTAAAAGCTCCGGACATAACTTTTTGGACGGCCTGGATTAACGATGAATTAGCGGGCTGTGGCGCATTAAAAAAGCTTAGCGATAAGCATGCTGAGATTAAGTCAATGCGTACTGCTAAGCAGTTTTTGAGAAAAGGCGTTGCTGCAAAGTTATTAACGCATGTATTAGCTGCAGCTAAAGCCCAATCCTTTGAAAGAGTAAGCTTAGAAACAGGAACAAAAGATGCCTTTTTTCCTGCACAAAATTTGTATAAAAGCTTTGGCTTTCAAGCATGTCTGCCTTTTGATAATTACCAAGAAGATCCCTATAGTATGTTTCTAACTAAAGTAATAGCGTAATGTCATGAGCAATATCATTCTAGAAACAGTCATTACTTGCCCTGAGTGCGGCGCAAAGAAAAAAGAAATTATGCCAACCAACGCTTGCCAATATTTTTATGAATGTACCTCATGCCACGTACTCCTAAAACCTCTGTCAGGAGACTGCTGTGTTTATTGCTCTTTTGCCACGATTAAGTGCCCTCCAATTCAAGAGGGTGACTCTTGTTGTCAGTAATTTATTGCCTTTTGTCGGACTAAAGTCCAACCTACATAAGATATTATCAATTTGATCATGCACCCTGTGTCAACTACATAGACATATTAAGAAATATACCGCGTTAAAATATCTTCTATTAAGCCGATAACACTCCAAAAGTAACTGTCGGTATTTTTAGCTGAAGACTTAATATCTTCAAGTTCACTTTTACCTAGCCATTGTCCTTTTTTAATAACAGCATACGGCGCTTTGAGCACTTGAATGTCATTAAGCGGATTTTGGATGACGAGAATTAAGTCTGCAACTTTACCTATCTCGACACTGCCATAATCATGCTCTATTTTTAAAGCTTGGGCGGCGTTAATTGTCGCGGCTTTGAGTACTTCAAAATTTGATAAGCCCGCTTGTCTTAATAAAAGCATTTCATTATGAGTGGCAATTCCCGGAAGGGTATACATAGTACCCGCATCAGAACCCACTAAGAGTTTCACCTTATATTCATTAAGAACCCTTACTATCTCAAAAAGAAATTGCTGCTTCTTTAGATGATACGCACTTTGCTTTTTATCATCGTTAAGCCAACGAGCAATGGTAAAGTGACTTTCAATATCAAAATAAAGCGGGTTTAAATAATCTAACCTTAAGCTATCAATAAATGTTTGCTTAGCGTTACTTAACTGAGTTAAATGATCAAATGTTTCTAAGGTTGGCACAACAGGCACATTCGCGTCTAAAAGTTTTTGCGCAATGGTTTGCAATGCTTGGTGATCAAATTGATAATTCAAAGGACCCTGAAAAATATCTTCAACATGCTCTAAAGACTGCAAGCCTGAAACATAACTCCAATCAGAGTCTTTTGCAGGGTGCGGCCCATGCTTTGCGACGGGGATATTAATCAACCGAGCTTCATCAATAATAGCTTCAAAAATATCAGCATCTAAATAGCCATACACTTTAATGAGGTCATACCCATTAGCTTTGGCTTTATTAACTTCGGCTCTGCCTTCTTGTGGCGATAGTATTTCTTGATTTAATGCATGAGTACCTTTTCCAGCTAAAATGGGGGAACTGAGGTATAAGTTGCTACCTAACCATTGTTCATTTTGTAACTCATCTCGCCATCTTAGATGCATTTTTTTACCATTCAAATTACGAACGCTAGTAACGCCATAGGCAAGGTTCAGCATTAAGTACTTTCGATCATAAACATGAACATGCATGTCGAATAAACCCGGTGTAAGGTATGCACCGTTACCATTAAGTACCTTAATATTTTCATCTACTGGGAAGTTAGCATTATTTATGGCTGTTATTCGTCCATTTTGAATAACTACTTGTCGATTTTTAAGCACTTGGTTTTTTTTGACCATCACGATGTTGATGTCATTAATAACCAAAGCATTGTTATTAATGACCGGCATCAAACCGGGCGGCGTTCTATAATCTAGATAAAAAATCGCGACAGTTGTTATGACAATCAAGAGTAATAACAAAGTAAATAGTGTTAAAAATGACGTTTTGATGGCTTTATTAAATCGTGGTATTAGCATGTTTGTTCTTCTGTAAATTGAGATAATAATAATTTACAGAAAGGGATGAGTGCATGCGTCCTAGATCGTGATAATGCACGGTCAAAACAGCACAAAGCCATAGATTACTGTTTACAGGTTTTTTTTAAGTTTAAGGCTGCTCATAAATTGAGTTGGCGTGGTACCCGTTTCTCTTTTAAATATTAAGTTAAAACTAGATTTTGAATTAAAGCCAACATCAAAAGCTTTATCTAAAATTGAAATTTTCACGCTAGTATCACTTAATAGCTTATCTTTTAAATCTTCAACTCGTAGCTTATTAATATAATCACAAAAACTGTAATTAGCCCTTTGATTAATCGCCCGCGATATTTCCCTAGTATTTAAACCGGTTTCTATTGCTAAATCATTCAATGATAATCGAGGTTTATGGTGCAATGATTTTTCTTTGATAAGTTGCTCTAAACTTGCAAATATTGTTGCGGTGGTATCTTCGCGTTCTAGCTCGGCATTCTCATGCATATTTTGCTCTAAGTCTTCAAAGTCACTCATGCCATTAAATAATCGAGGATGTTGAACGGCTTTATAAATCAAGAAACTAAATAATACTAAGATGGTAGAATTTTCGAATAACTGCCCTGCTAGATTTAAATCAACGGTAATATAGGGTTGTAGATTTAGTCTTATTAAATCAAGTAAACCTAAAGCAAGAAAAGCGGCTAACACTTTCACTAACCAGAATAACTGTAATGAGTCAGCATCTGAACGCATCGAAGCAGAAGCATTATGATAGGCATAAATTAACCTTACCGACATATAAGCATAAACCAACTGACTAATAGTGCCTAAGGCAATCACCAGCTGAGGCCACTGTGTTAAGGGGAAAACTATCAACATGGGAGCAAGATGAATTAGATATGCATTATTTATTTTTTTCTCTGGATAAACTAATTGATAAACAAACAAGTAAAACAATGGCCCTTTCCCCAGAAGAAATGCTGGTGTAACAAGGTATATCTGGGAGGTTTTCGCTAGCTCTTCAGCTAAGTTGAACATCATTGAAAAAGCAGCAAATATTAATAAATAACACAAGCCACGATAGCGAGTATTCTTCCATATAAGGAAGGTGCCAAACAGCACCTGAAATACGAAAATGAATTGGACAATGTTAGTGGGTTGAACTTGCATTATATTGCTGACTTTATTTATTCACTATATTTACGAATCACAGATACTTTGTCTTTTTCAATTTCAAGCACTTCTAATGTTTGATATTTTTGTACTATGACTTCTTTGGTTTGAGGATGAACACCTGTTGCTACCGTATCATACTGTATAACCACCACATCATAGCCAAGGGTAATGCTAACTAAAGTACCTGCATATTCAGTGTGAACGCCAAGGTAGTGATTCATACCTTTACGCATATTATTTTTACCCTCTGTGCTGCGGTTGTCATCAGGATCGTATGGTAAATGTTGATGTCCAACATCTTCAGTTAGAAATGAAAGATAGTGCTCAATATCTTCTTTTGTCGCCTGTGGTGATTGACTTGCAGTCCAAGCACCAAAGTAACTATGAGCAAACTCTTTTGCATTAAACTCTGCGGCTTGTATTGATGGCCCCCCTAAGGTTAGCCACAGTAAAATTGATATAATAGTTTTCATTTAAAGTTTGCCCTTTTGCGAAAGAAGAATTTTTGCCGTAGCCCCTTGCTTATTTTCATTATTTATCAAGGTTAACCGTCCACCATGTTGCTCAATGATATTTTGACTCAAACCAAGCCCTATACCTTGCCCTTGCTTTTTAGTGGTATAAAAAGGCACAAATAAATTATCAATGTTGGCGATGCCTTGACCATTATCAACAACCTCAATTACCACGCTTTCTCCTGCGCTTTTTTGTTGTGAAGAAAGTATTAACTCAATACGTGGTTTATCACTTTCGCTGCTTGCTTCAACGGCATTTTTTATTAGATTAATTAACACTTGCTTTAATAAAACAACATCAGCCCATATTCTATCAACTTTATTATCAACTAAAATAGTATTTTGAGAGAATAGCGTAGTGATAGTGTTAACAAGCTCCGTACTATTAATCCATGATTTATTTATCACTATGTTTTTACTGATATCACCATAGCGATTAACAAATTCTTCTAATGAATTACTTCTATCAACAATGACTTGCAGGGCTTGTTTCGATTTTGAGTCTTCTGATTCAAGGCTTGCCAATGTTTGCGCTAAGGATTTTATTGGTGTTAATGAGTTGCGAATTTCATGGCTTAATACGCGAATAATTTGCTGCCAAGATTTTTGCTGATTTGCCCTTAATAACTCTTCAACATTGGTTAATATTACTAGATGATACGTTTGTTCCTGTTCAACAAATTGGCTGTATTTTATTTGCCAGCGACTACTTTCATGTTGATCTTTAAACTGCCAACCGTCTTTAAAAACCAAACCCAACTTTTCACTCGCCGTTAAGCGCTTTGTTTGCCAAGGTTGTTCTATGTATTGCGAAAATGCCGCATTAGCATGGCTTAGCTGGTGCTGATTATTAAAAATAGCAATAGGTGTTTCTAGCTGCTCAATAAGGTGATAAATAAGTAAGGTGTGCTGATCATATACTTGCTTTCGCTGCTGTAAATCATCAGACAATACGGCTATTTCTTGTGTTAGTGTATGTAAAATACCGGCTTGGTAATGGTCTTTTATGCGTAAACTATAATCTTCAAGTCGCACCGCTTCAACTAAATTAGTTAAGCTATAGAATGGCGTGATTATTTTGTTATAAAACCCTATAAAAACAATACCCAACGGCACAAAAACCACAGTTAACACAGTGAGTTGCGCTAATACGGTTAACGAAAGTAATGACATTATTGATAAAACCAAGCCAAGTAAAATCCCCACAAGTACCGTTAGTGCAACTTTCAATTGCCGCTCAAGAGATTGGTTTTTTCTCACTTTTTGCTCGACCTGTAATGGCTCAGTTTTTAATGTCATATTTTTCCATACGGCGATAAATAGCACTTTTGCTTATACCCAATAAATCAGCAGCTTCAACCGTTAGACCATCTGTTTTTTGCAAAGCTTGCATCAGCAATTGTTGCTCTGCCTGCTCTAAAGTCATAAAAGGCAGTGTTTCTTCACCCGATTGACTAGCTTGTTTTTTGAGGGTAATCGCTTGTGCGGTTATTATTTTTTCATCGGCAAACAAAACCGCTCTTTCCATCACATGACTCAGCTCCCTAATGTTGCCTGGCCAATCATATCCTTTCAATTTTATCGCGACATCATCAGCTAAAATTAGATCAACCTGCCCATAGCGCAAGGCATGCTTTGCAACAAAATGCTCTGCCAAAGGTAATATATCTTCAGTGCGCTCACGTAAGGGCGGAATATGAATTTCTATGGTGTTGAGCCGATAGAATAAGTCAGCTCTAAATTTTTCATCTCGAATAAGGTCTTCAAAGTTAGCATTGGAGGCGCTAATTAAACGAACATTAGCGCATTCGGTAATACTAGAGCCTACCATTTCATATTCATTTGACTCGAGCACTCTAAGTAATTTTGCTTGTTGCGCTAAAGGGATGTTGGCAATTTCGTCTAAAAACAGTGTGCCTTCATTGGCCATTTCAAAGCGACCAACACGGGTTTCTTTGGCATCAGTAAAAGCACCTTTTTTATGACCAAACAATTCACTTTCAAAAAGTGATTCAGGAATTGCGCCCATATTCACTGTTACTAAACTCTGCTGACAACGCGCAGAAAGTTGGTGAATATAAGCAGCAACACTTGATTTACCGGTACCATTTTCTCCGGTTAATAATATAGTGGCATCAGTTTTTGCAATACGCTTTATCTGTGCCATCAATTTCGACATCGCCTTCGATTGCCAAATCAAGCTAGCACTGTTTTCACTACTTTCACTTTGTTGCTGCTGGCGTAATCGTCTATTTTGCTTCTTTAAATCCGTAACCTGAATTTGCTGCTTAATGATTTGCAATAAGCGTTGGTTATCCCAAGGTTTTTCAATAAAGTCAGTGGCTCCTTGTTGCATGGCTTTTACTGCTAGGTCAACACTTGACCAGCCAGTCATCGCTACAACGGGGATATTAATGTCGAGCTTCGTCAATTTAGCTAAAAAGTTTAAGCCTTCTTGACCCGAAGTGGTGTCTGATGAGTAATTCATATCCAGTAAAACAAGGTCGACTTTGTCTTGCTTAATCACATCAAGTGCGCGCAAAACAGAATCAGCTTCAAGCACATTATAACCTTGATTACTCAAGAGAAAGTTTGCACTTAAACGCACATCAGCCATGTCGTCAATGACCAAAATTGTTAAACTCATTCTGTTTCCTTTTATGCTTCTTTCAAAAAATAGGGCTATCAAAAAAAGTTAGTTACTTGCTAACCTTTTTATTCACTCGGACTCGTTACTCATTACGCAGTGCTTTTATTGGATCTTCTGTTATCGCTGCCTTTATCGGAATATAACAAGCAATATAAGCAACAGCTAACATTATCGGGACAACCATTAACATACCAACAATATTAATATTTATAACAAAACTCAGTTGTTGCCTAACAATAAGAAAAATAATCACCGACAATACAGCACTGCACAACATACCTATAAGCACCGGATATAAACTTTCTTTCATTACCATATTCTTAATACGATGAGTTTTTGCACCTAAAGCTAAATGAATACCTAGCTCATATCGACGCATTTGTGTGCTGTAATTAAGCACACCATAAATACCTGCTGCAGCTAATAGTAACGATAATAACCCAAGCACTATGGTTAAACCTGCGGTTAATTTATGTTTATAAATAAGATCTGCATGTTGCTGTGTATGACTTATTACGGTTCTAATTCTAAGTTTTGAATTGAGCTTTAATAATAGCGGCAGTATTAGTTCACGCGTTAATTGCGCGCCTTCCGTCACTTTAATATCAAAACCAAAATCTTCAAAAGCAGCATAGGGCAAATAATAACGGTGATATCCGTACTCATTATTCATACCTGGTCGATAATAATCTTTAGCAATTCCAATCACTTTTAGTGGTTGAGTTGGTTGTATTTTAAATACTTTACCTATGGCATCACCCGCGGGTGCAAGCTCTTGAGCTAATGACTCACTCAAAATTATTTCATTAATGCTATAACGAGGATCTTTTTGCTCAATAAACGTTTTACCTTGCACTAACGGTAACTCAAGAATATCGAAATAATTATGGTCGACCATATTGAAAGCAAAACTACCAACCCGTTTGTCATTTCTATCATTCAAACCCATCGAGTTATTACCTTTAAAAATAACAGGCCTAATACTTCTTGAAACCTTTTCTACTTGCGGTAATTTCTCTAACTCACTTTTAATAGTTAAGGTTAACAAATTCATTTCAACCAAGCTTTCTTGCGAATAATTAGCGCCTTTAGGTCTATCTACACGTAAGTAAAAAACATCTTCTTCATTAAAACCAAGCGGATGTAATATTGTTTCGAGTGCTTGCTCAATAACAACCGATGCCCCTGCTAATAACAAAGTCGCTAAGGCAACTTGCATAGCAATAAGAAAATGTCTAACTCGTTTAGAAACCTGTAAACCGCTGCCTTTACCACTGCTTTGTAATTGTGCTTGCAAAGCGTCGTAGTTCACCACTCGGCTTGATAATTTGGCAAATACACCAGCTAAAAATATGACGATAAAGCCAGTGAACATTAGCGTCGTGTTATCTATGCCTAACTCTGAAATTCGAGGTAATTGCTGAGCTGCCAATTCATCTAATAAAACAAAACCCCAACCAGCGATCAATAAACCTAATGCGCCCGCAACAACAGATAAAATTAAACTTTCTGCGAACATTGAAATAAACAGCTGATTAGGTTTAGCGCCTAAAGCGGCTTGAATTGCCATAGTTCTTTGCTTTTGTGCCGCTCGTGAAAGAAACAAATTAGTGACATTAGTAACAGCAATTAATAATAAGCCAATAACGCCACTTAACAATAACAACGCAACTCTTGAACTGTCTCCGACAATAACATCCTTTAAAGACACTATTTTTGCGCCCGCCGTATCACCATCTTCAGAGGCATCACTGGCAATAAACTTTTCGTTAAGCATTGCACCTAATTGAGCCGACGCTTGCCGTGGTGAAATACCTGCTTTTAGTTTACCAATACTGTTTAATGCCCTTGTCATTATGCCCCAATGGGTAATATCTAAACTCTGATAATCCCATGGAATCCAAAAGTTCGGCGCTTCATTGTATCTATTTTCAGGTGCCATAAAGCTTTCACCTGTTACGCCAATCACCTTGTAGCTAATATGGCCGATCATCGTTTTACGGCCAATAATATTAGTGTCACTTTGATACCACTTTTGCCATGTTTGATAACTTAATACAACAACGGCTTGGTGTGTATCTAGCCCTTCACTTTCTTTGATTACACGTCCTAAATGCATTTGTGGTGTCAATAATGAAAAATATTCTGGCGTAACGAAGTTAATCAAAGCATTCGGTTGATCAGGATGGTCCGCAACTAATTCTTTATGGTCAAAAACTAAGGAAAACTCGTCAAAAACTTGCTGGTTTTTATACCATAACAACATTCCTGGTGCTGACTGAGAGCCACTCCAACTTTCGCCACCTTCGGTATATGACTGCTGCACAACAACCAATTGTTCAGCATTTGTATAGGGTAATGATTTAACTAATAACACATGGTTTAAGCTAAAAATACAAATTAACGCACCCAAGGTGACTGAGAGTGTAGCGATAACGGTGGCTGAAAAGCCGGGAACCTTTAACAAGGCTGATTTTGCCAAGGAAAGCTCAAATTTCAAATGGCGAAGGAAGCTGTTCATTTTGCCTCCTGCGCACTAAGTTTTTCTAAAGCAAGTGCATCAACAGAATATTCACCCGTACCGTACTCATCGGCAATAAGGCCATCTAACAGATGTAATTTACGTTTTGCCATATCCGCATATCTTGGATCATGCGTCACCATGCAAATTGTCATACCTTCGCTATTTAACTTGGCTAACATTGCCATTACCGCATCGCCATTTTTAGAGTCTAGGTTACCTGTAGGCTCATCCACTAATAAAATAGTTGGCTTACCGACAAGCCCACGAGCAATTGCAATACGTTGTTGTTGACCACCCGAAAGCTGATTAGGTTTATGATCACAACGATGTGACATAGCCACCTTCTCTAGGCTTGTTAATACTTCTTTTTTGATATCTTTTTCTAACATCGCTGGCTCTCTATATCTCAAAGGTAAAGCGACGTTATCAAACACACTCAATTCATCAATTAAGTTAAAGGCTTGAAAAACAAAACCAATATGTTGATTTCGAATTTCAGCTCGGTCATTAATGGATAAATTACTAACATCTTGACCATCAATAAAATATTGACCTGATGTTGGTGTATCAAGCAGGCCCAACAAAGATAACAAGGTCGATTTACCACAGCCAGAAGGGCCAGAAATTGAAATATAGTCTTGATTATAAATAGCCAAATTAACACCACGTAAGGCGTGAGTTTCTATACTTTCGGTTGAAAAGACTTTCGTTAAGCTTTTCATTTCAATAATAACTTTTTGTGGCGCTTCAGCTTTTATCGATGTCATTGGCGTTACATTTTCATGTGTCATAAGGATTTCCTAAATTATATGTTATTTTTCAATAAATGACGTTTAAAGTTAAAGTCATCAATCGGTTATTGAGTGATAGTGATTTTATTGGCTGTATTCCAGCGAGACATGTCTGACAAAATAAAGCTGTCGTGCTCTGACGCGCCGCTAAGTATTTGAATATATTCGCCACTTTCTTGCCCATAAGTAACAGCAACTTTAGCTGCTTGGCTTTGTTCTTTATCAAGCTTAAATAATTGTGTTTTCATACCTGAACTGGCATTGACTGGTTTTTTGATATACATCACTTGGCTTAAGGTGCCTGTTGAAATAACACCATCAACATTTAAATCGGGGCGAGCATTATTAGGCAGTTCACCGGTAAGCGATACTTCAATTGAAATCATGCCCTGTTTAACTAAAGGATTGATGCGCTGTACTTTTCCGACAATGTTCCCACCGCGCGTATCAATATTAACCAATTGACCTATGGTGATAAGTTCAATATCAGACTGTGAGACGTTAAGCATGGCGAACAAGCTATCAACACTACCAACAAGGGCTATTTGTTCGCCCAAAGCAACACTTTGTCCTATTTCAACCGCTAAGTTTTGCACCACACCTTTAATGCCTGCTCTCACGATTAAGCGATTGAATTGCTCTGTAATCACCGCTACATTTTCTTTTTGCTGCTCAATCTTATCTTGTTCTATGGCGAGTTCTTGAAAGTGCACTTCACTTAACTGCTCAAGCCTAGTTTTTTCTATAATTATACGACGAGATAGCTGCCTGAAATTTAACTGCGAACGTTTGAAGGTTAATTCAGAGACAATGCCTTTTTTCATTAACGTCTCTTCAGCTAACATTTTTAATTCGGCAAGTTCGAGTTCAGACAATAGCTGCTCTTGCAATGCTTGATGGGCAAGTAACTCTCTTTTTTGCTTTAACGCCACCTGTAAATAGTTTGCCTTAGCGTTATTATGGTTACGCTCAGCTTCTTTAACTTGCTGTGATATGGCAGGGTTAGACAAGCGCACAATAATGCTATCTTTATTTACCAAGGAGCCTGGTTTAAGTAGTATTTCTTCTACCGTGGCATTGGCAGGTGTTGTTAACAAACGTTGCTGTTTAGATTTAAGCTTGCCATAACCTTCAACGTCTAACACTAAATCACCGAGCTTAACGGCATCGCTCCAAATTTGATTACTCGCAACTTTTTCAGCACCTGATGGCTGAGTAAAACTCCACACACTTAACATTAAAACAGAAAGTACAGCACCAATAACCAATTTAAGCTGTGGCTTAGTTGCTTTTTTGTCGGTTGATTTTTTAATATCCATAAACGGCTCCCAATGTAATTACCATGAAGAGAGCAAAACAAGTGCCAAACCATAAGCAATTGAAAGTGTTTGATATTATTTTACGGGATGATTTTTGATTTTCGGTTTTATTAGCGGGTTTTGTGATATCGGGAATAGACACATTAAATTATTGTGCTTATTATAAGGGTTACTTTTGCCCCTGACATGAAGCAAGCACTAATGAAAAATCTCCCACTATTCGTACTTAGTTTATTCGTTTTTTTACTCTCAACTCATGTTTTAGCTAAACCTCAAAGTGATCATCCTGCCAGTATTACCGAGCTAACCATCTCCTCTGAAGGTCACCGAATGTCAGGCTTGATTTATGGTGCTGCGGGGAGAGGTTTACACCCAACAATTTTGTTATTACATGGTTATCCGGGTAATGAAAAAAACCTCGATGTTGCACAAGCCATGCGCAGTATAGGTTGGAACGTAGTATTCTTTCATTATCGTGGTGCTTGGGGCAGTGAAGGTGAGTTCTCGTTTTTAAATGCTGAGCACGATGTTCAAGTTGTTTTAGATTACCTTAAAAATAATGCAGAAAGACTTAGCATTGATAAGCAACAAATATCGCTAGTAGGTCATAGCATGGGCGGTCATATGGCAATCGCCGGTATACTAGATAATGCAGCGGTGAAATGCGCAGTGAGTTACGATGGTGCTAATTTGGGCGCTAACTCCACACCTACACATAACCAAAACAAAGGAGGGCTATTAAGTGATGCTAAAACAGCTAAAATGTGGCTTGATTACACAGAGACACTCTTTATGCTTAAAGGCTGGTCTGCCGAAAAGTTCAAACAAGAAATCAATGAACATAGTGCGGAATTAGACTTAGTTACACGTGCCAATAAAATCAATAGCAGGCCGGTATTATTAATTGCGGCAAATACTAATGTAATTCCACATGACATTCATATAACGCCTTTATTGAATGCATTAAAAGCAACTAAAAATAGCAAAATCAGTTATCAGTTAATTGAAGACGATCACAGTTTTTCATCATCACGAGAGAAGTTGATTACCGTCACGGCTAACTTTTTAAATGCTTCTTGTAAAAATTAGCCTTTATGTTAGGAAAGATGATGAATAAACCTTTTTCCCAAGCGTGTGAAAATAATAAACAGCCAATTTTAACTATTTTGACAAAAGTTTTCTCAAATACTAAACATGTATTAGAAATTGGCTCAGGAACAGGACAACATGCTCTTTTTTTTAGCCAACACCTGCCTCACTTAACTTGGCAAACGAGCGATTTGTCAACAAATCATCAAGGGATCAATTTGTGGTTAGATGACGCTTCTTGGGCCAATGTTCACAGACCAATTGCTATTGATTTAAATAAAGCGTGGCTGATGCCTAAAGGTAATCTGCGAGTTGACGGTATATATACCGCCAATACCCTGCATATAATAAGTTGGCCATTAGTCATTAAGTTTTTTGAAGGTATTGAGAAAATTTTAGCATCAAAAGCTAAGGTTTGTATCTATGGCCCTTTTAATTATCAAGAAAAATTTACTAGCGAAAGCAACGCTAACTTTGATTTATGGCTTAAAGAAAGAGACGTAAATAGCGGTATTAGAGATATAGAAGCCATTCTATTATTGACAAGCTCCGCAGGGCTTAATTTAATTGACGACTATGCTATGCCAGCTAATAATCGCCTGTTAGTTTTTTCAAAAATATAGAAATCATCTCATTTATTTAGATAGAGCGACCTCTACATTCAGTTCTTTTAAATGCTTCGCTATATCTTCGGCTGCTGTTTCAGGGTTGATATCATCATCTATTTTCAATATTTTCCCTTCTTTAGATATATAAAAAGTAACTCGGCTCGCAACCCGCATAAAATTCAGCACATCATAGGCTTTTGCTGCATCTTTCGATGGGTCACTTAACATTGGAAAATCTGCCCCCGTTTTCTTGGCAAAATCTCTGTTGTCATCTAAAGGGTCAACACTTGCCATAAAATAGCTAGCATCATACGCTCTAATTAAATGCCCTTGCTCTACCAATGATTTACATTCAATAGTACAGCCTCGAGTATTAGCCATTGGGTACCAAGCTAAAACCACTGCTTGTTTACCCTTGTAGTCACTCAGTTGGTAATAATCACCATTAGTTGCTTGTAAGTTAAAGTTTGGTGCTGACTCGCCAACTTTCAAGTCAGTTGCTAACAAACTAAAGCTGCTAAATAGTGCTAATAGGGTACAAACTGTTTTTGAGATTTTGTTCATCTGATCTACTTTTAAAAGGTGAGTGTGTTTGGAATTCATTACTTTTTTTAATATACCTTATCTTGGTTAATTAATCCTTTGATAAATATTCAGATTCGAATAGGATCGGGGTTTCATTAAAAAGTGCTATACAAGCTAAGCATATGCATGTTTTCCGCTTTAACCTTTCAGGAACCCTATTGATAAGCTGCTCAGGAATTTCAACGTTATTGCACCAACAAGCGTGCTGATTTTGAGGCATGCACTTATTAACTTTTTTGCAGAATGGGCATATTTTAGCATCTATTATCATTAGCATCTTTTTCTAAATATAAGGGTTGCCCACTATCATCAATTAGTTTTGTCGACGTTGGTCACATTGCACTAAAACAGCTTGTTGTTGCTGCCGACTTTTCTTTCGCCAACTAACTATCTCAGCAAGGCTTCGGTAACAACCTAAACAAATATCATGGTTATCAAGACAGCAATTACGAACGCAAGGGCTAAGGCTTTCATCACTGTTTTGGTTAGAAGTATCGCTCATAACAATCATTGTATGCCAAACACTCACGTTAAAACAGATGCCTGACATCCAGAGATGAGCTAATATTGGTTTTATGTCAGGAATTCAGTAAAATATAGAGACATCACATCAGGTTACTTAGCAAGTCACCTTTTAATTTATGCTTTTAGCGGTAATTTAATTTTAACAATACACCCTTGTTGATCCCTACGATTATTAAGTGACAAATCACCTAGATGTGCTTCTATAATTTGTCTACACAGCACCAGTCCTATACCACTTCCTTGTTTTTTAGTGGTATAAAATGGAGTAAATAAATTATCAGTATTTTTAAGGCCTATACCACGGTCAAGAATTTTAACTAATATTAAATCAACAGCTGTTTCTACTGTAATTAAGATGCTCTTTGATTCATCTACCATAGCTTCGTCGGCATTTTTGAGTAAATTAATAAGTACCTGTTCAAACTGCACCGGATCAACAAAAACCACTATCTGACGCTGGCAATCTATAACTATTTCTCTTTGATTGAATAATGGAGTAATTTTATCAAACAGGGCATGTAGGTTTATTTCAACTTTCTTAGGCTCAGGTAAATGGGTTAATTGACGATAACTGTTGATAAATATTTTAAGGCTATCGGCACGTTCAGCAATGATATCTAGACTTTCAGATAAGTTTTGAGAAAAATTAGCAGTCAACGCTTGTTTGCGTGAAATCGTTTGTAAGGTATTTGCCAAGGAGGCAATTGGCGCTAACGAATTATTAATTTCATGACTTAAAACGCGGACCAAATTCTGCCATGCTTGCAACTCATGCTCTCTTAATAAAACATTTACATCCGTTACAAAAAATAATTCATGTTGTTGACCATGTTCACGATACTGATCGCGTATCACCTTAAATTTTCTTTTACCTTTAGCAAAGTTTAACTCAACCACTTGCTGGGTTTTAGTGGTTAACAAGCGCTGAGCAATATGATCAAGCGGATGGTGCAATACTTGTGATAACTCAACGTTAAGCAGCGTTTCTGCGGCGGGGTTAAGCAAAGCTATATGTTCATTTTCATCAACAGCAATGATTGCGACATCAATGTGCTGGATTACTTTACTGACTAGGTGCTGACTCTCGTGAGCAGTAAAACGTTGTTCTACCAAAGTTTCAGCCAAACCATTTATTTGCCCAACCAGCTGTCCCAGCGAGTCATCAACACCATAATTCCTACCTCGAAGAGAATAATCACCATGAGCCATGCCTTCAAGTAAATTTGATAATGTACGAAATTGATAAGTAATCTTTTGAAATAAGGTCGTTGCGCAATAACCAATCAAACAAAATAGAAATAAGAATATTAATGCAATTAAATTCGTAGATGCTTGATAATAAAATAAGCTATAAAACAGCATTAACGCCGGAATTAACGTCGCAACGAGTAGATATTTTAATAATTGACGTTCAAATTTAATACGCTTTATATTACTCAATGATTACTCTTTCTATAAATTATATTTGTCAATTCTACGATAAAAAGCACTACGGCTTAATCCTAGAGACTTAGCTACATCCAACATGTTACCACCATGGTGTTGTAGCCGTTGTTTAATTATATCGCTTTCAATATCATCCAGTTTACGCTCTAGATCATCAGAGTAATCATCCGCATTTTGCTCATTACTCACCATATGATTATTCTTCGGTGTCAATGCTAACTGAGTAAGGCATATCTCCTCATCGACTGACAAAACGACCGCCCGCTCAACCATATGATTAAGCTCTCTAATATTTCCGGGCCATTGATATGACATTAATTCTGTTTTCGCAAGAGCTGAAAAGAACAAACCATGCCGTTGATATTTACTCGCAAATTTATCTAAAAAGTGTTCCGCCATCGGTACGATATCATCAATACGTTGCCTTAATGGCGGCAACTCAAGCACTACAGTGTTTAGTCTATAAAGTAAATCCTGCCTAAATAAACCATCTTTAACAAATTGCTCTATATTAGCATTCGTTGCCGCAATAATACGCACATCAGCTTGCTGCGTTTTGCTCGAACCTACTTTTTCAAATTGCTGAGACTCTAATACTCGCAACAGTTTAGATTGTTGAGACAGTGGAATATTACCAATTTCATCTAAAAACAAACTGCCTTGTTCTGCTAATTCAAAACGGCCTATTCGATTAGCTCTTGCGTCAGTAAAAGCCCCTTTGACATGACCAAACATTTCACTCTCAAAAAGAGTTTCCGTAATTGCGCCCATATTGACATTAATAAGTGAATGCTCACTACGCGCTGACATTTCATGAATATGCTCAGCCAAGAGACTTTTTCCGGTACCATTTTCTCCGATGATTAAGACATTTATATCACTTATCGCGACTTGATTAGCCATAGTTAAAACTTGCTTCATCCCCTCAGATTCAGCAATCAAAGGTTCAAACCGGCCGTTTTCTGCTTTTAGCAATTGATTTTCTTGATCTAACTTTTTCGCTTGATGGCATTGTTTGGCGAGACGTATTTGGGTTTCGACAATCGCCAAAACACGCTCATTTTCCCAAGGTTTTTGAATAAAATCAACGGCCCCTTTTTGCATGGCATTAACGGCGAGTTCAACAGTTGCCCATCCGGTCATCACAATAACAGGTACCGCTTCATCAATAGTATTAAGCTGTTCAATTAATACCAAGCCTTCTTCACCGGAGGTGGTATCAAGATTAAAGTTTAAATCAAGTAAGACACAAGCAAAACTTTCTTGTTCAAAGAGGCGAATCACCTGTTCAGGTTGAGAAGCTAAGGTAATGTCATAATCTGCGCACGATAACAATAATTTGAGCGCTGCTAGAATATTGTGATCATCATCCGCAATTAAAATACGTGGTTGTTTGGTTTGGCTCAATTGAATTCCTCAATTATGACCTAAGTAATTACTTAAATGATAAAAATGTAAATGAGCCACTATATAATATGTTTATATAAGTGACCCAGACGACTTAGTACCGCTAGATTAAATAATTTTATTCATATCTCAGTGCAGTACAAGGCTCCATTTTAATCGCTCGCTTTGCAGGGACAAAAGTCGCAATCGTTACAACTAAACTTATGATAACAGGAATAATTGCAAAAACTATGTAGTAATTGTTTGTATCTGGACCAAGCATTTGCACGACACCTTGACTGGCTAGGTAACCAATTGGCAGACCAAAAGCCAAACCAATCACTAATTGAAACCAGCCTTGTTTCATTAACATCGACAAGACTCTTTCATCACTTGCGCCAATAGCACGGCGAATGCCAATTTCTTGTGTTCTTCTACTGGTACTATTAGCTAATACACCATAAATACCACTTGATGCCAGCAATAACGCACACACAGCAAAGACCGCAAATAAATCTCGAACAAAATTCATGCCCCCCGTACTTCGTTTTAAGCGCTCCGATAATGTAGAAATGCTATAAGCGGGCACCTCTGGGTCAATACTCGCCACAGCTGAAATTAACGCTTCGCGGTATTGTTCAGGGTTACCTTGTGTATCAACAAATATACTCATAAAACGACGTGTTTGCTGTGAGTAAGGTAAGTAAGCAGATGTTCTATATTTTACATTTGAAAACGGTTGCCCTTGAATAACATGATTAATTACACCTACTATGGTTAACCACTGCGGATCATCACCATCAACGTATTTAAAACGCTTGCCTAATGCTGAACTTGTAGGCCAGTATTTTTTCGCCATGGATTCAGTGATCACAGTAACAGGCAACGAATCAACTCGGTCTCTGCTATCAAAGTAACGCCCTTCAAGTAATTTCATTTCCATTGCTTGCATACTGCCAATATAAGTGACACCTTGCCCTGTGCGTGGATATTGATTCTCGGTCACTTCGTAACCTTCTGGTTGAAATGCTCGATAACCATTACCATTACCCGGTAGACCTGAAACAGCTCCCGCTTTATTTACCCCTGGAATGGTAGATAACTTTTCAATTAAACGTTTAAAATACTGCATACGCTTATTGTCTTCTTGATAATTAACTTCAGGTAAACCAACACGAGCTGTTAATTTGTTATCTATATTTGCACCAAAATCTGAATTATTAATTTCTTGTAAAACAACAAATAACACTCCGGACAAACTCAACAATATGCATGATAAGGCTACTTCAACTATCACTAATACTCGATTGACTCGCCCTGCTTTTTTACCCATAGCGCCTCTGGTACCATCTCTAAGTACAGCATTAAAATCGCTACTCGACATTTTCCATGCAGGGAGAATTCCTGTCACTAATGCCGTAATCAAAATGATAACAATAGATTGCAGTATCAGCTCATTATCTAGCGACATCACCCACCAAAAAGGTACTGAAATTGGCAGCATTTGCGGTAAAATTGTTTCGAGTAACTCTAAACTCCAAGCCGCTAAAAATAGTCCAAATAAGCCACCTAAACTACATATAAACATACTTTCCCACATCATTTGCATGATGAGGCGTGATCTTGGCGCGCCAAGTGCTACCCGTATAGCGGTTTCTTTTGCTCGTTCGTTAGCGCGTGCAAAAAGTAAGTTACCTACGTTGACACAAGCTAAGACCAAAACAAAGCTAACAGCCGTAAGCATCAAACCAATAATCATGTTAGTACCATCTCCCATCATCCACTTTTGAAAAGTAGCAACATAAGCACTACTTTTACTATTGGTTTCAGGGTACTGCTGAGCAATTTTGTTCATGATATCTTTGACTTCTTGATTAGCTTGCTCAAGACTAACTTCTGGCTTTTTCTTAACATAAATAGCCATATGTGCCGCTTCACTGCGTTTAACTCGCGTGGCATCTTCTGTCAGAGGTTGCCACAATTGCGCGGCCATAGGAAACAAGTAACCTTGTGGCATTACACCAACAATTAAGGTATCTACACCATTAATTTTTACGCTTTGACCAACTATCGATTGGTCGCCATTAAAGTAATTTTGCCAAACATCATAACCAATAACAGTAACGGGCTCAGCCCCTGACGTTGCATCTTGTTCAGTAAAATCGCGTCCCATGATAGGAGACGTACTGGTAAAAGAGAACATATTAGCTTCGGTAACTGCAGCAGAGTATCGTTGTGCGCGATCGCCATTACTTAAATTAGCGGTGGCAGTATAATAGGCACCAATATCACTATAACTACTACTCTGCTCCTTTATCGTTAGATAATCGGGATGCATTATTGAGCCACCGTTATAATGCACACCATCATACTCAAGCTCAATCATGTGCATTTGTTCGCCCTGCTCAAAAGGCAATGGACGAGTCAAAATTGACGAAATAAAGGCTAACATGAAGACGCAAAGCCCTAAGCCTGCGGCCATTACTGAAACCGTAAGGGAAGTGAATCCGGGGTTTTTAAGTAACATCCGATAAGCATATTTAATATCAAATAACCATTTCATTTTTAATCTCCTTGGCGTCTAGTTAGGCTGCGTGAATACCACGAGAAATTACATTGTCAGCTGTTATTTTTCCGTCAAGTATCTCGATTAAACGTTCTGCTCTTTTTGCTGAACGCGGATCATGGGTCACCATACAAATGGTTGCACCGTCCTGATGTAGACTGTCAAGCAGGGCCATAACTGCCTCTGCATTTTTACTGTCTAAATTACCTGTTGGTTCATCAGCGAGAATAATTGAAGGTTTACCTGCTATTGCTCGTGCTACGGCAACGCGCTGCTGTTGACCGCCTGATAATTGTGAAGGAAAATGGCTACAACGATGATTCATATCCACTTTTTCTAAAGCGGTTTTAACTGCCTCTTTGATTTGTTGGCTAGTAAAGTCATCACGATAAGTTAGTGGTAGCGCTACATTTTCTTCTACAGTTAAATCACTAATTAAATTAAACGACTGAAAAATAAAACCAACTTCCTTATTACGAATACGCGCTCGGTCAGCGTTTTTCAAATTAATGACTTGATGACCATTAAGTGCATACTCGCCATGGGTTGCGATATCAAGCAAACCAATGACTGATAATAAGGTTGACTTACCACACCCAGACGGGCCAGAAATGGAAACATATTCCCCAGCATTTATGGTTAAATTAATATCTGCTAAGGCATGGGTTTCTACTTCTTCTGTAAAAAAAACTTTTTTTACATTATTTAGATTAATCAATACTTGTTCAGTCATTTTTTATATTCCTTTCTATTTATTTAGTCTTTAACACCACACATATGCATGGTCGATTAATTAATTGATATTTTGTTAAAACGTTGGATTTCTTCATTTTGAGAAATAATGATTTGGTCGCCTACCGACAAGCCACTTTTCACTTGAATTTTTTGTACCGAGCCGCGCCCAAACTCAACCGTCACACGATTGGCGGCATCACCAGTAGCATCGAGTTTAAAAAGTTTTACGCTACGGTTACTTTGTGCAAAGGACGGACGACGTACAAACAAACTATCTTGGAGTTGCGCAACAAGAATTTCTCCATCGATACTCAAATCTGGTCGAGCGTCACTAGGAAGAGGTCCCGCTAAAGCAACATCAACTTGTACTGCACCATTATTAACCGCAGGTGCAATACGAATAACCGTGCCCGTAATTTGATTATTGCGAGTATCAATCATCACTGATTGCCCTAATGCGACGTCACGAATAGCAAGCTCAGGAATTTGCAACTCAGCAATTAGTTCGTTTTGTTGTGCCAGCTTAGCTAGGTTACTACCCATAACGACTTGCTGACCTGCTTCAATAGCAACAGCTTGCACTACACTATCGATAGTTGCTTTTACTTGCAAATTAGCCACTTGCTCTTGCATGCTTTGCAGTGTTTTACGCATTTTATTTAAACGTGCATTCAATGCATTTTTATTAGCTACGACACTTTCTTTCATCTTAATTTCACGTAGCTTTTCGATATTCCAGCGCTCATGTGTTTGCGTATTTTGTAATTTGGTTTTTTCATAATCTAGCTTTGAAACCGCTTGTGCGCCATTGTTAAATAATTCTGTTTCTGCTTTTAAACGCATCGCAATTGTTTCAAAGTCTAATTTGGCATTAAATACCTTGGCTTTTTGATCAAGTAACTGTGATTCCAAATTAACCAAAGCCGCTTGTGTTTCCGCTTCTTGTGCTTCTAACTCCCAACGTGTTTCTTCTAGTTTTCGCTCCAGTTTAGGATTGGTTAATTCAATCAATAAATCACCGGCTTTAACATGAGCACCCGGTTTAACTAATACACGTTCAGCTCGTCCTTCAACATCAGAAGCAATCCAACGAAACTCTTTCGGCGTTAATATTCCTGGACCGCGAACCTTAATGGTAAACTCACCACGCTCAACTGTTGCAAACAATAATTTAGAACGTTCAGAGGTAAAGTCGCTGCCCACCACCGTTTGGTTGAAAAAATAAAGCATAAGCAATGTAAACACGGCAACAAAAAGCCAACGATATTTAGCAAAAATTGACTTTTTAGTAGTTCTAACAATATCCATAAACGTTCCATTCAAACAATTAACTCTACCGTTAAATTGCACGAACCAAGCCAAAGCAGCTACGACATTGTTTTTATTCAATTATTTTTATTATAATAAATATTCAGTAGTATCTTTGGCTATGATCGTCCCACTAATGGAACGAGTGGATTTTTGAAGGTATTCCAAAAGCGGGATGCTTTAATACCAAATTGATTAAGTTCTTTCCCACTCAGCGATAATTAAAAGGCTTAGAGGCACAGGTTCATAGTTCCAGACTGAACCTAAGTACCTACATCCATGTAGGCAAGGCATTGATTGAAGATAATGGTTATTCCCTTATCAAAATCAATAACGCAGCATATAAGCCTTTTAAACTCGCCCTTCGGGAGCTTGCTCGATGACCACTAACATCGTTAAATTTATTTGATTTAGAGTGACTAGACCTAAACAAATTCGCCTTGTTATTGAACATCGAGCATAGCTCTGAGTAGGGAAGAAATTTAATCAAATTGGTATCACATTTGAAAGAATAAAACATGAAGTAGTGATATTGAAGGTGTGGTCGACTAAAAGAATTTAACGACTGATATTTTCAGCATTGAACTCATACCCCGTAAAGATTATATTTGCCTAATAAAGTGGCATATAACAGACTAACTTTTCACCTCGTGATTAGATTGTTGAAATCTAGGGCGATTAGCTTGGATCAGTTCCAAAGGTTCAACTTCCCGTAAGCTATCAATACAACGCTTTGCTAGAGTGACATACTCTTGCGTACCTGAGGTTTTCCAAGTGACTTCATTGTCTGTTACTTGTCTTAATACTTTTGCAGGCGTACCAACCACCATACTGCGACTTTCACAGCTAAACTTGGCTTTAACAAACGCAGAAGCGGCAACAATAGATTCAGCGCCAATTTTTGCATCATCCATCACTACGGCATTCATGCCAATAAGTGAGTTTTCACCAATGAGACAACCGTGCAATACCGCGGCATGTCCAATATGACTATACGGTTCAAGGTAGCAATCTTTATTGGGAAAACTGTGCAAAACACAATTATCTTGTACATTAGAATAAGCACAAACGTGGATTCGACCAAAATCACCACGTAGCACTGCATTGGGCCCGATATAACAATGTTTTTCTATAATTACATCGCCAATAATCTCAGCGCTAGGATGGATAAAACTACTTGGGTCGATAACAGGGATGAAATTATCAATAGCATAAATAGGCATATGGGTGCTCTAACATAAGGAAAAAATGATTCAGTGCTCAACACTAAATAAAAATTTTTGTTATTAATCTCTTAGAGATTAATAACTCATCTAAAAGCTATCAGAGTTGACTAAATTAGCTTTTTATTCTGGCTAATCAGCTCTAACAACAAGGGCGCTGGTTGCCAATATTGATCACCCAATTGCTGTTGGTATTCTTTTATCGTCGCTACAACTTTATCCAAGCCCACTTCATCTGCATAACACATTGGCCCACCAAGGTGGCGAGGAAAGCCATAACCATTTAGCCAAATAACATCAATATCACTTGCTCGTGTTGCAATACCTTCTGACAGTATATTAGCACCTTCATTAATAAGCGCAAAAATTAAACGATTTTGAATCTCTTCATCGGTAATATCATCTCGCTGACGAATATTCAAACTATTGGCTTGCTCATGAAAAATGGCTAGCACTTTTTCATCGGCAATTCTGCGGCCAGTCTCTTTATCATATTGATAAAATCCTGCACCGGTCTTTTGACCTAATCGGCCAGCTTCTACCATCAAATTTGCTGCTTGAAAATACGCAGGATCATCGGGTAGGTTAGGGTTTTCTTGACGAGCTTTATAAGCAATATCAATGCCTGACATATCATTTACTGCCAATGGCCCCATGGCCATACCCCATTTATGCATGGCGTTATCTATTTGCTCTGGACTTGCGCCTTCAAGCAGTAACAGATTGGCTTCTCGTCCATAACAGGCATACATACGATTACCAACAAAACCATAACAAACATTTACCGCGACGGTAATCTTGCCTATTTTTTTACCTAAGGCCATAACTGTTTTAATGGTTTGCTCATCGGTTGCATCTGCACGGACAACCTCTAACAGTTTCATGATATTAGCCGGACTAAAAAAGTGCATACCTAATACTTTATTTGCTCTATTCGTTGCCTTAGCAATTTCATTAATATCTAAATAAGAGGTATTACTGGCTAAAATAACGTCCGCTTTACACACTTCATCTAGTTTTGAAAATATCTGCTGTTTTACTGCCATGGTCTCAAAAGCCGCTTCAACCACTAAATCAACATCAGTCAGATCTTGATAATCGCAAGTACCTTGAATTAGCGCCATGCAATTTTCAAGTTGCGTTTCGGTCATCAAACCACGCTTTAGTGCTTGATTATAGCGTTCACGAATAGCTTTAATGCCTCTAGCTAGGTTTTCCTCACTCATTTCTAATAGTTTGACACTAATGCCTGCTTTAGCAAAACACATAGCAATACCGCCGCCCATAGTACCGGCGCCAATAATAGCCACAGCATCGATATTTAGGGCAGGTAAATCGGGATTATCTGCTGAAGGGGTTGGTAGTTTAGCCGCCTTGCGTTCAGCAAAAAAAGCATGACGCATAGCGCGAGATTGAGACGAGTCTCGACAGGTGACAAACATTGCTCTTTCTTTTAACATTCCTTCTTTAAAAGGTAATAAAGTGGCATTTTCAATTGAATCAATACAGCATTGTGGCGCTTGCTGGCCGCGCGCTTTTTTAGATAATTTAGTACGCCACTTCACAAAGGTATCTAAAGCATAAGACGTTTTACCCACGTCAAGTTGGGACGTCGGACGAACACCTTTGTTTTGTTTAATAAGTTCTTGTGCATAACTGATGACTTGAGTAAGTAAGTCATCAGTCGATGATTTTTCTAGCAATTGATCAATGACACCGCAATCAACTAAAGATTCGGCAAGTGCTGGTTTGCCCGAAGTGATCATTGTTAACGCCCGCTCTACACCGGCAATTCTAGGTAATAATTGCGTACCGCCTGCTCCCGGAATGAGTCCAAGGGTAACTTCGGGTAAACCTAATTTAGTGCCTTTAACGGCTAAGCGATAATGACATGATAAAGCAACTTCAAAACCACCGCCTAAAACATTGCCATGTAGCGCAGCAACAACAGGCTTTGCACACGCATCTATTTTAGCTAATACTTCAGGCAAGTGCGGCGTTAATGGTGGTTTGCCAAATTCAGATATATCAGCTCCGGCAATAAAAGTACGACCATGACAGTGAATAACAATAGCTTTAATTGCATCATCTTGTTCTGCGCTAAGTAAACAGCTAATAAGGCCTGCTCGTACGGCTTGTGAAAGTGCATTAACTGGCGGGTTATCAACGCTAATAACAGCGACATCACCTTGTTTTGCTAGTGAAACTGGGGAATTCATAAAGGGATCCTAAATAGGTAAATGGTGTCTGCTGTGATGACCAAAGTTAATTAAGTCAGGCCGCCAAAACGAGTAAAAAATTTAGTCGTAGCTACAGGCACTGTTCCTTGGGCATTATTGATATTATTTTCTATAAAATTAATAGATGGCGCTGCCAATATTTTATAGGTTCGTTTTACTAATTCTTGCGCTTCATTACCAACCCAGCCATGAGGTAACATTTCATTCGGAAAATCAGGGTCTCGTAACAAAATACGCCTAAAATCATGAATCATCGATGCTCTAATTAGAAAGCATTCTGTTGCGTCAGGTAACGTTGACGATACGCGTTGGCAAATAGGTCGATAGAATTTAAGAAATTCTTGATAATACCCTTCTAACGCTGACAATTGCCAACGAGATTTAATTAACTCTTTCAGTGCACTTCGTGAGTTCGAGTCGACTGTTTTTGCGTCAAAAACAATCACATTAGAGATAATACCCAACTCATGAAGCGCTTCATCTAGTGATGAACGATCAGAGGATGGATGCGCATAAAGTCCACCGGTTAGCGCATTAAAACCTTGCCAAAGTAAACTTTTACGCAACTCTTCTTTTTTATTGTCGGGTACCGAAACGGGCAATACCAACTGCCAATTTTCATTCCAGTCAGGTCGTTCAGCTAAATATATTCTCTTAGCCGCTTTCTCATAGTGCCCGGTGGCGGTATCGGTAAAGCAATAATAGCTACACCGACCTATTTTATTAACTTTCAGCCAATCACTTTGCACTAAGCGATAAACAGAGGTTCGCACTTGTCTTTCATTAAAGCCAAAATGCTCGAGCGTTTGAATTAAACTAGACAACCAAACCCAATGGCCGTGTTGAGAAATAACATCACCAAAGACTGTCACCACCATTGAAGTACAGCTAATACTATTGTCTTTTATATGTTGTTTAATTTTCTCTATCCGCTTATTTGTTGTCATAAAATATTCTCCTAGCTCAACACTTAGGCGAAATTGTAGCTAAATTTTACGCTAGGGAGAAAGCATTTCATTTAAAATTGATCATCTATCATCAAAACTGACAATTACTTCATCTGATATTGGGTGTGCCTGACAAGTTAAGATAAAACCAGCTTCTATTTCGTGATCTTCAAGGCCATGGCTAATGTCCATGTCAACTTGTCCTTTCACTAGTTTCGCTTTACAGGTTGAACAAACGCCCGCTTTACATGAATAAGGTAATTCCATACCGTTATCCATACCAGCATCTAAAATATTAGCGCCTACGGTGGCAAGGTCAAAGTCGATAGCGCGGCCATCAGCAATAACCGTTACCTTGCTAGTTTTACTTTCACCATATTCTTCAACGCGCTGTTTTGCTTTATTTAGCATTGCTGCAGAATCTGCAGAAGAATTAGCAAACAACTCGTAATGTATTTGTGATTTTTCAAGCCCTTCTTTACGAAAGCCATGCGAGACTTCTGAAATCATAGCTTCAGGGCCACAAATAAACGCTTCATCAGTATTAAGAATATTGATCATCTTATTTGTCTGTAAGCTATGACCTTTTTCGTTGTCTATTTTTCCTTTAAGAATGTCTGAGCCTTGATCTTCCTGACTCATAATGTTGACCCACTTAAAGCGCTGTAAGTAGCTATTTTTAACGAAGCTCAATTTCTCTTTAAACATCATTGATGAGGTTCTTTTATTACCATAAACAAGTGTTACTGTGCTGCGTGGCTCAGTGAACAAAATTGATTTAATAATAGAAAGAATAGGCGTAATACCACTACCCACAGCAAGGCACATATAATGTTTGGCGTTATTTTCATCTAAGTCTGGGGTAAAACTACCTTGTGGCGGCATGACTTCAATGCTATTGCCTGCTTTAAATTGGTCATTGGCAAAATTAGAAAAAAGACCATTTTTGACGCGCTTTATCCCAACTTGCAACTGACTATCATTAACACCAGAACAGATTGAATATGAGCGACGGACATTTTCACCGTCAATATTGGCTTGCAAAGTCAAAAATTGACCGGCTTTAAACTTAAATGTTTCTGCTAAATCTTTCGGTATATCGAAACTAATACAAACAGCACTATCTGTTTCTGCTTGTATGTTCGCTATTTTAAGTGAATAAAAATTTGTATCTGACATTTCACACCTTTAACTGTTTTATTTCTAGACTATTTATTGCTAGATATGCTTAAAAAGATCAAATGGTTCTTCACAGCTATTACATTGAAATAATGATTTACAAGCTGTTGAACCAAATTCACTGACCATACGGGTATCATGAGAGCCGCAATGAGGGCATAGAACCTGCGTATCTTCATTAAGTTCTTGACCCTCGCCATTCACCACATCATTAGGTGGCGCTATACCATAGTTTCTAAGTTGATTACGGCCTTTCTCTGTCATCCAATCAGTCGTCCAAGCAGGAGAAAGCTGCATAGTAACAAGGCACTTTTCAATACCATGATCATCCATAACCCCTTGAATATCTTCAGTGATAATATCCATAGCAGGACAACCAGAATAAGTTGGTGTAATAATTACTTTAACGACATTCCCTTGCTGAATAACATCTTTCAATATGCCGATATCCCAAAGTGATAACACCGGAATTTCAGGGTCTTTGACTTGATCAAGTAACGCCCATAACTCAGGTATACCTGAGTTGCGGCGATATTGTTCGCGTTCATATTGAGCATGTGGTTTAGAAGGGATTATGTTCATAGTATTACCACTTTGCACCAGGAAAAGAGCGATGAACAAACTGCATTTCAGTTAATAAATGGCCAAGATTTTCAGTATGATAACCTGCTCTTCCACCTCTAACTGCCCATTCACTTGTCGGTAATTTAAGTGTTGCTTGCTCAATGATGGCTTTAACATCATCAAACCATTTGTCTTTCAAGCTAGCACTATCAACCGCAATACCTTGTGCAACAAGTCTTAATTCAAGCTCATCTTGTTCAAATATTTCATGGGTATAACCCCAAAGGTCATCAAGTGCTCGCTGCATTTTAAGATGACTTTCTTCAGTACCATCACCTAAACGTAACGTCCACTCTTTGCTTCGACGACAATGATAAGTGACTTCTTTTGCGGCTTTTGCGGCAATAGCCGATAGAGTTTCATCATTGGAAGATTTCAATTCTTCAATATAATGCTTGTTGTACAAATCTATTAGCAACTGTTTTACCACCGAATAAGCAAAGTCACCACGTGGTAGTTCGTGAATTATATGGTTTTGAAATTCACGTTCATCACGTAAATAGGCAAAATCGTCTTCGGCTTTTTTATCGCCCACTTCGTTAGATAAAGTGGCCGCATATGTGTAATACATTTGTGCATGGCCAATAAAATCCAAAGAAACATTACCTAAGGCAATATCTTCTTCTAAAAAAGGACCATAACTTACCCATTCAGATAATCGGTGCCCTAAAATAATGGCATCATCACCCAGACGTACGGTGTAAGTGAGTAGATCTTGTTTACTATTTGATTGAGTCATCTAAATGATCCCCTTACATATTGTCAATTTCTTTGGGAAGAGGATAATAAGTTGCGTGTCGGTATGGTTTATCGTCCGAGGGGTCAAAAAAGCTCTCGCTGTCATCTTCTTGAGATGCACAAATATCTTCAGATCTTATCACCCAAATACTCACCCCTTCACTGCGGCGTGTATATACGTCTCTTGCATATTCCAAAGCTTGCTCGTGATCTTCAGCATGCAAACTGCCAACATGCTTGTGATCCAAACCACGTTTAGAGCGAATAAAAACCTCAAACAATTCAAGTTTTTCTATAGTCATAATATTTTCCTATTTTTCTCAATTATTTGTTTATGCTGCGTTTTGTGATTGTTACCAATTTGATTAAATTTCTTCCCAACTCAGAGCTATGCTCGATGTTCAATAACAAGACGAATTTGTTTAGGTCTAGTCACTCTAAATCAAATGAACTTAACGATGTTATTGGTCATCGAGCAAGCTCCCAAGGGCGAGTTTAAAAGGTTTACATGCTGCGTTATTAATTTTGACAAGGGAATAACCATTCTCTTCAATCAATGCCTTGCCTCTAAGCCTTTTAATTCTCGCTGAGTGGGAAAGAACTTAATCAACTTGGTATTGCTTTTTCTTCTTTTCTTTATAAGCCAGCATTGCTGCACGAACCCAGGCACCTTCTTCATGCGCTTTTACATGATGCTGAATGCGCTGACGGTTACAGTGGCCATTGCCATTAATGACTGAGTAGAACTCATCCCAGTTAATTTCACCGCTATCATGGTGACCACGTTCAGCATTCCACTTTAAATCTTTATCTGGGTGTTCTAAGCCAAGAAACTTAATTTGCGGTGCTGTTTGGTCAATGAATTTTTGGCGTAAATCATCATTGGTTTCACGCTTTATTTTCCACTTCATTGATTTAGCTGAATGCGCTGAGTCTGAGTCATGAGGACCAAACATCATTAATGATGGCCAATAGAACCTGTTCAGTGAGTCTTGTGCCATTTGCTTTTGCTCAGGCGTGCCGAGGGCTAGTTCAATCATGATTTGATAACCTTGACGCTGATGAAAGCTTTCTTCTTTACAAATACGGATCATGCCTCGGGCATAAGGTCCGTATGATGTTCTTTGTAGGGACACCTGATTACATATTGCCGCGCCATCTACTAACCAACCAATTGCGCCCATATCTCCCCATGTTTGCGTAGGGTAATTAAATATAGAGGCATACTTAGCAGCACCCGTTTGCAATGCTTCAATCATTTCAGCGCGACTAATACCTAGGGTTTCCGTCGCACTATAAAGGTATAAGCCGTGACCTGCTTCATCTTGAACCTTCGCTAATAAAACTGCTTTACGGCGTAAAGATGGCGCGCGCGTTATCCAGTTACCTTCAGGTTGCATACCAATAACTTCAGAATGCGCATGTTGCGACATTTGTCTGATTAAGTTTTTACGGTAGCCTTCTGGCATCCAATCTTTTGGCTCTATTTTTTGTTCACTGTCTATTTTTTCTTGAAAAGCTGCTTCTAGCTCTGCTTCAGTTAGATCACTATTTGCCATGATTAAATCACCTTAAATCATTTTATTTAACAGCAGTGAATGGATGAATAATCATTCTCTACTACTGATTTTCTCTACACGCGCTCAATAATAAGTGCGATCCCTTGCCCAACACCGATACACATTGTGCATAGTGCATAGCGGCCATTTGTACGATGCAGTTGATACATAGCGGCAGTAACTAACCTTGCACCACTGGCACCTAATGGATGACCTAATGCAATAGCGCCACCGTTTGGATTAACATGTGCTTCATTATCTTTAAGTCCTAATGCTCTTAAAACAGCAAGACCTTGTGCGGCAAAGGCTTCATTAAGTTCAATAACATCCATTTGTTCAAGCTTTAAGCCTGTTTGTACTAACACTTTTCGGGTCGCCTCAACCGGACCATAACCCATAATGCGTGGCTCTAATCCAGCAGATGCCATACCAAGCACACGCGCTTTAGGGGTTAAACCATTTAATTTCATCCCCTCTGCAGATGCTAATAACAAAGCACAAGCACCATCATTGACCCCAGAAGCATTACCCGCAGTAACGCTACCATTTTCTCTAAATGGCGTTGCTAGTTTGGCTAACGTTTCTACAGGGCTAAGCCTTAAATGTTCATCGTGCTCAAAAACAATATCGTCTTTTTTTCTTTGTGGAATAATCACCGGCACAATTTCGTCTGCAAAAAGTCCATCACGTTGTGCACGTGCAGCTCGTTGCTGACTTTCGCACGCAAAGGCATCTTGATCGACTCGAGAAATATTAAATTGCTCGGCCACGTTTTCAGCGGTTTCAGGCATCGAATCGACACCATATTGTTGCTGCATTAATTTATTAACAAAGCGCCAGCCGATAGTGGTATCAAACATTTGAGCTTGACGACTAAAAGCACTGTCTGATTTGCCAACGACAAAAGGTGCACGTGACATTGATTCAACACCACCAGCGATAACTAGATTTGCTTCACCACTTTTAATTGCGCGTGCGCCGGTACCAATAGCGTCCATACCAGAGCCACAAAGGCGGTTTATCGTTACGCCCGGTGCTTCAGTCGGCAAACCTGCCAACAAACCACTCATACGCGCAACATTACGATTATCTTCACCGGCTTGGTTCGCACAACCATAAAAAACATCATCGACTGATGACCAATTAACTTCTGGATTTCTTTCCATTAACGCTTTAATAGGTACTGCGCCTAAATCATCAGGTCGAACACTTGCAAGTGTACCGCCATAACGACCAAAAGGTGTTCTTATTGCATCGCATATATATGCATCTATCATCGTTTATTTACCAGTGAATTTAGGTTGGCGTTTTTCCATAAAAGCACTGACACCTTCACGGTAATCATCAGTTTGCCCCAACATGCGCATGGCCTCTTTTTCTAACTCTAATTGCTGATGCAATGGATTAGAAAAAGACTCATTGAGTAACTTTTTAATAGCCGCTAAGCCTTTTGTTGGCTGTGTTGCTAGATGTTCAGCCAATGTTAGCGTTTCATCCATTAATTTTTCATCATCAACACATTGCCAAATCAAGCCCCAACTTTCGGCCTTTTCAGCAGATAACTTGTCACCTAAAAGCGCTAAACCTTTAGCTCGCGCTAAACCAACGGTACGCGGTAAATTAAAGGTTCCGCCTGAATCAGGCACTAGCCCTATTTTACAAAACACTTGCACAAATTTGGCACTTCGAGCCGCTAAAACAATGTCACAAGCAAGGGCAATACTTGCACCGGCTCCGGCAGCAACGCCATTGACAGCACATAACACTGGCTTATCCATGGTCATAATGCTACGAATTAATGGGTTGTAGTTTTTCTCTACTGACTCACCTAAATCTGGTGCTTCATCTGTTGCTTTAACAGAGCGGTCACCTAAGTCTTGTCCGGCACAAAAACCGCGGCCTTCACCGGTGATAACTAAGCATCTAACCGCTTTATTCGTGCGAGCATCTTTCATTGCTTGGCGAACTTCATCATGCATTTGCATGGTAAAGCTATTTAATGTTTCTGGACGATTCAGGGTTAGAACACCAACACCGTTTTTCACCTGATATTTAATAGTTTCAAAAGACATGGTGTTATTTCCCGCTCTTTGTTTTACGTTCAACTAAAGTTAAAATATCGTAAAGCGCAACCACTTTTTGATCTTGGTTAGTCACTTCAACATCCCAAAGCACAACACCTGTTGGCACTTTTTCTTCTGGACGCTGATCCTTTTTGATTTTTTTCTTAGCGGTGATTTTTACTTGAATAGTGTCGCCAATTGGCACTGGCTCAATAAAACGTAAGTTCTCTAAGCCATAATTAGCAAGTACTGGACCCGGCGCTGGATCAACAAACATCCCTGCAGCCGCTGAAATGATGAAATAACCATGAGCAACACGCGTACCAAATAATGAATCTCTAGCGGCCAGCTCATCAAAATGAGCATAAAAATGATCACCGGATAAGCAACCAAAGTTAACGATATCAGCTTCAGTAACCATACGGCGATGAGTAATTAACGTTTCGCCAATTTGCAGTTCATCAAAGAACTTTCTAAAGGGGTGACGATCATAGCTGACTGTTTTAGCGCCTTTAACATATTCTTTAGTGATAGCCATCAGCGTTGTTGGAGAGCCTTGAATCGCGGTACGTTGCATATAGTGTTTAATGGCGCGCGAGCCACCTAATTCTTCACCACCACCAGCACGACCTGGACCACCATGTACCAATGTTGGTAATGGCGAACCATGACCGGTAGATTCTTTAGCACAATCTCGGTTCAATATAAGCATACGGCCATGATAAGCCGCGGCATTCATGACTATTTTAGCCGCCTCAACGTCATCATAAGTCACTATTGAACCAACCAAGCTGCCTTTACCTAAACGAGCAATGGCTACAGCTTCTTCAATAGAGTTATAAGGCATGATAGTACTTACTGGGCCAAATGCTTCAATGCTATGAGGGGCATCAGTGGTTAACGGGCTGTCACAATAAAGTAGTGTTGGCGGATAAAAAGCGTCTTGCTCAACGTTTTCTCCAACAAGGTTTATTGTTGCCTCATTACCACCATAAACAAGTTCACAGTGCTCAGCTAATTTGGCAACCGTTGCTCTAATATCTTGACGTTGTGAGCGACCAACTAATGGTCCCATGCGTACACCCTCTACACTTGGGTCACCCATAGTGACTTTATCTAAACGCGATATTAAAGCCTCTTTTACAGCAGATACTTTATCTGCTGGTACTATAATTCTGCGTATTGCGGTACATTTTTGCCCCGCTTTTACCGTCATTTCTTTACTGACTTCTTTTATAAAAAGTGTAAATTCAGGATCTTCAACCGCGACCGTTTCGCCTAAAATTGAGCAGTTAAGTGAATCGGCTTCCATATTGAACGGTATGCTATTTTCAACAATGTTTGCATGACAACGTAGTTTTTTACCTGTACTAGCAGAGCCAGTAAAAGTAACGACATCTTGCTCGTTAAGGTGATTTAATAAATCACCAACGCCACCACAAATCAATTGAATAGCACCTTCGGGTAACAAGCCTGAGGCAATAATTTCTTCAACCATCGCTTGGGTCATATAAGCGGAAACGGTTGCCGGCTTAACAATAACAGGTACGCCTGCAATAAGGCTTGGTGCTATTTTTTCTAACATACCCCAACATGGAAAGTTGAAAGCATTAATGTGTACTGATACACCCGGTTTAGAGGTAAGTATATGTCGAGCGACAAAGGAGCCTTTGGCAGAGAGTACTTCTGGGGCACCTTCAACAATAAATGTTTCGTTGGCAAATTCTCTTCGGGCTATACCTGAGTAACTGAACATGGTGGCGATACCACCTTCGATATCAACCCAGCTATCAGCTGTAGTTGCACCTGTTTTGGCTGACACAGCATAAAGGTGTTCTTTTTTGCTTAGTAAGTATTTACCCAGGTTTTTTAAGGCATTGGCACGTTCGTGAATGGTTAATTGACGAAGTGCTTCGCCACCAACATCTCGACCATATTGCAGCATTTTTTCAAAATCAAGACCATCACTACTAACATTACAGACAACTTCTCCGTTAACAGCATCGCGTACTTCTACGCCTTGACTTTGACCTTCAACCCATGAACCGCAGTAGTAACTTTTTGATTGCACTTGATAATCCTCTAATAAGTAGTGAGCTAGAGATAACAAAAAATAATTTGTTAGATAACCCAAGAATATAATTATGATACAATAAATTTGATTCATGTCAACTTTGTGTAACATAAATATTTAATTGATTTGACAATTGAAAATAAATAAGAAGTTAGACCTTAAAAAACGATTTTAAAGACAAATAAAAAACGATACTAAAAACAACACAATAACTATAAATGGAATCATAACTTTATTGTGAAGCCGAGTAAGATATTCAATCTATTGCACTTTAGGACAGTTTTTTGTGCACTCTAGCGCAAGAACTTAATACGTTTATGTGCTTAAATTGTTGAAAAATAAATCTTACGGCTATTTAATTCAACAGAGAGTAATGGAGAGTGTGTTTTCAAGACTGCTATTACCTAACTGTTAATAAGATAATGCTTATACTAAGACGTAACATTAATACAAACTGACTAAATGTGAATTGGCTATTGGTTTAATTGGCAATAGAAAATTCTACGCGTTGTTTGTTAATATTGATTGGAGAAATTTAATGATAGATCCGAAAGCTGGCTTAGAGCCAATTGAATTAGCGAGCGTAGACGAACTTCGAAAACTGCAACTAAAGCGTATGAAGCATAGTCTTACCCATGCATATAACAATTCGCCTTTTTATAAAACTCAATTTGATGAAGCAGGAATACATCCTTCGGCGCTAGAAAGCCTTAGTGATTTAGCAAAATTTCCATTTACGGTTAAATCAGATTTACGTGACAACTATCCCTTTGGCATGTTTGCTGTGCCGCAAAAAGATATTGTTCGTATTCACGCATCAAGTGGCACTACAGGTCAACCTACTGTTGTAGGTTACACTCAAAATGACATTGATATGTGGGCTAATGTGGTTGCTCGCTCTATTCGCGCGGCAGGTGGCACCTGTGAAGACATTTGCCATATCTCTTATGGTTATGGTTTATTTACCGGTGGCATGGGTGCACATTATGGTGCTGAGCGTTTAGGTTGTATGGTTGTTCCGATGTCGGGTGGACAAACCGAAAAACAAGTTCAGCTGATTAAAGACTTTAATCCACATATCATCATGGTTACCCCTTCTTATGCGTTAAATATTGCCGATGAAATGGACCGACAAGGCATAGATCCAAAAACATTAAACCTTCGTGTGGGTATTTTTGGTGCTGAGCCTTGGACCAACTCTATGCGTAAAGAAATAGAGCGTCGCTTAAATATTCAAGCGGTAGATATTTATGGTTTGTCTGAAGTTATCGGCCCCGGTGTTGCTATGGAGTGTCTTGAAACTAAGGATGGACCAACCATATGGGAAGATCACTTTTATCCTGAAGTTATTAATCCTGAAACGGGTGAAGTATTGCCTGATGGTGAAGAAGGTGAATTAGTTTTCACCAGTTTGACCAAAGAAGCCTTGCCTATTATCAGATATCGTACCCGCGACTTAACACGTTTATTGCCAGGTACAGCTCGTCCTATGCGTCGTATGGATAAAATCACTGGACGAAGTGACGATATGTTAATCATTCGTGGTGTGAATGTTTTTCCTACACAAATTGAAGAGCAAATATTGGCGGTAGAAAATTTATCACCACATTATCTAATTGAAGTCACTAAAGATGGGAATTTAGATAAAGTTGCCGTGAGTGTCGAGCCGAAGAAACCACTAACTGAAAACGAAGCTGAATTTGCCACCAAAGAGTTACAAAGTAAAATTAAAACCATGATAGGTATTTCTTGTAAAATTTTACTTAAACCGGCCGGTGATTTACCTCGCTCTGAAGGTAAAGCTAAACGTGTAATTGATAAGCGCCTTATATCTCCATTTAAGGATTCAGTTAAGCGCTGTTTAGAAACACCTGCATTTATTGAATCATTCTACCAAAGCTTTATTGCCCAAAATGAAGATGTTGCTAAGATGTTTGCCCATACTAATATGAATAATCAGCGTTCAATGCTGAAAAACTCATTAATGATCATGATGACAACCTCTTTAGATTCTGCCGAAGCACAATCTCACATAGAAATGATTGGAAAATCTCATAACCTTTCTGGTCACAACATTAGCCCTGAACTATATGATACATGGCTTAACTGTTTAATAAAGTCGGCAAAAGAGCATGACGGTTTTTTTGATTCTTCAATTGAAAATGCTTGGCGTAAAACACTTGCGCATGGTATTAACGCAATGAAAGCAATGTATTAACCCATAATATATATATAAACTAAATCAGCATCAAACCGGTGCTGGCTTTTCCTTTAGCTGCCGTAAAATACACATATAGTTAACTTCTGATCCTTCCCCACAGTGCCTATTGACTGTGAGTCACTTTCATAAATATTAGAACAGTTGAGCTCACAAAGATCTCAGTTTAATTAAACCCATTACTATTTACTTACAGTCAATGCTTTTCGACGTTATATTCTTATGTCCTTACATACCAGAGGTAGTATTTTTTCTGTGAGACCCGCGGGCAGTTTTGTGAGTTTTTGGATAGATAGTTTTTTTTGAACAGCGGAATTTCCTTCAATTACTTGTTTTATCCAAGATTGAAAAAATGAAACTCGGGTATACACTTCTTTAATATTATATACACCTATGTTTGAAAATGTTCCTTCAGGGCGTGAGCTAATACCCAAAATCTCAAAGCCATCATTAGTTTTAATGTAAGCAGGTCCGCCGCTATCACCGCCCCCAGAGACTCCCTCTAAAGGCAAAGCTGCTTTGCCTTTATTGAATAAAAATTTTATTAAAGGGCCTTCAGCCTCAATAATTGTATTTTGTGCTTTTCTCAACACACCATTATTTTGGGCGTTATCTATAACTTCACCTGTTAAACCACTGCCAGTCCCGCCAATACCGATAAACCATATGTTTCTATTTAGTTCATTACTTTGCTGATATATTTTTGCAGGCTTTACATCTCCAACGGGCTCATTTAATTCAACTAATGCTATGTCATGACTTTGTCCGGGTGTGTATTTAGAATGTACATAAAGTTGCTTTATTGATCTTGCTTCACCGTTAACCATAACGTGGGTGTTAGGTGCTATACAAAAAGTTGCATGCGCTGCGGTTACAATCCAACTTGGCTGAATTAATGTGCCATGCGCACCATCAATATAAAATGTCGCAAGCGCAGGAAAGTCATCGACCTTAGCAAGGTAATTTTTGTCATCTACATCATGGCGTATGACAATGGCGTTGCTTGATAATGATACAATACAAAAAGTGATTAAAAATAGTGCGTACTTCATAGGAACCTAATATGTTTATTTATGATTTATTAGTCTTTATCATAGAAATACATAGCCAATGCTAGTGCTAATCACTTAAATATTGATATCTTTAACCTATCCAAAACATATCGTATATAACTAATTGAAAATATGAATATTTATGAGAACAAATAAAAGAGTTAAAAAACTATCGTTTGCTCAATTGATGAAATTTCAATTTAAAACGGGGAATATAAGCGTAAATATTAGTCATAATAGTATTATACGATCAGGTGAAACTTACGTTCTGCAACCAAAAGTTTTGGAACTATTAGTACTGCTGTGTGAAGCTCAAGGTGAAACATTAACCAAGCAACAATTAATTGAAGCATTATGGCCAGATACTATAGTAGGCCCTGACTCTCTAGCTAATAGTATGACAAGATTACGAAAAGCACTTGGGGATGATGTAAAAAAACCAACGTTTATTCAAACAGTACAACGAAAAGGTTATCGCTGGTTACCGCCCGTCATATTATCTACTCCCTCACCCTCTTGGTTACAAAAAAGCTCACTAAAATCAAGATATACGGCCTTAATATCGTTTGTTATTTTTCTTTCGATAGTTATTTTCTCTCCTTCATTTATTGATAAAGACGAACCTGAAGAGTTTTTCTTTCCAGACCTTTCAATTAAAAAGCTTGCTGACGGTGGTTATGAAATTCAAGCAGGTATTGAAGGTAAACTGACGGAAGAAAAGAAAGCGGCAATGTTAAAAGAAATCAAACGCATCACCGGTGAAGAAAATTCAGGTATGGAATTTACAGTGGGTCCACGAGTATCAGATTGTCAGTATCATAAAAAAAACACAGAAAATGCTATTGAGTGTGATGATAAGGTTAAATAGCTACTTATTTGTTTAGCACTTGATATCAATCAATCCCGATTTAGGGAAACTTAGTCCCAAAATCGAGATATTATCAGTTCCATCTCTTTAACGTGTACTTAACGCACAAAATAAAACCTATTGATTATCAGTGTCTTGTCGTTTATTTCATCTGTTGGCACAACCTTTGTAATAGTAAAGACTACTTACCTAGTGTGATTACTAGAACTACTACGAGGAAATCAATTATGAGCATTTTTATTAGCAACGTAACTAACACGTTAATTAAGCTTTTATTAGCGAGCGTATTATTGATTGGGTCTACGGCCCAAGCAGTAGAAAAAGACGATATAACAGCTGTAACTGATATTATGATTGAGAAAAACACTCAACAAGTCGGTTTGCAGTTAACGCATGAATTAAATAATGATATTCAACTCTCAATGTACATGGCGATACCGTTACAAATGAACACAGACATTACCACTCAAGTATTAATCGCTAAAACAGCCACTAAAGCTAAAAACAAACAAATTAACAGTCACGGTGAATAAGGAGAATTAATTATGCTCGATTTAAACATGTTATTTACATTGATGATGATACCGGTTTTAGTTGTCTTTGTTTCGTTATTTATTCTATCTTTCGTTTCTATATGTTTCTTGAGTACTGAGAAACATATGGTCAAGTTCAACTTTTTTAAAAAATCACAATTATCGGTATTTTTTGACCATTAACTAAAACTAGTAAAAATGGTAACGTAAATGGCGACACAAGCGTGCTTTTTCGGGGAAATCTTAGATGAAAAAGTGTCGAATTACATTATTCATTGGGATTCCTCTATTTCGGATAAAATAAATGAATGCAGTTATTCTCTAACTATCTAATAATTGACAGAATACAAATGAAATATGCAGTGAATATGTATATTTCGCTGTTAATTAATTGGATTGCACTGGTAAGAGGATAATTACATTTAGCCAAATAAATATAGAAAATTAAACACTACATTTATTAAACGCAAGTTCAGGAGGATCCATGAACTTGCTTTAAGTGAGAAAAATGTCGTTAACAATCAACTCGTTTCCTTCTGAGTATAAAGATCACCATAAAGACAAAAAGGTTCAAAAGATTAACAGCGCCACCACCACTTGACTCCTTGGAAGGAGGCGTTAATGTTACAGGAGCTGCTGAAATGGTCATTTGTAATGCCCCATTTACAGATAACCCCATAGCATCAGTAGCCGTTATAGTGACACTTGATGTGCTAGCCGCTGAGCTTGAACCACTAATCAACCCAACAGATGAGATTGAAACGCCTGATGGTAAATTGCTGGCAGAAAAAACTAAAGTGTCGCCCGCATCAATGTCAGAAAAATAAGATGCTATATCTTGATTAATGTTTTCTCCCGTATTTACTGATATATCAGAAATAGTTCCAGTAAAAGTAGGTGCATCATTTATATTAATGACTTCAATGTTAAAACTAGCAAGCTCTGCTGTTAAATATCCATCAGAAACACTAATGACAATATCAGCAATAATTCCTACGTCATCATTGCTCGGCGTACCAGTTATTGAACCTGTGTTTGTATCAAAACTTGCCCAATTAGGGAGGTTTGATACAGCAAAGCTAATCGTGTTTGTATCACCATCATCGGTCATACTTGGTGTAAAACTATAAGCTGAATCTTCATCTACTGATAATGCTGGCGTGCCTGTTAATACTGGAGCGCTATTTGGCACAGTAGGGTTGCCATCTTCAATGTCGATAATGCCATCTCCATCAGTATCGCCAAAACCGTATTTATTTAATAGCAATGTAAACTGGCTTTGAATTTGTTGTGCAAATGTTTCATCAAACTGAGTGATATATTCATCATAGCGAGGTTGCTGATAACCAACTTTGTTATACAATGCATTATGAAAAGCTAAGTAGTCATCTTGTGTTTTTGGGGCGACGTTGTCGCGATAATGCATAATTAAATTGGCTATTTCGATACTTGCAGGATAATTGCTCGCGAGTTCTGCCACAAGAGATTCTGATGGTACAATTCCCCAAAAATGAAACAGTGGCGCCATATTAACTCCCATTGCTTCACTGGCCGCACTAATGTATTCATCACGACCTACAATATATGGTCTGTCTGGACATTCGAAAATTGATGCTTCACTGGTTTGAGCTTGTCCTGCTTGATAAAACATACCGTTAACTTTACCTAGCCCATTTTCAAAACCAAATAGTTTTACAATATCTTTATATTTAGCCCAACCTCGATATTGATATTTCAGCATATCTTGATCTTCCATAGGTGCGCTTTCATCAAAACTCATCGGTAAATCAGAACGAAAATTGTTAGTAATAATCCAATCAAAAGCAGCTTCATCTGAAGTGATATCTTCTCCATGAGTGTACTTGAAAGCATCATCTAAACTTAAATCATATACTAAAAAATTTGATGCTAACGCTAAGGTATGGTTAACCGTTTCAGCCTCGATAAAGTGGCAGCTGTACTGATCACCCATTTTCATTGTTGGATGTATATGGTTATGCCCCATCTCATGTAACAAGGTGACATGCGGTCGATAACTGAAAACCTTTAAAGGGTTGAACGAACCAAGTGCTTGCGTTGTTTCATGCGTAAGCTCTTGGTCATCGACAACCAAAGGATATCCCGCACCGTATGCAGGTGTAACTAAGCGTGTATCGAAAGTATAATATTCTGCTCTTCTTCGGGTTAAAGGTCTTCCTCCTGCAATTCTAACCGCATCCATAATTTGGTCCCATCGCGTCATAATTTCATCGGGATCTGTAATGCCAGCTAAGTAAGAAACAGGAATAGTGAACATGAACTTGTCTGATTCAAAATCAGCCCAAGGTGCCCCAGAGCTAGTAACTTGAGAAAGCCAATCATCCACTGACGTTTCTCGCCCTTCTCGCCATGAGAAATAAGGCGACTTAACCGCATTTGATATTTCAAAATTAAGCCAACCAAGATCAACTCCATCAGGTACTTTTAAATAAATACCACCACCAAAGGGATTAGCCAAAGTGATTGTCATTGAATCTAAAGGAAATTCATTTGAGATATCAGGAAAACGATTAATAGTATTAATGTAGTCATAATCCATATTTCTAAAATGATGACCAACAATAAAAGATAACCCTTTGTTCACCGCTTCATTAGGGACGGTGATCGTAACTAAATCTCCAGCGGCCAGAAAATACCCCGTAGGTCTGACAATACGCGATTGATCGCCGATCTCTGCTGCAATATCAATATTATAGGTTGCGTTAAGCTCAATCTGTGCACTTTCTATTCTTAGCGTGTCGCTCGCGACAACTCCCGGAGCAACTTCTGCATGTTCAAAAGCCACACCATCCATATCAACGACATTATCAGGAGTAAACTGCGTATCAAAGATATGTGATTGAGCCAATTGAAGTGTTCTTCCTAAAACTGGTAAGTTTTCAAAAGTATATTCAACACCATCACTATATAATGGCTCGTAGGCTGTTTCATAAGCTTTTGTATAAGCATAAAGCTCATCTTGATAATCAGTAAAGGTAACCGTTAAATAATTATCGTTAATAACTTTAAAATGTTCTTCAAGCTTCGCTTCTGTTAGTAATGTTGTGCCATTTACATGCATTGTCATGGCAGAAAATGCATCTCGAACCTCTTGTGAATAGCTGGGTGCTGGTGAACTAAATGTTGCACTGTCTAGATCAAAATTTCCGTAAAAAGGATGTGGTTTTGTCTCAGCATAACCACCGAAATTGATGCTATGGTTGTTAATTATCGATACCATTGCTGTCATAGATTGATTTTCACCAAATGTTCCTTTAAAAATTTCATCATTAACTGTAAGTATCCACGTGGCATTGTTTATGTATATCCGTAAGCTGACGGTATACCATTGATTAACAGTTAAAGCTGTAATATCTAGCCATTCATAATTATCAAGATCCCTGCCATCGTTATAAGTAAATATTAACGAATCTCCTGCAACCAGCTTTATCCCACCTGTTTGCCAGAATGCATCGGTCGTCTCTGAAATTGAAAACAGAACAACGGAATTAGCCTTTACCTCTGTTTTTCTAAAAGTAGCATTAAATTCAAAACTGCCATCGGTAAATAAATTTTCACTTAACTCTATAGGTAAACTTACAACAGCGTCATCACCGAAAGACGCAAAGTTATAGTCGCCTTCAATACCATAACTAAGGGTTGAGCCAATTATGCTACCATCATAATTGGCTGCTTGATCTGTTAAATCAGAATCGAAACTGTATGAGGCTAAAATTGAAGGACTAGGAGAGTCATTTATTGCTTCGACATCATAAGATAATGAAGAAGTCACAATGACAAAAAATACTAATCGAAGAAATGAAAATTTATACATACCTATAACCTTTTCTGAGTCTAGTTCAAATTAATAGCTTTGTTCAAATGGTCAATCCATTAAGAACAATATTGTTAATGACGGCTAGTGTACAAGAAAAATATGCAGAGAATATGCAGAATAATAGATTCAAAAAAATCTCTAATGATGAGCGAAATGAAAGAGACTAGATTTTACAATCCGTTAGATAAAAAGCACCTACCAAATTGATAGATGCTTATTCATAGAACTTATTAATAGTAAGTTAAGAGAAAGAAAGCCTTTAATGAAATAGCTTTAAGCTTGTTTATTCAGACGACGTGATAATAAACCAACCATACCTAATGCAAAAATAGCGAGTGAGGATGGCTCAGGAACTGACGCTACATTGGCTTGTAAGTTGTCAAAAATCAGGAATGAGTTAGGGAATGATTGCTTTTCATGAGTAATGGAGATTCGATTAAAAGTAGTGCCTTCGTTTACAGACCAACCTTGCCAAATATATTCATCAAAACCGACGTCCAGAGAATTCAAAGTAATTAGGTTATTATTATTAAAAAAACTAATAGTGCTGTTCTTGGTGATACTAAGTGAATTAAAGTAACCACCGAAAGCCGATAACTGTTCATTAAACAGTATGTCCATTGAATCTTTCCCTGCGAACCATGAACCAAGCAGCTTTCCTTCGTAAGGATTTATTTCACCTTGTAAATCACCTCCAAACCATTGTTCGACAGTACCATAAAGGCCATCTGCAACGCTAAAAGTTGCATTATCATCGAAGCCAGTAAAACTTGAATTAATGTCTTCTTGTTGACTTTCAAAACCTTCGAAAAGATCACCATTAAATTCGTCAATAGCAATGATGCCAGCATTGACACCAAACGAAAAAATAGTTGCCAGCAATACGCCTGCGATAGACTTTTTATGAAAAAATTCGAAAATCATTTGTTGTTATCCCCTATAAGTATCAAAAAATTATGTTTTTTTCTTAAATCGACGTAATGCTAAACCCATCATCCCTAAAGCAAAAATAGCAAGAGTTGATGGCTCGGGTACTGAAACCCCGCCAGAAACTGTCCAACTCTCAGCTTGCAATCCAGCGGCTCGATTAACTACGTCAACCTGACCACCAGAAACACTTAGTATGCTTTGGTTAGCTGAGGTTATAAACAAAGCATAATATTTCTGGTTATACATTCCGATATTACTTTCAGTAGGTAGGTAATAGTTCGACCTATTATTGCCAACAGAGGTAATATTTCCATTTAAGTCAGTTTCGAAATACGCTCCGTTATAACCGCCATAGCCAAAAGCCGTTACATAATCGCCATAGCTATTCGTCGCTGTGTAACTAATAAATTCGTCAAAAGTATAACTATGTGACGCATAATCATCGTCGGCAATGTCAAACAGCATTTCAATAGTTATTGAGTCGCCAGCTTCCCACAATGATAAACTACTGGAGTCAACTTGAGTCGTCCAATTAAACTCAATAATGCTTGCATGTGAATAAGATACTAAAAATAACGAAAGTATCATTGTAGCGAATAACTTCATTTTAAAACCTCTAAATAAACCAAACTAAAAACCTTCAAAATTCAATAAAGAATCAAAAGACAAATTTCACGCCACTACTTAAATGTCTAAACAGTAAAGTTAATCTGTTAATTGGGCACAGTATACGAAACTAATATGCAGAGAATATGCAGACGTTTTGGCTTTAAATATTCGAGATAAAAAAATGATACAACAATAATAACAAGCAATATTTTAAATGTTAAAACGTCAGGAGTTACAGCAGAGTTATTTATTACATCGACGTGATAGTAAACCAATAATGCCTAATGCAAAAATAGCTAGGGACGAAGGCTCGGGAACAGTTACAGACTTAAAAGAACTCAATCTAAATTCATCATCATCATCATTTATAAGTACATTTAGATGACGACCTATGGGGCCACCGTCAGTTCCTTTTGATAAAAATGCGTTATAAAATGTAGAAAAATTTATATCGTCTATTTTTGATCTTTGATTAGCTCCATCAGCAAAAAATGTTTTTCCATTAATACGAGCATAAATCATAGAAATATCAAAAGCTTTGAGTTCGTCTAAATTTAAAGAAAACCTAGCACCTTCACTGTCCGTAAAAATAACATTTAATGAAACGATGAAGTCATAAAATGAAGAATTAAGTTTTTGAAAGTTATCGGCCTGTGTATTTAAATCAGCCTCATCCAAAGTCATATCCCATGAAAATGTAGCTGTAGACGATGAGTCATAACTGGCTTCCATTTTAATTAAACCAGCATAAGATAAGCTAGTAACTGTCATGAGTAATCCAGCAAAAATTGCTTTCAAATATAACGATTTCATTTATTTTCCTTTTTATATCTATTTAGTTTTCATCATTTCATCCATCAAGGCCTCAAATTCAGAAAATTTTTCCTTAAGCTTCTGAAATGCTTGGTCGTTATTTTCATACATCCCATCTTCTATCGCTTCTATCTGCATTTTTATAACAGATAAAGGGGTGCGTAGTTCGTGAGAAACTTTATTTAAAAACTGAATTTTTGCCAATTCAATGGGATCAATATTTTCAAATATCTTCTCTTTCTCATCTGTTGAGATTCTTTGAGGTTGTTTAAGTTTTATCTCATTTTTTTGCATGGGAGTTAATATTTAAAATAACGAGTTGTATAAGCTTGATAAATATTAAAGCAAGAAAATGTGCAGAGAATATGCAGTTCAAAAAATTTGATTTAAACGATTGGTTTAAGTTTGTTTCAAGCGCCATAAATAACGCAGGTTAATGTATTTTCTAGTGGCCGTTACTCTGCGACTTGCGAATATTTCGAATGTGGCAATCTACTCTTAGATCGCCACTCTATCCTCTCAATAATATTGAAAGAAAAACCCCATAATTATAGCTCTTGAGCAAATACGGTTGACTCACATTAATTATTTATTAATTCGGCGTGATACTAAACCAATCAAAGTTAAAGCAAAAAGAGCCAGCGTTGAAGGCTCGGGAACTTCAGATGCTTCAATGATGATATTCGAACCTGGATTGAGTTTCATAATAGCCATATTGTTACCAGTAGATCCATGTGGGCGATATCCAGCCCATATTGTCGACATTTTTATTTCAGCAAAAGTTCTGTGAACAGAGTCGTATCCATATATATAACTTTGTGGACCTGAACCATTGAACAACATTGATACAAGTCCATTAGTTTCTGAGAATAAACCTGCCGCTGCCCCTAAAGTCTTAATCTCAGAGTCTATCTTGTATGTTATTCCCGCAGCTACGTTAAACTGGAAGTATTCTATATCGTCCCAGAATACATTGTTAAAATCTGTACTGTCGTCAAAGTTTATAGTCAGACTGTCACCATAAGATAAACCAAGACTATTATTTTCGTCCCAATCAGAGGGGTTAAACGTAAACGTTTTAATTATTCCTGCATTTGCCACGTTAGCTAAAGAACTGGCTGCTATAACTAACGCAACTAAAGCAGCATTTAAAAATTTATTTTTCATTTGATATTCCCTAAATTTTACCATTACTTACTATTTATATAACTCATAAACCTAAGCTCTTTCTAAAGCTTCTGAAGTCGAAGCCATTACCCTAACCAAATCAGTTCACACAGCTAACAAATAAAAATTCGTAATAAATAAAACGATAATTTCGTTCCTGATCCGCATTACATTAAATAATTCAGAAAATTTAATGCTTCTTTTATACAAGCGGTATTGAAAGGTGGTAATTATTAAAACAAGTAAATGTGCAGTGAATATGCAGTTTCAATAAAGATATGAATTAAACGATGAGTTTAAGTTGCTTTCAGGCACCATAAATAACGCAGAGTAATTTATTTTCTAGTAGCCTTTCACTCAGCTACTTGTGAAAATTTTGAATATGGCTAACTGCGATTAGGGTTAACATCCCGATCATCTTGATAGACCAAATCCAAGATTAAACTACATGACTAAATAAAAAGAACCATTCACATATCTTAAATGATTTCTATTTATTCAATATCTGGAAAATAAGTATCTGTCCACTCAGCGTTTGTACATACTTCATGGGGTTCATTTGCTAGCCCTATTCCATTACGACTATACTCTTCAGGATGATAAACACTTATTACTACAGGTACATAACCTACTTTATATTTTTCCTCCGGTTGTACTAATTGTGCAGGGTCAATTTTTGCCAGATGCATTGCATCACCTATCTCACTATGATTTATGAACACGGGATCCTTAGGATCTTCAACAGAACTTTGATTAACTTTACGATGTAAATTTTCAATATAAACCTGAATTTTATCTAAGTAGGCATTCGTATAAATATTGGGGAAGTTTTGCTGAGCCGTTTTCATTGCTGGTTGTTCATTAAACTTAAACCATACATAAGTTGCAACGGCGCCATTTTGAAGCTTAGTCTGGTATCTCTTTTTGCCTGTTGTATCCCAATTTTTAAAATCAGGATGACTAATATCACGTTCTTTATAGTTATTAAATTTATGTTCTACTTTCGGAGCTCTGACTACATTATCAGGCGATGGCACAATTTCAGTTTGATAACTATGCGGGTGATTCTTATATTCGTCACTGGCATAATCTTCAACTATCCATTTATCAGTGAGTTTTCGTACATAAAGATAACCGTTTTCGCTTTGTTGCTTGGCTTTAATTGCGTCATCTGAATAATCCCAATCAACATAGGCTAAAGAGTTTTCAAAGCCAACATTGTATGATGGTTCTATCATATGCAGATGTTCTTCGCCGTTAATTTCCTCAACTATTTTCAACTGATTATGAGTACTTCTGTATATTGAATTGAAGTTTTTTGCCGTTGAAGGTATTAGTGTTTCAGATAATGAGCCTTCTTTTATAGCAAAAGAATAGTCTTCCATTGTGGCTTGACTGATACTTTGTGGATAAGCAAGAAGATACTCTCGTTCTTTATGGTTAGGTAAATTAGCCACCGGAACATAATAAGTATCATCAGCTAGCTCCAGTGCAGACAAACCAATTCTTTCATTTCCGTTGCCATTATTCGGTTTGGATCCTTTAGTCGCAAAAGTACCAAATTGGTCCCCCCATTCAGCTTTACGTTGGGCGTAGCTTCCCTCAGAAATTTTCTCGGGGTCTATCCAATTAAAGTGCTCAGGTATATACCCATTGATTGGACCTTGATAATCATATGATTCAATAAAACTTAGCCAGAATTTAAAATCACGAGGATGGTCTAAATTAAGATAGCTCCAGCCTGAACCAATCCAAATTCCATTGTCATCATTGTATGGAGTTTGCTCTTTATCAAAGCCGATATTCATGCCGGGAATGGTTAATACTTTATTAGAAATCTGCAGCAAAGTTAACCATTTATCACCTAAAACAACATCATAAAGTCCCCCCCCCATACTGACATCATTACAGAGGTGGTAGGTGTCACCAATCCCCGCTAGATGAAGCGTTGGGTAATAGTGAGCACCAGAAGTTTTTGGATTCACCCATAATCCACCTTCAATAGAGTTGTTACCATAAGAGTGCAACCAAGAGCCAAATATTCCAAATTGTTGCCCTTCTTGTAAGCCATGTTTAAAAGCATGATAGACACGGTTAAAAATAAACTTCCCAGCTCCCTCTTCATCCGTAGGCTCATGGCCAAAACTTTCCATTTGCCCTGAAATTGATGTCGAAGAATCGAAAAATGTTACCTGTTCAGGCGCTTCAGGTGTTGAAGAAGGAACATTTGAACCATAATAAGGATCAATAGTGTAAGTAGATACTTTCACATCAGTAGAGTCTGAAACTTCTTCTCCATTTTTCTGACAGGTCAAAACATATGTTTTTTCGCCAACTGTAGATTCGTTTATCGATTCTGTACCCGATGTTTCTTTAGCACCAGACCAATCACCACTAGCTAAACAAGATGTAGAATCCGTTGAAGTCCATGTAAGATTATAAGAAATGCCCAAAGGTGCTAATTCAGCAGAAGATTCAATCGTTACTGGAGGTGTTTTTATCGTCACATCAACACTATTTGATACACTTCCCCCAGTACCAGAACATGATAATGCATAAATTTTATCACCCTCTGTAGACTCAGTTATTGTTTCTGATCCTGACGTTTCTTTTGTTCCTGTCCAATCACCACTAGCTGTACAGGACTCTGCATCCGTGGAAGACCAAATTAGCAAGTAAGAGTCACCAATAAATGCTACTTCTATGGAAGATTCAATCGTTACTGTCGGTGGATTTACTACCATCACATTCACACTATTTGATGCACTTCCACCAGTGCCAGAGCACGATAATGTATAAGTTTTATCACCCACTGTAGACTCAGTTATTGTTTCTGATCCTGAAGTTTCTTTTGTTCCTGTCCAATCACCACTAGCTGAGCAAGAGGTTGCATCTGAAGTAGACCAAGTAAGCATGTAAGAGTCGCCAATCAATGCTAATTCAGTAGAAGACTCTATCGTTACCGTGGGAGAGTTTGCTATCACCACATTCACACTATTTGATGCACTTCCACCAGTGCTAGAGCATGATAATGTATAAATTTTATCACCCACCGTAGATTCAGTTATTGTTTCAGATCCTGATGTTGTTCTACTGCCAGACCAATCTCCACTAGCTGAGCAGGAGGTTGCGTTTGTAGAAGACCAGGTAATGATAAATTCTGCTGATGTAATAACACTGTCCGAAGAAGATGAAATTGACACTGATGGAATGGGAGTAATAGGTGCTGGGTCAGAAGAATCTGAGCCACCTCCTCCTCCACAAGCTGAAAGAAAAAGTGTAAACAAAAAAGCAATGTAAATAATTCTAAAACCATACAACATAAAATAACTCCAGAAATTTAATTCTTACCTTTATTCAGGCAATATTTAACTATGTTAAATATTAGAGCAAAAAAATATGCAGAGAATATGCAGTTTTTAATGAAAATTAGATTTAAGCAATAGATTCAAATTTATATCCAGCACCATAAATGGAGCGAATTAAATCATGGTCTAACGGAAGTTCTTTCAATTTTTTACGAAGGTTTCGAATATGGCTATCAACAGTTCGGTCACTCACATCACGATAATCTTGATAGACCAAGTCCATAATTTGTGCACGTGAATAAATTCGGTTTTCATTAGAGTAAAGTAGATTAAATAAAGAGAACTCGATAACGGTTAGTTCTATTTGTACGTTTTTATAACTCACAAGCAAACTATCTGAATGAACTTGTAAACTGTTAGATACTAGGGGTTGTCTTATGGTTCGTCTTAAGTTAGCTTTTACTCGTGCGATTAGCTCTTTGACACTGTAAGGTTTGCAAACATAGTCATCCGCACCTATTTCAAGGCCGATAAGACGATCAACCTCCTCCACTTTCGCCGTGGTCATGATAATAGGAATATCTGAAAAAGCTCTTACTTCTTTACACACCACTATCCCACTTTTAGTGGGGAGATCTAAATCCAATAAAATGAGTGCAGGTTCATTTTTTCGAACCCATTCCACAGCGCCTTTACCATCATCAAACCACTTGGTTAGAAAATTTGCCGCTTGTAAGTACATGATGACTATTTCAGCGATTTCACTATCATCTTCAATGATGAGTACTGTTAGTTTATTCATTAATTTACCGCCATTCTTTATGGTTAACTCTAGGAGGTTACTATTGGTAATTTAACCATAATTCTCAAACCACCCAAGCTAGAATGTTCGGCACTCACTGTACCGTCGTGGGCATTGATAATTGAGTGTACAATAGAAAGGCCTAACCCTGAACCATTCTTTGAACGACTTTTAGTCGTTTCTGCTCGAAATAATCGATTAAATAAATGCGCTAAATCCTTGTCGATAACCCCCGGAGAAGTATCTTCGAAGGTAATGGTCACCTCAAAAGCATCAACTGATAATGACACATTGATTTTTCCATTCGGGTCGGTGTAACGAATTGAATTTTTCAAGAGGTTATTAAACACTTGTAATAAACGTCCAGCATCGGCATTTACTGTAATCTTTTCTTCCGATATACCGTTATAAATAATCGCAAGGTCTACTTTTTTTGCTAACGGTTGGAAGGACTCTATCGACTCACTTACTATTGGTTCAATTAATACATCTTGCTTATTCAGCACTAATGAACCCGATTCAACTAGCGAGAGTTGATAGAGATCGCCTACCATATTGTTTAGGTTACCTAGCTTTTTTTGCAAAGAACTATACGATTTTTCACTGTGCTCAAGCGCACCATCTTCTAGTGCTTCAAGTTGCATTTTTATATTAGTCAACGGGGTCCGTAAGTCATGAGTCACATCCGCCAACATTCTATTTTTTTGATCCATCAACTGGCTCATCAATTCAGCTTTTTGTATTGCCTCACGCTTTTCATATGCTTCACGTTCCTTATTTTTAACTTTCGTTAACCGCCATTGAAATAACAGATAAATAACAAATAATAACGAACTGAATAAGATGAACTTAAACCAAAGTGTTTGATAATACTTAGGATGTACCGTCACTTTTATCTCAAACGGGCTACTGAGCCAATTTCCCCGTCTGTCACTAGCATCTAAAGACAAATGATAAACGCCAGGGCTTAATGAATTATATTTTATTTGCCTAATATCTGATGGAGTTTCTTGCCAGTGTTCATCTAACCCTTTCAACTTATATCGATACTGATTATTTTCTAAACTAGAAAAATCTAGTCCACTATAACGTAAAGAGAAGGTAGTGTTGTCAGCCGATAGCGTAATTTCATTTATGTGGTTACCTATAGTTAACGGTTTATTATCAATCATCAACTCAGTGACAGCAATTTTCGGTGTAAAAACCGCCCCATTTAAAGCATTTGGCTCAATGATGTTAATTTGGTTACTAGAGGTAAACAATAATTGTTGGCTGTTCAATGCAAATATTGATTTCCCTCTTCCGTGCGGCAGTATGCCATCAGCAATAGTCAGTTCGTTGACCACTTTTCCCTGACTATTAAGCCTAAAATTTGGACCAAACCAAGCACTATTATCCTTTAGAAAATAAAGCTTCCTGGCTTTAGTAATATTATCAGTTGCCGCCTTAGCAAACGGTTCAAATAACAACTCATGGCTGGTTTTCTCTTTTAGCCGACTGATACCAGAATTAGTATTAACAAATATGTCACCAAAACTATTTTTAGCGATATGATTAATATAATTACTCAATAAACTGCCTTGAGTACCTTGCTCTTTCGAATACATGGTAACTTGGCTTTCGCCTGCTTCAATCAGGCCAACGCCGGTAATAGTTGATAACCACACTCGATTTTTCCCGTCTACCATTATGTCTCTAATAAACGTTTGAAATAATGCATCTTTACTTTTGTTTTTAGTTGCTTGAATCAGCTGGCCATTTTTTAAATCTAATCGAAATAAGTGATTAGTTTTTGAAAACCAAAATTTATTGTCATTAGTGAGAGCAAACTGAGAAATTGGCTCTTCTAATAAATTTTCAAACTTAACTTTAATTTTTTTAAATTTTTGCTTACTGGGTGTGTAATAAAATAATTCTCCTTTGCTTGAACCTAATATCATGCGGTCATCATCAAGCTTAACTACTGTAGGAAATTCGAATAATATGCCTTGTTCAATATATCTCAACTCAGCCACTTCACCAGTAACTAAATTAACTTTGGCACTTTTATCTTCCTTTAGTATTAATATTTCCGTCTCCGATAATTTAGTCACACCATCTAAAGAGCTATCAAAATACGGGGACAATGATTTATGGAAAATATCCATACGTAAAACCCCTTTATTGTTAGCATTATAAAACCGTAGACCTTCATGACGAACCCCTAACCATGTAAGACCTGATTTATCGGTTAATATCGCATAAACCGTTGTTTTATTTATGCTATAAGCATCCTGAATTTTCGCCCTTAAAACTTTAATTAATTTACCGGTTACCGCATTACGAATTTCAATGCCCTTTGCCCCAGCTATCCAAATTTGCTCCGCACTAGGTTGTGAAATAGCCGTATTAATTTTTAATGCCTTCGGATCTTCAGCAGCTAAAGGAGTGAGTTGATTACCATTAGCTGACACAATAAAACTGCCCTTTTTTTGTGTCGCTAGCCATAATCGATTGTCACTAGCTAAAAATATTTTTCGAACACTTACATTAGCCAGTTTGTTATCAAGAAACTGTCTTTCAAATGTTCCACTTTGCTCAGAAAATTTAGCTAAACCATTGGCAGTGGCTAACCAAAGATTATTTTGGCTGTCTAATTCAACATCTAATAGATAATTGAAATAACGATCATCGGTATTTTCACTAGAACGATAATGGCTAAAGTGTTGTGAACTTTTATGAAACTTATCGAGTCCAAAGCTGGTGGCGACCCAAAAATCTCCAGTCTCAGTTAAAGCAAAATCATTGACCTGATTTCCAGCAATGGATTTTTCTTGTTCAGGATCATGAAAATATTGAGTGATTTGATAGGTGGTTAAATCTAACTTAAACATCCCATCAGACATGCTTCCTATCCAAAGCGTATTTTTGTCAACCATTAAGGCTCTAACATAAATATTTCCAAAATCAAATGCATCACTGGCAAAATTAATTTTTTTATATTCATAGCCATCATAACGAAATAAGCCTTGTCGAGTGCCTACCCAAATGAATCCCTGCTCATCTTGAGCTAATTCATTAATTTCTTTATTGTCTAGCTGAGCATTTGCTTTGACTGGATAAATAATCGGAGCGAATAAATCGGAGGATAGTTGGATATTTTCAGGTTGAGAAAGCGCCTGCAATGAAATGAAAAGAAATAATAGGTTAAATACTCTCACTTAACTGCTAACTCTTATTAGTTATAATTGAAGTGTTTAATCATGCCACTTCTGTGAAAATTAAACTACAGAGTTTAAACTTTATAGCCCTACTTTTTCAATATAAAAGCTTTACGATATAGACATAAAAAAATTATTTTGCTGTTTCTATTGCGCTACAAACTTTCGGTGTGACAAGAGTTAAGGAAATATTATATTCTATTTTCACAAAATAGCACTTAATAATGAACGGCACCGTATACTTCTATTACACGTATATTGCACGTATTTGGTTTTGTCTTTCTTTGTCGTTCAGTTTGTTCCATGGGCGATGCATGGCTTTGGACCTCTGGTGGATTTTTGCATCAGAACCAATGTCGTAGACGCCTTCATATTGTGCGATACCTTTGGCCATGCCTGAATGGGATCATGCGGAGCGGTAAAAGATAGATACATTAAAAATGGTTGGTT
>JAPYOP010000073.1:13941-17552 GCA_029938115.1 Colwellia sp. | reverse complement strand
CTGGTCATGACGGCTTGTGTGCAAGTGCCAGTAGAAAATAAGAGCAAAGTTAATCAATTAGCTATTTCAAGTGTTAGAGACTCACCTATTGTTTACCCTCAAGGAAGTTTATTTTCATTAGCGCCTAAGTACGTTAAAGAAACGTCTTTGAAGGCTAAGCAAACTCAAAAAATCTATCATGTTTATACGAATGCTATTGTTAGTGATTTACAAAACAATGGCTTCGGGGTTGCGCTATCTGATAATAAGGCCGCTTTTTATGTTGGTTTTGGTATTGCTCTTTCGAATGATCTTTCAGATGGAAAAATTAGTGAAAAATTCGGTATAACGCCAGGTTTACCTGAGCAATCTAATTTGAAAAAAGGTAGTTTTTTAATTTACATTGAAGATGCAGTAACAAGTCAAAGAATCTGGCGCGGAGTTGTTCAAGGTTTTGCTCATGAAACCTTGACTGTTGAACAACGTCAGCAACGAACTGCCGTTATAGTGGCAAGTGTTATGAAACAATTTTATCAAACAAATTAACACTTCTTTACAATGTAACTGTCATTGTTATGGTCTAATCAATTATACCAAATAAAGAGGATATGCCTATGAAAACGTTAACCACTACCTTGTTAGCTTTGTGCACCATCGTTTCATTACAAAGTGTTGCTTATGCGGCAACTTCAGAAGTTACTTGGACAGATTATGAAAAGTATCGTGATATTCATCCAGGTAATGGCAGTAGAAAGCACTTTCGTGAAAGCACTTTTAAAAACTTTGAAAAACATTTTGCCAAACTAGCTGAAAATCTTCCAGAAGGACAGGTATTGAAAATAGAGGTCACTGATGTTGATTTAGCTGGCGATACCCATGTAGGTGGCATAAATCGCATGCGAATAGTTAAAGATATTTTCTTCCCTCGTATGAACTTTTCTTATCAATTAGTGAATGATGATGGTAGTGAAGTATTATCAGGTAAAGTCGAATTGAAAGACATGAATTTTATGATGACGGGTAGTTTACGTTATCGTCATGATTCTTTAGGTTATGAGAAAAAAATGCTAGATGATTGGTTTGGAGATACTTTTACAAACGAGATTGTTAAAAAGGACAAATAATATTCGCAGCTATTATTGATACCCAACGAAACCACAGTTCATGCCGATACTGTGGTTTTTTTATGTCTTCAGTTTAAAGGCGCGGCTCTATATGCTAACTTCTTTATATAAATAGTTTTGAGACACCACGAATGAAAAATTTCCCGTTAGCTGTATTATGTGTATTGTTGCTACTCTCCCCTAATCTTTTGACCGCCCAAGAACAACCTGCCGAAGATATTTCACTAAAAGATCTATTAGAAAAAGAGAATCAGCAAGAAAATGAATATCTAAAGCCCACGCTTATCCTTGATAAAAACATTCCTGATGATGAGTTAAATCGTGGTCAGCCTCGAGGTAGTTTTTTAGGGTTTATGAATGCATCCGCAAAGAAAGACTTCGCTAGCGCTTTAAATTATATAGATTTTAGGAACCTTGATGAAAAAACACTCTCAATTGGCAAAGAGGAATTAGCAAGGCAGCTGTATGTTGTTCTAGAGCGAACATTATGGATTGACGCAGGAAAAATAAGTGCAGACCCTCTGGGAGATTTATCAGAAGAAGGTGTTCCCTCTTATCGAGAATTAATTGGCCGCATTGATACCAAGCAAGGCACTGTTGGGATTTTTCTACAGCATGTGCCCAGAGAGAGTGATAGGGTTAAAATTTGGAAAATTTCGAATGCAACTGTGGGGAAAATCCCACAATTAACAAAAGAATATGCGTACACACCATTAGGGGAGTGGTTATCTAAACATTTACCGGCGGAGAAGTTTTTAGGCGTAACAATGTGGCAATGGGTATACTTTTTTTACATGTTTTTTGTTTTTTATCTTGCGGCTAAAGTAATCACTTGGGCTGTGAGTAGGGTATTAATTGCTTTCTATCCTAAATTATCTTTGGAAACCCAAACATTCATTAAAAACCCATTTGCTTTATTACTCGCTATTGTGTTTTTAAGGTTTCTTTTACCTGAAGAAAATACAACGCTTGCCTCAAAAGCGGTTTCAGAAGGTGCAACCTTACTTACACTTGCATGGTTGTGGGTATTATTCCGTTTTGTTGATCTCATGAAAGTTAAAATGGCGGAGCATTTTGTTAAGCAAGACAGGCCATTAGCTGTTTTTTTACTCCGACCTGCAGGTACAGTTGTTAAATCATTAATTGTTGTAGTTACGGCCTTAATTTGGTTTGAAAATTTAGGTTTTAGTGCAGGAACCTTGCTTGCTGGTTTGGGTATTGGTGGTTTAGCTATAGCATTAGCGGCACAAAAAACGATTGAGAATATTATTGGCGCGATTACTTTATATACTTCTGCGCCTGTAAGAATAGGTGACTTTTGTCGATTTGGTAAATATTTAGGTGTGGTTGAAGAAATAGGGCTACGTGCTACAAGAATAAGAACATTAGATAGAACAGTTGTTTATATTGCTAATGCTAAGTTTATTGATATGGAAATCGAAAATTTTTCTGAACGAGAAAAAATGGCTTTTAGACCTAAAATTTATCTTACGCCAACATCAACAAAAGACAATATAAACGCATTATTAACTTCGCTACGAGAATACTTTGCAAGTTTAGATATTCTGTCGGTTGATACACAACGAGTACATATGAAAGGATGTACTCAAATGGGAATAGAACTCAATATATTAGTTTATGTTAAAACAACCGATTTTGATGTTTATTTAAATGAAATTAATCAGTTAAATTTAAGTATTTTATCTTTGTTGGAGGAGCACCATTGCCAATTACAAATTATTAGTGACAGAATCCCAACTTAAATATTGGCTTTAGGCACTATGAGTTTGTTCAAAACCGGCTAATACAATAAACAGTTGTTCTATTTTTTTTACTAATGGAATTAACAGCTGTTGCTGGGTTTTATTGGCCTGCCATGCAAGTAAATCATCGGCAACTTCTTCAACATAAGGTTGAAAGGTATTAGCAGAACAGGTAAAGCCAGACTCTTTTTTGAAAACAGCTTCAAAGCCTGCTTTTTTTTGTTTTCGCAAGTCAGCTAAAGTAGCATCTGCCGTAAGTGATTTTTTTAAAACTAAGGAGATATTTTCAATTAATTGTTGTTCTATTGCTTTGGTCATGGTGTTTGTCTTACTTCAAATATTATGTGGATTATGCCAGATTTATTGGTGTTTTGTTAGCTTGCCCTGCAATTTCTCTAACCAGTTTAGGCATTAAAAAGCCAGGCAATGTCGCCAGCATTTTTTTTACTATCTCCACTGCTTTCTCTTCTTTTACGTCAAAATGTGCCGCCCCTTGTACAGGATCAAAAAGATGAAGGTAATAAGGCGTAATACCGACATCAAACATTTTCTCGCTTAACTCAATTAAAACCTCAGCATTGTCGTTAATACCCTTAAGTAAAACACTTTGATTAAAAATTGGGATACGAGCCACTCGTAAGGGTTCAAGCGCACGGATAAAGTCATCATCAATTTCGTTACCGTGGTTTATATGTAAGACCATAGTGACTTTCAAGCGGCTTTGGCTTAGTGAACTTACTAAATC
>JAPYOP010000073.1:12355-13841 GCA_029938115.1 Colwellia sp. | reverse complement strand
AAATGACGACGAAAGCAATAACGGCAATTAATAGCACACGCTGATTTTACTATCATTAGCACTCTGTTTTTATATTTATGCAATAAACCTTCAGCGGCAGTGTCATGCTCTTGTACTGGGTCTGTAACAAAGCCGTCAGTAACAACAAACTCACTCGATAATGGCATAACTTGCTTTAAAAGAGGATCGTAAAAATCGCCATTTTTCATACGTTTTACAAAGGGTAAAGGTACACGCACTGGAAATAATTGTCGTGCTTTGAAGTGCTGTAAATAGTCATCTGCATTGATATCTAGTAAAGCTAATAACTTTTTTGGGTCAGTTATTACTTGGCGCAGATCTTTTTGCCATGAATTTTCATCGCAAAGATGCAATTGAGGGTCAATCTGGGTTATTATCTGCGACAATTCTAATTTCAACTTATGATCTGTACCTTAGATGCTGCGTAGTATATACCCAAAATACTTCAAGATGCGAGTTTCAGGACGACTGAGCGAATCATGGTCAAGGCGCATCTTTTTATTAATGGTTGTCCCTTAAAAATAGATGCAACGATGAGTATGCTTTGTTCAGTCATCCCCAAAGGGCTGGTTTAGAAACGCTTTATGCTGCGTTATTGATTTTGACAAGGGAATAACCATTCTCTACAATCAATGCCTGGCCTAAAAACGTTTCTAATTCCAGCTGAATTCTGCATCTGAAGTGCTTTGGGTATAAAGGTAATAGACAATTAATTAAAGAGCACACTTATGGCTAATTTCAGTACTAACCAGTTTAAAGCTGGACTTAAAATCATGCTTGATGGCGAACCATGCAACATTCTTGAAAATGAATTGGTTAAGCCGGGTAAAGGTCAAGCTTTTAGCCGCGTTAAAATTCGCAAACTTGTTTCCGGTAAAGTGTTAGAGAAAACCTTCAAATCTGGTGAGTCAGTTGAAGGTGCTGATGTAATGGAAGTAGAACTTGCTTATCTTTATGCTGATGGTGAATTCTGGCATTTTATGAACAATGAAACGTTTGAGCAAATTGCAGCTGATGATAAAGCCGTTGCTGACACTATTAAATGGTTAGTTGAAGGCGATGTTTGTACTATCACTTTATGGAACAATTCACCTATTTCTGTAACAGCACCTAATTTTGTTGAAATTGAAATAACAGAAACCGATCCTGGTTTAAAAGGTGATACAGCAGGTACTGGTGGTAAACCTGCTACTTTGGCAACTGGCGCGGTAGTACGTGTACCTTTGTTTGTCCAAATTGGCGAAAAAGTAAAAATTGATACACGCTCAGGTGAGTATGTATCTCGCGCAGCAAAATAACGCGTCTTTATTTAAATAAAAGGAAATATACAAATGATAGTAAAAAAACTGCTAGTTATATTAAGCAGCATCGCTTTATTAGCATTAAGTTACAGTGCTGAAACTCACGCTAAATACACTAAACGAGGTGATAAGTGGGAAGCCAGTTTCATGGCTCTTAATAGCTT
>JAPYOP010000073.1:0-12255 GCA_029938115.1 Colwellia sp. | reverse complement strand
AATACACTAAACGAGGTGATAAGTGGGAAGCCAGTTTCATGGCTCTTAATAGCTTGTCTACCGAAGTAAACGGTGAAAATGAATCCTTTGCAGCGTTAGATAGTGATATGGGTTGGGGACTCACGCTTGGTTATAACCTGAACACGCATGTTTTAGTTAATTTTCAATTTACCTCTACATCACCCAAATACGATGCCACTTTAATTGATGAAGATAGCGGTGATTCTTTTAACATTAATCATAAAATGAATGTATACAACAGCCAGTTTAATGTCGTTTATAATTTTATGGCTGATCAATTTACACCTTTTGTACAAGCAGGTGCTGGTTGGAGTTATCTCGATAGTAATATAGCAGATGGTCCGCCAAATAGTTTTTGTTGGTGGCATCCATTTTGGGGATACATTTGTGAAAGCTATCAAGATACCCATGACGATACACGTTTTTCTTATAATGTAGCCGCAGGCTTTCGCTATGAATTAGATAACAGCTTGTTCTTTCGGGCGAGTTATCAACAAAATTGGACTAGTTTAAGTAGCTCAGATGACTTAAGCATGGGTGTTATTTTATTAGAAGTCGGTTCAATTTTTTAAATGAAGCTAACTTAGCATTTATTTTGAAAAGCCCAAATAGTTTCTATTTGGGCTTTTTTGTTACCTATATACTTATACCTCCTGCTCAGGTATATTCTTGTTATCCTTGTTTTTAAACACATTGTTTTTGAACACATAGTTTAGAGATTATCTAAGTGAAAGAAAAAGCTACTTCTTTTGATATTGCCTATCAAGCAGGTGTTTCTCAGTCGACTGTATCTAGGGCGTTACGTAATAGCCCATTAGTTAATGAAGAAACGCGACAAAAAATCCAAGCTATTGCTAAAGAATTAAATTACAAGGTAGATAAAAACGCCAGTAACTTACGTTCTCAGCATTGCGATACCATTGCTTTGTTATTGTTTGAAGATCCCACCAATGACGATTCAGCTATTAACCCTTTTTTCCTTTCGATGTTAGGAAGCATTACTCGAGCTTGTGCTGACAAAGGTTATGATCTATTAGTTTCCTTTCAACAAGCAAGTAATGACTGGCATGCTGATTTTGAAGACAGCAACAAAGCTGATGGTTTAATTTTATTAGGCTATGGTGATTATGTTGATTATGAAGAAAAGCTAGTTAAGCTGCATGAACAAAAAACACACTTTGTGCGTTGGGGCGCAGAAGTAAAAGACTTACCTATTGTATCTATTGGTTGCGATAATATTCTTGGCGGCAAAGAAATTACCGAGCATGTCATCAAGCAAGGTAAAAAACACTTTGCTTTTTTAGGGAGTGCTTCTACCCATGCTCCAGAGTTTTTTGACCGTTATAAAGGACATTGCCTAGCATTGAGAAATCATGATCTGATTATCAATGAAAATGCTCAATTTAACGCTTTATATACAGAAGAAGCAGGTTATGAAGCCGCTTGTAAATTAATTGCTAGTGGTGAAAAATTTGATGCTATATGTGCTGCGAGTGATTTAATTGCTATTGGCGCAATGCGAGCACTTAAAGAGCATGACTTTACTATACCAGAGCAAGTTGCCGTAGTGGGCTTTGATGACATCGCTATTGCAAGTTTTACCTTTCCGCCATTAACAACGGTTAAGCAAGATACTAAATTAGCAGGGGAGTTATTGGTGAACACTTTACTTGAATCAATTGAAGGTAAAGAAACGTCAACTACTTTAATAAAACCTGAGTTAGTTGTTCGGAAGTCCTGCGGTATTTAAGTAGAAAAAGTGTAGGTAAATAACATAATAAAGGCGCTAAATAGCGCCTTTATTATTTAATATGGATGAAATGTTTAAACAGTAACTTCATCACTTGTTGTGATTGCATTCTCTTCGACACCATCTTTAACAAAATAAACCGATAACGACGCTAAAATCATTGCACCACCGGCAAGCATAATAATGTAAATAGCTTGGTTATCAAATACAGACGTTAATATCCAACCAGCGAAAATACCTGAAACAATTTGCGGAGCGGCGATGGTAAAGTTAAATATGCCCATGTACACACCCGTTTGTTTTACCGGTAATGAGCCAGCCAAAATTGCATAAGGCATTGCTAAAATAGCTGCCCAAGCCATACCAATACCAACCATAGGCAAGAATAAATCAACCGCACCTTGTGGTACTTCAATTTGCGTAATGCCTAAGTTTACTAAGGTTAGTTCAGGGTTTTGTATCAACATAATACTTAAGTACCCAATACCACCTGCCAGTAGTGATAATGAATAAGTTAGCTTGCGGCCAATCTTATTAGCAACTTTAGCCATAACTAATGACGCGATAGCAGCAAACAATGAATAAGCAGCGAAAATAATACCAACCCAGTCGCCAGCTGTACCTTTTGCTTTGGCAATATGTTCAGGAATTGTCCCGATAGATTCTAAATAGTGAGGGTCAAACCACTTAGCCTCTATGCCCCAAATATGCTGAGCAATAGCGGGCATGGTGTAAACCCACATGATAAATAAGGCAAACCATGAGAAGAACTGCACTAATGCGAGCTGTTTCATTGTGGTTGGCATGGTTTTCATTAAGCCAAAAAATTCGGATAACTTTTCGCCTAAAGAACGTTCAGTATCTGCTTTGTCTAATGGTGCTAAACCATTAGTACCCGGTGCATATTCTTTGGTTCTAAATACAGTCCATAAAACTGAACCTAACATCACAGAAGCGCCAATATAAAATGCCCAAATAACCGATGGTGCTACTGTGCCAGCCTCGGCAGTATTTTCTAAGCCTATAACATTGGTTAGTACGAAAGGTAAAATAGAACCAAATACAGCACCAATATTGATTAAAAATGATTGAATTGAATAACCAACATTACGTTGCTCGCTTGGCACCATGTCAGATACTAAGGCGCGGAATGGTTGGAATGCTAAATTAAAAGAAGCGTCCATTAACGCTAACATCATGGCGCCAAAAAATAATGGCGTGATAAAACCGGCTAACGTGGCTGAGTTTGGCATCAATAACATGCCAATAGCGGCAGCAAAGCCACCTGCTAAAATGTAAGGGTTACGACGACCTAATTTATTCCATGTTCTGTCGGAAGCTGAGCCAACAAGTGGTTGAATGAGCAAGCCCATTATAGGAGCGACTAACCAAAATAATGACAACGAATGTAAATCGGCACCTAAATCAGACAATATCCGACTGGCATTGGCATTTTGCAAAGCAAAGCCAAACTGCACACCAAGAAAGCCAAAACTGACGTTCCATATTTGCCAAAAGCTTAAACGTGGCTTTTGCTGAGTTGTATTTGTATCAGTCGTGGTCATATAGCAGACTCTTATATTAATTTATTGAATACTTACGATTTAAGTTTGATAAAAAAGCATTCTGTTTAGTTGGCAAATTATAAAGAAAAGACAAAAAACAGAATGCTAAAGGCCAAAGTGAACTTAGCTAATATCAAACAACGGGTGTATTGAAAAAAACAAAGTGATCTTCAATAAATTTAATATACCTAGAATGGTGAAGAACCGCTATTGATTACATACGTATTCAATAGTTTTATACCCAAGCTAATTCCAGTTGAATTCTGCATCTTGAAGTAGCTTGGGCATATGATAGTTTTGTAAGTTGCTTATTGCTGCAATAAATAAGCGGCAGCACCCAATAAACCGGGTTGCTCTTCGGTAATGACAAAAGTAGGTGTTCTTTGTGTTAGGTGGGAAAGCCTTCCTTTTGCTTCAAAACGTTCTCTAAATGAACTGCTTTTAACATAGTCAACAAAGCGTGGCACTATGCCGCCAGCAATATAAACACCACCTTGGCTATTCATCGTTAACGCTAAGTTACCTGCAAAACTGCCCAGTACTTTACAAAACTGAGCTAGTGTTTGTTGGCAAGTAGGGCATGAACCAGTTAGTGCCTTTGAACTTATTTGTGCTGCGCTAAGTTTATCCCCTGCATGATCATTAATAATACATAGGGCTTGGTAAATTTGTACTAAGCCGTAGCCAGATAGTAATTGCTCGTATGAAACGCGCGCTTTAATATTTTTTAACTGTTGTAAAACTTTGATGTCAATCTCGTCAACTGCTGCAAAATCAACATGACCACCTTCACCGCTAAAACAATGCCACTGCTCATTAACAGAGACTAAATTGGCAACACCAAGCCCAGTACCAGGGCCACAAACTGCAATAGGTGCGTTTGGAGTTACGTCACCACCACCAATTTTAATTTTTTGATCTTCATTTAATAAAGGAATGGCCATAGCAATGGCGGTATAATCATTAATCAGTGTTAATTTTTGTAAATTTAATTGTTCTTTCAACGCTTGTTGAGAAAATTGCCAAGGCAAATTAGTCATTGAAATAATATCAGTATCAACAGGACAAGCAATCGCTAAACAAGCATCAATATTAGTCTTTGCTAGCTGATTACTGTCTATATAAAGTGCAATCACTTCGGCTAAACTGGCGTAATCAGCACATTGGTAAGTTTGAATGTCTCTGTAGTTTTCATCACACGATTTATCGGCGATAGCGAGACGAATGTTTGTGCCACCAATATCGGCAATTAAATTAATGCTGCTTGTTGCTGTGTTCATTGAGAAGTATCGCCTAATTATTGTCTTTTTTACTGAACATCGAGCGTTAAGGGCTGATGTTGCCAAGTAAATTTAATCGTTAATGTCTTGGTTTTTTCATGCCAATTAACTTGCTGCGCTTGTTTTTTGTTAAGTGTGACCGTTGTCGGTTTTTCTTGCCAGTTATGGATAACCAAAATCATCTCTCTGTTTTCTGGCATACCAATATAACTACTTTCACTGTGCGTTAACTTAACGTTCAAGTTGTCTTTTTTCTGGTCTGTAGTAAAAGACAATAACTCATACGCTCTCTGTCGGCTAGCTTGAAACATTTCACCGTCATCCTCATACATTTCATAATGAGAAGACTCAACAGATTTGTCTGCATAATAGTGTAATGTTAGCTTACTGTTATCATAATCTTTAGTTGATTGAATATCGTCAATCATGGGAACAAACGAGCCAGCGCGCACTAATACCGGTAGGGTTTCTAAGCTCGTCGCTATTTCAACAGTTTTATTACCTTGATGCTTAACACCAGTGAAATAATCAAACCAAACACCTTTAGGTAAGTCGACCGAGACTGATTTTACTCCGGCATCTGTAACAGGCGTTACTAAAAAGGCATCGCCCCATAAATAACTTTTTGCATTATCTATTAGCCTGCGGCTAGCTTCATCCTCAAGCCCTTGTTCAAAAAATAACGGACGCATTAACGGCATACCTGATTTACTATTCTGATAAGCCAAGGTGTAATTATAAGGTAATAATTTATATCTAAGCTTGATAAATTTACGCAAAATATCCATGGTTTCCTTATCGTGAAATACCACTTCTGGCGCAATATTATCTTGCGCATGTGGACGATAAATAGGCTGGAAAACACCATACTGCAACCAACGAATGTACATCTCTTTATTGAACTTATCACCGCCAGCAAAACCACCTAAGTCAGAATGTGTGTAAGCCATGCCTAACACACCCATTTGCAAGCTAAGCTCTACTTGTGGTTTTAGTCCGCCCCATGTGCGGCTAACATCGCCCGTCCAAGGGATCATGCCATAGCGTTGTGAACCAGCAAAACCTGATCGCATTAAAATGAAAGGGCGTTCGTTTGGTGCCAAGTTCAATTGATTCTCATAAACCATTTTTGCCCATTGATGACCATAAACATTGTGAATAGCATCGCCATTTACCACACTACCATCGGCTAAAGTGTGTAAAGTATCACTTGGGTGCACTTCTGGTTCACCCAAATCACCCCACCAACCAGTTACGCCTTGCTGGTATAAATCTTTATAAATGTCGTTAAACCAGTTTTGACCTTTTACGCTAAAAACATCAACCAAGCCAGTATTACCAAAGTAGAAATCAAAACGCTTTGGTTTGCCATCATCACCTTTGGCTAATGCTTCGTTTTGTTCTGCATCAGTCCACTTTTTAGAGGTAGTTAATACAAAAGGCTCGGTGATTATTATGGTATTCACCCCTAGTGTTTTTATGTCACTGATCATTTTTGTTGGTGTAGGGAAAGCTTCTTTATCCCAAGCTAAATTACCCATATGGCCTTTGATATCTTTGCCAAACCAGTAAAGATCTAAAATTAAGGCATCAAGTGGAAAATCTAATTCAATAAATTTGTTAACAGTATCACGTACTTCTTGCTCAGAACGATAACCAAAACGAGAGGCGTAATTACCTAGTGCCCAACGTGGTGGCATTGGTTGCTTACCAGTAACCTCAACATAATTTTTAATTAATTCAGGATAAGTCTCGCCAGCAAAAACGAGATAAGCCATGCGCCCTGATACCGCTTCAAATTGCATGATATTTTGTTCTGATTTTCCTAAATCCATCCAACCTTTGGCTGAATTATCGAATAATAGAATATATTTATTGCTCGACAATACTGCAGGCAAACTAAAGTTCATTTGGTTAGATTGCGTTTCATAACCGTAATGTGCGCGATTATATAAAGGCATACGATTACCACGTCGGTCCATACCTAATACACGTTCGCCGCCACCGAGTAATTTTTCATTGTCACTTAAATTAAAACGAAAGCCTTGCACTTGATGTTGTTTTTCATCTTCTAAAGTGGAGCCTGTAAAATATCCTGACTCCTCTGAGATCAGTAGTTTATTACCCTGATAATAGCTGATTTTAAAAGGCGATTTATTAATGACTGCGGTTATTTTTCCCAGCGAAACAATGAGTTTGTCTTTATTATCATCAAGCTTGAAACTATGATTAATCGCATCTTCTTTAATGGCAAAAGAGGGTAGGTGAGCGGCTTTATTACTGTCGTTCTCAAATAGATACTGCGCCGCTATAGCTGAATCAGAATAAGCGTTTAGGCTGACTTTTCCTTGGCTTGTGGTTACCAATAAAGTTTTATTTTTTAGCTGGTGGCTAAGGTAAGTATTTTGATCAAATGCTTGTGAAGGCAGCGCAATTAACATTAGGGCGAGTAAAAAAGACAACTGCTTTATCAATGCCGTTTTTATCAATAGAAAGTGGTGCAAGACGTTTCCTTAAATATTTTAATATTTTCTCATCATGATAATAACCCTATACGCCCTATATCTACATATTGAATACGTATGCAGTCGCTTGTTAGTTATTCAGCTTATCATTAGCATAAGTTTTAATGTCTAAACAATTAAGTAAGATCATAAAATGACAACCCTATTGAGAACCTCAGCTAGCTTACTCTTTGCGTTAACTTTTACTGGCTGTTCAAGCACTGATGAATTTAACGAAAGTGATTCAGCTAAGCCATTAGTAAACAAGTTGCAAGAGCACATTTTTTATGGCACTCAAAATGATTACGCTTCACAAGCTATTTATTTTTTAATGACAGACCGATTTGTTGATGGCGACTCTAGCAATAACCATGAAGACCAAGGTGGAGATTTCCCTACCTTTAATTTACCACTATTTCCTAAAGGTAAGGAGGGTAAATATGACGAGCAAGCGAATGTCGGTTATTTAGGTGGCGATTTTCAAGGGGTATTAAATAATGGTCAATACATTAAAAACATGGGTTTTACCTCTGTTTGGTTAACGCCTATTTTTGATAATCCAGATCAAGCTTTTAGCGGCGGCGAGCCTATTACTTATGGCGGCGCTTTTAAAGATGGCGGTAAAACTGGCTATCATGGCTATTGGGGCGTTAATTTTTATCAAGTAGACGAACACTACGATTCTGCTGACCTAAATTTTAAAGATTTCGCGGCTAAATTAAGCCATGATTATCAATTAGATTTTGTGCTTGATATCGTCGGTAATCATGGCTCTCCTGCTTACACTATGCCTATTGAACAACCCAAGTTTGGTGAACTCTATGATCAAAATAACGTCTTGGTAGCGGATCATCAAAACTTACACCCAGTGAAATTATCGAACGATTTAAACTCAGGTAACTTGCTTCATCAATTTTATAATAACAAGCCAGATATCGCGCAATTATCAGATCTAAATGAAAATAATCCAGCCGTGTTAGCCTATTTCACTAATGCATATCTACAGTGGCTCGAGCAAGGTGCAGATTCAATTCGCATTGATACCATCAAACATATGCCGCATCATTTTTGGAAAAAATTGACTGATAATATTCGTGCTGTTCATCCAGATATCTTTATTTTTGGTGAAAGCTTCTCCTATGATGCTGACTTTATAGCTGAGCATACCCAACCTGAAAATGGTGGCGTGAGTGTTTTAGATTTTCCCGGACAAAAAGCTATAACGAGTACTTTTGAAAATATAAATAGTGATTATGGCGATATTTTATCTTACCTACATCTTAACGATGGCACTTATCATAATCCTTATGAACTCATGACTTTTTATGACAACCATGACATGGCAAGGATGAACGCCAGTAATGAAGGTTTTATTGATGCCAATAACTGGCTGTTTACTTCTCGTGGTATTCCAGTGATTTATTATGGTAGTGAAATAAATTTCATGACCGGAAAAAAAGAGCATGAAGGTAATCGCAATTATTTAGGGCAAGCTAATATTGAAAAAGCCAAAAAACATATAATTCATGCGAAGTTGACCGCTATTGCTAATGTGCGAAAGGACTCCATTGCGCTGCAAAAAGGTGTGCAACTTAATTTAGATTTTAGTGATGATACAGCAAGCTTTTATCGGGTTTACCAAGCTGATGGCGCTAATCAAACCGCATTAGTTTTGCTTAATAAGAGCGATGAAATAAAACCAATGACGGTTAGCATGCTCAATGCGGGAATGTGGCAAGATGTTCTTAACAAAGAAATAGTCACTATATTACCGGAACAACAATCTTTAACACTGAATATTCCTGCTCATGGTGTCAGGGTTCTTATGTTAAATATTGCATTAACTAATGCTCAATTACTTGAGCTATTATCCCAATAGTTAACTTTTTAAAGTGAAAATTAAATGGTAAGACCGTTATAGTCTTGCCATTTTTTTTGATTTTTTATTATTGATTGAAAATTACATACGTATGCATAGCTTTTTTGCACGTTTTAGCCTTTGCATACGTATGTAGTTCATTGCTCAAATTACTCAATTAGTCATAATGATACTCAAGCCTCATCAAGGTACGAGTTTCAGGACGACTGAGCGAATCATGATCAAGGCGCATCTTTTTATTAATGGTTATTCCCTTAAAAACAGATGCAACGACAAGCATTATTTGCTCAGACGCCCCCGCAGGGTTGGTTTAAAAGCGCTTTATACTGCGTTATTGATTTTGACAAGGGATTAACCATTACCTTCAATCAATGCCTAGCCTAAAGTGCTTTAAATTCCAACTGAATTCTGTACCTTGAAGTGGTTTGAGTATATGCATAGGTTTTTATTATCTGAATAATTGAGAGTTAGAAGTACTTATGGTTACCAAAATTAAAACCACCGCAAAAAAAGCATCGACTAAAAGTTCATCTGTAAATGCGACTGAATTAAAAGCGCGTATTAAACATCACCTGCAATTTACTTTAGGTGAAATAGTTGATGCAGAAGAAACCAAATCTGCACACTGGAAAGCAACCTCTTTAGCCTTACAAGATATTATTGTCGGCAAATTGAAAAGCACCAAAGAGCGTCAGTTTAAAAAAGATGCTAAGAGTGTTAACTACTTATCACTTGAATATTTAATGGGGCGCTTGTTATCAAACAACCTACACAATATTGATTTATACGATACCGCGGAAAAAGCACTCAAAGCATTAGGTTTTGACCTTGCTGATTTATGTGAACAAGGCCCCGATTTGGCTTTAGGTAATGGCGGTCTAGGTCGATTAGCCGCCTGTTTCTTAGATTCATTAGCTACGCTAGACTACAACGCCATGGGTTATGGTATTCATTACCAACACGGTTTGTTCAAGCAAGCCTTTGTTGAAGGTCATCAAGTTGAAACACCAGACATGTGGCGTGAATTTGGTAATCCGTGGGAAGTTTGTCGCCCTGAATCATCGCAATACATTCCGCTTTATGGGCATGTTGAGCAAGTAGCGCAAACTGACGGTAGCATGAAATCAGAATGGCAAGCAGGCAAAGTATTTAAAGGCGTGCCTTGGGATATTCCAATTGTTGGTTATCACAGTGAAACGGTAAACACCTTACGTTTATGGGAATGTCGCGCAGATAGCGCTTTTGATTGGGATAAGTTCAACAATGGTGATTATTTAAATGCGCTTGAAAATCAAGTGCACGCTGAAAGTGTCTCGAAAGTGCTTTATCCAAATGATGAACATGAAGCTGGTAATGAACTGCGCTTTATTCAACAGTATTTCTTCTGTGCTTGTTCAATAAAAGACATTATTGCCCGTTTTGAAGCGCAACATGGCGACTTGTACCAAGAAAGAAACTTAAATTTATTTGCTGAAAAAGTAGCAATTCAATTAAACGATACGCACCCCACTATTGCCATCTTAGAATTTATGCGCATCTTACTTGATGAGCATGAAATCACTTGGGACGATTCGTGGAGCATAGCGCGTAGAGTTTTTGCTTACACTAACCATACATTGCTACCTGAAGCATTAGAAAAATGGTCTGTGGCCTTGTTCGTAAAAGTTTTACCTCGTCATCTAACTATTTTATATCGCATTAACGAAGCATTCTTAAACACTGAAGTTGCTGTTAAATGGCCGAATGATGAAGCGATGCGCACCCGTCTATCCATTATTGAAGAAGGTGAACAACGTAAAGTGAGAATGGCACATTTATGTGTTGTTGCAGCACATAAAGTTAATGGTGTTGCGAAAATTCATTCAGATTTGGTTAAGCAAGATTTATTTCCTGAGTTTGATGCCTTATGGCCAGGTAAATTAACTAACGTCACCAATGGCATTACGCCGCGACGTTGGTTAAAAGCTTGTAATCCTCTACTTTCAACGTTGCTGTCTAAAACCATCAAAGAAGATTGGGCGAAAGACCTAAATAGTTTGCAGCAGTTAGTGGACGTTGCAGATAAAGCCGCTTTCCAGAAAAAATTCATGAACATTAAGCTGCAAAACAAAATTGTTTTAACCAAAGAGATTAAAGATTTAACGGGGATTACTGTTAGTCCAGATGCCATTTTTGATGTGCAAATTAAGCGTCTTCATGAATATAAACGTCAACATTTAAACTTATTGCATATTTTAGCCCTATATCGTCGTTTGTTAGAAAACCCTGAATTAGACATGCATCCGCGCGTATTTATCTTTGGTGCAAAAGCTGCTCCGGGATACAAACTAGCGAAAGAAATCATTTATGCCACGAATAAAATTGCTGAAAAAATCAATAATGACACCCGCATAAATGACAAACTGAAAGTTGTGTTTTTACCTAACTATCGTGTGAGCTTGGCAGAGAAGATTATTCCTGCGGCTGACGTTTCTGAGCAAATATCGACTGCCGGTAAAGAAGCTTCAGGCACTGGTAACATGAAACTAGCTTTAAATGGCGCGGTTACTATTGGTACGTTAGATGGCGCCAATATTGAAATTGCTGAAGAAGTGGGCAGTGAGAACATTTTCATATTTGGTCTAACAGTTGATGAAGTGAAAGCTTTAGATAACCACGGCTATAACTCACATCATTATTACAATACTAATGCTGAAATTAAGGCCTGTTTAGACTGGCTCGATACTGACTATTTCACTCCTGGAAAGGCCGGTGAACTATCACCACTGAAGCATAGTTTCCTTGATGGTGGTGACCCTTATAAGGTGTTGGCTGACTTCCAATCGTATTCTGATGCACATTTTGCTTTAGGCAAAGCTTACCAAAACAAAAAACGCTGGGCACGTATGGCAATTTTAAATACGGCGATGATGGGCAAGTTTAATTCAGACCGTTCTATTGAAGATTATGTTGAAAATATTTGGCATTTAACTAAAAGCTAGATTGTCGCAGCAAGCTACGACAAAGCAACATATTGTCGAGGCAAGCATCGACCTACAGCTCAATATGATATTGGAACTTTGTAGGTCGTCACGAGCGAGGCCTATAGGGATATAGGTCACTTAGGTTATGTCTGGAACATATAACCTGAAGCGAGGCACGACAAATGTTGTATCAAGGCACGACAAAGGAAAAAAGGAATAACATGAACAAGAAAGCAAGCACCATGAAAAGTGTATTAAACAACACTTTGATTAAACAAACGGATATTGATGCC
>JAPYOP010000072.1 GCA_029938115.1 Colwellia sp. | reverse complement strand
CGTTTACATGTGGTTTCGTACGTTCAAATTTTTCTTTAGCCATTTTAAAATACCTTCAAAAGTTTAGTTTTCTGCAAAAATTAAAAGCGCAGTCAAAATGACCTTGCCTGTTGTAAATTGTTTATAAAAACCCTAACGTGTTTCTATAATTTTTTGTGCTACCAATTTCGGTGCTTCATTATACCGCTGAAACTCCATAGAGTAAGATGCACGACCTTGAGTAGCACTACGCAAGTCGGTAGCATAACCAAACATTTCGGCTAAGGGTACCAATGCATTTACAATTTTTAATCCGGCATGACCATCGTCCATGCCTTCAATTAAACCTCGACGACGATTTAAGTCACCGACAACATCACCCATATTGGCTTCAGGAGTGGTTACTTCAACTTTCATCATAGGCTCTAATATTACTGGGTTTGCTTCTAAGGCGCCTTTTCTAAAGCCTATTGAAGCTGCCACTTTAAACGCCATCTCATTTGAGTCGACGTCATGGAACGAACCATCATATAGGGTTGCTTTAATATCAAGTAATGGAAAGCTAGCTAACACGCCGCTGCCCATTTGCTCACGACAACCTTTTTCTACTGCTGGAATAAATTCTTTAGGTACTGAACCGCCAACAATTTCATTAACAAACTCAAAGCCTGACCCCTCTTCTAACGGCTCTAGTTTTAACCAGACATGGCCAAACTGACCTTTACCGCCTGATTGACGAACAAATTTACCTTCTACTTCAACCGTTTTACGGATAGTTTCACGATAAGAAACCTGTGGGTTACCGACATTACATTCTACGCCGAATTCACGCTTCATACGTTCAACTAGAATATCTAAATGTAGCTCACCCATGCCAGAAATAATAGTCTGACCGGTTTCTTCATCTGTATGGACTCTGAAGGAAGGATCTTCTGCAGCAAGTTTACCTAAAGCAATGCCCATCTTCTCTTGTGCTGCCAATGTTCTTGGCTCAACCGCAACAGAGATTACCGGTTCCGGAAATTCCATACGTTCTAAAGTAATAACATGCTTCGCATCACATAAGCTATCACCTGTAGTGACATCTTTCATGCCAATAGCAGCGGCAATATCTCCGGCACGCACTTCTTTAATTTCTTGTCTGTCGTTAGCATGCATTTGCACTATTCGACCAAAACGTTCTTTTTTACCTTTAATTGGGTTGTAAACACTATCACCAGTTTTTACCACACCTGAATATACGCGAAAAAAGGTTAAAGTTCCGACAAATGGGTCTGTCGCTATTTTAAATGCTAATGCAGAAAACGGCGCATCATCACTAGCAGGGCGAGTCCCCTCGGTTTCATCTTTATCGTCGTTGATACCTACTATAGCAGCAACTTCCGTCGGTGAAGGTAAATAGTCAATGACTGCATCAAGTACGGCTTGTACTCCTTTATTTTTAAAAGCGCTGCCGCAGCTACATAGAATTAAATCATTGGCTAAAGTACGACTGCGTAAACCGGCTTTAATTTCAGTCTCAGTCAATTCACCTTCTTCAAGGTACTTATCCATTAACTCTTCATTGGCTTCAGCAGCTTCAGAGACTAAGTTTTCATGCCATTCTTCAGCCAATTCTTGCATATCTGCAGGAATATCTTCATAGCTGAAAGTCATACCTTGGTCTTCTTCACACCAGTTTATGGCTTTCATTTTAACCAGGTCAATAACACCTTTAAATTCTTCTTCGCTGCCTATTGCAAGGTGTATTGGCACAGCATTAGCGCCTAATCTATCTTTTAACTGTGCCACAACAGCTAAAAAATCAGCGCCTGTTCTATCCATTTTATTAACGAATACTATACGAGGCACTGAATACTTTTCCATTTGACGCCAAACAGTTTCAGTTTGAGGTTGCACTCCTGAAGCGGCACATAGTACTAATACGGAGCCATCAAGTACGCGTAATGATCGTTCTACCTCAATGGTAAAATCAACATGACCTGGTGTATCAATAATATTAATACGATGATCTTCAAATTGTCCTTCCATACCCTTCCAGAAACAAGTGGTTGCCGCGGAAGTAATAGTAATTCCACGCTCTTGCTCTTGCTCCATCCAATCCATGGTTGCTGCACCGTCATGTACTTCACCTATCTTATGTGAAAGGCCAGTATAAAATAATACACGCTCTGTCGTGGTCGTTTTACCTGCATCTACATGCGCACAAATACCAATATTACGGTAGCGCTCTATAGGGGTGATACGGGCCAATTTACATTCCTCTTGGCTATCAAAAGCGGCTTACTCGCTAATTTTGATAACTAAATAATTAAATAAACTAAATATTCATTGGTATAAATACTTAGGTTGTTTAACTGCATTAAAAAGCACTTATTATAAAAACAAGTATGGCTAGCAAAAGAAACTCTTGCTAGCCATGTACCTACTTTAAGTTATAAAGCCTAAAGTAGGCAATACATTCAAACAATACTGCTAGCTTACCAGCGGTAGTGAGCGAATGCTTTGTTAGCTTCAGCCATACGGTGAACGTCTTCACGTTTCTTAACCGCTGAACCTTTGCTGTCAGACGCATCTAACATTTCGTTAGCTAGGCGCTGAGCCATTGATTTTTCACCACGTTTACGAGCTGCTTCAACTAACCAACGCATGGCTAGAGCATTACGACGAACTGGACGAACTTCAACTGGAACTTGATAAGTAGAACCACCAACACGACGAGATTTAACTTCGACAGATGGACGGATATTTTCAAGAGCAGTTTCGAATAATTCGATTTGATCTTTATCAGTTTCTTTTGTTGATAATATGTCTAATGCACCGTATACGATTTTCTCTGCAGTAGATTTCTTGCCATCAACCATTAATATGTTGATGAATTTTGCTAAAAGTTCGTTATGGAACTTAGGATCTGGCAATATTTTACGTTGCCCTACGACGCGTCTTCTTGGCATCTTAATTCTCCGTAGTATTCAGGAATAATCCAAAATATATAAATTTAAAAAAATTTTAATTTGGCCTTACTTAACGTTTCTTATCTCTTATTTACCTACTTCTCTAATGAAAAGGAGGAAGAGTTGGAAAACTTAAGATTTAGGTCGTTTAGCACCGTACTTAGAACGGCCTTGTCTTCTATCGCTTACACCAGAACAATCTAGTGCGCCACGAACGGTGTGATAACGCACACCCGGTAAATCTTTAACACGACCACCACGGATTAAAATCACGCTATGCTCTTGTAAGTTGTGACCTTCACCACCGATGTATGAAGTTACTTCGAAGCCGTTAGTTAAACGAACACGAGCTACTTTACGTAGTGCTGAGTTAGGTTTTTTCGGTGTAGTTGTATACACACGAGTACATACGCCGCGACGTTGTGGACAAGCTTGTAACGCTGGAACGTTACTTTTAGTTACTTGTCTAACACGTGGTTTACGTACTAGTTGGTTAATAGTTGCCATTATAGCTCCTGATTAGTTAAAACTTTGGGTAATTTATCTTGGCTAAGTTTGCCAAACCACCCGCTAATAAACGTGAAAAATCATACCTTAATATTTAGTGTCTACTAGGCACAGAATATAAGGTCGCGAAATTCTATAGGGCAAACGACAAACTGTCAAGTTATTAGTATGCTTTCGTTAACTGTAAAGCATAAAAAAACCGCACTCTTTTCAGAGCACGGTTTTTAATTAGCTTTAATATCAGAAGATAATGCCTATACAGTTAAAACCTATTAAGATCCTAAGTCTGCATTTAACGCATCAGCTAATGCTTTTTCTGCGTCATCGGCAGAGACTGTTGTATCTTCATGAGCATTAAAAGCAGCTTTTGCTTTAGCACGCTCTTGGTGATAAGAATAACCTGTACCCGCTGGGATTAAGCGACCAACGATAACGTTTTCTTTCAAGCCACGAAGGCCATCTTTCTTACCAGCAACAGCAGCTTCAGTAAGCACACGTGTTGTTTCTTGGAAAGACGCTGCCGAGATGAATGATTCAGTTGCTAATGATGCTTTAGTAATACCCATCATTTGCATTTCATATTCAGCTGGCTGCTTACCTGCTTCTTCAAGTTCACGGTTAGCGATATTAACGCGCGCCACTTCAACTTGCTCACCTTTAAGGAAAGTAGAATCACCAGCATCAAGAATCTCACACTTACGAATCATTTGACGAACAATAACTTCGATGTGCTTATCGTTAATTTTAACACCTTGTAAACGGTAAACTTCTTGTACTTCATTAACAATGTAGTTAGCCACTGGCGCTACACCACGAAGACGCAAGATATCATGTGGAGATTCTGGACCATCAGCGATAACTTCACCTTTAGCCACTTGCTCACCTTCAAATACGTTTAATTGACGTATTTTCGGGATCATCTCTTCATAAACAGTGCCGCAAGGTTGAGTTATCAACAAGCGAACTTTACCTTTAGTTTCTTTACCGAAACCAATTACACCAGTTTTCTCAGCAAGAATCGCAGGAAGTTTAGGCTTACGTGCTTCAAATAAATCTGCAACACGTGGTAAACCACCAGTAATATCACGAGTTTTTGAACTCGCTTGTGGTATACGCGCTAAAGCATCACCGACACCAACATCTGCACCATCTTCTAGGTTAATAATTGCATTACCCGGTAGATAATAAAGCGCTGGAATTTCAGTGCCCGCAATCATGACGTCTTTACCTTTTGCATCAACTAACTTCAATGCTGGGCGCATTTCTTTACCCGTAGCATTACGTTGTGCAGCTTCAGTAATAATAATACTTGATAAACCCGTTAACTCATCAGTTTGACGAACCATGGTTACGCCATCAACTAAGTCAACAAATTGCACCTTACCTTTTACTTCAGTAATGATTGGATGCGTATGTGGGTCCCAGTTAGCGATAGTAGTACCGGCTTTAACTGCTTGACCATCTTTCTTAGAAAGCACAGCACCGTAAGGTACTTTATAGTTTTCAGTTACGCGGCCCATTTTATCAATAACCGTTATTTCTGATGAACGAGAAGTAATAACGATATTCTTATCAGAGTTAGTAACAAATTTAGCATTTTGCAACTTTATAGTACCTGAGTTGTTCACTTGGACACTATTTTCTGCTGAAGCACGTGATGCTGCACCACCGATATGGAACGTACGCATGGTAAGCTGTGTACCTGGTTCACCAATTGATTGCGCTGCCACAACACCAATTGCTTCACCTTGGTTGATCATATGGCCACGAGCCAAATCACGACCGTAACAATATGCACAAATACCAAAATCAGTTTTACAGGTAATGATCGAACGTACTTTGATTTGATCTACTGAATTAGCTTCAATAACATCACAAAGTGTTTCATCAATTAAAGTATTACGTGGAAGCAATACTTCCTCAGTACCTGGAATCAATACGTCTTCACAAACTACACGACCTAGAACACGTTCACGAAGTGGCTCAACAACATCGCCACCTTCAATCAACGGTGTCATTAATAGACCATCTTCTGTGCCACAATCGTGGTTAGTTACCACTAAATCTTGTGCAACATCAACTAAACGACGAGTTAAGTAACCCGAGTTCGCCGTTTTCAGTGCCGTATCGGCCAAACCTTTACGCGCACCATGAGTAGAGATGAAGTATTCTGATACATTCAAGCCCTCACGGAAGTTTGCTTTGATTGGCGTTTCGATGATTGAACCATCTGGTTTAGCCATCAAGCCACGCATACCCGCCAATTGACGAATCTGAGCAGCACTACCACGAGCACCCGAGTCAGCCATCATAAAGATAGAGTTGAATGAGTCTTGCTCTTCCATCTTGCCATCTTTATTCATAATCATTTCTTTTGATAAGTTATCCATCATCGCTTTCGATACTTTTTCGTTCGCAGACGACCAAATATCGATAACTTTGTTGTACTTCTCACCAGCAGTTACTAGACCTTGGTCAAACTGGGCTTGAATTTCAGCAACTTCAGCTTCTGAATCTTCAATGATAGTGTACTTAGCATCAGGAATAACCATATCGTCGATACCAACAGAGGCACCAGCGATCATTGCGTAATGAAAACCTGTGTACATGATGTGATCGGCAAAGATAACTGTTTCTTTCAAGCCAAGATTACGATAAGCGTGGTTGATCAATTTAGAAATAGCTTTTTTAGCTAGTGGTTGATCAATAACGTCATATGGTAAACCTTTAGGACAAACTTGCCATAAAATAGCACGACCTACCGTAGTGTCTCGTAAGCTAACTTTAGCTTCAAATTCACCCTCAGCATTTTTAACATGTTCAGTGATACGAATTTTAACGCGAGCATGAAGCTCAGCAACACCTGTTCGGTATGCTTTTTCAGCTTCTTTGGTATCAACAAATACCATGCCTTCGCCTAAGCCATTCACACAATCGCGCGTTAGGTAATAAAGACCTAATACAACATCTTGTGATGGAACGATAATTGGCTCACCGTTTGCTGGTGCAAGCACGTTATTCGTTGACATCATCAACGTACGTGCTTCCATTTGTGCTTCGATTGTCAACGGTACGTGTACCGCCATTTGGTCACCATCGAAATCGGCATTGTATGCCGCACAAACTAACGGATGAAGATGTATCGCTTTACCTTCAATTAATACTGGTTCAAACGCTTGGATACCTAATCTATGCAATGTTGGTGCACGGTTAAGCATTACTGGATGTTCGCGGATTACTTCATCAAGTACATCCCAAACCTCAGCGCCTTCACGTTCAACTAATTTCTTAGCTGCTTTGATAGTAGTCGCTAAACCACGACGTTCTAAAAGACCGTAGATAAATGGTTTGAATAATTCCAATGCCATTTTTTTCGGTAAACCACATTGGTGCAGTTTAAGTGTTGGACCAACGGTAATTACAGAACGACCAGAATAATCAACACGCTTACCTAGTAAGTTTTGACGGAAACGACCTTGCTTACCTTTAATCATATCGGCAAGTGATTTAAGAGGACGTTTGTTAGAACCAGTGATTGCACGACCACGACGACCGTTATCTAAAAGTGCATCAACAGACTCTTGTAACATACGTTTTTCGTTACGTACGATAATATCTGGAGCAACTAAGTCTAGAAGACGTTTTAGACGGTTGTTACGGTTAATAACCCTACGGTATAAATCGTTTAGATCTGAAGTCGCAAAACGACCACCATCTAGTGGTACTAACGGACGCAAATCAGGCGGTAAAATAGGTAGAACATTCATGATCATCCACTCAGGCTTATTGCCTGAAGCAGCAAATGCTTCCATTAATTTTAAACGCTTAGTGATTTTTTTACGTTTAGTTTCACTACCGATTTCAGGCAACTCTTCACGCATTTGCGCAACTTCGCCATCTAAATCAATTTGTTTAAGTAAAGCTAGAACGGCTTCAGCACCCATTAAGGCGTCAAATTCATCACCGTGCTCTTCTAACGAATCAAGATATTCTTCTTCCGTTAAAATTTGGCTTTTCTCTAATGTTGTCATACCTGGCTCGGTAACAACATATGATTCAAAATAAAGCACACGTTCTATATCACGTAACGTCATATCAAGTAATAAACCAATACGTGATGGTAATGATTTTAAGAACCAGATATGCGCAACGGGACTTGCTAATTCGATATGACCCATACGTTCACGACGAACTTTAGTTAACGTTACTTCAACGCCACATTTTTCACATATAACACCGCGATGTTTTAAGCGTTTATATTTGCCACAAAGACATTCGTAATCTTTTACTGGACCAAAAATACGTGCACAGAACAAACCATCACGCTCTGGTTTAAAAGTACGGTAGTTAATGGTTTCTGGCTTTTTAACTTCACCAAATGACCATGAACGCATCAAATCAGGCGATGCTAAACCGATGCGAATACCATCGAAATCTTCTGTTTGATTTTGTTGCTTAAGAAACTTAAGTAAATCTTTCACACTATTCTCCTGTCGGAGTTAAATACGGGAGAGAACGATATTGCTGTTCTCTCCATGTACTGACTTGTCAGCTTGTAGGACTTTTCCCTAAGGAAATTAGTCCATATCTAACTCGATATTAATACCTAGCGAGCGAATCTCTTTCAACAATACGTTGAACGATTCTGGAATACCCGGATCCATACGATGATCACCGTCAACTAAGTTTTTATACATCTTAGTACGACCGGCAACGTCATCAGATTTAACCGTTAGCATTTCTTGTAAGGTATAAGCGGCGCCGTATGCTTCTAACGCCCAAACTTCCATCTCACCGAAACGCTGACCACCAAATTGCGCTTTACCGCCAAGAGGTTGCTGCGTAACTAAGCTGTATGAACCAGTAGAACGAGCATGCATTTTGTCATCAACTAAATGGTTTAGTTTTAACATATACATATAGCCAACCGTTACAGGACGCTCAAATTTACGACCAGTACGACCATCTGTTAACCAAAACTGACCACTTTGCGGCATTTCTGCTAGTTCAAATAACTCTTTGATTTCTTTTTCTGCTGCGCCATCAAATGCTGGTGTAGCTATGGTTAGACCCGCACGCATGTTATCAGCCATACGCATGACTTCATCATCAGAGAAACTAGCAACATCAACTACTTGACGAGATTCACCAACATTGTAAACTTCTTGAATGAAGTTACGCAATTTGTGAATTTCACGCTGCTCTTCTAACATGCGATTGACTTTTTCACCAACTCCGCGACAAGCCATACCTAAGTGAGTTTCTAAGATTTGACCGATGTTCATACGTGATGGAACACCAAGCGGGTTTAATACTACATCTACAGGTACACCGTGCTCATCGTATGGCATATCTTCAACAGGCACTACGTTTGAAATAACACCCTTGTTACCATGACGACCAGCCATTTTATCACCTGGCTGAATGTGACGTTTAACAGCTAAGTAAACCTTAACAATTTTTAATACGCCTGGTTGCAAGTCATCACCTTGGGTGATTTTACGACGCTTGATTTCATACTTCTTATCGAAGTCTTCTTTAATGTTGTCGTATTGCTCAGCAATCTGCTCAAGCTCGCCTTGTTGTCCTTCATCAGACAAGTTTTGTGTTAACCACTTATCACGAGACATACCATTGAGGTCGGCTTCGTTTAAACCAGCTGATAACAATAACTTTTTAGTACGGGCAAAAACACCATCTTCTAAAATGCTTAGTTCATCGCCAAGATCTTTCTTAACTTCTCTAAGTTGCATTTCTTCGATTTCTACAGCGCGTGCATCTTTTTCTACGCCGTCACGAGTGAAGATTTGTACATCGATGATAGTACCTTTCACAGAGTTTGGTACGCGTAAAGAGCTGTCTTTAACGTCAGCTGCTTTTTCACCAAAGATTGCTCGTAAAAGTTTTTCTTCTGGCGTTAATTGTGTTTCACCTTTAGGAGTAACTTTACCCACTAAGATGTCGCCACCATTAACTTCAGCACCAATATAAACAACACCGGCTTCATCTAACTTACCTAAAGCAGACTCACCAACATTTGGAATATCAGCAGTAATTTCTTCACTACCTAACTTAGTATCACGAGCGATACAAGTAAGCTCTTGGATATGAATTGTCGTGAATCTATCTTCAATAGCTACACGCTCAGATAACAACATTGAATCTTCAAAGTTGTAACCATTCCAAGGCATGAATGCGATACGCATGTTTTGGCCAAGTGCCAATTCACCCATATCAGTTGAAGGTCCATCAGCTAATACATCACCTCGAACAACTGGCTCATTCATACGACAAACTGGACGTTGATTGATACAAGTGTTTTGGTTAGAACGTGTGTACTTAGTTAAGTTATAAATATCAATGCCCGCTTCACCAGCGTGCATTTCGTTTTCATTAACTTTAACTACGATACGTGATGCGTCAACATAAGTAACCACACCGCCACGTTTAGCAACAGCAGTTACACCTGAATCTACAGCGACAACTTTTTCCATACCGGTACCAACTAAAGGCTTATCAACTTTTAGTGTTGGTACTGCTTGACGTTGCATGTTCGAGCCCATCAAGGCACGGTTGGCATCATCGTGTTCTAAGAACGGAATAAGTGACGCAGCAACAGATATAATTTGTTGCGGTGATACATCCATATATTGAACTTCAGCTGAAGCTTTCAGCGTAAATTCATTTTTGAAACGACTGTTAACTAATTCTTCAGTCAACATGTTTTTATCATCACGTTCAGCATTGGCTTGAGCGATAACAAAGTTACCCTCTTCAATCGCTGACAAGTAATCAATTTCGTCAGTAACTAAACCGCCAACTACTTTACGATAAGGCGTTTCTAAGAAACCGAAATCGTTAGTACGTGCATAACAAGAAAGCGAGTTGATCAAACCGATGTTTGGTCCCTCTGGCGTTTCGATTGGACAAACACGACCATAATGCGTTGGATGTACATCACGTACTTCAAAACCTGCGCGTTCACGAGTCAAACCACCCGGCCCTAAAGCTGAGATACGACGCTTATGGGTTACTTCTGATAACGGGTTGTTTTGATCCATAAACTGAGACAATTGTGATGAGCCAAAGAACTCTTTCACTGCCGCAGAAATTGGTTTCGCGTTGATTAAATCTTGAGGCATGATAGCGTCTAAGTCACCAAGACTTAAGCGTTCACGTACCGCTCGTTCTACACGAACAAGACCAACACGGAATTGGTTTTCAGCCATTTCGCCTACAGAGCGAATACGACGGTTACCCAAGTGATCTATATCATCAACTTCACCTTTACCGTCACGAATGCCGATTAAAGTTCTCATTACAGAGATAATATCATCTTTAGATAATATACCTGAGCCAACATCATCAGCATTACCGACACGACGGTTGAACTTCATACGACCAACAGTTGATAAGTCGTAACGTTCTCCGGCGAAGAATAAATTAGTAAATAATGTTTCCGCAGCATCTTTTGTTGGTGGTTCACCAGGACGCATCATACGGTAAATTTCAACTAACGCTTCAAGCTTATTGCTTGAATTATCCACGCGTAAAGTATCAGACATATATGAACCAACATCGAATTCATTCATATATAAAGTAGATAAAACTTTATGACCCGCTTGGCTAAGTTCTGCTAATAATTCTAATGTAATTTCAGCATTCGCTTCAGCAACAACTTCACCTGTAGATTTATCGATATAAGCTTTGGATAGTACTTTACCAACTATATACTCAGCTGGTACTTCTAACTTAGTCAGTTTAGCTTTAGTTAAGGCGCGAATATGGCGAGCGGTAATACGACGACCCGACTCAACTAATACTTCACCTTTTTTAATCGAAATATCGAAAATAGCTGTTTCGCCACGAAGGCGCTCAGGGATAAGATCCATGATCAACTTATCGCCTTTGATTGCAAAGTCTGTTGTTTCGTAGAAAATATCTAAAATTTCTTCAGTAGAAAATTCTAATGCACGTAACATAATCGACGCAGGTAATTTACGACGTCTATCTATACGAACAAACAAATTATCTTTTGGATCGAATTCAAAATCTAACCATGAACCACGGTAAGGAATAACGCGTGCGTTATATAACACTTTACCCGATGAATGCGTTTTGCCTTTATCGTGATCGAAGAACACGCCCGGAGAGCGATGTAATTGTGAAACGATAACACGCTCAGTACCATTGATTACAAAAGTACCGTTATCTGTCATCAACGGGATTTCACCCATGTAAACTTCTTGTTCTTTGATATCTTTGACAGTACCTGCCGGAGCTTCTTTATCGTATACCACCAAGCGTAATTTAACGCGTAGCGGTGCAGAATAAGTTACACCTCGTATTTGACATTCTTTCACATCAAATAACGGTTCACCTAATTTGTAGCTTACATATTGTAATTCTGAAGCTCCAGAGTAGGCTTTAATTGGGAAAATAGAACGGAAAGCAGCCTCTAGACCGGTTTCACCTGTTGGATCAATATCAATAAACTTGCGGAAAGAATCGAGTTGAATGGACAACAAAAATGGATATTCCATTACTTGTACACTTTTACCAAAGTCCTTTCTAATTCGCTTTTTCTCAAAGTATGAGTAAGCCATGGGGTTCCTCAGCTTGCTGGTTATGGCCAAATCTGCCTAGTGAGCTTTGCTCACTTAGACAGGGTATTGCTGTAATGTTTACGTCTAAACATTACGGGATAAGCTGTTATTAAATATAACAAATTATCCGACATTAAATAATGCACGGTTTCAGTTAAAAATACACCAAATATTTTCTAACAGAAAAAGCGCAAAAAGGCCGGTGACGTTTAAATCACCAGCCATTGCCTTTTCAGGCAAACAATCTGTTTAAAAACAGACTATTTGATCTCAACAGAAGCACCAGCTTCTTCAAGAATTTTCTTAAGTTCTTCAGCTTCAGCTTTATCTACGCCTTCTTTCATAGCAGCAGGTGCAGATTCAACTAAAGTTTTAGCTTCTTTAAGGCCTAAACCTGTAGCGCCACGAACAGCTTTGATTACAGCAACTTTCTTCTCACCGAAGCTAGTCATAAATACTGCAAATTCAGTTTGTTCTTCAGCAGCACCACCAGCGTCACCGCCAGCAACAGCAACAGCAGCAGCAGCAGATACGCCGAACTTCTCTTCCATTGCTTCGATTAGTTCAACTACGTCCATTACTGACATGTCAGCAATAGTATTTAGGATATCGTCTTTAGAAATAGACATTATAAATTTTCCTGTTTTTTAAGAAACAGTCTTTGCTTCATTTTGAAGTCATAAGAACTGTTTGAATAACTATTAAATACAAAAAGCTTGGTTGTTATTAACATTAATACTAACCAAAATAGGTTTCTAACAATAAGAAAAACTATTAAGCAGCTTCTTGTTCTTTCTGATCGCGAACTGCAGCAATCGTACGGCATAATTTGCCGGCAGATGCTTCTTTCATAGCGCTCATTAAACGGGCAATTGCTTCGTCGTAAGTTGGTAGCTTAGCTAACATATTTACGTCTACAAGATTACCTTCAAATGCAGCTGCTTTTAGTTCAAAGTTTTCGTTAGCTTTAGCGAAATCAGTGAATAAACGTGCAGCAGCACCTGGATGTTCGTTTGAAAATGCAATTAAAGTAGGGCCTATAAATGTGTCATTAACACACTCAAATTCCGTACCAGCTACTGCACGACGTGCTAATGTGTTGCGGACAACTTTCATCCATACACCATTTTCACGTGCTTGCTTACGCAATACAGTAATTGCTTCAACTGTAACACCACGGGCATCCGCGATTACAACTGATTGAGCGCCACTAGCAGCTTCTTGAACTTCAGCAACAATTGCTTTTTTGTCATCAAGATTGATAGCCATTGGCTTTAACTCCTGGTTCAAACCGGTAAAATACCGGTATTTACAATCCCTAACTGACAGTGTTCTGTCAATTAGGCCATTACGGCGAGGACCAGAATTTAAGGAAAATATCTGGGTAATCACCATCTACGTAGGAAATTAAGCTAAATAAAAAGCTTCAAGTCACTCGTCTTGAGTTTTGAAACCCACGACTTTTAACTTTTCGCTTTGACTTGCACCTACGGTCTTGGACGGGGGTTGCTACAATTTCTTATTAGCTTAACGCTAACAATAAAAAGAACAACTCCTACCAAAATTTAAGGGGCGAAATTATAGATTATAATATCGCCCTTGTAAAGGTTCAAAATGAAGCTTCACATTCTACAAACTATTTAACTTGCGTTAATGTTGCTTGGTTAACAGTAACACCAGCACCCATAGTAGTAGAAAGAGAAATCTTCTGAATGTATTGACCTTTAGCATTAGCAGGCTTAGCTTTCTTAAGCGCTTCTAATAAAAACTCTAAGTTTTCTTGCAAGTGTGCAGGTTCGAAATCAGCCTTACCAATAGTAGTATGGATGATACCGTTCTTGTCGTTGCGGTAACGTACTTGACCAGACTTAGCGTTTTTAACCGCGCCAGCTACGTCAGGAGTTACAGTGCCAACTTTAGGGTTAGGCATTAAACCACGTGGGCCTAAGATTTGACCTAGTTGACCAACAACACGCATAGCATCAGGAGAAGCGATTACAACATCAAAGTTCATCTCGCCAGCTTTAACTTGTTCAGCTAAATCTTCCATACCAACTACGTCAGCACCAGCTTCTTTAGCTTTTTCTGCGTTTGCACCTTGTGTAAATACTGCAACACGAACGTCACGGCCTGTACCATTTGGTAATACAGATGCGCCACGCACATTTTGATCAGATTTACGAGCATCGATACCAAGATTTACAGCAACATCTACGCTTTCACGGAATTTTGCTGTAGCAAATTCTTTTAATAAAGAAACTGCTTCACTGATATCATATTCTTTTGTTACGTCTACTTTTTCACGGATAAGACGAGCGCGTTTTGTTAATTTAGCCATTGATTAATCCTCTACCACTAAACCCATTGAACGAGCACTGCCCGCAATGGTACGCACTGCAGCTTCCATAGAACCAGCAGTAAGATCAGGTTCTTTCATCTTAACAATTTCTTCAAGTTGTGCTGTTGTTACAGTACCAACTTTTTCAGTGTTAGGACGACCAGAGCCGCTTTTTACGCCAGCTGCTTTTTTCAATAAGTAAGAAGCAGGTGGAGTTTTTGTTTCGAAAGTAAACGAACGGTCATTATAAACAGTAATTACTACTGGAACCGGAGCGCCTTTTTCTAAAGAATCTGTTTTTGCGTTAAACGCTTTACAGAATTCCATGATGTTAACACCATGTTGACCAAGAGCTGGACCAACTGGTGGTGACGGGTTAGCTGCACCAGCAGCTACTTGTAGCTTGATTAGAGCTTGGACTTTTTTAGCCATTTTAAACACCTTTGTTGTGGGTAATTAGCGCTAATCACTGCATCAGCAGTTTTCGCTTCCCTGTTTACTAAACCATCTATTTTCTAACAAAATAGCCTAAAAATAGATACATTTAGGCCGCACTAAAAAAACGCGGCAGCGGATTATATATTAATCAATCACTCCGTTTCAAGTTCTTTTTTAAATAGCTGCGGTTCTAAGCGAAAAAAAGGCATAAAAAAACCAAAGACACTGCTTTGGTTTTTTTCAAGTGCTAGCTAAAGTTCGAAACTAACTACCTTTTTCAACTTGGCCAAACTCAAGATCAACTGGTGTTGAACGACCGAAAATAAGTACAGATACTTTAATACGGTTTTTCTCATAATCTAGTTCTTCGACAACGCCATTGAAGTCAGCAAATGGACCATCAACAACTCGAATAACTTCGCCTGGTTCAAACAATGTTTTAGGCTTCGGCTTATCAGTATCTTCTAAACGTTGAAGAATACGATCAGCTTCTTTTTGTGTAATTGGCGCTGGACGTTCTTTTGTTCCACCGATAAAACCAAGAACACGTGGCACACTTTTCACTAAATGCCATGACTCATCATCCAATTCCATATGAACTAATACATAACCTGGGAAGAATTTACGCGAACTTTTACGCTTTTGACCTGCGCGCATTTCAACAACTTCTTCAGTTGGCACTAAAATCTCACCAAACTTTTCTTCTAAGCCGTGAATACCAATGTGTTCAACTAAAGTTTTTTGAACGCGACCTTCATAACCAGAAAATGCCTGAACAACATACCATCTTAGCTTTGGGTTTGTATTAACAACTTTTTCTTCGGTTTCTTCTGCTTCATTTCCGTCAACAGAGCCTTCAATAAAATCTTCAGACATTATAATACCTTCATACCAGTAACCAAGCCAACTAACCAGAATAGAACTGAATCTAATCCCCAAAGTAGCAATGACATTAATAATGTTACTACTAATACTATACCGGTTGTTTGCACCGCTTCTTGACGCGTAGGCCAAACAACTTTACGAACTTCAGTGCGAGATTCTTTGGCGAATGCAACAGCAGTACGGCCTTTCAGTGTTTGCATTGCAACTAAGCCCGCGACACCTACAGCGACTACAACACCTATTGCGCGTAATAATACTGATTCTTGACCATAATAATAGTTACCGCCAATAGCAGCAGCTAATAATAAGACAATAATGCCCCATTTTAGACCATCTAGAGAACTGCTTGGTTGTTCTTCTGTACTTGCATTCATATTTCTATTCCGTAATTATCATCTAATTTGAAACTATCTATAGGCGTGGACCACGCTTACTCTTTCTTTAAATGGCAGGGGTGGAGAGACTCGAACTCCCAACCATCGGTTTTGGAGACCGCTGTTCTACCAATTGGAACTACACCCCTACTGTTTGCTTTTCATAGTGAAATAAAAATTCACAAAGCAATAGTTACACTTATCGGGTGAATCTTAGTTTTTGTTGGGAATTAAGAGATACTCGAGAAGTGAGGCGCTATTATACTCAGCCACAGAGTTTACTCAAGGACTATTTACCGTCATTTTTTAATCAAATGAATTGAAAAGAAATTTTAACGGTCTTGGCATCGTTATAATCTGCTTTGTGATTACCTAATTCTTTTTTTTATAAAGTGTTTGCTGACCTTCAGGTTGCACTCGATATCGCTTATATTCCCACTGATTTTGAATAGGATCATGCATAATTGCACGCTCAATTGCTTCATTAAGACATGTCGCTGCAATGATAGGGTCTTCAGAATAAAAGCTCTCGTCTATAGGCTTCATCCGTACAGAAAACCCTTTATCACACTGATATGCGATACCAATAAAAACTTTAGCATTGGTCTTTAATGCCAATTTATGAGCTAATGTCATGGTATAAGCTTGATGACCAAACAAAGGCGCAAAAACTCCCCCGACATTTTCAACAGGAACTTGGTCAGGCAACAACCCAACCATGCCTTGCGCCTTTAATGCCCGAATAGTTTGTATAATCCCTTTGTTATTTGTGGGCACTAATTTTGAATTAAAGCGCTCTCTTGCTGTACGAATGAAACGATTTAAACCTGGATCTTTCAGTGGGCGGTACATAACAGTTAACGTTCTATACTGAGATAGATAAACATTCATCATCTCCCAATTGCCAATATGAGGCGATAAAACTATGATGCCATGCTGACTATTTATTTCAGCTTCAAATAATGAATTATCATAAATGGGGATTAAATAGTTTTTTAACTGCTGTGGTGACATAAGCCACACATGACTCATCTCAAACAGAGTTTGACACATACGTGCCAGCCTACTTTTAATAAATCCATTTCTTTCATCAACCGTTAATTCAGGTAAACATAATTGGAGATTTCTTTCGATCGCATCTGTGGTTCTTTTGTTTTTACTTAATAACTTTGGCCCTAAAAAATCAGCCGTTTTTCGTAAGCGATCCAGTTTAAATAAACTTAATAAACGCATAATGCCAATAACGATGAAACCGTAGCTAAATTTCAAAAGAACACCTTCTCACATTACATAAGCTTTTGTTTAAACTATATCCAAGCATAACGAAAAATGACTTAACATTGGAGTTTAACAAATCATAAAACAAAAAAGGCCGCATAAGCGACCTTTTATATAATTAGTTTTTTAGTTGCTTGTTAGTCGACGGATTAACAAGGCGCTGACACTAGTCAATGAGTATCTGCAACGATGTTAATGCAAAGAATAACTGCAAATAAATACTAATTTCAGCATGAATTTGCTAGATAACCGATGCGCTAGCAAAGCGGAAGCACTGAGTTGACGTTAGTCAATGAGTACTTCCAATGCCGCTAGCACGAGGTTAGCTACAAATTAATCCATTATTTTAGATACAACACCAGCGCCTACGGTACGGCCACCTTCACGGATTG
>JAPYOP010000181.1 GCA_029938115.1 Colwellia sp. | reverse complement strand
TCACTGTAAAGTGATAATTTTATCAGTCCATTGGGTTTTAAATTAAGTAACAGCCCTGATAACGCTGTTTTGTAATCTTTAATATGGTGCAGCACACCTGAGCATTCGATAATATTATATTTTTTATCAGATCTTTTAAGCTGGGTTAGATCAGCAAGTCTAAAGTCAATATTGTTAACGCTAAACTCCTTAGCCTTATGTTGTGCGTAAGCTAAGCTACTTTTACTAATATCGAGTGCCCTTACCTGGACATGATTAAAATTCTTAGCAACATTTATTGCATGTCGGCCGGTGCCACAACCTGCCACTAATACCTCAAGACGTTCACTAAATATATGATTTGGAAATATTGTATTTGGAAATTCATGCATCAATGCCTGGCCATAATTGGTGGGGGTCTTGTAATCAAGGGTCTGCCACCTAGGGTAGGGATGTTGTTCATATTGGCCTTTAACCGCATGCTCAAATACCGCAGGAATCGCGGTAATAGCTTCAAATTGGTATTTCGTGAGAGTTAGTAACTCATCGTGATATTTTTTGATTGAATAACTAATGTTAGGCCAGCTGGCATCATCAAACTGCATAAGGGTTAAATAATTTTCTAAACACTGCCACGTGTTATACATGGCAAGTAATAGTAATGCGCCCGATACATCTACAGGTGTGCAGCCCACTTGCAATAGTGACTGATCAATAATTTTTGTAAGAGCGCTGCCCATATTATCTTCAGCCTCTGTGGTGGGCAAAATATATTCAGAGCGTAAACCGTAATGCGCAATGGACGCACATATTGGAATATATTGATTAGGAAGTTGTCCTTTCTGAGTGCTAAAGCTGAGTAATTCACAACGTAAAGCCATTATCAGTTTTTCTAATAACTCACTTTTAATCAACGTGTGTTGAAGGGCCGATATTAATAAAGAGCAATTTGCCATGTCATCAAAGTTGGCTGCACTGCCCGCCTGATTTAACTGAAATTTGTGTACTAATAAACTGCATACTAAGCTGGCCAACGGGTTTCGGTTCATGTTTTCCCAGCTTAAATAACTTAATAAGTCTTGTTCTAGTTCTGGATCATAGTAGTCAGCCGTTAATCGGCTTGCACACTCTAGTAATCGACTGCGAATATGAACATCTTCGCCCTGTGTTTTAACCAATTCACGGTAGTGTTTAAATGCCTCTACATCTTTACCTGCCTCTGCCAATGTATACGCTAGGCTCACTTCTGCACGGGTTTCTTTAGGGGCATACCTTATGGCGGTTGTAAAAGCCGCTTCAGCTTGTATTAAATTCCTTTTGGCTAAAGCAATGTGGCCGGCACTATAATGGTATCCGCCGTTTTCTGGGTGAATGTTCAATGCACCGTTTATGGCTTGCTCGGCGTTTTCTAAGTGTCCAGCTTCTAGTTCTATGCGTGCTAACAGGTTTAAACTGTCTGGGTCCATGGGGTTTAATTCTACGGCTTTATCTATGGCAATTTTAGCCAACGCTAAATAACGCTCTTTTTGCACGCTTTGATCGCCCTGTTGGGCTGTTTCAAAATAATCATACGCCTGTTTTCTTTGCATACGTGCTAATTGCAGTTTTTTTCGACCAATGGCTGGGTATTTTTTTGCTGTATTCACATCCATAGCCATATTCCTCTCCCATGAAGAAATTATTTATCTTTGTATATCGCTAAGCATTACACGTGCCAATAAATAACTTCTTTAAAATCAACATCATAGCTTTATATAGTGGTCTGTGACGTGGCATTTAGTTGCCGCTTTTCAGTCATAACGGGTTATTGCTTCTATTAAAATACTGAAAAGACTAAAGGTTTTTTGATCCATGCCGTTTACTTAATATAAGTGTTTAAGGGTGATTAACATGTATACAAAAGGCGCGAAGGAATATAGTCAGGTTGGCTTGCAAACTGAAGTCATGGAAGCGGACCCTCATAAGCTTATTCAGTTATTATTAGAGGGCGCTCTCACACGCTTAGCTATGGCAAAAAAATTCATTGAAGAAAAAAATTATGAATCTAGAAATGAAAAAATAGGCAGTGCAATCGATATAATATGCGCATTACAGGAATCCCTAGATCACGAACGTGGTGGTGATATCAGTAGCAATTTAGAGCGCCTTTACGACTATATGACTAGACGTTTATTTGATGCCAATCGTTTAAATGATCAGGAAATTGTTAACGAGGTAATGAGTTTATTGCTTGAAATAAAGGTCGGCTGGGAAGGCATTCGTGAGGGTTACGTGGAGTTAAAATCTCAAGGTAAGGTCGCCCTTAATAAAGCCGGTGGTTCACTGTCTGTGTGATTTTTTATGTTTAAGAATATGTTTAATCGTGAGGTGGGTGCCTTTAATTTATTAGGACATCACCCGCCAAATCGACGTGATTAATATGAACCTGTCAAATTCAAGCACTTCTATTTAACGTAAATTACATATATTTAACAAAAAATATAAGAAAATCATTTACAGTTCACATTTTTTTTGTCATGAATATGACGTGGCGTATGACAATGTAAATATTTGAAGGGTTTTCTTTAAGAATAATTCTCATATCCGTCCTAATAAAAAAATAATAAATATAAATCGCCAGAGATTTGACCTAATGAAAAACAGCAACTTAACTATAACTCATTAGTCAATTTACTGGCAAAAAACGACATTGATTGTCGTACAATTGGGGCTAAGGAAGCAGCATGTGGCGTGAGATTAAAGTCTTATTGGTAGATGATGACGAGCAACGCAAACATGATATGCATGTATTGCTCGATTTTCTTGGTGAAGGCTCCTACACCTGTAGCAGTTCTAATTACAAAGAGGTAGCCGCCGAGTTAGACGATCCTATGGAAATTGTGGCTTTTATACTGGGCTCTTCTAAAAAGCATTCCCTGCTTGAAATGTTGAATAACGTCAGCGATTGGGACAAAGGCATGCCCATCATCTACGTAGGCGATGAACCATTACCCGATGATCTTAGCGAGGATGTCTCCCGTGCGATTATCAATCACGTCACTATGCCCCCCAGTTACAATAAATTATTAGATAGCTTGCACCGTGCGCAAATTTT
>JAPYOP010000071.1 GCA_029938115.1 Colwellia sp. | reverse complement strand
CCATTATCTAACTTCGTTGACGAGCGTTATGCTGGTTGGAAAGGTCAATTAGGCCAAAGCATTATGTCGGGTGATCACAGCTTAGATAGCTTGTCTAAATTAGTATTAGACAATGATATTAATCCTAAGCAAGAGTCTGGTCGCCAAGAGCTACTTGAAAACATCGTTAACCGTTACGTTTAATTTAAGCGTATAGAGCCAGAGACTTAATATATATCTGGCTCTAATAAAGGCATTATTATGAATTTATTAGAACAATTAAAAGAAGTGACTGTTGTTGTAGCCGACAGCGGTGACGTTGACTCTATCAAGAGTTTGAACCCAACTGATGCAACGACAAACCCATCGTTAATTTTACAAGCCGCAAAACTTCCGCAATATCAACACTTAATTAAAGATGCTATTGAAAATTCGGGCAACAATGTTGATGATATTTGTGATCAACTCATCGTTAACTTTGGTTGTGAAATATTAAAACATGTACCGGGTCGTATTTCATCTGAAGTAGATGCACGTTTATCTTTTGATATTCAAGCCAGTATTGAAAAAGGCCGTAAACTTATTAGCCTTTACCAAGCGGCAGGTATTGATAAAAAGCGCGTATTAATCAAATTAGCGTCTACTTGGCAAGGCATTAAAGCAGCTGAGCAGCTTGAAAAAGAAGGCATTGCTTGTAACTTAACGCTACTATTTTCTAAAGCTCAAGCCATTGCCTGTGCTGAAGCAAACGTGACCCTGATCTCTCCTTTTGTCGGCCGTATTTTAGACTGGTACCGTGCCCTAGAAGAAAAGAAAGCCGAAGGCAAAGAATTTTGTGGCAGCGATGACCCCGGCGTACAATCGGTTACCGGTATCTATAACTACTACAAGCAATATGGTTATAAAACCGTTGTTATGGGCGCAAGCTTTAGAAACACCAGTGAAATCATTGAGTTAGCAGGATGTGACTTATTAACCATTTCTCCTGCTTTATTAAATGAATTACAAGCCACACAAGGCACTCTACTCACTAAGCTATCCTCTGAAAATATAACCGTTAAAAGTCGTGATTCACTCGTTGTTTTAACCGAGTCTACTTTTGCATGGCAACATAACGAAGATGCCATGGCGAGTGAAAAGTTAGCTGAAGGCATTCGTAACTTTGCTAAAGATCAAGATATTTTAGATCAATTAGTGACAGAGTTAGTTAATCAAACAGCATTAGCCTAATTATTAGGTACATCTGCTTTGGCATGACATAAAACCAGCTTAATTCTTGGAACAACTGAATAAGCCCTATTTATTCACGTAAGACACGGCGCTTATTATCCCCTCTATTTCAAAATACTTGTTCAGAGCTACTGGACAATTAATAGGATTTAAACATGACATCTAAACAAGATCTTGCCAACGCCATTCGTGCTTTAAGCATGGATGCGGTACAAAAAGCACAATCAGGACATCCCGGTGCACCTATGGGCATGGCTGATATTGCACAGGTATTATGGAATGATTTTTTAAAACATAACCCAAATAATCCCAACTGGGCTGATCGCGACCGCTTCGTATTATCAAACGGTCACGGCTCAATGCTAATTTATTCTTTATTGCACTTGTCAGGTTACGATTTACCTATCAATGAACTTAAGCAATTTCGGCAATTGCATTCTAAAACACCAGGACATCCAGAATATGGCTATACCCCTGGCGTTGAAACCACTACCGGTCCATTAGGTGCTGGCATTTCAAATGCTGTTGGTATGGCTATTGCTGAAAAAACCTTAGCTGCACAATTTAACTGTGAAGGTCACCACATTGTTGACCATTTCACTTATTGTTTCTTAGGTGATGGTTGTTTAATGGAAGGACTTTCACATGAATCGTGTTCTTTAGCGGGTACGTTAGGGTTAGGTAAACTCATTGCTTTTTGGGATGATAACGGCATTTCTATTGATGGTAAGGTTGAAGGTTGGTTTACTGATGATACACCAGCGCGTTTTACCGCCTATGGCTGGCATGTCATCGCAGATGTTGACGGACATGATCCAACAGCCATTAGCGATGCAATTGCACAAGCAAAAGCAATAACCGATAAACCAACCATGATCTGTTGTAAAACCGTTATTGGTTTTGGCTCTCCTAATAAATCAGGTACGCACAATTGCCATGGCGCACCACTTGGTGATGACGAAATTGCTGCAGCCCGTGAATTTTTGAACTGGCCACATGCACCATTTGAAATCCCACTAGAGGTTTATAAGGGCTGGGATGCTAAAGCTAAAGGCTTTGATGCTGAGCAAAGCTGGCATGCTAAGTTTGACGCTTATAAAGCAGCCCACCCTGAGCTTGCTGCTGAATACCAACGTCGTGTTATTGATAAAGCGTTGCCTACTGACTTTGAAGCAAAAGCCGATGCCTTTATTGCCAAGTGCCAAAGCGATGGTGCAAACATTGCTAGTCGTAAAGCCTCACAAAATTCTATAGAAGAATTTTCTGCCTTATTACCTGAGTTATTAGGCGGCTCTGCTGATTTAGCGGGTTCAAACTTAACCTTATGGTCTGGCTCAAAAGGTATTAGCGCGGAAGATGCTAGCGGTAACTACTTATTTTACGGTGTGCGTGAATTTGGTATGAGCGGAATCATGAATGGTATCTCATTGCATGATGGCTTCATTAACTACGGCGCAACCTTCTTAATGTTTATGGAATACGCCCGTAATGCAGTACGTATGTCTGCGTTAATGGGTATTCAAAATATTTTTGTCTATACCCATGACTCTATTGGTCAAGGGGAAGATGGCCCGACGCATCAACCGATTGAACAGGTTGCAAACTTACGTTTAACGCCTAACTTAAATACCTGGCGTCCATGTGATGCGGTTGAGTCTGCCGTTGCCTGGAAGTCTGCCATCATCAGAAACGACGGTCCTTCGGCATTAATTTTCAGTCGCCAAGGCCTACCACATCAAGCGCGTAATATTGAGCAAGTCAGTAATATTGCTAAAGGTGGTTATATCCTTAGCGACAATACAGGTGACAAAGAAGGAACGCCTGATGTTATTTTAATTGCTACCGGCTCTGAAATGGGTTTAGCCAGTGATTCTGCGGTTAAATTACGTGAATTAGGTCATAAAGTACGGGTTGTTTCTATGCCATGTACTAACTTATTTGATGCGCAATCAAGCGATTATCAAAATTCGATATTACCACACGATGTTGAAAAGGTAATTGCCATTGAAGCAGCCCATGTCGATTTCTGGCATAAGTATGTTGGCAGAAACGGGAAAATCATTGGCATGAGCACCTTCGGTGAATCTGCTCCAGGTCCGGTTTTACTAGAGCACTTTGGTTTTACTGTCGATAAAGTTGTTGATGCTGCGTTAGCTTTATTTAGCAAATAAACTGCACCTTAATAAACATACCTTAAATTAACGATAGCGGGCGTGTTACCTTTTTCAGCAACTATGATGATAAAGATCAACATGCTCTTAATACTGAAATAAATGCTAATCAGCATTTGGAAGAGATTACCATGCAACCAAGAACCTCCCTACCCAGCTGGAAAAAATTAGTCACTCATGCGCAAGATATGAAAGAGCAGCATATGAGTGAACTCTTTACACAAAATAGTCAACGCTTTGAACAATTTTCCATTAAGTTAGCGCCTTTTTTATTAGATTATTCTAAAAACTTGATAAACAATGACACCATGTCAATGTTAATCGACTTGGCGAAAGAATGTGATGTTGAACAGTGGCGCGAGAAAATGTTTACTGGTGAGCGTATCAATAGCACCGAAGACAGAGCCGTTTTACATACGGCATTAAGGAGTCGTTCAGATAAGCCTATCATGCTTAATGGTAAAAATGTCAAAGAAGACGTGCAGAGCTCATTAAATCATATGAAAGATTTTTCCGATAAAGTGCGTCAAGGGCAATGGAAAGGCTATTCAGGAAAACGCATTACGGATGTCGTTAACATTGGTGTTGGTGGTTCCAATCTTGGCCCACAGATGGTTACAGAGGCACTTAAGCAATATAGTGACAATAGCGTTAATGTGCATTACGTTTCAAATGTTGACGGCACACAAATTGCCAATGTATTAAGACCGTTAAATCCAGAGAAAGTGCTATTTATTGTTTCCAGTAAAACCTTTACCACCACAGAAACCATGACCAATGCTAAAACAGCAATGAAGTGGTTAGTATCTTCTTCATTTGATCAATCTGCCATAGCTAAACACTTTGTAGCGGTATCTTCAAATAAGAAAAATGCCACGGAATTTGGTATCGCAAAAGAGAACATTTTTGATATGTGGGATTGGGTCGGCGGCCGTTTTTCACTATGGTCTGCTATAGGGTTACCTATTGCTATCGATCTGGGTTTTGAGCGTTTCATAGAGCTACTTGAAGGCGCAGATGAAATTGACAGACACTTTTATGAAACACCACTAGAAAAAAACGCCCCGGTTATTTTGGCGTTATTAAGTCTGTGGAACTGCACCTTTTTAGGTTCACAATCACAAGCCATATTACCTTATGATCAGTCATTACATATGTTGTCTGCTTATTTACAACAAGCAGAAATGGAAAGTAATGGTAAATCGGTTAACTGGAAAGGTGAAGATATTGACTACCCAACCGTGCCATCTATTTGGGGCGAATTAGGTATTAACGGTCAACATGCCTTCTATCAATACTTACATCAAAGTAACAATATTGTGCCTGCTGACTTTATTGGCTCAGTAGAAAGTGTCACCCCGGTTCAAGGACATCACCAAACCTTGATGGCAAACTTTTTCGCGCAAACACAAGCATTAATGCAAGGGGTGGGTGAACAACAAGTACGTGCAGACTTAAAAGTTAAAGGCAGAACGCCTGAATATATAGATAAAGTTGCCCCGCATAAAGTACATAAAGGTAACCGTCCAACCAATACCATTTTGATGAAGCGCATTTCGCCACGATCAATTGGCAGTTTAATTGCTTTGTATGAACACAAAATATTTACCCAAGGCATTCTTTTGCAAATATGCTCATTTGATCAATGGGGTGTTGAACTAGGTAAAGGTTTGGCAAATAACATTGCGGTTGAACTTGAGAGTAATAGCATCAATGAAAACTATGACAGCTCAACCAAAGGATTAATGAGTTACTACCAAAACGCCAAAGAGAATTAAGCTTATTTAACGCGAGCGGTAGAGTCACGTTCAATCACTGAAAAATCAAGCACATTACGAAAATCTCGGCTGTTCGCATTCGCTAAATCAGAAAATTTACCTGAGGCTATAATACCAACTGCTAATTCAGCCATTTCGACAATAGGCTGCCTTACCGTGGTTAAATTTGGATACACAGTAATAGCCAAATGACCATCATCAAAGCCGGCAATAGATAAATCCTCAGGTACTGAAAGTCGAAACATATGAGCCACAGACAATACCGCTGCTGCCATATCGTCATTGGCAGCAAAGATGGCGGTCGGTTTATCATCAAGGGACAACATTTTCTTAGCGGCAACTAAACCTGATTCATAAGTAAATAAACCTTGTTCAATATACTCGGGTGGTACGTTAATTTGGTTTGAACGCAAAGCATCAAGATAGCCCTGATAACGTAAACGACTGACCCCTTGGTTTGGATTACCAATAATATGCCCTATCTTGCTATGGCCTTGTTTAATTAACATCTCAGTCAGTTCAAAACTGGCCTGATAATCGTCCATACAAATATAAGGTGCTAGATTTAATTGGGTCTCTGGTGCAATACGGACAAAACAAATGTTCGCTTTTTGCAATGTGGCGAGTAAGTTAGGATCATCACAAGTGGGTGGCAACAAAATCAAACCATCGACTTGGGTAACCTCAATTAACTCTTGTACCGATGCGATAGACTTATCAATATCTTCATCAATTTGATCAACCACTAAATGATGCCCTGTTGAACGACAACTTTTTAAACCACGCAGTAGAAACTTGCTGACATAAGAGGTATCTATTTCAACATAAAGTAAACCAATAAGAAAAGATTTATTACTCGCCAATCGACGTGCAGCGACATTTGGACGGTAATTAAGCTCCTTTACTGCTTGCATAACTAACAATCTTTTCGCATCACTTACTTTACTGTCTTGATTAAGCACACGAGAAACCGTCATGCTAGAAACACCAGCCTTTTCAGCCACATCTTGTATACGTGCTCGCTTGGGAGTTGTCATACTACAAAGTTTCCTTCCATCAGACTGCTTTTATAATTACATCTATCTTAACAAAAAATGTTAGCGATATCATTAAGTGTAGTGTTTAAGGTCCTTTAACGAAAATTATCATAATACAAAAGGTAGGAGCCATAATTAACACCTACCTTTACTTATATTACATATCTACTGGAAAAAGGCGTTACCTTCCATTTCCTCTAATTCTTTTCCTTTTGTTTACGAGATAAATTTAATAACAAAGATAATCGATAACAGGGCAAAAAAGGCATAAATTCCGTAAGCACCAGCTAAACCAATAACGGAAAGTAAAATAGGAAATGTCATGGTAATAGCAAAGTTAGCCGTCCATTGGGACAATCCCCTAACAGCTAATCCTGAGCCTCTAATTTGATTAGGAAACATTTCTCCTAACATTACCCACATCACAGGCCCCATGAAATATTAAAGAAGAACACATAGGCATTAGCAGAAAGCAGAGCTAGCATTCCCATGCTATCTGACAGTTGTAAAGACCCTTCTGCATCCACCGATCCTGAAGAAAATGCCACTGCCATGAGGACTAAAGTGATAGACATACCAATAGAACCCCACAGTGAATTACCCACCGACGCCACTTCGCGTCGATCAATGGGCTTCTGCAACCTAGTTTTTGACGACTAGGCTGCTTCTTTTTTCTCAGTTTCCAAACCAAACTTTGATTGCTCAAAGACTTTCGTTTTAGATGGTGATTTCTGCTGAAACTTGGGCAACGCCCTCGCTAATATCCCATTAGCTATCAAATCTTTTTCACCTGTATCTGCAACAGATTTAGCTGCCGCTAAATCTCTGCACTGCACTAATCCGCAACTTTCACAGGCAAATTCTCGCACACTCAAATCGAATTTATGTTCTTGCTTACATTCATGACAAATGCCCGACGATTTCACAAACCGACCTATCTCATGGTACACAGCGCCATTTAAGTCAACCTTGTATTTGGTAAGATTTGTGATCATACCCATCACATTATCGTTCACCATTTGGCCGTTAAATTGCTGCATTCCTTTCACGTTTAAATCCTCAAACACTATGATATCACTGGTCTTGGCTATCGAACATGATACTTCGTGAGCAAACGCTAGGCGTTGGCGAGATATTTTTCCGTGAAGTTTATTTAAGCGTGCTTTGGTTTTGTACCAGCGATTTGAGCCCTTATTACGGCGACTCAACTGGACTTGAATTTGTTTTAATTTTGTTGATGCTTTTTTAAAAGCTTTTGGATTTTTGACGTACCAACCATTTGAACCCACAACGGTGTGCTGACTGTTGATGTCATATCCCACAAGTGTTGATAGCACTTGCTTTGCGCGCTTGCACTCGACTTCTTGCGTCAGAGAAATATACCATTTCCCATGCCGCATTTGGACGGTAGCTGTTTTGATTTTACTGGCTAATTTGCGGTGCAAAATAATCGGCACTTTGCCGACTTTAGGGATGCTAATAGCACCATTTTCTATGCGAATGCAGTTGGAATTATTAACGCATCGAAAACTGTCATCGTGTAGCTTTTTCTGTTTAAAGCTGACTTTAAATGTCGGGAACTTTCTAATTGCGGACAATTTCGGATTGATTTTCATTGCTGATTTTTTGTTAAAAGAGCGATCCTAACTGCTCCCACTATGATGTCAGCTATCTTCAAGAATAGCTGACATTAGGATATATATGGACGCCCCATTAAGTAAAGCCGGTGATGAACTGGAAATGCTTGTTCTGAAACATAGTGCCGCCTGTTTCCTTTGATTTTTCTACCTTGACAACACCCGTCATTTAATTCGTTAGCGACAATTAAAATAATATTTTTTTGCTCGCCTTGCTGCGCTTTCCACCAGCTTAATTGCTGGAGGAAAGCGCCATAACAGCATAAAAAACGAGTAACAGCTTGGCTTGAACAATACTCAAATCTATCATCTCATTATCTATTATTGCTTTGAATTTCCTGCTCATTTATCGCAGCAGGCGGTTGCATTTAGTATTTAAATTACAATTTTAAAACTGTATGGCTTAGTGCTGAAAGTAAATAATTTTCTCCTGGTAACTTGCCTTGGGCTTTTAGCTTTTCCATTGACTTGACCATTGCTTTGAGTGCTTCTGCTACAGGTTTAGCTTTATTGCCAATTTCATTTAGAGCATTGGCAGTGTGTATTCTCACCATAGGCGAGCTATGTTGAAGTTGTTTCATCAATACCGGTAAAGCAACTTTTACATAACCACTATGAGCAAGTGCTTCTGCGGCGGCAATTTGTACATCTGCAGAGCTATCTTTGAGACGTTCAATGAGTGCATATTTTGCAGGTAGCGATTTACTCTTCAGAATACTGCAACCCACTGCCGCCCAATAGCGAACACTGGCTTCTTGGTGAGATAATCGTTTGATAAGCAAGTCGAGATTTTCTTCTTTAGCTAAACTGGCAATTTCTGCCGTTTCAATAACCAGATCTATCGGAAAACTTGCTTGCCTAACCAGTTCATAACCCGTCATATTATGGGTTCGTCTAGCTAATTCACCTTCAGGGATAAAACCGATATCTTTATAACGACGATTTTTCTCTCTTAAGTTGACACGCATACTTAGCAAAACGTTTGAATAAGCGGGATCGTCGACGAGATTATTAACTTCCCAAGGGTCGACTTCGGTATCGTATAATTCCTCAGGCCCTCTGGCCTGCCAGAAGCGTTGTTGAATTTTATTACAGCGGTTTTCCTCGCATGCTTGTTGCCATGAACGTACTGATGCTGCTCTCCAAAGATACCCTAAATGCTGACCATTGGGGCGATGCGGCATATAGTTGCGAATATACTTAAACTTTTTATCACGTAATGCCCGCACCAGATCAATACGTACATCCATGCGCCCGCGATACAGATAAGTATATTTTTTAGCATGCGCAATAGACGAGCTAAAGATATTGTGACCATGCATATGAGCAGGCGAGTCAATGCCCGCTAAATGGAATAAGGTTGGCGCTAAATCAACAACATCAATAACTTGCTCTGTGCTACTGCCCATTTTATGCTTGACTAGATGTTTAAACTTTTCAGGAACATGTACCATAAAAGGAATTTTGGTGCCGGTGTCGTATAAATAACGCTTACTTCTGGCAATAACGCCACCATGATCGGAATAATAAAAAACAATGGTATTTTCCAGTTCGCCCGCAGCTTTTAGCTCGGCTAATTTTTTGCCAACTAAGCTGTCCATTTGCGTGACACGATCATAATACAAGGCCCAATCTTGTCGCATTTCCGGGGTATCTGGATGATAAGGCGGTAAGCTGACATTCTCAGGTCGATGTTGTGTTTTAGTTAAAGGTGTATGTAAGCTACTTTCATGTGATGCCTGAATATTATAAACATGAAAAAACGGTTGACCCGGTTGTCGGTCTGTATAACTCCCTTTATCCCATAATTTACTATCAATGGCTTCCCACTCTTGATAAGTGACTATTTTTCCTTTTGGTATGTCCGCGGTAGCGTAGTTGTAATCAGTTTTTCTGTCATTCGTGGTGTAGTAACCAGCGGCTCGCATATAATAGGTATAGGGCTTAACAAAAGCCGGTATCTTATTACGGCTGCGCATGTTATTGGTACCCATAGCGTTAGCGTGCATGCCCGTAATTATCGAAAAGCGTGTTGGGGCACAAACCGCAGAATTGGCGAAGGCATTGGTATATAAAATAGATTTTTCAGCTAGCGCATCTAAATTTGGGGTTGTTGCGTATGTATCGCCATAGGCACCTAACAGTGGGCTATTATCTTCACTGACAATCCATAAAATGTTAGGTCTTTCATCTTTTGCAAAGGATGTTGAAATATGAATTAGCTGCAATAGCATGCAAGCAACCAATAGATTAAATCGACGATACCGCATTGTTTGTAAAACTCCTCATTAATTAAAAGCATTTTATAAAGGGAACTCTGCCCTAACTACTTATATATCGAACTATGGTTGTATTAACGGCTATGCGCTAACGCTTCCAACGATTTACCTTTAGTTTCAGGTAATAATCGACAGACTAAAAAAAGCCTCCGGCTGGAGGCTCCTCTTCTGTACTTTCTATTTACGTGTTTTGATATAAGTCGCTAATTGCAGACTTAAATCATGTAAAACCTGTTTGTATTCTGGTAATTGGGCCAAATTCACCGTTTCATCAGGATCATTTTTATTGTCATATAGCATTTCAGCCATCACCTTCTTTTTAGCATTAAACCACTGCGTCAACGTATACTGATCGGTATGAATGGCTTCTGCATCGTGATAGCGCATAAATACTGATGCTTTTGCTGGTAAGTCCGCATTTTTTACCAACCTAGCTAAACTCACTCCTGCCGTTTGTGTTGGTGTAGCAATACCCGCTAAATCTGTTAGCGTTGGAAAAATATCAATAAATTCAACTAAGCCAGTAACGGTTTGATTGGCTGGCATATTCGGTGCTCGAATGATTAATGGGGATTTTGTCGCGACATCAAATGTTGAATGCTTTGCCCATAAACCATGTTCACCAAGGCTGTAACCATGATCACCCATCAAAACAACAATGGTATTGTCACGTAACCCTAATTCATCAAGTTTAGATAGTACTTTACCTACCTGAGCATCAGCGTAACTAACACCAGCATGATAACCATGTATTAATCGTCTTGCTTGCTCGTTACCGACAGGCTTTGGCGACTCTGGTGTATCGCTATATGCTCTAAGTTCACCAAAAGAGTGCCACGCTTGCTTTGGTGCATTAATAGGTAGAGCATTTTTGGCTAAGTCAAACTGCTGAGCAGAATACATGTCCCAGTACTTTTTAGGTGCTGTAAAGGGCAAATGAGGTTTAACAAAACCTACCGATAAGAAAAATGGCTGTTTACTTTTGGCAAGCTCAGTCATTTTCTTCATCGCTTTAATGGCGACCTTACCGTCGAAATATGACTCATCGGGGCCATCAAAAATTTCAGTTGATGGCCCTTTTCCTGTACGTTTAATTTCTGCAATATTTTCAGGTAATTGGTAATCACGCCAAGCGGTTTTTAATTCTGGTTTCTGATCATAATCAGCGATCCAAGCTTTACCATCAGTCCAACTTTTTTTAGCTGTGTCTTGGGTCTGATGAAATATTTTTCCGTAGCCTACCGTTTCATAACCATTATTTTTGAACTGCTCAAAGAGTGTCGTCGCATCGGGCGCATCTTTATCAACACTAGTATAATAAGTAACAAAACGATCGGGTAACGCTCTCATGCCGGTAAATAAGCTGGCACGTGATGCCCCACAAACAGGGACACTGACATACGCATTATCAAAACGAGTACCTTGTTGCGCTAATTTGTCGATATTAGGTGAAAGTACATTTTTACCTCCATAGGATCCTAATTCTACTCTTAAATCATCTACCATAATAAACAGTACATTAGGTCGGTTATCGACACTGGCATTTGCCAACATACTGTATGAGGAAAAAAAGAGTAACAGTAACGATTTTAAATTCATTTTTTGTACCTGTATTGTTGTATTTGTTAATTAATAATCCGTTGACAATGTCGTTCACCCGCTCTCAACGATTGTTAATTCATTTAATTACAACACATCATAATTGAAAATAAAGGCAATGAAATTATAGAAAAGTTGCTTGAGGTAACAAGCCTGCATACTGATACAATCTGATACAAAATATTCATCTAAAAGAGCAATAGTAAGCTCACAAGATGTGGCATTAACTTTTCACAGCGCCATCCTTACCATGGCTAATAGCCTCACTATGATAAGTAATACCAATCAAGATGCATATTTTAGAATGCTTGAGCGATTTCAATGCAAGACGGTGTGACTTTAAGCGAGGAATGGCGCTAGCTTATACTAGAACAGTGCGTTCATCTATTACTCACGTGTATTGATATATGTCGCTAATTGCAGACTCAAATCATCGACCATGATAAACAGCACATTCGGCTGCTTATCGGCTGGGGACGTTGCCCAGCTATTAAATGAAGTGAGTAAGAGGAGTAGCGAAACTCAACTTGTGTTCTCGTTGATTTACCGTTTTTATTTATTTGTTCTTTCTAACTGGTTAACTACAGGTACAATTGTTTTCTCATGTGTTGTTTTAAACGCCAGTATTTGTTCAATAATTTCAGGATGGTCGACTGAAATATTATAGTGTTCACCTGGATCGACATTTAGATCAAATAATAAGGGCGTCGCATGTACTATTTTTTCACCAAAAAAACCGTGTTTACTAAAAAAATGCGCCTTGTAGGCACCCATGCGAATGGCATATATCTCAGTTCCTCTATAATAAATAATTTCATTTCTTTGGCTACCTTGACCCTTGTTAAATATAGGTGCTAAATCATAACCGTCTAAGTTATTAGGAACGTCTCCACCTGCTAAATTCACAATAGTAGGTAACAAATCTAATGTGCTTCCTATTTCATGAACAATGGCTGGTTTTATTTTACCTGGCCACCACATTACGGTAGGTTCACGCATTCCACCTTCATAAGTGTTACCTTTTTGTCCTGTTAACATACCAGAACTACCACCATGAGTTTTAAACAACTTCCAAGGCCCGTTGTCTGAGGTAAATATCACTAAGGTGTTTTCTGCAATACCTTGTTCTTTCAAGGTTTTTAATATTTCCCCTACTGACCAGTCTATTTCTTCAATAACATCACCATAAATGCCAGCGGTACTCTTGCCCTTAAATTGCGGTGAAGCAAACAAAGGTACATGAGGCATGTTATGGGCTAAATATAAAAAGAATGGCTTTTCTTTATTCTCTTTAATAAATTTCATTGCCCGTTTAGTGTATTTCTTGGTTAATTGAGATTGATCAGGAGCACGTTCAATAATAGCTTCTCCTTCCATCAAGGGCACATTCCAATGCTCTGAATTAGTTTGCGACCAATGTGTCCCTTCATACCACTTAATTTCTTTTCCATTATTGGCTTGTGTTACTAACTCTTCATTTCTGTCCATATCATTTGAATAAGGAATACCGAACCAGCTATCAAAACCATGATTCGTCGGTAAATGATGCGAGAGGTGACCTAAATGCCATTTACCCACCATCGCAGTTTGGTAGCCCTGTTCTTTTAATGCTTCAGCAATAGTTAACTCTTCTTGAGGCAATCCTCCTGGAGAATCTTCAAATAGAACCCATTTTTGAGAAGAAGCCATACCACTACGAATAGGTAATCTGCCCGTTAATAAACCAGCTCTACTAGGCGTACATATTGAAGCTGCAGAATAAAAGTTGGTCCATTTTTGTCCTTCTGCTGCCATTTGATCCAAGTTAGGTGTTTTTATTGTTGGGTGTCCAGCATTGCTCATATCACCATAACCCATATCATCAGCAAAAATGATAATGACATTGGGTTTATCTGATCCCGTAGTTTTTACATTGTGACTTTTAGCGAGAGTGATATCACATGTGACTATGCTGCTGGCTAATGCCAATATAACAAATGGATGTTTAAAAATTTGTAATTTCATTCTGTGTATGTCTCATTATAATTTTTGTGGTTTTTATAGCCACTTTACCATCGAAATAAAACGCATCAGGACCATCAAAAATTTCAGTTGATGGACCTTTGCCTGTACGTTTAATTTCGGCAATATTTTCGGGTAATTGGTAATCACGCTAAGCGGTTTTTAATTCTGTTTTCTGATCATAATCAGCGATCCATGCTTTACCATCAGTCCAACTTTTTTTAGCTGTGTCTTGTGTCTGATGAAATATTTTTCCGTAGCTTACTGTTTCATAACCATTATTCTTGAACTACTCAAAGAGTGTCGTGCATCGGGCGCATCTTTTAGAATGCTTGAGCGATTTCAATCCAAGGCGGCGTGACTTAATAATGGTGATTTCACTGTCAGTCACACAACATATTAATTAAAAAAATTGCATTAAAGTCACCCTGTTTCTCGGATCCTTAGCTGGACTTTAAGCGATGAATGGCACTAGTTATACGTGAACAGTGCGTTCATCTATTACTCACGAGTATTGATATATGTCGCTAATTGCTGACTCAAATCATCCAAAACCTCTTTGTATTCAGATATTAGCGCCAAATTCACCGTTTCATCAGGATCATTTTTATTGTCATATAGCATTTCAGCCACCATGTTATTATTAGCATTAAACCACTGCGTCAACGTATATTGATAGGTACGTATGGCTTCTGCATTGTGATAGCGCATGAATACTGACGTTTTTGCTGGATAGCAGTTATTTTCCACCAACTTAGCTAAACTCATACCTGCCGTTTGTGCTGGGGTATCGATGCCAGCTAATTCCGTTAATGTTGGAAAAATATCAATAAATTCAACTAAGCCAGTAACGGTTTGATTAGCTGGCATATTAGGTGCGTGAATAATTAATGGCGTTCTAGTCGCTACATCAAATGTTGAATGCTTCGCCCATAAACCATGTTCGCCAAGACTGTAACCATGATCACCCATCAAAACGACAATGGTATTGTCACGTAACCCTAATTCATCAAGTTTAGACAGTACTTTACCTACCTGGGCATCGGCATAACTTACTGCTGCGTGATAACCATGTATCATTCGTCTTGCTTGTTCATCGCCAATAGGGCCTGTTGGTGGTGTATCGCTATATCTTCTTAGTTCACCAAACGAATGATATGCTTGTTCAGGGGCACCAATAGGTAACGCATTTTCCGCTAAATCAAACTGCTTAGCATCATACATATCCCAATATTTTTTCGGGGCATTAAAGGGTAAGTGAGGTTTAGATAAACCTACCGCTATGAAAAATGGCTGTGCCGACGGAGCAAGTTCGTCCATTTTATCCATCACTTGGTCAACCGTTTGACCGTCATAATAGCTGTTATCAGCACCCTCAAATATTTCCGTTGTTGGGCCTTTCCCCGTTTCGTGATATTCGGCAATATTCGCTGGTAACATATAGTCGTAAGGGCCAGTTTTTAACGCTGAGGGTTTCGTAGTCCCCGGTACCCAAGCTTTTTTTGATGTCCAACTTTGTTGAGCCGTATCTTGCCTTTGGTGAAAAATTTTTCCATAACCCGAGGTGTTATAACCGTTGTTTTTGAATTGCTCAAAGATAGTGGTCGCGTTTGGGGCATCTTTTTCAACCCAAGTATAATAATTTTTAAAACGTGTGGGTGTTGCTCTAATTCCGGTAAATAAGCTAGCACGAGATGCGCCACAAACAGGGACACTCACATAGGCATTAGCAAAGCGAGTTCCTTGCTGTGCTAATTTGTCAATGTTGGGGGAAAGCACATGTTTTCCTCCATATGAGCCTAATTCAACTCTTAAATCATCGACCATGATAAACAGCACATTCGGCTGCTTATCGGCTGGGGTCGTTGCCCAGCTATTAAATGAAGTGAATAAGAGGAGTAGCGAAACTAGCGCGTTATAATTCATGTGTAATCCTAAGTAATGACTATTATTTAAAGCGATTATTTTGTTAATAGGCTCGATTTAAACATATTAGCCAAGAAGATAACGACGGGAAAATAACAAAAAGGTGGCTTGAGGTATCAAGCATCAAGTTTGATACAGTCTGATACAAAACTCCATGTTTACATAGCCCCTCTATGCTTCATTTATTAATACGGATTTATCATAATAAAAACTGACTAGTCATTCTCAATTAACCTTAAGAATAAAAAGCAGGAAGTAATATAAACTTATGAACGAAATAACGATGAACCCCGCACAACAAGAACAGGAAAACGATAAGTTATCGGTTGTAGAGAAAGTCGGCTATAGCTTAGGTGATCTTTCAGCCAACCTGATTTTTCAAACCTTTGTCACCTTTATAGCTTTTTTCTATACTGATGTTTATAAAATACCCGCTGAAACAGCAACCTTCATTATTTTTACCGGTGGCATGATTGGCGCATTCTTTAGCCCAATAATGGGGGTAATTGCTGATAGAACCAATACTCGCTGGGGACGCTATCGCCCTTGGATATTATGGACCGCCATTCCCTTTGGTGTTTTGGCAATGCTCGCTTTTACTACTCCAGATTTACCTCTTGAAGGTAAAATAACTTACGCCTTTATCACCTATGTCGCATTAGTGATCATTTATTCCGCCAATAATTTACCTTATTCGGCATTGAGTGGTGTAATAACCGGTAATATGGCAGAACGAAACAGCATGTCCTCCTATCGCTTTGTTGCGGTAATGTTTGCACAATTTGTTATTCAAGTGCTGTTGTTACCGTTAGTACTTATTTTGGGTGATGGCGATAAAGCGCTAGGTTTTGAGAAAACCATCATGTTTTTTTCTATGGTAGGAATTGTATTTTTCTTGATCACATTTATTACCACCAAAGAACGAATAATAACCAAAGCTGAACAAAAGTCATCGGTAAAACAAGATGTCGTAGATTTGTTTAAAAACAAACCTTGGCTCATCATGCTGATGGTGACTATTTTATTGTTTGTCACCTTAGCGTTGAAAGGCGGCATGTATATTTATTATTTCCAATACTATGTTAGCGAAGTAGATTTAGCCCAATTTCAAAATGACATTGGCTTTAATAACTTTATTGCTAGCCTCAATATCGGTTTAGCAAGTATTGGTTTAGCAGAATTTCAATGGCCACAAGATATCGCTATTTCAGGTAATAGCTTTTTTAATGCCTGCGGCATTATTTTTACGATAATCGGCATTACATTTTCTAAACCATTAGCGGATAAATATGGTAAAAGAGATGTGTTTATGGCCGCTTTATTTATCTCCACTTTATTTGTTTTGTCTTTCTATTTTTATGCACCAGAATCTATCGGTTTAATGTTTGGAACACAAATATTACATGGCTTCTTCTACGGTATAACAACGCCTATTTTATGGGCAATGATCGCCGATGTCGCTGATTATTCGGAATGGAAAAACAACCGAAGAGCAACGGCAATAGTATTCTCTGCGATGTTATTTGGTTTAAAATCTGGTCTTGCAATTGGCGGCGCGTTAGTCGCGGGAATTTTAGCAAGCTATCACTATGATGCTAATTTAATGGTACAAACACCTGAAACTATTGAAGGTATTAAAACTTCCGTGAGTCTTTACGCTGGCGTTCCTTTTTTAATTGTTTGCGCAATTTTGTTTTTTTATGAAATAAACAAATCAATGGAAATTCAAATTGAAACTGACTTAAGAAATTCTCGATAATAGTAGGTAAATACTCAATATAAACTCATACAATTCCTTTATTAAATCTAATTTTTAGGAGCATTCATGGCTAATAATAGTGAACAAAAATCTGCTCAGCTTGATGTAGAATTAAGTGATGCTGAACGCAAACAACAACAAGACGTAGTACGAGTAAAAGCGCTGCAGGAAAAAGATCTGCCACTGGTAAAAAACATTTACACCGCGGATCCTTCGGCCCATGTATTTGACGGAAAAATATATATTTATCCCTCTCATGATATCGAATCAGAGGCTACTACCAATGATGATGGCGACCAATTTGCCATGCGTGATTACCATGTTTTGTCGGTAAATAGCGATACGGGTGACACCATTGATCACGGTATCGCGTTGTCGGTAGATGATATCCCTTGGGCGGAAAAACAATTATGGGCACCCGATGCAGCCTGTAAAAACGGTAAATATTATTTTTATTTTCCAGCCCGTGCCTATAACGGTATTTTTCGTATCGGGGTTGCCGTTGGTAATAGTCCAACCGGCCCATTTAAAGCACAAGAAAACTTTATGGCGGGTACTTATAGTATTGATCCGGCAGTGTTTGAAGATACCGACGGGTCTCATTACATGT
>JAPYOP010000180.1 GCA_029938115.1 Colwellia sp. | reverse complement strand
TGATGGCACTAATGATATTTAGCGGTCGTATAAACATCACTAAAAACTGAGACAGATTATCTATCAGGTAATTTAAGTAATTGAAAACGACTTACGATACTTGCAGGGGCGATTTAAACAATAATTTGGTTTCTTGGCAAAACTTTAGTTTGAAGACTAAGTTCAAGAAAGTGCTAAGAAAGTGCTAAGAAAGTGAAATTAAATGATTAATATTTTAAATAGGTTAAAACGATGATACACCTACTGAAAAAAGTACTAATAATGTTCTGTATCACTGTGGCAGCCTATTCATTAGCCAATAAAGTGCATGCCGCCGAGCCAATTATCTGGCAACTCTGGCCTGGTGAAACGCCTGGCGGTAATGTAAAGCTCCCCCCTGAATATAACAAAACTAAAGCAGGTGATAAATTATATGCTGGCCGTCCAGTAATACGCCTGACAAATGTAACTAAACCAACACTGACTATTTTCAAACCCAACAAAGCGATAGATACTGGCACTGCAATCATTATAGCACCCGGTGGTGGTACCTCGATTATTGCTTACGATCTTGAAGGCACAGAAGTTGCCGAGTGGTTTAGTTCGATTGGCGTCACTGCCATCGTCTTGAAATATCGCGTACCCGGAATAGCCTTTAACAAAGACAAACAATGGCTTACCGCAGCTCAAGATGGCCAACGAGCCGTCAGCCTTGTTCGCGGTAGAGCCGATGAGCTTGGTATTAATCCGGATAAAATAGGCATACTAGGCTTTTCTGCCGGAGGTATACCTTTAGCATACACCACCGTTATTAAAGAACGTATGTATGAGTCTGTCGACAAATACGATGAAATCTCGTTTACACCCAACTATGCTGCCCCTATTTATGCCGGTGGAAGTCCTCCTGATACCGTACTGCCCAAGGAAAGCCCGCCTGTTTTTATGGTCGTTGCTCATGATGACAAAAACATGTCGCTTGGCATGGTCAATACATATATTGCTTTGAAAAAAGCAGGCGTCTCTGCCGAGCTTCATATCTATGAAAGTGGCGGTCATGGATTCGGTGTACGTAAAACGGGACTGCCAGTATCAAGCTGGCCAGAGCGCATGAAAGAATGGATGATCCGGCTGAAGTTAATATGACAAAAAACGTTGTTATACTGTCTATAATGCTTTGTCTAAATGCACATGCCAGTCAAGAAGATATTCTTGTTGGACAACTAAGCGATAAAATAACCAACTATCTTGATAAAAAAGCAAGCGATGATGAGTTTTCTGGTGCGGTGATATTGACTCACAAAAACAAAGTCGTTTTTTCACAGGGCTACGGTCTGGCCAACAAACAAAGCAAGCGTAAAATAGCAATAGACACCCCCATAAATCTTGGTTCCATGAATAAGATGTTTACCGGTGTATCTGTGATGCAGTTGGTCGAGAAAGGTCGTTTAAATCTACAAGACAAAGTAAAGAAATATTTACCTAAATATCCAAATAAAAAAGTTCGTAATCGAGTCACTATCCATCAATTATTAACCCATACCTCGGGTCTTGGTGTTTACTGGAATGATAAATTTCAGCGTAATAAAAACAACTTAAAATCGACTCAAGATTTTGCTGATTTGTTTTCCACTGATCCAATACGGATTAAGCCCGGAGTTAGATTCAACTATAGCAACAATGGTCCTGTGGTACTTGGCCTAATTATCGAAGCAGTAACTGGAATGAGTTATTACCAATATGTAGACAAAAATATATATCAGAAATCTGGAATGATACACAGCAGTCATTTTAGCAAAAATGAACAGCAATCGCACAAAGCTACTGGTTACATGTTAGACGAACAGGGCGTTTTTTCTGTATCGAATCTAGATTCTCTTGGCAGGATTGGCAGTGCAGCTGGCGGCGGTTATTCATCGGCCAACGACATGATTAATTTTGCCCGTAAACTCTTTGATGGCTCATTACTAAATGATGCATCGAGAGAGATAATGTTAAAAGGCAAGGTCCCTTTGAAAGGAGAATCATCCTACGGTTATCTGTTTGCTGACAATATCATACATGGACAACGCTTTGTCGGACATAATGGTAATGCACCGGGTATCAGTGCCCAGCTTTCGATTTTTCCTGAGTTGGGTTATACGCTGGTTGTTTTGTCCAATTATGATCGGGGAGCTCTGTCAGTTGCCAATCAAATTCAAGATTGGGTTGCTCGAGCTAAATAGAATTTTTTACGATGTGTTGTAACCATATGCACAGTTTGAATAAGAGTTAACTTTATGAATTTTAAATACCTTCTAGTGCTTATATTATCCACATTTTTATTCTCATGTGGTGTAAGCAGTGACCAAAAGAAAGAAGCTGCAGCGCCTGCATATATGCAAGAAACATCAAAAATAAAACTGTTGATTATCGATGGCATGAATAATCATAACTGGCAAGATACTACCGCGCGAATTAAAGCTATTTTAAAGCCGAGTGGGCTATTTGATATTACAGTTTCTACAACACCAGCACGTGAAGCACCAACTAAAGCGTGGGCAGCATGGCATCCTGATTTTTCCTCTTATGATGTTGTCTTAAATAATTTTAATGGGGGACATAGCAGTAGTGGTAAACGCTGGCCCGATGCAGTTGAAAAAGCCTTCGAGCGTTATGTTAGTGAAGGTGGCGGTGTCGTTAATTTTCATGCCGCCAATAACGCTTTTCTAAATTGGTATGCTTATAATGAAATGATTGGTTTAGGCTGGCGTAACCCTAGTTTTGGTCGGGGCGTGATTATCGATGAAGCAGGCAAGCTGGTCTATATTCCTAAGGGCGAGGGACTTGGCGCTGGGCATAAAGAAAATCATAACTTTGTTATGACAGTGGTCGATAAAAAGCACCCTATTACAAATGGATTTCCAGAAAAATGGATGCATGCCATGGAACAGCTTTCTCATGGTCAACGTGGGCCAGCAAAGAACATGACGGTGCTGCACTATGCTTGGTCAAAAGACAGTAATCGCAACGAACCGATAGACTGGATTGTAAAATACGGTGATGGCCGAGTTTACACAACAATGTTAGGGCATTTGATGCAGGAAGAAGGGTTAAATTTTAGAAGTGTTGGATTTAGAGTGTTGC
>JAPYOP010000179.1 GCA_029938115.1 Colwellia sp. | reverse complement strand
TGATCAAAACCCGATACCCCGTGCACAAGAACAATTGGGTACTTAGTATTGAAGCGATTACGATAGTTAATGGCATTTACCTCTGCTTTATCGGCTAGGTATTTTACGTAACTGATATCAAATTTTACCTTACACACCGCATTCCACCATGCGCAATCTCTCACGGGTTTAGTGGGTAATGGTTGCTGTGCCACATAACCCGAGTGAGGGGTACCGGTACTGGCCAAGGCCGAGAAGGATAAAGAAGACAAGATTAAGGTTAAAAATATCGCCATGCTCTTAGGCACGTTTATATTTTGTTTAAAGTTACTGAACATCTGAAGCTCCATAATTATTTTTATTGGTAGTCGAATGTATTCGGATTTTTAATCTACCTCAGTCCATGTAATGAAACTTGTACGAATCTAGGGTAATTATTTTTAGCGTTGTTACTTAATCTAAATATGGCCACATGTCACACTTCTTAGAGAAGTAATATAAATAGGTTAAATTGCGCCAATAAAATTTAACGACCCATAACGACAGTTATTAAAATAAACTTTTTTATAAATTTCTTTAACAAAACACATTAAATTGTACGAATCGTGGGGGTTTTTCAAAAATATAAACAACCAATATATTTCCTTTACTTTATAATTTTAAAAGATAAACATTAATGCTTTGCTAATGCTTGCTTGTTATTTAAAATAAAAAAAGAACAAAAAAGTCACTGTGTGGCGCTACATGACCAAGCACCACAAGACACATAATAATAAAGTAGTACACCTGTATTAAAAACAACATTGAGTGACCCCATGCCAACCACCGCTTACTGCCCCTTGCTATTTTTATGGCAACAAAGGTCTGTATTCGTAGGCTCTCTTTCTGAGCCCATATATGTGTCTACTGGCGCCTCTACTTTAATGATGGGGCTGGATAAACCTATACGTTTCAAAACCCACGACATGCAAGACTTCATTGAATGCCGCAGCTTACTCATTCCGGCTGGAACATCCGTGGTGGTCGATACTCAAGGGGCGTTCTTTTTTAATTGCACACTTGATCCTATGGGGGCTGATTTACATCAGTTATCTAAAGCCATGAAAAAACAAGAAAAAAATTGTTTTTATCTATTACAAGATGAGCAACATCATATTGATAGTTTTTTATCATTTTGCTGTGCCCCCTTAAGCGTATTAAAGATACAAAGCACCCTAGATCAATTTCTACAACAACCTCACAAACAACCACCCCATACTCATGAACGTTTTTTTATTGATGCAAGAATAGAGCGTGTAATCTCGCACATCAGGCACAACACCACAGATAACACTTCGTTAAATCAATTGGCCAGTCAGGTAAACTTGTCGCCTGCTTATTTATCTGAGTTATTTAAAAGCTGTACTGGACTACCTATTAGGCGATTTCGTTTATGGCACCGGCTTTACACAACAGTTGAGAGAATTGGCCGGGGGGGGAATTTAACTGATGCCGCCATGGAATCTGGATTTAATGACTCGTCGCATTTCATCCGTACGTTTCGTTCAATGTTGGGCATGACACCCACCTCTATTTTTATACAAACCACCCCTTTACAGATATTAACCGAAGAGATCTCAATAGAATCTCCTTTAGTTTCAAAAGCGGTGTCAGAAAAAACACAGGAATTATTCTCATGAGCCTCCCATCCGTTTTTGTTAAACCCTTAGCTGCCACAGTGATGGGGGTAATATTAGTGTCACTTGGGGTTAATTATTTTACACAATCACCTACATTGCTTGCCAATATTAATCCGCCAGCAAACAATCACCTACACGCGACTCACTTGGCAGAAGAATTAAACAATACCCAAGCGTCAAGTTCATCCTTAAGACATATTATTAAAGATATTTCCTTTGATAACTATAAGTCACAGTTTGGACCTTTAGCTAAATCCCTTAAAAACACCTACATCCCTGTTCACTTTACGGTAACACCCGATGGCCAATTGGTGGTTACACGCTCTATACGTTCGTTAATTGAATACTTTTTATCGGCCAATACCGAGGAACCCATTGATACAATTATTGCTCGCATTAATGAAATATTTGATACTGCATTAAGCCAGCCCGCCCGCTCTCAAGCTAAAGAGGTATTAAGACAGTATTTAGACTATAAACAGGCACTGGTACTAATAGAACAGCAACAAGCAGACGAACAAAATTTATCGGGTAATGTGCCCAGTTACGAGTCGGCGCTGCAATACCGAAAAGATGCACGGATGAAGTATCTTGGCCAAGAAATTTACGATGCTTTTTTTGCAAAAGATGACAGCTTAGATGACTACACCACAGGTATTTTAGCCATTAATAAAAACCATGATCTAAGTGATGAACAAAAGAAACAACAATCGTTAGAATTAGAATTAATACTGCCGCTGGAAGAACAAGCTATTAAAAAGGCCGAACATCAGCGTGAAGCACTACAGAATGACATATCTAAAGCCCGAGAAGCCGGCGCCAGTGAAGATCAAATATTTCAAATGCGCAGCCAAGTCTATGACCAAGAAACTGTGGAACGCTTCGCGGCCCGTGATATACAGAAGTCAAAATGGGATTCACGCTTCAATCAGTATCGGCAATCACGACAAACTATCTTGAACGGCGATGGCATGTCTGATGACGATAAAGTCCAGCAGATTAAATCACTGCAACAGGAATTATTTGATAGTCGCGAACAGATGCGTATATCTACCTTGGACAGAATAGCCGACCAAAAAGTCCAATAGCCTACAAAAAAAACTGACCACCACGAAAGAGAAAATCGAGGGACAAAAAAAGGGCCGTCACTTAAAAGTGACGGCCCAAAAGGGGTTTGCTTATAGATCACATCTATGACCCATTGCAAATACCAGCGTCTCCGGCATAAGCTTTAACAGCGGATAGATACTGTGCTTATGTTCTTTAATTTATCCTGAAAAATTAAAATGTACTTGTACGAATTAAGGTTTTCTTTACTCTATATATAAAACTATTAAAAATCAGACAAAAAAAAGGCAGGCACCTGGAGGGAATGCCTGCCTAAAAAAACATATCTGTTGGTCAATCGGTAATCCAACAAATATATCGCTACACTCGAAATGTGTTAGGACTGGGTACATATTATGGGAAGGTGCAGAGGGAATATATAACCGCTATGGGGTAGTCTGTT
>JAPYOP010000178.1:1525-3169 GCA_029938115.1 Colwellia sp. | reverse complement strand
AGCCAAAAGCGGTCATTAGCTTTTGAGTTACTAACGACAACTGTGAGCCTGTTGATCTTGCCCCAAAAATATGGACAGCAAATTGGGGCCTAAAGCGCTCATAATTGATCTTTATTGTGGGAATTACTTTGTGCATATCAACAACCATAGCTATCTTATTGCACTAAATGTCGACTTAAAATGGGAAGACGGAGGGATTAGAAAATGAGAATTTTTAACCCAATCAATATCAATATCACACCACCAAGCAATTCAGCTTTACTTTCCAGCCATGTTCCTGTTTTTGAGCCAACATATACACCGACCCAGCTAAAGCCGAAAGTCATCGCACCTATAATTGCGCAAGCGTAAAAGGGATTAACATTAAGTATTGTTAATGAAAAACCAGCAGCCATTGCATCTATACTTGTCGCAAGAGCAAGAATTAACATCACTCTGTGAGTAATTTGAGCAATATCATCCTCTACTCCCTCGGACGTCGATTCATAGATCATCTTGCCACCAATTAACAAAAGGAGAATAAATGCAACCCATGGTGCAAATGCCTCTATCCAACCTAAAACACCTTTGCCACCAGCATAACCAATCAAGGGCATCAACGCTTGAAATACCCCAAAATAGATCCCCGATTTAAAAGCCAGTAAAATTGTTCTTTGTGAGTGTTTAGAGCCTAAACCAATAGATACTGCAAAAGCATCCATACTCAATGCTATTGCAAGAATAATAGTTTCAATCATTAGAATACTTCTTAATTTATAGGGTAAATTACATGCTATCCAGATTACTCATTTTTACATAATGGGCATACAAATTTTCTGAATATTGAAATAGGGTATTTAAAATTGCCAAACATTTATTTTACATATTGTAGTTTGTAACACCCACAGTTTTGACTAACGTTGCTTTGTAAAGGCAAAAAAAACTTATGTTGACTATACTTAAATAAATGTGCTTATTGGGGAAAGTCATGTACAAAATACTGATAGTTCTTTTCATTGTTTCAATAGTTCTTTCATGTGGTGGTGGCTCAAGTGACTCCACAATGCCACCTGTTCCAGAACCTCCTCAGGCAACTACAATAATTACCAATACTTCTGGTGTAATTACAGGGTTTGGCAGTGTGTTTATTAACGGTGTCGAATATGAAACTGGCTCTTCTTTCATAACAACTGATGATGACGATAACGCAACTGAAAGCCATTTGGAAATAGGTATGATTGTTTCTCTCAGTGGTGAGATCAATGATGACGGTCAAACAGGCAGTGCAAATAGTATCCACTATGAAGCACAGCTTAAAGGAGCACTTGATAGTATTGACCTAGCTGCTAATAGTCTTGTCGTGTTGGGGCAAACAGTTTTATTTGATGATTTAACGAGTTTAGATAATGTGATTTTAGTAGATCTCATTCCTGGGGATTTTCTCGAAATAAGTGGTTTTTACAATGCAAACGGTCAGCTATATGCTTCTAGAATAGAAAAAGAAGATGAAATTACTCAGTTAAAAATACAAGGTAAAATTGATGGCCTTGATACAAATGACAAGACATTATTATTAGCCAACTTAACTATTGATTACAGTAATGCACAATTTGAACAATTTACCGAAGCAGACTTAATTAATGGTCAAATGATTAGAGTTAAAGG
>JAPYOP010000178.1:0-1425 GCA_029938115.1 Colwellia sp. | reverse complement strand
AAAATTAAAGGCACCTACGATGCGAATGGCAGTTTAGTTGCAGATGAAATACGCATTCATCAACGAACCAATTTGAAAATTGAAGGCACTATTGAAGGCATAGACATTGATTTAAGTACTATTACCGTACTTGATGTCACTTTTGAGGTGAACGACCAAACTAAAATGAAAGATAAATCAGATAGTGAAGAACGATTCTTTGATTTAAGTGATTTATTCATTGGCGACTTTGTCGAAGTAAGAGGGTTCATTGACGAAAATGGTAATAAAATAGCGACTAAGCTTGAGCGAGAAAATGAAATAGCTGATATGGAATCCGAACTGAAAGGTCATGTCAGCAATATTGTCGGGTTTACTTTTATGGTTATTGACGTACAAATTACGACTCTCGAAAGTACCGAGTTTGATGATGTTCATGGTGATGTAGTTACTCAAACAGAGTTTTTTGAACAACTAGTCGATGGTATGTTAGTTGAAGTTAAAGGACAGATAATTGAAGGTGAATTTATTGCTCATAAGGTAGAAATAGAAGAAGGTAACGATGATGACGAAGGTAACAATCGTACAGAATTTAGGGGTGTTATTGAGGAAATATTAACTGATAGTCTTTTAGTTTCAAATCACTTAGTGATCATTACTAGTACTACTGAATTTGAAGTAAATGACAGCACCACTTCTGCGGAACAGTTTTGGCAAATAGTAAATGTTGGCGATCAAATAAAAGTGAAAGGTACTATTGATGAAGAAGGGATCATTAGTGCTAAATCTATTAAACTGGAAATTGAACACCAACAAGGCGTAGCAGAAATAGAAATATGGGGTGTTCCATTTTACTCTGAAAGTACACTAACAACGCTAGAGCATGCCATTGAGTTTGACCAACAAACCGAGTTTAAAGGCGATGATGATGAATTAACTTTTGAACAGTTTATTGAGCAAGTAACAAATTGGACAGGTATAGAAATAGAGGGTGTTCTACGTGAAAATATCATTTTTGCCAACAAGATTGAATTTAGTGATGATAATGAGAAGTTTGGTGATGTCAAATTAAAAGGTCATGTTGAAAGTCTAATTGACAACGGTCTGATTATTGCTGAGCACACCGCTATTTTTGATGACAATACCCAGTTTAAAATAGGTGAGCAAGCAGTGAGCCTTGAAGAATTCTTAGAAAACTTGAGCGACAATTCAAAAATAGAGTTAAGCGGAAAGTTCCAGTTAGATACAAACGATGATGGCTCATTGAACGAAGATATTTTAGTCAGAGAAATTGAATTAAATTAAACTATTTTTGATTTGATTGTGGTTAGTTGTAATTATTCTATGCGAGCAAAATACAGGTAGCCTTTCAAGTATATTCGCCTGCTTATGCACCAATTGCACACCTTTTTTGAACTACTTTAGCTCATTAATTTGGTCTGACAA
>JAPYOP010000070.1 GCA_029938115.1 Colwellia sp. | reverse complement strand
TCGTATCTAAACAGACTATTCTGATGTCTCATTTTCAATCAGGGAATGAGGATTATTTGTAATAATATTGACGATTTCAGAAATTCACATTTTCAGGTTTTCAGATTTCCTCCACCACCTACCCCATATCCTGAAATCCAAAAACTCAGTTAGGTAGAGGTTCTCAGTTCGGTAAAGTTAGTCTGTTAAATTTCTTCGACTTACACCATTGCAACTCATATCCGATCCAACAAAAATTCGGTAGTGGTTCGGTTAAGCCTAAATTTCAAATCATGACTTTTAAAAACTGTTATCTTACTTGAGGTTAGTTAGTAAATCCCAATAATTCCTTGGTTCTTGTAATCAGTAGGTCGCCAGTTCGACTCCGGCAGTCGGCACCATTCATTCAAGGCCTCAGCAAAAATGTTGAGGCCTTTTTTGTGTGCGTCAAAAATGGTCAGAACGCATTGAGAATGGGCGGTTTGGCATCGCCGTTGGGGAATTTCAGATTGGACTCGTTGGAGGTTGATGATTGGTTTATGCATCAGACCCACTGATTTATAGGTTTTGGGGCAGAAGTAGGTACTTCATTATAGACCGTATATATGACTGAAAACCTGTCCCTGTAATCAAATATTAAACCTTGTAATACGGGAGGACTCCCCCTATATTATAAGCAATTAATTAAATATTACATTGATTAACTAAAGGAATGAATGTGAAAATTATATTATTTATACTCATGGTTAGCACAACCTGTGCGCATGCTGGCTTTTATACTGGCAACGACTTACTTAGATTATATAATTCCACCAATTCGTCTCAAAAGGAAAAAGTTAAAGGTTATGTCGCAGGTATTAGCGACTCTTATAACAAGACTATTTGTTTAAAAAAAGGCATGGTTCTCTCTCAAATTACTGCTGTAGCTATTCAGTACATTGAGAAAAATCCTAAAAAGAGGCATTATTCAGCTCGAACATTGGTTTTAAGTGCTTTAAAATCAGCATTCCCCTGCAATAAGAGATAATACTCTCCTACGCCAATGTTAGTAATCTCGCACAGAGAGAAGCCTGTAATTACTACCCTTCATGTATGATAAAGTTTGCCGGTTTTACGATACCAAAACACCACCTAACTATCATCTTCCGAAACACCTTTGATAACAACTAACATGGTTTGTGCCTCAGCATGGCCTTGCTCTGCTGCTTTGTGGAACCAAGACACTGCCTGGATAATATCTTTCGTGAAGACGTCTCCTTCATAATAGCCAACACCCATCCGATATTGTGCCTCAGCATGGCCTTGCTCTGCGGCTTTGCGTACCCAAAACACGGCCTGACTATCATCTTCGGTGACACCTATACCTTCATAATACATAAAACCCAGCATCAATTGCGCCTCAGCATGGCCTTGCTCAACGGCTTTGCGTACCCAAAACACGGCCTGACTATCATCTTTCCTGACACCTATACCTTGACTATACATAACACCCAGCATGGTTTGTGCCTCTGCATTGTCTTGCTTTGCTGCTTTGCGGAACCAGAGCATTGCGTTACTATTATCTTCCGTAACGCCTTCGCCATGAAAATAGCCAAGACCCAGCTTATATTGAGCGTCAGCATGGCCCTGTTCCGCAGCTTTGCGGTACCAAAGTACAGCCTGGCTATTATCTTCGGTGATGCCTTCTCCATTTTCATACATTAACCCTAGATAATATTGCGCCAGCTCATTTCCTTGCTCAGCTGATTTGCGGTACCAAAATACAGCCTGGCTATCATCTTGGGTGACACCTTCTCCATTATAATAAATAAAACCGAGATTACCTTGTGCCTTATCATGGCCTTGCTCTGCGGCTTTGTGCAACCAAGATACCGCCAGACTATAATCTTGGTTAACGCCGGCTCCTTCATAATACATCCCTCCCAGGTAAGCTTGCGCTTTTACATATCCTTGCTCAGCGGATTCGCGGAAAAACTTAGCAGCTTTTACATAATCTTCAACTTTACCTTTACGAGCTAATAAATAATCGCTTCCCAGTTCAAAAAGTACTACCGCGGAAAGTTGCTTGGATTCTTCTTTATATTTATTTTTCAAATTCGCGGTATCCTTTCCTGCCGCTTTGTTTAGCCTTATATCAGCTTGCAGGGCAGCAAGCTGTGCCCTTAATGCCTTAGCATCTTCATAGGCAGCAATTAGACGTGCTTTATTTTCTTTACTTTTTGTATCATTTTTTCCTAGTTGATTGATGCGTATAATAATTTCATCTGGATCAGCAAATAATTTTCCTTTTAAGAAGTAGGTTTCACCATTAAATCGTTCCTCGATCAATTCAACACGGACAAAGCCCGCAGTTAGTGCTGTGACGTCCTGCTTAAACGAGTCTCCATTATTGTAACTCTGTGATATTTCTATACGCGAGTCGATATAGGTACCCAGCTCTCCAAGCAGTTCTACTTTGATTTCCTGCATGGATATTTGTCGGGATGTGACTTTGCTGTCAGCATCACCGACTTGATGGACATATTCTCGGATGTATTCCTGCATGGTCGCATTGACAGCGCTGGTAGACAAAATCACTAGGGCTAAGGCTAAAATTATGACTTTTTTTAATAGCATAAATATTTGATTCCGTATTTATAGTGAGTTCATAGTGCTTACACGACAGTCTCATGCAAAATTGTAGATTTCTAATCTTTAAACTCCTAAAATATTAGACTCTTGCTGGGGTACTGACAAGTTAAAATTATTAACCAATCAAATGTTGCGCTTTGATCAAGGTGAAATTATTGACGATTTAACGTTTAAGGGGCAGAAAGTTCCTGAGCCTTTAACTCTTGCCATCTTTGCATTAGTTATTATGGTTTTAGCATCACGTCGATTTAAGAAACAATCTTAATAATTTATTTGTAGTAAATTCTAGAAAACATCAATTGAAATGATTGGTGTTTTTTTTGGGTAACTTGAAATTTGTTAAACACCTATTGATTTATTAACTGTAATTTTCATAGTAATTCACGGCCATAGGATTGCTTATTCTTTGTGTATATCACCCTTTCAGTAAATCAGTTTTTCAGATTCCCTCATCACCTTCCACCTTCCACCTTCCACCTTAAAAAACTATCATTCCTCAAAAGCGCGCCAGAAAACACAAGGGTTAACTTAACAAGTTTCCCTTCCCACACCCTCTGCGGTTATCTCGGTAATTTATAGGCTTTTTTATTGCGTCAAAAACACTCCAAACGCTTTGATAATGGTCACTCGGGTAGTGACGTTGGTGAGTTTATGCATCAGGCCCACTGATTTATAGGTTTTAGGGCTGTGTGTGGTTGTGCTCTGTGAGTGTGTTTTTTCTAATAGATTAATATGGAAAAACTCGGAAATCACGTCAAGAAAGTGATAAGCGGAAGCTTCGAGTGACTAAATTAATACTTCGGCTCCTAGCCATATATAGTCATTCAACTTTTGAGAAACCACGATCATATTTAGGGCAAAACCAAAGGCATGATGGTCTTGATATTGGAATACTAGCAAAACGAAAAGAGCTGTATCAGAAAAAAAGAAATGAGCATACCGAACGATGGTCAAAAAGTGAAAGAAACTGGCAGCCAATAGGTGCTGTGGAGTTAAATCCAGAGCAATATAAAGAAGCTGTTTAACAATTTAGGCGACAACTGCCTTGAAAAACGCCGAAAAGCAGACATTAGAATTATCACATAAAATCAGAACATATGCCCTATTGCAATAATCACAAAAGCCATAGGAACAAAAAATCGTTCTGCTTTGCAGTTCACCGTTTTACGATTATACTTTTAATATCAAAAAACAATAAAATGACTTATAGTTTAAATTAAGCTTTAGTGAAATGAATTACTGAAAAAGTATCTCCTTATATATGGAATTAAAATTTAAGAATATTAAATGAACGGATTTTTAAAGTCTTATTTATTTCGAGCAACCTTGTTTGCTGGTTTAGCCCTTATTTTAGGACTAACTCTCTCTTATATTGTTTATAATTCATCAACCAAGGTTGATGAAAATACTTTTGAACTGGTAAATAAGCATATTCCAATTTTAAATTGCGCGAACCAAATAATTGAGATATTAATTGAGCAAGAGAGAAATATTTATGAATACTTTACCACCCAAGACAGTTCAGTATTTATAAAAAAGCACCTAGTATTCAATAAGACTTTTGATATTCAATATGCAGTTATCTCTCAAGAAGAATCATTTAAAAATCAAAGTAAGCTGATATATTACAACCAAAAACAAATAGCAATTCTATCTGAAGCATTTCATCAAATGATTCAAGAAAGAAATAATTACGATCAAAATAACTACTGGGATGAATTAAGAGAATTACTCGCTCAAATATCTTTAATTAGACGTGAGATGCTGCCTATATTGCAATATATAAAAACATCTACTCAGCAAGCAGTTATCAGAGCGCAAAATGCAACACATCAACAAGTAGCAACTAGTCATACTCTCGTCATATTTTATAGTTTCAGCATTATTCTCTTAGGTGGGCTAATTGCTTGGTATATAAGACAATCTATTTTAAATAATGCCAAAATCAACCGTTTAGCATTATTTCCGCACCGTAATCCAAATCCTATTTTTAGTATTGATACCCAAGGTGAAATAGTATTTTCTAATCCAGCCTGTGAGCGGTTATTACATAAATTAGATTATACTCCTGAAGAAATAGATCGTTTACTTCCACAAAATTTTTATACGCTCTGTCAAAAAATTCATGAAAACAATTTAACTTTTTTAAATGTTGAACAAACAATAAAAGAGTATGTATTACAATATGATATTAATTATTTGCAAGATATAAATGCTTATGACATCCATGTTATTGACATCACAGAGCGTAAATTAGCAGAAGAAAAAGTCCAGAAATTAGCTTTTTACCAACAAACAACGAATCTGCCGAATCAATACAAACTCAATGAAGATTTAACAATTGAAATAACACGACAAAAACATTTCGCTCTTAGTGTTTTTTCAATTAAAAATTTCAATAAAATAGTGACTGCATATGGTGTTGAGGCAAGTGATGTTTTAGTTAATGATTTTTGTGATCATTTAAAAACAAAGCTTTCCGTTGATTTAGCTTTATATCACCTTAATGACAATCAGTTTGCTTTGATTTGTAAAGAAAAAAACAATGAATCATCTTTGCAACTTATTGCTAAAAAAATTATGGGTATAGCCGAAAAGCCACTCAACACTGTTTACGGTGAGTTCTTCATTGAATTAAATTTTGGTTTTTGTCTTTATCCTGAACATGGAAAAGATAAAAACCATTTAATCAAAAATGCCCTTTCGGCATTATCAGTTGCCGATGCTAATCAGCATGAATATTTTTCATTATTTAACAATAAAGTAGAGGAAGAAATATTACATAATACCAAAATGATAGATGATTTAAGAAACGCTATTATTCACAATGAGTTGTTTTTAGTTTTTCAACCACAGCTAGATTTAGTTCAACAAAAAGTAACGGGAATTGAAACATTAGTTAGATGGAAGCATGGAGATAACATAATATCTCCGGCTGAATTTATTCCATTAGCAGAGCAGTCTGGACTCATTGTTCCAATAGGGCAATGGATACTTGAACAAGCATGCTTATTTGCTAAAAAATTAGTTAATTTAGGGTATGTAGATATAGTTGTTGCGGTAAATGTATCTCCACGACAATTTTCACATCCTGATTTTCTAAAGTCAGTTCTTCAAACATTAAAAGAAACAAAATTAGAAGAAAAAAACTTAGAGCTAGAAATCACTGAAGGTGTATTTATGTATAACGAGGAGATGACGTTATGCGTACTTAATCAACTTAAAAAGAATGGTATAAAGCTATCTATAGACGACTTTGGTACGGGGTATTCTTCTTTATCTTATTTAAAACGTTTTCCTATCGATAAATTAAAAATTGATCAGTCATTTATAAAGGACTGTCATAATAACTATGAAGATAAAGCAATTATTAGAACCATTGTCGCATTAGGAAAAAATTTAAATTTAGCCTTAATTGCTGAAGGTGTAGAAGAATTAGAGCATGTTGATTTTTTAAAAAGTATAAACTGTGATGAAATACAAGGATATTGGTATAGTAAGCCTTTAGGGCAAGATAAACTTATTCAATTTATGAATAACCCGCCCTCATAAGCAAGGTTGTTCGTTTTGATTAGTTACATTAATGAATCACAGTGCTAAGGTTTTAATTTAGTGAATAAAATTTTAAATTTGGTTTTCTCTTGCTTTAGAGGTTAATACCCTTAAGCGTTCAATAAAAGTTGCCGTTATAGTTGGTACGCTTCTCATGCTTATTAATCATGGCGATATTATGATGTCTGGAGAGATTGAAGGACATCATACGCTAAAAATATTATTAACTTATTTAGTGCCTTATTTAGTTTCTACATATAGTAGTGTTGAGTCAAACCTCAATTACCTAACTTGAACCGCCAGTGTTTATGCTCGTAACTAACGGATTAGAGTTCAGTTGTTCGGTATAGCTAGGGTAAATTTTAGTGCTTCAAAGTAATATCAATCACTTACCACGCAACCAAGTTGCTACTTAGATGTCACTTGCTCTCATTAGATGGGGTAAGTTTTACTGCTTCAAACTAATATTAATCATTTACCCTGCAAATGAGTGACTAATACTAAATACTTTGGTACTGCTTTTCATAACTTTTTGATAGTACTTACCTGGTTTTAAAATTGATATAAATATAAAAGTTAAAATATAGATATTTAGATTAAAACTGACCTGAAAAACAAGTTCACTAGTCCCATTTGATTTTATTGGAACTATCAAACAGATAATTTTTTTGATAGTGAGTTAAATGCTAAATGAACACCATTTGTCCAACCAAAGCCTTCTTGTACATCATACTCCCCGCCTCCTGCTTTATGGCTCTGCTGACAAACATTATACTTTTCCATAATCTTGCCTGTTTGTTGAAACCCCCCCTCTACAGTGTTCAACCAGCGCTGCTGAATCGTATTTGCTAGATTTTTTTGTTGGTACTTCAATAGACCTTGCACCACAAACCAATGTAACGGAGCCCAACCATTTGGAGAATCCCATTGTTGGCTACTGTCAATCATCGTAGTGATTAGTCCACCTTGTTTTAAAAAGGACTTTTCAACCACTAGACTAACCTGTTTAGCTTGTTTTACATCTGACAATTCAACAAACAAAGGCAGCAAACCTGCTAATGACTTTATAGGACTGTAGTCTTTTTTATCTAAGTCATAGTCCATATAGAAACTATTACTCTCTGACCACATATAATCTTGTATCGCAGATTTCCTTGAAGTAGAGTATTTTGCATAAACGAGACTAGTGTTTTTATCACCGAGCATTTCATAATAGTGTGAAAGTAAGGTTTCTTGTTTATATAACAAACAGTTTAAATCGATTGGCAGAATACGCGTAGTTCGAATTGATGCCAATGAATGATCATCCCCCAACCAACGCGAACTAAAATCCCAGCCTGACTCACAAGCCGCACGAATATTCCGATAAAAAGAGGTGGTGTCTTCAGGTTTAGACTCGTTAAGCAACTCTATATCTTCACGATATGACTCTGGCCGAGGAGAGGCATTATCATCCCAGTAACGGTTTAAAAAACTACCATCTGGCATTTTAACCACACGCTTAAGTTCAGAGTACTCTTCTTTCAAAAGCTCTTTTCCATTCATCCAAAACTCATATTCAGCTTCAATGCCTGCAATATTAGCGCTTAAAAATTCCTGTTCATTATTTTGATAAGGTAAAAGTAATTCAACCAACAACCCTAAAATAGGTGGTTGTGATCGTGAAAGGTAATAACTTCTATTACCATTAGGAATGCAGCCATAACGTGATTGAAGGTCCAAGAAGTTTTTCAGCATCGATTCGGCTAAATCAATGTGATTTGATTCAACTAAACCTAGCGCTGTAAAGTAGCTGTCCCAATAATAAATCTCTCTAAATCGACCACCTGGAACAATATAAGAATTTTTTAGCGGTAATAAAGAGCTAGCAATATCAGGATCAGGTGTCTTTTTTAAAATTTGCCACAATGATTCAATATGCTCCTTAATACAGTCTTTACCACCATCAACACGGATTTCTTCACTGTCAATAATTATAAAAAACTGATTAACAAAATCTTTAAGATTAAAAGTTAAAATATCTTCTTTTTCTTTATGAAATTGTTGATAAATTTCAGTAAAAGGTATTTTAGGAATAGCATCAGCAAAAGTTTTACTATCAGCAAACAAATCACTCATCTGCACAGTTTTAAATAACTCACTGTCAAAGAAATGCAAACTGTCTTGGGCTTGTTGATTTACCAATTCGATATTCATTGTGCAATAGCCTTGTTGTTACCTTTTAAAACAGAATTTTTCAGTGTTGCGACTTTAAAAAAGTACAAACTCACGACGAGAAATCCCATAGGTATTAACGAGAGGTAAAATGCTTTTTGACCACCAAGTGCTTGAAAAGAAAAACCTGTAATAACAGAGCCTGTTGTGCCTCCTAACGCTGAAAAAACAACAATTAAACCTGTCATTGCAGCATGCTTAGAGCGCGTTAAACTACTTAACATAACGGAATTTAAAACCGGATAAATAGGTGCCATCATTAAGCCAATCAATGGTAATAAATAAGCAACGGCAGGTGCATTAAATACACTTGTTACCAAGTCAGTTGTCGGCTCTTGTGTTAATGGCAGTAATATTAAAATAATTAACGCCATTCCAGCTAAACAAATATTTAAAAAAACATACCAGTTAATGTAGCGTAATATTTGCCCAGCTAATAACCTGCCTAGCGCTAATGCGGCGGCAAAGATACTTGTCATCTGTACACTAACACTTGTAGGTAAACCTAATACTTCACTATTGAATGTTGGTAACCAGGTTCCGATCCCTTGTTCAATTAGCACATAGAGAAAAACGGATATAACAAAGATAAGCACTAAAGGCTGATAACTCATCTTTATCATGTTGATAAAATCAGCATAGATACTTGTAGAAGATGATGATTGTTCTGCTTTGTATATAGAAGAAAAGCTAACCAAGAATAATGTTAATAAAGAGATTGCTGCTAACGCATAATAAACATCCAGCCAATCAGTAGACTTTGCATCCCCAGAATCAATATAAAAACTAAACAACCAATAACCTGCTAGGCTACCGAGCATAAAAATGCCTTCTATAGTATTTAGTAATGATGAATGAGACTTTACTGACTCACTTAGCTGACCAATTATGGAATAGACTGATATTTTAACTAAGGCAAAAGATCCCCCAATACAAGCAAATAGCAGCTTGATAACTAAAAAATCACCAACTAATGGTGTTAATAAACAAGCGAATGTAACTATTGCTAAACCTATCAATAAAGCAACTTTATAACCAATTCTAGGAATAATAGATGCGACAAAAAATGAAACAAAGGCTATTGATAAATCTTTAAAGCCTTCTAAAGAGCTAGCTTGAGGCTTACTAATATCAAAAGTATTAATTGATTGAAGAATGACAGTACCGACACTATTGAGCAAAATAGCAAAAACAAAATAGCTTGTGGCGATAGCACTTATGGTAATAAAGCGTGACATGGATAAACTCATCTTTAGATATTTAAGATCAGTCTATAATCAAAACGCAACGAATGCAAACGTTTGCATTCGTTTGCCATCATAAGTATTGTGAAATGCATTTTTAGCTAGAGCGAGTCGACTTCCGCTCAATTAACTCAATACCCATTACAACAGACTTTCCTTTTTGACCATGAAATTGAGCCAACAGCTGTTCAACCATGATATCAGCGGCAGATTTTGTGTTTTGTTTAATGGTAGTCAATGCAGGATGAAAGAGTTCGGCCATGGCAATATCGTCAAAACCAACAATACCGACATCATTAGGAATATTTACATAGCGCTCTTTCAATGCTTTTAAAGCACCTAAAGCAACCATATCACTTGTTGCAACTACACCGTCGAAAGTAAGACCCTTCTCCAATATTAAGTTGCTAATTTTTTCATAAGCAACTGTGCTGGTAATGTCACAAGATAGCGTCAGCCCTTTGATCACTTCGATATCGTGTTTCTTTAATGCCCTACTATAACCTTTATGGCGTTCACTCATTTCTGCATGTTCAGGGTCGCCAAGAAAAAGAATGCGTTTACAGCCTGTTTTAATTAGGTGCTCTGTCGCTAAATAGCCACCTAACTCATTGTTACTACCAACAACCGCATAGTTTGATTGTGCTTTTGGATCTCCCCAAACAACAAGAGGAGCTCCTGATTCAGCTACTTTTTCAATTTTTGTTGTGCTCTTACCTTGTCCAATGACGATAATCCCATCAGCTCGGCTACTGCTGATAAAGTAGTTAGCCCAATCTTCAGTCGCCATAAATGAATTAGATAACAGTAATTCATAGCCACTTTTATTAAGTGCTTGATTTAAATCACCAACCACTTTAAGTAAAAAGGGATCGCTAATACTTTGATCTGTACTGTCAGTTAAATTTAAGATGACAGCAACAACATTAGTTTTTTGAGTACGTAAACGGCTGGCAGCCCGGTTTAAACTAAAGTTATGCTTAGTTGCTAGGGCTTGCAATTTTTCACGGGTTTCCTTTTTAATCAAAGGGTTATCATTTAGAGCCCTTGATACTGTTGAGGTAGAAACGCCTGCTAATTTAGCTAGTCCTGCCAAAGTTAATTTATTGTTGTTAGCCAATTCCATTCCCAAATTAATAATAAAGATAATACGCTTAGGAATTATTACATAACTAGCAAGTATTAACTATTGAAAAGACTAAAATGCAAACGTTTGCAAAAACATCTTGCAAACGTTTGCATTCGGATTTATATTGATTGTGGGGAAGGAAATGTAATCAAACAAAATTATTATCTGGTAAGGCAACTGCTATTATCAGAAAAGAGGACATAAAACATGACTAAGAATTTCAAACTATCATCTATAAGCATTGCATTGGCATTAATTTGCCAAGCAAACAATGTGCTAGCCGCAGAAAAAACATCAGCATCAGATGACAAAATAGAAAAAATTATTGTCACTGGTACCTTTAGTGGTAAAAGTGTTGCTAAGGAAGAAGCAAGTTTTGCGGTTAGTTCTTTTTCTGAAGATGACATTAAAAAATTAGCGCCCAAAAGTACTGCTGACTTATTTAAAGCGATTCCAGGTGTTTGGTCTGAAAGCTCTGGTGGTGTTTCAGGCGCCAATGTGTTCGTACGTGGCTTCCCCGGTGGTGGAGATGCACCTTTCTTAACGGTTCAATTGCAAGGTGCTCCGATTTTTCCACCACCAACCCTTTCTTTTCTAGAAAATTCAACACTGTTTCGTTTAGATGAAACGGTGGAATTTATGGAAGCACTTCGTGGTGGTACTAACCCAGTTATATCCAACGGTCAACCAGGGCTAACCACCAATTTTTTATTAAAAGAAGGCTCTGAAGATACTGAAGGCTTGGTGAAATATTCCACATCGGATTACGGTTTACAACGTGTAGATGCAGTAGTTAGTGGCGCTCTTGCTGATGACCTGTACTTTATGATTGGTGGCTATATTAAAAGCTCACCCGGTGTTCGTGATGCTGGTTTTAATGCCGAAGAAGGCAACCAATTTACCATTAACATAACTAAGGTATTAGATAATGGTAAAATTAACCTCTACACCCGTCAAACTGATGACCATGGTGTTTGGTACTTACCAACGCCTTTGAATGTTGAAGGGGTCGACAATGAGTTCACCCAAATAGGCACCTTAAATCGCCAAGCAAGCATTCAATATGGTCCTGATGACAATAAAACAACTGAAACTATTGATTTCGGCCAAGGTCGTGGCTGGAACGGCTCAGTATCAGGGGGTAGTATTGACCTAACTTTAGATAATGGTTGGGGGCTAGTTGATCGCTTCATTTATACTAAAGGTGATGCTGATACTTATGGCTTAGTACCAAACGGTGGAGCTGATACATTAGCCAATGTTCTAATTGCACAAGGTAATACTAACACTACCGCCTTCGGTGCTGCTACGGGCACTGAATATTCAGGTGATACCGATGTTCAGCAAATTGGTCGTTGGGTGGTAAAAAAACAAATTGAAGCGTTTACCAATGATTTTGCCTTAACTAAAACATTTGATAAGGGTAGCGTCACTGCTGGTTTATATAACTCTACTTTTTCAGCTAAAGATTGGTGGGCACTAGGCAATCAGTCTTATCATGTAGTTGCACCAGGAGGTGAAAATCTTACCGGGATTAATTGTAATGACAATGCAGATAGCTGTGGCTGGAATTACGATATCAATAGTGTTGGCGATGGTCGTACTACAGCAGTTTACTTTGCTACATCTTATGAAGTTTCAGACGCAATAACTATTGATGGTGGCCTTCGCCGTGAAAACCACGAAATAGAATACACAGTTGATGAAGGCTTAGATGGCGTCATTACCAAAGCCGTATCTTATGATGAATCAAGCACTGCATGGACAGTGGGTGCCAACTGGATGTTTGCTGATAAACAAGGTATTTTTGTTCGTGCCAGTGAAGGCAGTAAAATGCCATTCTTTGATGATTTTAGAGATAATTTTGGTGCTTACCAAGACGGTGAAGATTTAATTAAAGATGTTACTCAATTTGAACTAGGCTATAAGCTTGCTAGTGACAATTATGAGCTATATGCAACAGGATTTTTCAATGAAGTTAAAGGTGATACTTTTGTTGCCACTCCGGGAGACCCTGCAGAAGTATTAACAAATGAAGCTTACGGGGTAGAAATTGATTTTAATTACTTTAACGACAACGGCTTTTCAGTAAACTTAAATACTACAATTCAAGAAACTGAAATAACCGAAAGCCCTATCAATAAAGGCAAAGAAGCACAAAGGCAACCAGGATGGCAAATACGCGTGACGCCAAGTTATGACTTAGAGTTTGATAACGGCATGTATGCCACACTTTATGGTACATTTTCAGCAGTTGACGATCGATACTCAGATAATGGCAATACAGTCGTACTTGATGGTTATGAAAAAATAGATCTTGGTATGATATTTAACTTTACTGACGAAGTACAAATGCAGTTAGCGGTTAATAACCTAACAAATGAAGAAGGTATAACAGAAGGCGACCCACGTGAACCTTCATCGCCTAATGGTCGTTATATTTTAGCTCGCACCATTGATTTTAGCGTAAGTTATCAATTCTGATAAGTATAATAAGCCAGAAAATGTAGTTCTCTGGCTTAAACATATATTTAATCATGAAGAACCAGACAATAGTTAAAATGTTGGATAAAGATCACACCTTGAAGCTAAAAATTTAATTATAAACCTATAGGGTTATTATTGTATTTCAAGATGTTATTCACCTAGTTAAGTCACATAAAGAGTGAATTTATATACGCCAAGTCGCTACCTTGTAATCAGTAGGTCGCCAGTTCGACTCCGGCAGTCGGCACCATTCATTCAAGCCCTAACTTCGGTTAGGGCTTTTTTGTATCTATTCCTAGGGTAAATTATTACCCAATACCTGAAATACAATTCATCACTAAACACCACTGTATCTGCGCCCTATCACTAGATTAACAATTCAATTTGAAGTAATTCATGGTGTAGAATTCCCGTCTATAATAAAAAATACCGATGGTGTAACTTTATCAAGTAGTGCCACACTATTACTTAATTGATTATGAACCCCATATAACATTGTTTTCATTACATTTTACCCCGTTAAAATGGAGTTATTAGTGGTGCAAGCCACCCTGAAATGGTGTTAATTAGTTAATTCCAGATAACGGGGAAAATGTTAGATAAAACAATTATCTGGTTGTATATCACTGTTGACGTGGTGTTGATGTAGTATGGATAGAAAGACACTTAATATTATAAAAAATAATAATTTAAATAATGATCTATAGAGATATAAAAGAATTTTCAATTAACAGTATATTTCTATCCACCAAACACAACACAAACCAAAGTAACCAACAACAAAATGATTTCAATGAGGGAATACAGTGTTTATTTCAGAATTTTTAAATACCGATCAACTTGAAGAAATTAAAAATAAACAGGTTGAAGAGTTAATCATTGAATGTTTATCAAAAACACATGTTTTATGAGCAAAAAAAGCATCTACCAAACGGGAAGATGCTTCTTGATGATTATCGACAATATTGGGTTACATGGGTTTATTCAGGCATATTGACCAGGTGAATAGTAGAGAGCCTACAATTACTCGCAGTAAATAAATAGAGGGCTTCTTTATTATCATTTATGTATACCCAATAGGTAGAGTCTGGCGCTGATATAATGTTTAAACTAAGTTTAGTTATTATTTATAAATTAGTAAAATATATTGAGTGCGCTCGATTTTGGGATTGATATACAGGTTTTGACAAGTTAATTTCTGATACGGGGGGATGCCAATCATACTAGCTTGATAAATAAACGTCTTATATGAAAAAGGTCACACACTAATCATTATTGCTTTGGCTTTAGCGAACATAATCAAAACCGAAATAGACGTCCCAAATTCTAACTAATTCTTTTTTTTCACTATTACGCGTTGCAGACAATAAACGCGTTACTAAAGATGGTAACTCTTCCTTTAGTAACTTCTTATTTAGACCAAACTCAGCACCAATTCTTTTTGCACAGTATAAGAGGGTATCAGTAGAATTATTGGAATGAGTACTCCCAGATATGACTATGATTGGTGTATCTATGATGGACTTAATATAATCAATGAGGTCAAATCCATCAATGTGTGGCATATCAATATCAATATCAATAATGACCAATTCAAGGCCAATTTCTGTAAAGTTATTTAGGGCGTTCTTAGAGTTTGAGAACTTATAAAATTCCAATTCAAATTCTACTTCAATGTTGAGGATGCTTTCAATAATATCAAGAGTTAAAGGTGAGTAATCTATTAATATAACTTTATACATTGTAATATTCCTTTATCTTTTTCTGTATATAAAATGATCTTGTATTGACCATGAGACGCCTTACAGTAGTCGACATAACGTCGCCAATCTTGCCATTTTCCATATTTATTAATCATTAATCACTAAAAGCTCTAATTCAGTATAATGAAGTGACTTTACTGTTACTGCTTTAACATCAGTGGTGGTTTGCATCATTGATAAACCACTCAATTTTCATTGTTACCTTCACATGCAAAAGCCAATTTGATAGAACTCATAATATTTATTGTTTTTATCTTTGAATTGAATCCGTGAAATAAAAAAACACATCATCAATCCAATTATCTTCTATAAATACTCATATTCATGACCACAGTGTGATACTAATTCACACTTTAGTTTTTTCTACTGGGAAGTGTAGATTTTATGAGACATATGTAAAGGCTTAAGCCTCAGATTGACTCATCGTTGTTCGTAAATGCCACATACGTGATACTCACTAGTTCTAATACCCAGTTCGGATATTTACACCATCAATTCATTCACCCTTATAAATCACACATGCAGTTTCAGTGGCTTATACCGATGAAGAGCTTAACAATGCGTAGTAAAAGTGACGATTACAGAAATTCAGTTTTTCAGGGGTTCAAGGTTTTCTCATCTCCCCCTTTGGATACCACCTCAGCACATTTAGCCGTGACTTTCGGTAAAAGTTCGGTGTTCGGCCAGGTTAACTCCATAAAAGCCCTCAGCTTACGACATGAGTTCGGTACCACTTTTGACCGAGGTTCGGTAAGGTTTCGGTTTCGATCTGGCTGGTTTTATGCGAATGTAAAAACCGTTGTTTTTCTTCGGATTAGCCGTCAATTCTTGATGGTTCCGTTTGTCTCATAATCGGTAGGTCCTGTGTTCAAATCACAGAGGGTAGCATTTTTTTCCTTAAAATCAATTGAATACCTCAGGCCCTCCGACTCTATGTATTCGGGGCTTTCGAGTGCGTTGAATTTAGTAATTTAGTAATTTAGTAATTTAGTAATTTAGTGACTGTGATGGTAGCTTTGAAAGTTGAGTTTTTGGGAAATCCAGAGGAACTGAATAGCTGCGAAACTGATAGTGAAATTCAATTTAGATGTCATGTTAGAAGTGTTCTATATCGCTGACTTGTAATCAGTAGGTCGCCAGTTCGACTCCGGCAGTCGGCACCATTTATTCAAGTCCTAACTTCGGTTAGGGCTTTTGTTGTTTCTATCCCTAGGGTAAATTTCACCAAAACACCAGAAATATGCTTCATCACTAAACACTACAGTATCTGTGCCCTATTGTGTGAATTTAGTTGCCCAGGTCAGTCGATAATTGAATGATATAAGTAAAAAATAACCAAAAAATATTAGAAGATGTTGAACTTATTATGTTTCAAATTAGCAAACATGATTCATTCTTTTATAAAGGTGTGTCAGATTTATTCAAAAAATGGCATCTTACTTTTAATGACATAAACTTATCTTTGTGGGAGAAGAAAGCTTTATGCAACACCTGTTTAGTTAATAATTATCCTTTATATTTGAAAGTGTAAATTAACCTATCATTAATGCCAATAGCTTACTCCCAAGAGAATTTTATTTATATGTTATTAAGGATGAGAAATAAATGAATAATTTTTCATATTTGAATGTATTAATTTGCGATGATTCTATAACTAATGCATTAATATTAACAAAGTTAGTGGAAGACAAAGTAGGAGCGAATGTTATAACTCTTACGGATCCTAGAAAAATAAAACAAACATTAGTAGAGCAATCTATCGATTTAATGTTGCTGGATTTAGAAATGCCGCACATAAATGGTTTTGATGTAATGGAAAATGTAAGAGAAGAATACGAACAGGATCAATTACCCATAATAATAATAACTGGTCTTACTGGAAAATCAACCAGAGATAAGGCGCTAATCAATGGAGCAAACGATTTTTTGAATAAACCTATAGACCAAATTGAAGTTGAATTACGTGTCAAAAATGTACTCAAAATCCGAAAAAGTTATACCCTGTATAAAAACTCTAATGAGCAACTCGAAAAGAAAATACAACAGAGAACAATTGAACTAAATCAATCAATAAAGGGTTTGTTATCTAGTTTAGCAAGTGCAGGAGAACTCAAAGATAATGAAACAGGTAAGCATGTAATTAGAGTAGGAAAGTTTGCTCGAATAATAGCAGATGGTTATGGTTTACCATCAAATATTTCAAAAATGATAGAACTTACAGCACCTTTACACGATATAGGGAAAATTGGTATACCTGATAATATATTATTAAAACCAGGGAAGCTTAATGAACAAGAAAGAAATATTATGAACAAGCACACATCTTATGCAAATTTAATAATAGGGGAACATGAATCACCATTGATTCAAATGGCTAAATCTATCGCAATGAGTCATCATGAATGTTGGGATGGCTCTGGTTATCCAAATAAATTGAAGGAGGAGTCAATCCCAATAGAAGGACGAATTACGGCCATTGCAGACGTTTTTGATGCCTTAACATCAAATAGACCCTATAAAGTTGCATGGCCATTTGGTGAAGCGGTGACATATATTAAAGATCAGTCAAATAAATCTTTTGACCCCTCATTAGTTGAGGTTTTTATGAAAAACTTGCTAGATATCGAAGAAGTAAGCAAAAAATTAGCGGATTAAATAGTATTTTTCAAACATCACTCGAATTCCATTATAAATCGATTCTGGAAACGTTCCAATTACTTATTGTCTCACTATGTGGATGCTTTAATTATCAATGACCTGAACTTAATGAATTAGTTTTTTTATTTAGGGGCTAAGAGTAGGCACATATGTGGCATTTACGAACAATGAGGAGTCAATCTAAAGCTTAATACTTTACATATGTCTCATAAAATTTACACTTCTGTAGTAGAAAAAAACTTAAAGTGTGAGTTAGTATCACACGGTGGTCATAAATATGAGTATTTAAAGAAAATATTGGATTGATGATGTGTTTTTTTATTTCACGGATTCAATTCAAAGATAAAAACAATAAATATTATGAGTTCTATCAAATTGGCTTTTGCATGTGAAGGTAACAATGAAAATTGAGCGGTTTATCAATGATGCAAACCACCACTTATGTTAAAGAAGTAATAGAAAGTCACTTCATTATCCGGAATGGGAGCAATTAGTTATTAATAAATATGGAAAATGGCGATATTGGCGACGTGATGTCGACTACTTAAGTCATTTTACGATCAATACAAGATCATTTTATATATATAACAAGATAAAAAATTATGACAATGTATAAAGTTATATTAATAGATGACTCCCCTTTAATCCTTGATATTATTATAAATACTCTCACTATTGAAGTAGAGTTGGAATTGGAGTTTTATAAGTTCTCAAACTCTAAGAACGCCCTAAATGACTTTATAGAAATTAGCCCTGAATTGGTCATTATTGATATTGATATTGATATGCCACACATTGATGGATT